>CAZCAC010000078.1:0-40050 GCA_964496575.1 uncultured Planctomycetaceae bacterium | reverse complement strand
AGGCCCCGAGGTTGCAGGAATGACTCCGCGTAGGTCAGGAGCCCTGCAATGGGGGAGCGGTGCCGCCGGGTCGGTGGAGAAAAGAGGTCCGGTTGCACCTCCGGCATGATAGCAACGAAGGCGCTGCAACGGGACTGCTCGTCGTCGCCGCGGAAGCCGGCACTCACCTCATCCGTCGGAGCTCCACGCCGAGCGCAGCTCGTGCACCGTGATTCGTTCGAGACGAGAGGGCCCTCCGCGCGAAGAGGCCAGCAGGCCGGAGCCCTTCTTCGACACGATCGTCCCGATCGGCATGTAAAGGCGACCACTGTCTCCGAAGATCTCGATCGAAGTGCGGTCGATGAGGAGCTCCAGCTCGAGCACTCCCTCGCGGGCGGAGAGTGGGCCGACGTTGCCCGCGCACTCCAGCTCGGCGGCGCCGACGCGGTAGAGCACGGGGATGCCGAGGATGTTGAGGTCGAGCTCTTCCGCCTCGCCGACGCTCCAGCGCAGCTCGAGGTGGAGGAGCTCGCCGAGAGGCTCGCCGTCTGGGAAGGACAGGGACACCGGGTCCTCGGCGACCTCCAGATCGCGCCGGGTGAACGACCTCTCGTGGAGCGCGGCGAGCTCGGCGACCGGTTCGGCGCACATCCTGAGTCCTCCCTCGGTGGTGTGCAGTGAGAGCTCCACCGGGAAGTTCATCATCTGGTTGAAGGGCATCCCGGGCAACGCGATCCGTCCCCAGGCGATCTGGATCCGGCGCCCGTCGGCCTCGGGGATGCCGTTGAAGGTCTGGGAGGCGTAGAAGCAGTTGCCGTGGTGGAAGCGCTGCTTCTCCACCTCGGGGGTGAAGGTCGCTCCGTCGAAGCTCCCGATCGAGTAGGCACCGTCCGCCCCGTAGACCACCCACCTCGTGTTGCCGGGATCGCCGTCCACGGCCAGCTCGAAGAGCTCGGGGCACTCGTAGTACCCGTGGATGCGGCTGCGGCGAGTCCATTCCTTCAGATCGGTCGAGGTGTAGAAGGCGATGCCGCGCGAGTCCCCCTCCTCGTCGTAGACCGCCATCACGAAGTGTCCGCCCGGCTCGTAGCGGATCACCTTGGGATCTCGTCCCCGGTGGCGGACGACGGGGTTTCCTTCGAAGTCGGTGAACGTGCGCCCCCGGTCGTTGCTGAAGGCGATGGACTCACCACGGCCGGTGCTCGTGTAGAAGGCAACGAGCACCTTCTCGTCGCCGGTCTGGAAGCCCGAGACGTTCTCGTGGTCGATCAACGCGCTCCCCGAGAAGCACCAGTCCCCGTAGTGGTGCGGGTAGAGCGCGAGCGGCAGCTCTCGCCAGTGCACCAGGTCCGGGCTCACCGCGTGCCCCCAGTGCATGTTGCCCCAGTTCCAGCCGTAGGGGTTGTGCTGGTAGAAGAGGTGGTACTCGCCGTCGTGGTAGACGAGCCCGTTGGGGTCGTTGATCCAGCCGCGCCGCGTGGTGAAGTGGAACTGCGGGCGGTGCTCCTCCCTATACATCCGCGCGGCTCCGGGCACCTCGGCCGACTGGATGATCCCGTCCAGCGCCTTCGCACCGGAGGAGGAGCGGTCGATGGCGAGGCGTAGCGTCTTCCCGACGAAAGGGGACAGATCGCAGAAGACGTGGAACCCGGGCTCCTGGTCCGCCAGCTCGATCTCGAACTCTCGAAGCGTCGTCTCCCCGTCGATGATCCGGATCCGTCGCTTCGTCGCCCCGGTTCGCACCGGGAGGTGCAGGTAGCGCTGCTCGATCTCGAGGTCACGATGGGCCGGCTCCGCCCGGCGGGGGCGATCCTCCTGGACGAGGTGATCGACGTTGATGTGACCCCAGCCGCCCCGCTGACGATCGACGATGCGCAGGACCGCTTCCCGTCCCTGCAGGTCGGCCACGGCCCAGCCATGCCAGTCGAGGTGTTCGGAGCCGCCGGGGCGATCGTTGGGACCGGTCGCGGTACGCACGACCTCGCCGTCGACGATCAGCTCGATGCAGGCGCGCCCCGGATGCTGGCCGCCGCCGAGGAGGAAGTTGATGTGCGTGCGCGCGATGGTGAAGGGGGGAGAGGTCAGCTGGCCCACGCTGTCGTCCCCCGAGTAGAAGCTGTTGACCAGCCCCTCGCCGAGGTAGCCGGTCACCACCATCTGGCTCGCCAGCGTGCCCCGCGCCGGGCCCGGGCCGAACGCCTCGCCCTCGACGGTCCAGTCGCCGTAGTCCTCCCCCTCGAAGTCGGCGATCAGGATCGCCTCGCGGGGCTCGGTGAGCGAGGAGTCTTCGTCCTGATGGGTCGGCAACCAGCCGCCCGTCAGCACCAGCGCCACCAGGATGATCCCTCTCATCGCCGCCGTCCTCGCTCGTCCAGTTCGATGATCGTGATGCCGTGCGGCGCGTCGTACTCGTTGCCGCCGAAGGGGAGGTCAATGTTGGCGACGTAGAGGCGGTTCCCGCGCAGGCACACCTCCGAGGGTCGATCCAGCTCCCCCTTCCTCCCGTCGGTGTTCCCGTTCCGGAGCAAGGTCGTGACCTCGCCCGTTCGTCCGTCGACGCGGTGCACCGCATTGCCGACGAAGTCCGCGACGAAGATGTCACCGGTCACCGGGTGGAACTTGATGCCGTCGGTGCTCTGCATACCCTCGCCCTTGGCGAACAGCTCGTGCGAGGCGACCGCGCCGTCCTCGTCGAAGGTCACCCTGAGTATCGCCGCGTCACCGAAGTTGCAGTAGTAGAGGTTCCCCTCGGCGTCGAGCCCCATCCCGTTCGCGCCGACGCGCCAGTCGGAGCTGTGCGTGTCCACCTTCGTGATCACGTGCGGGTCGTTGCCGGCGGGCAGGAGCGCGATCGGCACGCCGTCGTTCAGCTCCTCCAGCGTAAAGCGGTACACGCCGCTCAGGAGCGGTGTCCTGTCGGGCTGCATCTTCGTCTCGGTGACGTACACGTATCCACCGTGGCAGGACACGGCGTTCGACTGGACGAAGCCGGTGACGAGCACCTCGCAGCCCTCGGCCCGCCCGTCCTTCATCCGGACGCGCAGGAGGCGCGAGGCAGGAAAGTCCGATTCGTTGAAGTCGGACTGGTTGTCCGCGACGTAGATGTGTCCGTCCTCTCCAACCGCCACACCGAGGGGGCCGATTCGACCGGTCTCGGTGTGTACGGGCAGCTCGCACACCTCGTGAACACGGTCCTCCTCGTCGATGCGCAGAATCCGGGCCGGGTACGTCGGATCGTTGAAGTTGGGACAGGAGAGGATGATGTCCCCGGAGGCGTCCAGGCACATGCCGTCGGGCGTGTTGTACTCGACCGGGAGCTCGATCATCGAGACCCCCGAGCTTCCTCCGATGCTGGCGCACGATGCGGTGATCACGGCGACGAGGGCGATCAGCCCATACGAACGGGAAGGGTACATCTGCTCCACCTCCTGGGGTCTGGGATCCCGGCGGCCTCGAGCCGCCAGCTCTGCTGGATTCTAGCGGAGAGAGCCCCCGGTTCCGAGTCGGGCCAGGAACCGTCCAGCCTCAGCCGCCCTCACTCCCCACGCCGAGGCAGCCACCGATCGAGAACCTCGGTCAGCGTGGCGGAGTCGACCGGCTTGGCGATGTAGTCGTTCATCCCCGCTTCGAGGCACTTCTCTCGGTCGCCTTGCATCGCATTGGCCGTCATGGCGATCACCGGGATATTCCGATCGAGGACTGGAGCACGCGCCGAACGGATCACCTCGGTCGCCTCGTAGCCGTCCATCTCCGGCATCTGACAGTCCATCAGGACCAGCGCGTACGCCGTCTTGCAGAGCGCGTCGACTGCCTCGCGGCCATTGCTGACCGTGTCGACCACATGGCCGATGCGTTCGAGCATGCTGAGGGCGACTCGCTGGTTGATCGGATTGTCCTCCGCCAGCAGCACCGGCGCTGCGCCCCCGGGCCTCGCTCCGGACGAGCGCCGGCTCGGCCTGGCTTCCTCCCCCGCGTCCTCTTCCGGGCCCGGATCGGCGTTCCGAACGTCGAGGCAGGAGCGCAGCAGTGGCTCCTTGACGGGCTTGAGGAGGCACTTGGCGAAGCCCAGCTCACGCAGGCGCATCGCATCACCCCTCTGGCCGATCGTGGTCATGGCCACCAGGTGGAGGCCCTCGAGATCCGGATCCCAGCGGATCTCCTGAACCAGCTGGTCGCCACTCATGATCGGCATGGAGACGTCGACGACGGCCGCGGAGAAGGGATCACCGCCGAGGACGGCCAGGCGCAGCTGGTCCAGGGCTTCGGGGCCGCTGGAGGCACACTCCCACCGGTGTCCGAGAGTCTCGAGCAGGATCGATAGCCAGCGCCGGTTGACCTCGTTGTCGTCGACCACCAGGACGCGATCACCGCTCTGTTCCGGGGCCAGCGCCACTCTCTCTCCCCGCGGGATCTCGCGCACGCCGAAGCTTCCCGTGAACCAGAACGTCGATCCCTCGCCGGGAACACTCTCGACCCCGATCTCCCCGCCCATCATCTCGACGAGTTGCCGGCTGATCGAGAGCCCCAGGCCGGATCCGCCGTACTGACGCGTGGTCGAGGTGTCCGCCTGGGTGAACGCCTCGAAGAGGTCCTCCAGGTGGTCCGCGGCGATGCCGATTCCGGTGTCGGTCACGGCGAAGCGAAGGACGACTCGGTCGCTGCTCGCGTCCTGGAGCGAAACGTGAATCGAGACAGTGCCCTCCTGCGTGAACTTGATCGCGTTTCCGGCCAGGTTGACCATCACCTGGCGAAGGCGTCCAGGGTCTCCACGCAACAGCCTGGGGACATCGGGTTCGGTCAGGATGACGAACTCCAGTCCCTGTTCCTGCGCCCGCAGCGCCAACAGGTCGGCTGCGCCGTCCAGCGTCCGGCGCAGGTCGAAATCGAGCTCCTCCACCTCGAGCTGGCCCGCCTCGATCTTGGAGAGGTCGAGGATGTCGTTGATGACGTTCAGCAGGGAGTTCGCGCTGTCCCGGACCGTCAGGGCGAACTCACGCTGCTCAGGGTCCAGATCAGTATCGAGGAGCAGCTCGGCCATGCCCACCACGCCATTCATCGGCGTGCGGATCTCGTGGCTCATGTTGGCGAGGAACTCGCTCTTCGCCGCGCTGGCCACCTCCGCAGCGTCCTTCGCCTTCTCCAGCTCCTGCTCGGCGAACTTGCGATCCGTGATGTCGCGGGCGATGCAGACGACCGAGCGAACCTTGCTCCCGTGGATCACCGGGGCCAGAACCAGTTCGTAGTGACTTCCGTCGCAGGTGCACTCGACGCTTCCCGGTTGTCCGCTCTCCAGGACCTCGTCGAAGGCCCGGTCGATGGTGCCCGTCGAGGATCCGCACCAGAAGACGAACAGGGGAATGGAGAGCTCGCCCAGGTCCACGTCGGTACCGAACTCGTAGTGCTCCAGCACTCGCGCGTTGGCGAAGGTGACCCGCTGGTCGGGAGCCACCACGAAGACCATGTCGGTGGCGCTGTTCAGCGCCATGTGGTTGATCTCGTCGGCGGCGAGCCGCTCCTCCTCGATGCGCTCCTGCTCGGTGATGTCGAGCCCGGTGCCGATGATGTGATCGACCGACCCGTCGGGTGAGCGCACCACCGCGTAGGACCAGAGGATCGTGCAGACTTCCCCGCTCCTGGTCCAGCAGTGGCTACGGTGCTGGCTGGACAGCCACTCGTCGGACTTCCCCTGCAGCCCGCACCGAAGCAGTTCGACCTCCCCGGGTACGGGGTAGAGATCCCAGATCGGCTTGCCGATCACCTCCTCCCGGCGATGGCCCGTGGCCACCTCCGATGTACGGTTGAACTCGGTGATGCACCCGTCTTCGTCCAGAACCACTGCGAGCACCTCGACCTGGAGTGAGTCACGTCGACTGCGGCATCGCGAGTGGAACTCGGCTCAGAGCAGCTTCACCACCTTGGCCTCACCAGGAGCGAGCTACACGTCGACCGACCGCACGCCCCCCCTGCTACTCGGCGCCGTCACCTCAGCGAGCCCCATCCTTCTGCTTCTCCACCGGCAACGCCCCGCGCCACCCGGCGTGGAGCTGCTCGAGGAGAGCGGACACCAGCTCCTGATGCTCTTCCCCGGCGGCGAGGTTGATCTGCTCGACGGCTGCCCCGCCGTATTCGTACACCTCGATCGCCAGGAACTCACGCTGCGGCCTGGCCCACTCGACGATGCGGTGCGTGGGAGTCCGCATCGAACGGCCGAGCACCTGGCCTACCCCCTTCGCCTGGCGCGCGTACTCGTTGAAGACCGCCTGCTTCCATTCGCGGCCCGGATCCTCGAGCAGTGGGACCAGGCTGATTCCCTCGAGTTCGGCCGGCGGCTCCAGCCCGCACAGCTCGGCGAGCGTCGGGTAGAGATCGACCGACTCGACCAGTCTGTCGCTCCGTTCGCCGGCCTTGTTCATCCCGGGCACGGAGACGATCAGCGGGCTGCGCACCGCGTTCTCGTAGTTGGTGTGCTTGCCCCACATTCCGAGGTCGCCCAGGTGCCAGCCGTGGTCTCCCCACACCACGACGATGGTGTTCCGGGCGAGCCCCTCCGCCTCGAGGACCTCGAGTATCCGACCGATCTGCGCGTCGACGAAGCTGGTGCAGGCGCGATACCCGCGGAGCAGCCGGCGCTGCATCGCCTCCCGCAGCGGCCCCTCGTCGGGGACGTTCTCGTAGGACCGCAGCTCCGGCGAATCGTGAACGGCGAGGGACGGCGCGCCGGCGGGTGAGTCGCCGAAGGGACAGAGCTCGGTCGCCTCGTCCGGGTGCAGGGCCCAGTACCTCGCCGGTGCGACGAAGGGCAGGTGCGGCTTGAGGAAGCCCACGGCCAGGAAGAAGGGCTCCTCGCGGTCCTCGCGGAGGAACTCGATCGCCTCCTCGGCGATCAGGCCGTCGGGGAGCTCGCCGTCCTCGACCTCCGGCCGCTCCCACGCGAACACCCTCCCCACGTACCGCGGGTCGTCCTTCTCCTCCTCCAGTCGCTTCCTGACCAGCTCCTGCGACCTCGGCTTCGCGTAGTAGCGCTGCCAGCGCTCCGGCCGCCAGCACCCCTCGCTCCAGGCCTGCTCGTCGTCCAGTTTCCCGTCTCCGTGGTGGATCTTCCCCAGCGCCCGCGTGGTCCAGCCGTTGCGCCGGAACAGCTCGGGCAGCACGACGTGATCGGGAAGCGCCTTCCGGTACGAGGTCCGCAGGTCGTGCACGCCGTGAGTCTGTGGCCGGCAGCCGGTGAGCATCGAGGCGCGCGACGGATTGCAGATCGCGGACTGGCAGTACGATGCCTCGAAGAGCAACCCCGCCTCTGCGATCCGATCGATGTTCGGCGTGCTTGCGTGCTCGACCCCGTAGCAACCCAGCTGGCACCCGAGATCGTCGATGGAGAGCAAGAGCACGTTCAACGAGCCGGGATCCTCGGACTCACCGGCCTCTTGCTCCCGCTCCGGCCCGAGCGCCGCAACCACCAGGACGACACCCAGCGCCGCGCCGGCGATGAGCGTGGATCGAACCGGAAAGGACGAGGGCGAGGTCCGGGGCATCGCCTTCGAGGCTACTCGACCCCGAGCGGAGGGCGGAGAGCGCCGCTACTTCTTTTTGGCGTCGATCTGGTGCAGGGCCCAGCGGATCGCCTGGACTTCGTCGGTCTGGGGCATCCACTCGTCCGGGGGGATCCCGTCCGCGGGGGTGGAGGCGAGCAGCTCGTACATCCGCCGGAGCAGGTCGGCCCGCACGCTGCGGAGCGCGGGGTCGGCCAGGAGGTCGAGGCTCTCCTCCGGGTCCGCGTTCAAGTCGTAGAGCAGGTCCCACCCCTGCCCCGGCCTCGACCCGACCATCAGCTTGTGGTCCTCCGTCTGCAGCGAGCCGACCAGACCGACGAACTCACAGAAGGCCTGGTCGCGGACCGCGTCGGCCCCGTGCAGCAACGGGACCAGCGAGGCACCGTGCAGCCCGGTGGGAGGGGGGACGCCGGTGAGCTCGCACAGCGTCGGGAGCACATCGATGAGTTGAACCAGGGCGTCACTTCGCCCCCGGGGTATCTCCGGTCCCGAGATCGCCACCGGCACCTCCGCCGCTTCGCGGTAGGGGTAGTTCTTCCCGACCAGCCCTCGCTCGCCGAGGAAGAAGCCGTTGTCGCTCCAGAAGACGATCAGGGTCGAGTCGAGCCGCCCGGCTTCATCGAGCCGATCGAGGAGGTGCCCGATCTCCTCGTCCAGCCACTTGACCGAGCGGAGGTAGGAGGCGACCGCCCCGCGCCGGATCTCCTCGTCGAGCTCACCGAGGATCTGGACCCGCCCGTCGAGGGCCTTCGAGAGCCCCGGAGCGTTCTTCCTCACCGCCTGCCCGTCGAAGTCGGGCAAGGACAGGTCGGCGGGGTCGACCGCGCTCGCCAGACGTGGAGGGAAGGTGAACGGGGCGTGCGGCTCGTGGAAGCTGAGAAAGGCCAGCGCCGGCCCATCGTCCTCCTCGAGGAAGGTGAACAGCCGATCGATCAGCCACGGTGCGAGCTGCCGATCCTCGTCGAGCGGGCACGCTTCGCCGCCCGGATTCAGGTGCGACCACCGCTCGCGGGTCGGCTTGTCCCAGATCCGCCGATAGTCGTCGTGCCGTTCCCGTTCCGCCGCATCGAGCTGCGCCAGCCAGTCCGGCCGACCGGTCACGAGGTCGAAGCCGTACGTCGCCCCGGCGTGCTGTTCCCCCCAGTGCATCTTGCCGATCGCGGCCGTGCGGTAGCCGGCGGCCGAGAAGATCGTGCCCATCGTGGTGCTGTCCGGCGGCAAGCTCGAGCCGATCTGGGTGACGCCGATCGAGTGCGGCCAGCGTCCGGTCAGGAACGCCTGCCGCGACGGGGTGCAGAACGGCGAGGCGCAGACCGCGCGATCGAAGGCGAAGCCGCCCTCGACCAGGCGGTCGAGGTGGGGCGTCTCGATCCACTCTCCGCCGAAGGTCCCGACCGCCTTCGACGCGAGATCGTCGGCGACGACGATGAGCACGTCGAGCCGCTCCGCCTCGGGGGCACAGGAGCCGAAGAGGAGCGCGAGGAGGAGCAGCGGGTTGCGCATCGGCGGATCAACCGGGGGAACGGGACCGAGGAGCTCTCCGGGTCAGGGCTCGACCCGCGCCATCTTCAGCAGGCTGAGCGTCGCCAGCAGGTAGCATGCGCCCGCCAGGGCCAGTACCGCGGAGAAGCCCAGGTGTACCGACAGGATCACGCACAGGACCGAGCCGATCACCGTCAGGCAGGCGTTGCTCGCCCAGGCCCACGGGATCAGGTCCGGCGCTGCCCGGTCGAGCAGGCGGATCCCGATCGGGAAGGGGAATCCCAGCGCGAAGCTGATCGGCGCGAGAGAGGCGATGCTGACCAGGATGCGTCCGCCGAAGTCGAGGCCCAGGACGTGAGGCATGCCCCACCTCATGAAGACCGCCGCCGCGGCGAGCAGGAGCAGCAGGCCGGCGAAGACACCGGACAGGACCCGGAGCGAATCGACGTTCACCCGGCGCGCCGCGAAGGCACCGAGGCCGCTGAAGACCAGGATCGAGAACAGCGTGATCGACATCGCGTACGCCGGTCCACCCAGGAGGATCATGTACTTCTGGATGAAGACCAGCTCGGCGAGGATGAAGCCCATCCCCAGGAGCGAGAAGTACACGAGAACCCACCAGCGTCCCGCCACCGCCGCGATCTTCCCCTTGCCCAGCTTGAGCGGCAGCAGGATCAGGAGGGCGGAGAGCAGGATCGCCTGCACGAGGGTCAGGATGAGCTTGGGGAAACCCGAGGCCTTCGCGCTCTTCAGATCCCACCTCGAGATCTTCTCCAGCACCGTACCGAGCCTCAGGCCCTCCATCAGGAAGGGACTGTCGTCCGTGATCGGGTCGAAGTTGTAGCCCATCCTCTCCTCGAGATTGGCGAGCAGCTTCGCCCGCTGCTGCGGCTTGGCGCGGATGAGCCGGGACACCACCGTGTCGCGAGGATGGAAGGGATCGTGAAGGACGTTGTGGCCGACTTCATCCGCCCACTCCAGGAACCGATCGACCTCGTCCGCCTGGTAGGGGCGGCGCCGCAGGAGGACGTCGCACCAGCGGTGATTGGTGACCACCACCAGCTGTGACGCCGGGTCCTCGATGGGTAGCTCCTCGATCGCCTTCAGGAAGACGTTGACCAGCCGCAGCCCCTGCCAGCCGACCGGGCGGTTGATGGCCAGGATGCCGTCGTCGTCGAGGTGCTCCCAGAACTCGGCGATCGCCTCGGTGGTGTAGAGGTAGGCGTGATCGAAAGCGTTCGCGCCCGCCGCCGCGGCCGCCTGCGTATCGACCCCGGTCAGCCGGAGCACGTCGTAGTGATTGTCGTCCAGCGTGAAGAAATGGCGCCCTTCCTTGGCCAGGAGCTGGACGTTCGGCTCGTCGAAGACCCCACCGATGTAGTCGCCGAACTCCCGGCTCACCATGTCGACGGTCACCGGGTTGATCTCGAGCGCGGTGACGTCGCTGGCGCCGAAGTGCAGCGCCATCATCGTATCGACCCCGCCGCCGGAGCCGACGATGGCCACCTTGGGTGAGTCGAACTGGAAAGCGTACGGTCCCGCCGTACCCAGGTAGGGTATGAACCACCGGTCCTGGTCGTACTGGATCAGCCGCGAGGGATTGCTGCCGTCCATGAAGAACGTGCGGTAGTTCGCGGGCCGGTCGTCGTGCTCGGGGCTCACCCCGGAGCCGAACTCGAGCGGCAGCAGCTCGGACTCCAGCACGTCGATGCGTCCGTGCAGACTCCAGCGCGTGTGGACCACCTTGTCCTCCTGACCGCGCATCGGCTTGTTCGCCGCGATTGGAATCGTCCACGGCTCGAAGTACGCGGCGACCGCGGCGACCACCGCCAGCCCCGCCGCCAGCCGGTTGAGCGCTCCGCCGCCCGGCGAACCGGCGAAGAGAAGGGCGGCCACGATGGCCATGACGCAGCAGAAGGAGATCGTCCCCGGCGCACCGAGCGCGTTGAGCAGCACCGTCACCACCAGCGCTCCGGCGCCGGCGCCCAGGAGATCGGCGAAGTAGATCGTGTTGATCTGTTTCGAGTAGACCGAGAGCAGGTGGCAGATCGCGAGCCCGGCGAAGAAGAAGGGCACCGCGCACAGGGCGTACAGAGCGACGAACTTCGCCGTGTGCCCGGCCTGGAGAAAGAGCTCGGAGGTATCGATGTCGAAGCGCGTCACGACGAGCAGCATCAACACCACCGAGATGGCGAAGTAGAGGCTGTTGCTGGCCAGGAACCGCCGCGTCTGCTGCTGGTCGGTCGACTTGCTCCGGATCGCCAGCAGCGAACCGGCCGCGCCGAAGCCGAGGATCGCCGTGCTGATTACCAGGAAGGTGTAGTGGCTCCACAGCATCAACGAGAGGATTCGGGTCAGCGCGACCTCGAGGGTCAGCACCGAGCCGGCGAGCAGGAAGAGCCCGAGGTGAATCGTTCGCGTGGCTCTCATCGTCTCTCGTCTCTCTGGGCTCGGGGCTCGAGGGGGGCGTCGGGTCGCGGCCGCGGGGGGACCGTGGGCGGGGCGCTCGTCATGGAACTCCAGTGGTGTCGCGGCCTCCGTGGAGATACGCACGCCCTCCCAGGCGTCGATCTCGGGGGCCCGTGGGGATCGGGGGCCGCACCGGGAAGGGGCCGTCTCTCGCGGCCCCGCGTGCGGGTGACCTGGATTATAGGAAATCTCAATGAGATGCCCAGAGTCGGCGGGGACGTCTTGGGCGTCGTGGCCTGCGCGACCGGGGGGAAGGGGCCGCGATCGAGGCTCCCGGATGGCGCTCCGGAGGGGCTCCGAGGGGATTCCACCGCTCTCACGGATGGTCTGGCCGGGGAATCCGGGGGCTGGCTCAGGACCAGGTCCACCCCGTGCCGAAGGTACGACGGGCCCACGCTTCACTCCTCGAGGTGAGACGTGTCGCCGCCGCCAGCCCGCCTCAGCACCACTCAACGTCGCCTTCATGTCCGGGACCTTCATCGGCCGCCAGGCCATCTACGACAGCTCGCTCCGGATCCACGCCTACGAGCTCCTGTACCGGACCGGAACGTTCAACCAGGCGCAGGGCGACGCGTTCGACGGCGATCAGGCCACGGGTCGGGTGCTGGTCAACGCGTTCCTCGAGATGGGAGCGCAGCGCCTCGTGGGGAACGCCCCCTGCTTCGTGAACCTCACGCGCGGTTTCATCACCGGTGACCTGCCGCTCCTGTTGCCCCCCGACCGCGTCGTGATCGAGATCCTCGAGGACATCGAACCGACGCCGCCGATCCTGGAGGGGGTGAGGAGGCTGAAAGCTCAGGGCGCCAAGGTCGCGATGGACGACTACGTTCACCGCGACGCCAACGACCCTCTCCTGAAGCTGTGTGACTACGTCAAGATCGACCTCCGGGCGCAGTCCCGCGACGAGACCGTCAGGTTGTGCGAGCTGTTGGGTGAGTACGACCTGGGGCTGCTCGCCGAGAAGGTGGAGACGATGGAGGAGTACGAGTTCTGCAAGGGGCTCGGGTTCGACTACTACCAGGGTTTCTTCCTGACCAGGCCGGAGGTCGTCGAGGGGCACAGGGTCCCGGCGAACCGCATCGGCATGATGCGGATGCTCTCCCGGCTGCTCGATCCCAATGTCGAGGTCAGCGAGCTGGAGGAGATAATCAGCCTGGACGTCTCACTCGCCTACAAGCTCCTGCGCTACGCCAACTCGGCGCGATTCGGGCCCGCGAAGCCGATCACCGCGATCGGTCAAACGATCATGATGCTGGGACTCGAGGCGGTCCGGAAGATCGTCAGCTTGATCGTGCTGGTCGAGCTCGACGACAGGCCGGGCGAGCTCATGGTGCAGTCGCTGATCCGCGCGCGGATGCTGGAGCTGATGGCCGAACAGGTGGGAGCCGCCGCGACCTCGAGCTACTACACCGTCGGGCTCCTCTCCACGCTCGACGCCGTGGCGGGAGCCCCGATGGAGACCGTGATCGAGGACCTTCCGCTGTCCCGGGAGCTCGAGGACGCTCTGCTCGGCCACGAGGGAGAGCTGGGTGACGCCCTGCGGTGCGTGCAGGCCTTCGAGAAGTGCGACTGGGACAACGTGGGCTTCCACCAGCTGGACTGCGGACTCCTGACCCGCGCCTACGCCGAGGCGGTCGAGTACAGCCGCGACATCTGCGGGACCCTCGGGGGCAGCGAGCTGGCGGCCTGAGCGCCGGCCGAGGATCGGGACCGCGGCCGAGGTCTCCCGGGCGGGAGAACCGGACCCTCCGTGGGCGCCGCGACCGTCCGGCCCTCCCGGATCCCCTGGAGCGAGGTTGCCGTCGCGAGGACAATCGCGAAACTGGTCGTGCCCTTCCGCTCTCGACCCTCGATGACCCGCGACACCTCCAGCCCGAGCGCCCCTCCCGGCACCCGCACTCCCCGCCTCCTGATCCGGGTCGCCGTCTTCGTCTTCGCCATCGCCCTCGCCGGCATGATCCGCGGAGTGGAGCCGTTCGCCAGCTGGTTCTACGTCTTCGCCTGGTGGAGCTACATCCTCCTTCTCGACGGCTGGGTCCACCTGCGGCGCGGCTCGTCGATGCTGCTCTCGCGGCCGCGCGCGTTCCTCGCCCTGCTCCCGTGGTCGTGCGCGTTCTGGCTCTTCTTCGAGGTGGTCAACTGGCGCCTGGCCAACTGGTACTACGTCGGCCTGCCGACCATGCCGCTCGCGCGCGGCGCCGGGATCTTCATCTCCTTCGCGACCGTGCTGCCGGGGATCCTCGAGACCGCGGACCTGCTGTCCACCTTCGGCGTGGGGGAGCGACGAGGCTGCGAGGCCGAGCGCTGGAGGGTGACCGCGCTCCGCCGCCGGGTCATGGTGGCGATCGGTCTCGCCTTCCTGTTCCTGCCGCTGCTCTTCCCCCGGTACTTCTTTCCGCTGATCTGGGGTGCTACCGTCCTGCTCGCCGAGCCGTTCCTCACCCGCCGCGGTGAGCCCTGCCTCTGGTCCCACCTCGCCGCGGGCCGCCCGGCGATCCCGTGGCGCCTCCTTCTCGCCGGTGCGTTGTGCGGCCTGCTCTGGGAGTCGTGGAACTACTGGGCCGCGGCCAAGTGGATCTACACCGTGCCGTGGTTCGAGGAGAGCAAGCTGTTCGAGATGCCCTTCGCCGGCTTCCTCGGCTTCCCGCCCTTCGCGCTGGAGTGCTACACCTTCGCGCGGCTCCTGGTCGCGCTCGGGTTGGTGGGGGAGTGGGATCCGACGGCGCCGCGGCGAGAGCGGGCGGTCCCGGCGCGCGGCGCGATCGCGGTGGTCGTCGGAGTGCTCTGCCTACCGGTGATCGCCGGCGTCGATCGCTGGACAGTCCGTTCGATCGCCTTGCCGCCGGAGGAGCTGGCCCGCCTCGACGACGGCCAGCGCGAGCTCGCCCGCACCGCACTGATGGGCCGCCGGGGTCTCGCCTGGCTCGATTCGGTCGGTATCGGGGACGCCGAGGCGCTGGCGCGGCTCGAGATCGACGAGCTCTTCGCCCGCTTCGAGACCGGCGCCGATGGACCCGCCCCCACGCCGACGCGCGCCGAGCTCCGCGTGTGGTGGCGTGCGGCGCGCAGGCGGGGATTCGTCGTCGTGCCCGGGCCCGACGACTAGAGTATTCGGAGCGCCATCGCCGCCTGCCGCCCTGGCGCCGGCGCACCTCCTCGATCGGCCTATTCGTCCCGCAACCGCTCGGCCGTCTCCTCCACCTCGCGCCACACCCGCAGCAGGTTGCCGCCCCAGATCTTCGCGATCTCCTCCTCGTCGAAGCCTCGCCGCACCAGCTCGATCGTCACGTTCGGTGCCTCGGCGTGATTCTGGAAGCCCTTGATGCCGCCGCCGCCGTCGAAGTCGGTGCCGATGCCGACGTGGTCGATGCCGGCGATCCGTACCGCGTGCTCGACGTGGTCGACGAGGTCGGTGACCGAAGGGCCGGGGAACTCCTCGCGCAGCTTCTCCCGCCGAGACCAGTATTCCTCGTAGAGCGGCTGGAGCTTCTCGCGCTCGGTCTCGGACATCTTGCGCACCTCGGCACGCGAAGGGAGCTCGAGCTCCTCGCGCAGCGCGGCCACCGCTTCGGAGTACTCGGAGGACTCCGGTTTCAGGTAACTGCCCAGCGCGACGATCTGGATCGAGCCGCCATTCTCGGCCAGCGCGCGCAGCTGCTCGTCGGTCAGGTTGCGATCGTGGACGTGAACGCCCGAAGCTCCCGAGTGCGAAGCGATGATCGGCGCCTTCGTGACCTCGATGACGTCCCAGAACGACTGCTCGGAGACGTGGGAGACGTCGACCATGATCCCGACGCGGTTCATCTCGGCGACGACGTTCTTCCCGAGCTCGGAGAGACCGCCGTGCTTCGGCTCGTCCGGGCTCGACGAGTCGCAGATCTGGTTGTGGCCGGTGTGGCAGAGCGTGATGTAGCGGGCGCCGAGGGCGTGGAACTCAGGTAACCGAGCGAGGTCCTCGCCGATCGGATAACCGTTCTCCATACCGATCATGATCGCGCGGCGACCGGTCGAGGCGATCAGCGGCAGGTCTCGCGCGGAGACGACCAGTGCGCAGCGCTCGGGGTACATCGCCGGCAGGCGGTGGAGTGCCCCGAAGCGCGCGATCGCCTTGTCGTAGACCGCTGCGTAGCCCTCCTCGTCGAGGCCGCCGCGCTGGCCGACGAAGACCGCGAGGAAGACTCCGTCGAGCTGTCCCCTCACCATCTTGACCAGGTCGCAGCGCAGGTCGGGGTGGTCGATTCCCGGGTCGACCTCCGGCGTCGCGTATCGCTCGCCGGCGATGTCCACGTGCGTGTCGACGGTGAGGACCCGCTCGTGGATCGCCATGGCCCGGGCCAGGAGCTCCTCCTCGTTCTGGGGCTCCGTGGTGGCGCAGGATGCCGCGAACAGCGAGGTGAGGAGCGCCGCGAAGAAGAAACGATCGATCATGAGAGTCGCCTCGTGGGGGCCGGGGAACAGCGGGCGAGAACCGCGAGGAAAGTAACCGGATGGCGGAACCCTTGTCCAGCGAGGGCGCGAGGTCGTGAAAACCACGCTCACTTCGTAGGCTCCTGCGGAGACGAAACCCCACGAGGCCTCTTCGCCATGCTGCTCACGCTCCTCTCGACGATGCTCTTCGCCCTCCCCGTGCATCCCGAATCCGGCCCCGACCTCGTCCCCGGCCCCTGGCGCACCTGGCTCGACTGTCCCGGAGGCGAGCTGCCCTTCGGCCTCGAGCTCGAGGCCGGCGAAGCGGGCGAGTGGCGGGCGTTCATCTTGAACGGCTCCGAGCGGATCGCGATTCCGCGCATCGAACTGTCCGGTTGGGAGCTCTTGCTGGAGATCGACCACTACGACTCGCGGCTGCGCGCGACGATCTCCGACGACGGCCGGCGACTCGACGGCGAGTGGAAGAAGCGGCGGGGGAAGCATCGGTGGGGAGTGATGCCCTTCCACGCGACCGCCGGCGACACCCCTCGCTTCACGCCGCTCGAGGGCGCGAAGCGAAGCATCCCGGTCGCCGGCCGGTGGGCGGTCCACTTCGAGAGCGACGAGAGACCGGCCGTCGCCTTGCTGGAGTCCGGCCCCGACGGCACGACGGTGACCGGAACGATCCTGACCACGATCGGCGACTATCGCTACCTGGCCGGCAGCATCGAGGGTGGCCGCCTGCGTCTCTCCGTCTTCGACGGCGCGCACGCGTTCCTCTTCGACGCTCGCTTCCAGGGCGACGGGACCCTGTCCGGCGACTTCTGGTCGGGAACCTCGTGGCACGAGGAGTGGACGGGGCGACGCGACGACTCCGCCGAGCTCGGCGACGCCTTCGCGCAGACGACCTGGACGAGCGGCGCGTCGCTCGCCGATCTCGTGCTGCCCGACCTCGACGGCCGGCCGCGCTCCCTGGTCGATCGCGAATTCGAGGGGAAAGCCGTGCTGCTGCAGCTCTTCGGCTCGTGGTGCCCGAACTGCCACGACGAGACCCGCTACCTGACCGAGCTCCACGAGCGCTACGCGGCGAAGGGGCTCTCGATCCTCGCCCTGGCCTTCGAGCTGACCGGGGATCCCGAGCGCGACACGGGGCAGCTGCGCATCTTCGCCGAGCGGCACGGGGTGAGCTACCCGATCCTGCTCGCCGGGACCGCCGACAAGAGCGCCGCTTCCCTCGCCTTCCCGCTGATCGACCGGGTGCGCTCCTACCCGACGACGGTCTTCTTCCACGGCGACGGGCGGTTGCACTCGGTGCACACCGGCTACGCCGGGCCCGCCACGGGCGAGGCGCACGAGCGGTTGCGGGCGCGCTTCGAGGCGACCATCGAGGAGCTGCTCGCCGAGTCCCCGGCGTCGGGTGAGGCGGCGTGGAGCGAGCTCTGCGAGCAGCGCTGGTACTCGCGGGTCGAGTTCGCCGGCGCCGCGTACGACTTCGAGCTCTCAGGAGACGGCTCGCGGACCGCGGTCTACACCGTCTTCGGCAGCGGGAGGCCGGTGATCTCGAAGGAGACTCTGCCGGTCCACCTGCGGGGCGACGCGGTGTGGATCGGCGAGACGCTCTACCGCTTCGATCGGAACGCGAGAGTCCTGCAACTCCCGACGCGCTTCGGCTCTCGGCTGACCCCGGACTTCTTCTCCGGCTCGGTCTACCTCGAGGGGCTCGGGTACGAGGGCGAGGCGGGATTCGCCCGCGCGCTGAGCGACCGGGACGCTCGCGTGCGTCGCGAGGCGATCTTTCACCTCGTCCACCTCCGCGCGCCGGAGGCGGGCAGCGCCGTCCCCGAGGTGGAGCCGCTCCTGCGCGACCCCGACCTCGGTGTCCGTCGCGCCGCGGTGTGGGCCTTCGCCTTCTGCCAGGATCCCCGCGGGGTTGCCGCCATCCTCGAGCTGCGCACGCACCCCAACGCGGCGCTGCGGCGCGAGGTCGCCGAGGCGCTGGTGCGGATGTCGAAGGCCGATCCCGAGCTGCGGAGCTCGCTGGAGCCGCTCGCCGCCGATCCCGACCCGATCGTCCGCCGGCGGGCCGCGGAAGGACGGTAGGGGGTCAGCCCCCTCGCGCTGCTCGCGAGCTCCGGTAGACCCAGACGCTGCCGCACACGAAGTAGAGGAGCGACGCGCCGAGCAGAACCGTCTTGAAGGTCTCGATCCGTGCCGCGTCGTCGCCGGTGGAGGAGAAGAAGACCCACAGGGGCAGGGCCAGGCAGAGCGCCAGCGCCACGAGGGCGAGGCCTCCGGCGAGGCGGACGGCGGGAGAGATCGGGCGCAGGGCGGGCACCGGTGGGGGACCGGCATCCGGCGCGGGCGCATCGTCGGCCCCGGTCGTGGAGGAGGAGTCACCGGCCCGCTTCCACGACAGCGCGGCGAACAGCAGCCCACTGACCGCCCACGCGGGGACGCCGAGGTAGAAGAGGTCGACGACGTCGAACTGCCACAGGAGCAGGGCGCCGAGGCTGCCGACGGCCCAGGAGAAGAGGGCGCGGCCATTCCACATCGAGGCGCCGTCGTGGCCACCTCTCCCGCGGAGCACGAAGTGATAGGCGGTGACGATTCCTCCGACGGGCGCGAGCAGCACCCCGTAGAGGGCGACGAAGCCGAGCAGCTTGGTGAAGACGAACGGCGAGCAGGCGATCAGCGTGGTCAGCACTCCCGCGACCAGCGTCACCTTCCAGCGCGGCCAGTTCGGCGTGACCGCCTGCAAGGCGAGGCCGGCACGGTACAGCGTCGGGTTGGAGGTGGTCCAGCCCGCGATCACCACCGCGATCGCCCCGGCGATCCCCAGGGCGTGATAGGCCACCGCTCCCGAGTCGAGCTCGGTGAGGGAAGTCTTCATGGCCAGCGCCGCCGCCGCGCCCATCACTCCGGCCGCGATCCAGGCGACGTAGTGGCCCAGGAACATGCCGAACGCGGCGTTGAAGCCGTACGTCGACCTCTTCGCGTAGCGGAAGATCGCCATGTCGGAGAGACCAAGGTGCATGGCGACGTTGCAGATCCAGGCGAAGGCCACGATGCGCCCGAAGGAGATCGGCTCGCCACCCGAGGCTGGGACGCCGGTCCAGATCGCCTCGCGAGCGACTTCCATGAAGCCGGCGGAAGCGCCGTCACTGCCCGCGACGCTGGAGGAGAGGAACGGCCACGTCGCCAGGGCGCCGCCGACGAACATCGCGATCATCCACGGCGCACAGAGCGTCGCGAACTGCGCCAGCCTGGTGAATCCCCAGATCGCCAGCGCGACGACCACCGCGCCGACGCCGAGCACCACCAGCACGAAGCGCGGGTCGTCGGGATACCAGTGCGTCTGCGGCGGGATCCCGAAGGGCAGCCGGACGGCCGAGGCCGAGACCGTGATCATCGAGCCGGCCAGGATGCAGTAGAGAACCGCGTTCAGGACGTTGTAGAGCGCCGTGACTCCGGGCCCGGCGATGCGGCGCAGGTACCAGTAGAGGGTCAGTCGCGTCCGCGTCGCGATCGGCGCGCAGATCAGCGCCCACGAGAGCACGGCGAGCAGGTTGCCCAGGAGCAGCCCGAGCAGGACGTCGGTCGCCGCCGCCCCCCAGCTGACGAAGAGCGCGCCGATGACGAACTCGGTCGCCGCGACGTGCTCCCCGGCGTACATCCCGGCGAAGTGCCAGCCCCCGTGGAGCTTGTCCTTCGAGACGGGTTCGCGGTCGTACTCGTAGAGCGCATCCAGCTGCGCGACCATTCCCTCGCCGTTGCTCGTGCTCATGCGACGCTACTCCTCCTGCAGGTACTCCTTGCCCTTGTAGAAGTACGCCAGGACGACGAAGATCAGCGCCGCGGCCGTCATCAGTCCGGCGAAGAGCCAGAAGAACTCCGAGAGTGCGAGGGTCTCCTGCAGCGGCGCGAGGAAGGCCACGATCAGGTTGCCGAAGGTGACCGTGAGCAGCCAGAAGCCCATGATCGTCGACTTCATCGCGCGCGGCGCCTGGGTGTAGGCGAACTCGAGGCCGGTGACCGACACCAGGACCTCGGCGGTGGTCATGATCAGGTACTGGCCCACCTGCCACAGGACGGGGACCGAGCCGGGATCGGCGCCTTCGATGCGCATCTGCAGGAACGCCGCGACGACGAACGCGACCGCGGCTAGGAACATCCCCGCCGTCATCCGCTGCAGTGGCTTCACCTCGATCCCGATCTTTCGCAGCGGGTTCCAGACCGCCACGCTGATCAGCGGGATGATGATCATCACCATCAGCGGGTTGAGCGCGGCGACCTGAGCGGCCTCGAGCTCGACCTCCTTCATCTCCTGGAAGATGAGGTCGAGGACTCCCGCGGCGATGAGACCGCCCACTATCAGGAAGACGGCGCCCAGGTTGATCGCCCGGGGTACCTTCACGTTGGAGACGTGGAGCATGAGCCAGGTCCCGCCGTACACCGCGCCGAAGATGGCGACCCCGATGACGGCGTACCACAGCATCGTCGGGACGGTGAGGTTCAGGTACATCGCGTTGGCCTGCTCGATCCAGGTCGACGCGTGCTGGTCGAACAGGGCCCAGAAGAAACTGACCATCGAAAAGACCAGCATGATCTTGAGCACCGCCGGCGGGCCGTCGCCGGCCTCCTGGCCGAACTTCTCCCGCGCCGGGTCGAAGTAGCTCTGCCCGGGTTGCCGCTTCCCGGCGTTGCGCAGCGAGTAGAGCATCACCGCCAGGAACCCGCTGTCGGGCTTCAGCTTCTGCCGCCGGTTGAACAGGACGAAGCCGAGGATCATGGCCACGACCACGATGACCAGGAGTATCGCGTAGTACTGCAGGGCGGGGATGATCTGCCCGTACCAGGCGACTCCTTCGACCGGGACGAAGTGCTCCCACATCACGAAGTAGCCGTAGATCAGCCCGAAGATGGGGCTGAACAGGAGCGCCGTCGCGGTGAAGTCGATGAGACCGAGTCTTCCGCCGGGCTGCGGCGGTTGCAGCACGAACTTCTTGCGCCCCAGCCAGAAGACGAGCGTGGCCACGCCCATCAGGATGCCGGGGACCCCGAAAGCGAGCTCGGGGCCGATGTAGCGATAGAGCAGCGGCGTGATCAGCGTCGAGAAGAACGAGCCGAAGTTGATGATGAAGTAGAAGATCTGGAACACCTTGCTGATCAGGTGTCCGTTCTCCTTGGTGAACTGGTCACCGACGTTGGCCGAGACGCAGGGCTTGATGCCGCCGGAACCCAGCGCGATGAGGCTGAGCCCGATGTACATCCCGTACTCGGCGTTCTGGTACTGCCCCATCTCGCCGAGGCGCCCCGCGACCGCCAGGACCCCGTGCCCCGCGCAGTAGATCAGGGAGACGAAGAAGATGACGTTGTACTTGCCGAGCAGCCGGTCCGAGAGGATCGCCCCGATCAGCGGGAAGAGGTAGACCCCCGCGAAGAAGAGGTGCGTGACCTCCGTCGCCTGGGCCCGGGCCGCGGCCATCTCCGCTTCCGGCACCATGCCCTCCTGCGCGAAGCGCACGAAGAGCGAGGTGAGATAGATGTACAGGATGGCGCGCATCCCGTAGTAGCTGAACCGTTCCGCGCCCTCGTTGCCGACGATGTAGGGCAGGCCGGGGGGGAATCGATCACTGCGGGAGCTCGTCGACGTCGCGTCGGGGGAGGCGGGCGTTGCGCTCATCTTCGGTCGGATCCGTGTGGGGATGGAGGGGCGGCGGAATCGGGGCGCAGATCTTAGCCCGGATCCAGTCCAAACACCTACGACGACCGCACCGGCGGCTCGAAAGACCTCTGTTCCGGGCCGATGCCGAGCCGATCAGGCCGGCTTCTCCGGCAACGGGTGGCTCATGAACAGGTCGGTCGGGGTCACCGGGTAGTCCATGCTGACCCGGTAGCAGTCGTACTGCTCGCTGTCCCAGCCGCTGCATTCGAACGCGAAACGGAGCATTTCCCGGTACCTCGGCATCGCCGGGAGCTCGATCGCTCCGATGCCGGGTCCCAGCTTCTGGACCTTCTCGTGGAGGGCCAGCTCGTCGCAATCGTGATGGGTGAAGAACTCGCCCGCGAACAGGTCGCTGAACAGGCGCGCCTCGTACTGGGGAGCATCGAAGAGGTCCTGGTGGACGAGCAGGTCGAGGACCACGACCTGGCAGGGCGTCCGCATGCGAACGTAGACCGCGTTCGTGTCGTAACCCGGCCTGTGGTAACGCGGCTCGACGGCGCGCAGCCGCTCGCCGATCAAGCAGGTCTCGGAGACGCTCTTGCCGAGCGGCGCCTTGGCGCGGACGTAGTCCAGCGCTCCCCCTCTCCCCCGGAGGAGATCGAGCTCGGGAAGCGGTGTGGAGCAGAAGCGCGTCAGGAGAGGCGCGCCGCCAGCGGGCCCCTTCGCGGCGATACTCGGATCCAGGGGCTCGCGGTCGAGCTCGATCCGCACGTTGTCCTCGTTGTCGATCGAATAGCTGGAGGTCATCCGCCACGGCACGTGGTCACGGATGCGGCGCAAGCCGATGAAGCCATTGATGATCACGGAGTCGATCATGTCCTCCTGCTCCGAGGGGGCCATGATCGCCGTCTTGATCTGTGCCTGCGCCTGCACTCCCCAGAGGAAGCTGTTGGTGTGGTACGCGACCTTGCGCTGCTCCTTCTCCGTTCGAAGCTGCTCGTCCTGGGCCTGACCGGCCAGCATCAGGTCGAAGGAGTGGCGGCTCCCGGCGTGAGTCCGGACCAGGGCCTCGAACTCGGCGCAGGCGTCGCGGAGCGCCCGGACCAGCTGCTGCGGGGGGCCGAGACGCGAGGTGACCTCCAGGAAACGTCGCACGGCCGCCATCCCCGGGATGTAACGGCCCGCTTCGAACGGATCGGAACGATCGAGAAGGTGGTGGATCTTCCAGGCCAGCTTCGTGTCCACCTCGAGCCGTCGGGCCACCTCGGTCGGGCCAGCCTCGGGGTCGACCGGCAGTGCGTCCATCATGTCCTGCATCGCCCGCTTGAAGCTGGTGATGACCTCCTTCGCGTCTTCCTCGAAGGGACGGATCTCCATTGCAGTGGGGGGGGCGGTGGAAACCATGAGAACAGATACCTCTACGCGGGGGGGGCGATTGTGGCCCTGGTAGGCTACCTGATGCCGGGGCCGAATCGGGAAGCGAGCGCCCGAGAGATCGGGGCGACCTCCGGAGGGCCATGCGCGCTCGGTCAGAGGGGGGCGAGTCTCGATTTCGGTCCGGGAATCGCCCGCGGCGGGGCTCGATCCGGTGCTCTCACCTTCATCGATTCAGGACCATGATGTCCTCGAGAGGCTTACGGGCGATGTCCGGGACCTCGCATGCCTTCATCGGATAGCCGATGGGAATCACCAGGTAGGGGCGCTCGTTCGAAGGGCGCTCGAGGATGGTGCTCAGGAACTTCATCGGGCTCGGCGTGTGGGTCAGGGCGACGAGACCCGCGTGGTGAACGGCGGCGAGCAGCATGCCGGTGGCGATGCCGATCGACTCCTCCGCGTAGTAGATCTTGCCCCGCTCATCCGAGGATCCGGCAACTTCGTGAACGAGCTTGAAGACGACGATGACCCACGGTGCGATCTCGAGAAACGGCTTCTCGGCATTGGTCCCCAGCGGAGCCAGATCGGCCAGCCACTCCGCCGGCGCCCGCCGCTCGTAGAACTCCCGCTCCTCGGCCTCGGCACCGATGCGGATCTCGCGCTTGAGCTCCGGGTCGTCGACGCAGACGAAGCGCCAGGGTTGCTTGTTGGCGCCCGAGGGGGCCGTCCCCGCGGCTCGCACGATCCACTCGATCGTCTCGCGGGAGACGGGTCGATCCGAGAACGCGCGCACCGAGCGCCGCAGGTTCATCGTCTGGTAGAAGCGCCGCGCGCCTTCCTCCGCTGGGATCCCCGGGTCGAACCGCGGGAGTGGGATGTGCGGGTGAGGGATGGCAGGGGGGTCGGTCATCGTCTGATCTCCACTGAACCGGTGAGGGCCGAATCTACGCCCGGGCAACAGTTCGAATCCAGTGGGGATCCGGGTAACCGAGCTCTTTCCGGTCGCCTGAACGGTCCGGCGCCACTACAGCTCGACGCCGTAGCCGGCATCCTCCAGCGCACTCCGAATCGCACCCTCGTCGAGGTCGCCGCCCGAGTGAACCGTCACGGTCTCGTCGGTGAAGTCGACCCCGACCTTCTCGACGCCATCCACTTTCTCGAGTGCCGACCGCACTCGCACCGGGCACGCGGCCCGTCACCTCATGCCGCTGACGCTGAAGGTCAGGGCCTGGAGGTCGGTCGTGTCGGAGATGCTGAGGCTCCGGCTCGGCACCTCGTCGCTGCTGCAGCCCAGGCCGGCCAGCAGGGTCAGGGCGGCGACGGCCACGGTCGAATGGTTCATGTGCGGACTCCTGTTCTGCGGATCCAGGATTCGGGAGAGAGGCTCGACGATCCTCGGTTCGCAGCGGATACGTAGACGAGCGCGCCGACAGGACCGCGCATCTCACCGATACTCCGGTGACTTCACGACCCGGGGGTGAGTTGCCGGTCCTCGAGGTTGCTCTCGACGATCTCCGGTGGAGAATGTCGTCATGTCCCGGGAGTTCAGACCGCGCGAGAACGATCACCTGGTCGAGCCGATGTTCGAGGCGCTGCGTGAGCGGCCCGAGGAGTCGGAGGACCGTGGCCGGCGCGTGCCTCGCCTGCGGTGGGCCGCCATCCTGCTCGTTGCCGTGGTCGCCCTCGTGGTGATCGTGGCGCTGCGCGGGTGCGGGGCTGGTGAGATCCCCTGATTCTCGGTTACGGAGGAGCGCTGGAGATGCCCGATGCGGAGGCCTGGTTCATCCTGTACGTCGCGGACCAGCGACGCAGTGCGGAGTTCTACGCCGCGATCCTCGACGCACCGCCGGAGCTGGACGTTCCGGGGATGACCGAGTTCCGGCTCCCCGGAGGGGCCAGGCTGGGACTGATGCCCGAAGCGGGGATTCGTGCGCTGCTCGGGGAGCGTCTCCCCGACCCGGGGCGCGCAGCGGGCCTGCCGAGGGCGGAGCTGTACCTGCGCGTCGACGGTGCGGAGCGGTGGCTGCGGCGCGCGGTGAGCGCTGGAGCCCGGGAGATCAGCGGGGTGGAATCGCGAGACTGGGGGGACCGAGCCGGCTACTGCCTCGATCCCGACGGGCACGTCCTGGCCTTCGCGGAGCCGGACGTTTGACCAGGTCGCTCGGGAACCGCGCTCAAGCGCCGCGCCCGAGCCGCTTCAGCTCCCGCTCCGCGAAGCGGTCGGTCATCCCCGCGAGGTAGTCGCAAATCGCGCGCGGCAGGCCAACTTCGTCCACCCACTCGCGGTACCAGGGCGCCATCTCCTCGGGACTCCTCACGTAGCTCTCGTGGAGAGTGCCGAGCACCTCCCGCGCGTAGCGTGAGAACTCCTGCAGCGACGGATGCCGGTAGACTCGTTCCCACAGAAACGCGTGCAGGTCGGCGACCATCCGCCCCATCTCCGACGAGTGGCCGATCAACATCGCCGGGAAGCTCCGCGCCGCCTCGGCGGATTTCGCGCCCGCCTCCTCGATCCTCCGACTCGAGCTCTCGATGAGGTCGATGATGCAGGACCCGATCAGCTGGTTGGTGATCCGCTGGCGCCGCAGGTTCTCATCGTGCGTCCCTTCCAGGAATCCGGGGTGTCGAACTTGCACCTCCTCGGCGGAGCGCCGCCACAGCTCCGCACCCGCATCGATATCCTCCTCGGTGAACAGGCCGTTGGCGAGCCCGTCCTGGATGTCGTGCATGTTGTAGGCGGTCGAGTCCGCGAGGTCGACGACCTGCGCCTCGAGCAGCGGCTGGTTCGACCGGGGGCGGAACTCTTCCGGCCAGTCCTCGTCGTTCTCGTGCTTGAGCAGTGCCTCGCGCACCTCGCGGGTCAGGTTCAGCCCCCGGTAGTCGGGGTGGCGGCGCTCGAGCTGGTCGACCACGCGCAGCACCTGGGCGTTGTGGCGGAAGCCGCCCTCGCCGGCCATCAGCTCGTCGAGCGCCCGCTCGCCGCGGTGACCGAACGGGGGGTGGCCGATGTCGTGAGCGAGGGCGACCGTCTCGAGCAGCGACTCGTTGAGTCCCAGGGGGTTGCCGATCGAGCGCGCGACCTGGGTCACCTCCAGGCTGTGCGAGAGGCGGGTGCGCTGGTGGTCGGCCCGGCGGTTGTTGAAGACCTGGGTCTTGTAGGCGAGGCGCCGGAACGCGGTGCAGTGGGTGATCCGGTCGCGGTCGCGCTCCCAGCGGGTACGCAGGGGGTCGGGATCCTCGGGGAAGCGACGGCCCGCGGAATGGGCGCTCCGGGCGGCGTAGGGGGCGAGGTCGCGCTCTTCGCGGGCTTCCTTGGCGAGGCGGTCGACGAGTGGGTTGGGGGGAGACATGGGGCCTGGGTACGACCTGTCGGCGCGGGCCGGCTCACCCGCTCGCCCCGCCCGGGTGGGGGAAAGACGTACCGCGATCGAGTTGGTTTCGCACGTGGTGTGTATGTTTTCTTGCCTCCGGGCGCCAGGGGCCACGCCACGGCGAGCCTATCGCGGGCCGCGCGGCACCGGCCCTCGACCGCCGGAGCCGACCCCGCGAGGCCCCCGACGACTCTCCTCCGCCTGCCGGGTCGGAAGGGGCCCGGGAAGACCGTATACTCTTCGCCCCTTTGCCCGTCCCGGCCGTCCCGCCGGCCATCCCCGCGAGCCCCCTGCAATCCCCATGAACATCGTCCTCAGCGAAGAGATCGAGGCCCTCGCGGCCGCCGCCCGGCAGATCGCCGAAGAGAACGTCCGGCCGAGCGCCGCCGAATACGACCGGAAAGAGGAGTACAACCACGACGCGATGCGGGCCGTGGCGGAAGCCGGGCTCCTGAAGAGCTTCGTCCCCGCGGAGTACGGCGGCAGCGGCATCGGGCTGCTCGCCCTCGCTCGAGTGACCGAGGAGCTGGCCAAGGCCGACGCCGGCTTCGGGGTCGCCTTCGCGGTCAACGCCCTCGGCTCCTTCCCGCTGATCCTGGGCGGCACCGACGAGCAGAAGAAGAAGTGGCTCCCCGCGGTCGCCAGCGGGGAGAAGCTCGTCGCCTTCTGCCTCTCGGAGAAGTACGCCGGTTCGGACGCCCAGGGCCTCTCGGTGACCGCCACGGAAGACGGTGACGACTACATCATCCGCGGCGAGAAGAAGTGGACCACCAACGGCGGGGTCGCCGACCTCTACAGCGTCTTCGCCGTCACCGACCCGACCTCCAAGTCGAGGCGGATCAGCGCCTTCGTCGTCGAGAAGGGCACCCCCGGCTTCGAGATCAAGAAGATCGAGAACAAGATGGGGATCCGCTGCGCGCCGGTGGTGGAGACCCACTTCGACAACGTGCGCATTCCGAAGGAGAACCTGATCGGGGGTCGCCCCGGACTGGGATTCAAGCACGCGATGTCGACCCTCGACCACGCTCGTCCCGGTGTCGCCGCGCAGGCGGTCGGGGCGGCGCAGGGTGCGCTCGATCTGGCTCTTGCCTACGCCGTACGGCGCAAGCAGTTCGGTCAGTCGATCGCCAGCCACCAGATGGTCCAGCAGATGCTGTCGGACATGGCGATCGCCGTCGAGTCCTCCCGCTGGCTCGTCTACCGCGCCGCGGCCGGGATCGACGAGAATCCCGGCGACGCCGACAACTCCAAGCTGGCCGCGATGGCCAAGTGCTGCGCCACCGACACGGCGATGAAGGTCGCCACCGACGCGGTGCAGGTCTTCGGCGGCTACGGCTTCATGGAGGACTATCCGATCGCCAAGTTCTTCCGCGACGCCAAGATCCTCCAGATCTACGAGGGCACCAACCAGGTCCAGCGGATGGTCATCGCCCGGCACCTGATCCGCGCGGGCAAGAAGCTGGACCACCTCGACGCCTTCATCCCGCGGGAGACCCAGCTGACCTACCTCGAGCCGGGACAGACCGTCGAGAACCACAACACCTGAGACAGTTTCCTCGAAGCGCTCATCGGGGCGGGCCTCTTCCATTTCTGGAAAGGCCCGCTCTTCGTTTGTCCATCGCCTCCTGGAGCATTCACCCCATCGGTTTCTGCTGATGATTGTCACATGACGGTCACGGAGAGATTGCGATTGTCTTTTCCAGCACGAGTGATTCGTCGAGCATCAGGTGAATTGCCTATGTCTCCACCCGGAGGATCACTATCGCACTGTCGAATCGAGCGATAACGACCTTCTTCCGCCACCAGTTTCCGAATGGTGCGAAAGGAAACGAGCTTTTCGTGACCGGGCCGGAACCTCACGTTAGTCACTTGTATCCAAGAGGATGGGAAGCAGGCCCATCCGCCTTGGACCTCGTTTCCCGGTGTCCGTCCCGCGGATCCAGCCAGCGAAGAGCGCGTACTGGTTCAGACGGGCGGAACGACGCTCACTCCCTTGCGACGGGATCGTAGAGGTCGGTACGGCACGCTTTTCGGCGCGTCCGCGGTACCCGATGGCCGGGTGGCCGCACCCGATCTCCGCGCTCCTCATAGCGCGGGCGGACGCCCGCAACCCAACCGATCAACCGACTGTTCAGATAGCGATTCTCGAGTGCTTCAATGCCCTCCAAGCCTGCTTTCTGCGCGCAGCGCGCAGAAACCGACTCCGAGTAGATCAGCAGGCACAAAAAACTCAGGAACTGGATTCATCCCCCCCGGGGCTCCGGCTTCGAGGGATCGATAGGTCCAGGATTGTTCTCTGTTACGTAGTGACTGCCGCAGGCCGAAGCCTGCCCGTCTCCCAACGAGCCCTTCCCTCACTCCCCTGATCCGATCAGCCCGATCTGGTCGGCGGGGCTTCTCAGGAGAACGACCCGTGGACAAGAAGTACCTATACCACCATGACCTGGACGAGACGCTGAGCCTCCTGGCTCGTGATCCGGACTCGTTCGATCGCTCCCTCGCCGCGTACGTCGACGAGGTGGACGGAGAAGGTCTGTACCTCGAGATCACGGATCCGACCAGCTGGCGGCATCCCGCGGGCACCGAGCACCGCCGCTCCGCGGGCTCGATCGAGGAGCAGTTCCGCGCCGAGGTCGACCGCATCATCACCCAGGGCCGCGAGCAGGAAGCCGCGCTCGCGCGTCGCATCGAGTTCGCCCGTCTTCGCTTCGACCGCGCGCTCGAGCGGGCCGGGCTGGACTTCGAGGACCTCTCCGCCCTCACTCCGATCCGCCCCGGCGAGGATGCCTCCCCCGGCGGGGAGGAGCAGGTCTTCCCCGACGACGTCGTCGCCCGCTGGGAGGAGCTCCACGCCCTGCGCACCGAGCTGGTCGAGCGCAACCTCTACCTGGTGCTGATCAACGTGGAGCGCTACAGCCACTCCCGGGTCAGCCGCATGGACCTGGTCCAGGAAGGCTCCTCCGCCCTCTTCCGGGCGGTAGACGGCTTCGACTGGCGCCGCGGTCTCCTGTTCCGCACCTACGCGGTGCACTGGTTGAACCAGGCGTTCCGCAGCCTCCTGTACAACTTCGGGAACACCGTGCGCGTGCCGGTGTACCTGCAGAAGGCGATGAAGCACGTCAACGAGGCGATCGATCGTCTCGGCGACGGCCGCGCCTCGGTCGCCGAGATCGCCCTCGAGGCGGATCTCGGGCAGAGCGTCGTCGCCTCGGCGCTGGGCGCCTCGCGCTCCACGCACTCGATCGACGCCATGTTCGGCAACTCGGAAGATGACGGAGCGGCGCTCCGTGATCTCCTCTGTAGCGACGACGGTGAGGGCCCCTACGATCCGAGCATGGAGGATCTCACCGCCCAGGAAGGGGTGCGGCTCGCCCTCGAGCGCCTCGGCGAGCGAGAGCACTACGTGATCGCCCTGCGCTTCGGTCTCGAGGGGCACAGCGAGCACACTCTCGCGGAGATCGCCGCCATCCTGGGCGTGAGCCTCGAGCGCGTGCGCCAGATCCAGGTCCGCGCCATCGCCAAGATGAACACTCCCTCGCTGCGCAAGGCGATCGACCCCTTCCTGGTCTGATCGCGAGAATCGCGCGCGAGTCCCGTACTCTCTCCTCCCGGGGCCCGTCCTGGTCAGCCACCGCGCCGGCCGGGCGGGCCCTCTTCTCGTCCCGACCCGCTGCTCCCGGGCCACGCCGGCCTCCCCCCTTTGCTATCCTGCCGGGCCGCCCGCCCCGATATGCCCCCCTCCGATCCCGAGCCGAAGAAGCCCCGCCCGCGTCGCCCCGATCCCGCGGCCGTGGCTCACGGCGGGCGCAAGCCCCCCTGGCTCAAGGTCCCGCTGCCCGGCGGGGATGGGTACGCCCGCCTCAAGGGGCTCACCGAAGAGCTCGGCCTGCACACCGTCTGCCAGGAGGCGCGCTGCCCCAACGTGGGCGAGTGCTGGAGCGGCGGCTCGGCGACGATGACGCTGATGGTGCTCGGCGAGGAGTGCACGCGTCGGTGCCGCTTCTGCGCGGTCAAGACCGCCGAGCACCCCGCGCCTCCCGATCCCGACGAGCCCGAGAAGGTGGGGCGCGCCGCGGCGGAGCTGCGCGCGGGGTACCTGGTCCTGACCAGCGTCGATCGTGACGATCTCCCCGATGGGGGAGCCTCGCACTACGCGCGCTGCATCGAGGCGGTTCGCCGCCACGCCCCGCGGACGAAGATCGAGACCTTGATCCCCGACTACCGGGGCGAGGCGCTCGCCGTCCTGATGGCCGCGCGCCCCGACGTCCTGGCCCACAACGTCGAGGTGGTCGACCGGCTGCAGCGGAAGATCCGCGACCCGCGCTGCTCCTTCGAGCGGTCGCTGGAGACGCTCCGGGAGGCGAAGCAACTCGATCCGGAGGTCCTGACCAAGTCCTCGCTGATGGTGGGCCTCGGCGAGTCCCACGAGGAAGTGGTCGAGGCGATGAAGCGCTTGCGGGCGAGCGGCGTCGACTTCCTCACCATCGGGCAGTACCTTCGCCCCGCCACGAACATGGCCCCGGTGCTGGAGTACGTCACGCCGGAGCGCTTCGGCGAGTACGAGAGGCTCGGCGCGGAGCTGGGCTTCGCCTACACCGCCTCCGGCCCCCTGGTCCGCTCCAGCTACCGCGCGGGTGAGTTCTTCGCCACGCGCCTGCTGGACGAACGCAGCGCATCGAAACCCCTGGAGCAGAACCCCACGGATTCCCCATGAGCGAGAAGAAGAGAGTCGTGGTGATCGGTGCCGGCCCCGCCGGCTACGTGTGTGCCATCCGCCTGGCCCAGCTCGGCCAGGAAGTGGTCGTGGTCGAGAAGGACCGGGTCGGAGGAACCTGCCTCAACGTGGGCTGCATCCCCTCCAAGGCCCTGATCGCGGCCGGCAGCATGATGGAGCGAATCGGCGCCGCGAGCGCGATGGGGATCACCGCCGGGGAGGTGAAGCTCGACCTCGCCAAGCTCCTCGAGTGGAAAGGCGGGATCGTGGGGCGGCTGACCGGTGGCGTGAGCGGCCTGCTCGCCAAGCATGGCTGCGAGGTGATCGCGGGATCGGCGAGCTTCGTCGACCCGAGCACCGTCCTGGTGACCGGCCCCGAGGGCGAACGCACGCTCTCCGCCGACGCCGTGGTGATCGCCACCGGTTCCGGGCCGATCGCGATCCCCGGCTTCGCTTTCGACGGTGAGGAAGTCTGGTCCTCGACCGAGGCGCTCTCCCCCGACCGCATCCCCGAGCACCTGGTGGTGATCGGAGGCGGCTACATCGGGCTGGAGATGGCCTTCATGTACCAGAAGCTCGGCAGCGTGGTCACCGTGCTGGAGGCGACCCCCGGGGCGCTCCCGGGCCAGGACCGCGACTGCGTCAAGGTGATCGAGCGGTCGTTGAAGAAGCGCAAGATCAAGCTCCTGACCGAGACCTTCGCGCGCGGCTACGAGCGAAGCGGCGAGAAGCTCGTGGTGACGATCGAGAACGCGAAGGGGGAGCAACAGCTCGAGTGCGACCAGATCCTCTCCACCGTGGGGCGCCGCCCCTACAGCGACGGGCTGGGGCTCGACAAGATCGGGCTGGAGCCCGACGCCGCCGGCTTCCTCACCGTCGACGCCGAGCTGCGGACGTCCGTACCCGGCGTGTGGGCGATCGGCGACGTCGCCGGGCAGCCGATGCTCGCTCACAAGGGGAGCAAGGAAGGTCTCGTCGCCGCCGCCGTGATCGCGGGCCAGGCCGAGCAGTACGACGTGCGCTGCGTGCCCGCGGTGATCTTCACCTCCCCCGAGATGGCCTCGGTGGGGGCGACCGAGGAGGAGCTGAAGGAGCAAGGGATCGAGTACTCGAGCGGCAAGTTCCCCTTCGGCGCTTCAGGAAGAGCGATGACCCTGATGGATACCGAGGGCTTCGTGAAGGTGCTCGCCGAGAAGGAGACCGACGAGCTCCTCGGCGTGCAGATGGTCGGCCCGGAGGTGACCGAGCTGGTCGCCGAGGCCGCGCTCGCGATGGAGATGGGGGCGACCGCCCAGGACCTCGCCCGCACCATCCACGCCCACCCGACGCTGCCGGAGGCGATGATGGAGGCCGCAGAGGCGGTCCACGGGATGGCGGTCCACATCTACCAGCGCTAGAGGCCGGAGGGCTCGGGCCGGCAAGGGGCCCGAGATCCTCTCCAGCGCCCCGCAGGGGGGCATTCAGGGGACCTCCAGCGCTTGTTTCCGTTCGGAGAGAGCGCCCTGGGGCAGTTGTTCCGGTTCGGCGCAAGTTGGCCAGTCGATCAGCCCGAAGAGATCACGTCGACCCGCGGCGAGTTCTCCCGGGACGCCCTTCCCACATCATCACCGATCGACCGTCCTCCGCACCCAGGAGGCGGCCCGGTTCAGGAATCGGGACGGCTCTCGGTGAGGACGTGCGAAGTGAATGAAACTCTGACCAATCCTGTATCCCCATGGAATCAAACCCTGACGATGCCACCTTCGACGGCCCGACCCTGGACCTGGACGTCATCGAGGGCCTCCGAGAGCTGGGTGGTGACGACGACCCCGGGCTGGTGGCGGAGCTCATCGAGATGTTCCTCGATGACGCGCCCGAGCGGCTCGCGGAGATGACACAGGGCGTGGACACCGGAGACCTGGAGATGATGGTTCGCTCCGCGCACACGCTGAAGTCTGCGGCGGCCAACATGGGGGCCATGCTCTTGAGCCACATCTGCAAGGAGATGGAAGCGGCCGCGCGTGACAAGGACGCGAGGCGCTTCCGGGGCATGACCGAAGCCTGCCGGAATGCGTATGACGACTCGGCTCGAGCCCTTCGCGAGATCGCCTGATCGTCGACAGCGGCGGAGAGTGCCTCCCATACCAGCTACGGACGGACTCCCCACCTTCCCCGGCGAACCTGGAACACGATGATCCACAAGACCTTCGAAGAGCTCAGACTGACTGGGCAGCTGCCCTCGCCCAGCGGCGTGGGTATGGAGATTCTCCGGCTGACCCAGCGGGATGACTTCTCGACGGAAGAGATCGCACAGACGATTTCGGTGGATTCCGCGCTGACCGGCCGCCTGCTCAAGCTGGCCAACTCGGCCGAATCCGGCTCGATCGAGCCGATCACCACGGTGAACGAGGCGACGATCCGCCTCGGGATCAGCACCGTTCGCAACCTCGCCCTGGGACTCTCTCTGGTCCCTTCGGATCGTGACCACGTCTGTGCCGCGTTCGACTACGACCGCTACTGGTCGAGCTCTCTCGCTCGCGCCGTCGCCGCGCAGCGCCTCTCCCGCGAGCTCCGCATCGGCGTCCCGGCGGAGATGTACATCCTCGGCCTGCTCTGTGACGTCGGCTCGCTGGCCCTGGCCTGCGTCCACCCGGAGAAGTACGGGCAGCTGATCGAGGCCACGAATCGATTCAGCCTCCACGAGCTGCTCGAGGCGGAGGCGGAGGAGTTCGAGATCGACCACCTCGAGGTCTCCGCGTGCATGCTGACCGAGTGGGGCCTGCCCGACACCTCCGCCGAGGCGGTCCGCGAGTACCGCTTCTCCGACTTCACCGGGGAGCGGGGGGAACTGTCGCGTCCCTCGCACCTCCTGCAGGCGGCCGACCGCATCGCCCAGCTCTGCTTCGCCGACGAATCGATGCACATCTCGGCCTGGCAGGAGCTGCTCACCGGCATGCAGGCGCTGTACCGGTCGACCCAGTTCGAGCACGAGCACTTCGAGGGAGTCTGCGACGCGATCGTGCGCGAGTGGCGCGAGTGGGGCGAGGTCCTGAAGATCCCGACGCCCGTTCCGATCCGCTTCGGACAGATCGAGGAGAGAGTCGCCGAGCTGCTCCGGAATCCCCCCGAGACGGCCCACGGGCACAAGAGCACCGCGGGCATCCGGAGGCGGAAGGCCTCCGCGGCCCGGACGGGTCTCTCGTTCCCCGGCACCAGGAAGACCCCGACGGCCCCCGGCGGCCTGCACATCCTCGCCGTGGACGACGAGCCGGTCGGGCTGAAGATGCTCGAGCGCCACCTCGTCAAGGCGGGGCACCGGGTGACCGTCGCGAGTGACGGTGACCAGGCGCTGCAGCTCGCCCTGGAGGAGTGCCCGCAGCTTGTCGTCGCCGACTGGACGATACCCGGCCTCGACGGGGTCGGCCTGTGTCGCGCGCTCCGCAAGATCTCCACGGGCGCCAAGATCTACTTCCTCCTGCTCACCGGCCGAGGAGAGGAGGACAGCATCATCCAGGCCTTCGAGGCGGGGGTGGATGACTACATCGTCAAGCCGTTCAAGCCCAAGATCCTCCTGGCGCGCATCCAGGCGGGGAGCCGGATCATCCGCCTGCAGTCGCAGGTCGAGCGGGAGCAGGCCAAGCAGAAGAAGCAGCTGGCCGAGCTCCAGATCCTCACCCGGAAGCTGCGCTCCGCGGCCTTGACCGATCCCTTGACCGAGCTGCCCAACCGGCGCTACGCGATGAAGCGCATGACCCAGACCTGGGAATCGTCGACGCGGACCGGCGCTCCGATGGCGCTGATCATGATGGACATCGACCACTTCAAGAAGGTCAACGACGAGTACGGTCATGATGCCGGAGACGCGGTGCTCAAGGACACGGCCGACTGCCTGGCCAAGGCCTGCCGCGAGGACGAGGACATCTGCCGCATCGGCGGCGAGGAGTTCCTCGTGGTCTGCAGCAACACCGACGCCGAGCAGGCGCTGACCGCCGCCGAACGACTTCGGGAGGCGGTCGAGAAGAACCTCATCCACTGGAACGAGTTCCACCGGGCGGTGACCCTGAGCCTGGGGGTCGCCTCGCGCAGCCCGGAGATGAAGAACTGCGACGAGATGCTGAAGGCGGCGGATGTCGCCGTCTACATGGCCAAGAAGAACGGGCGCAACCTGGTCGTGCCCTGGGACCCCGACCTCCAGGATCGGAAGTCGGCGTAGGGGATCGCCCCCCCCCGCCCCGGGTCACTCGATGTAGAACGGACTCGACCAGGCGAGCGCTCCGTCCACCTGCATGACCCGCAGGTAGAGGTAGTCACCGGCCTCCAGCTCGCCGATCACCTCGGCCAGCTGCACCTCCATCGAGCCCTCGACGAGCTGGCGCTCGGTGGGTCGCCCCCTGCGAATGAGATCTACCCATTCGATTCCGGCGGTACCGGCGATCTCGGCGATCAGCAGTGGCTCCTCGCCCAGCTCGTCGAGGGGGATGGTCGACCCCATCTTCCTCCCCGCCAGGCTGGTGGCGAGCCAGATGCGCGGGCCGCTGGTCGCGTAGACGCGGCGCGACCGCAGCCCCGCCAGCACACCGGCGGGGGTGAGCTCCGGAGCGCGAATGGCGGCGAGCCCGCCCTGACCCATCCGCTCGCCGTTCCGCGGTCCGCGCAGGTCGGGACGGGCCTCGCGGTAGCCGCTGGTGGGGGTGAGGTGGGCGAAGCCCGGGTGTCCGTCGTGGCTGTCGCCGCTGCCGATGAAGCCGAACCGCATCCCGCGATCCAGCTGGTCGCGCACGAAGTTGCCCCGGATCGAGCCGCGGACTCGAGAGGGGCTGTCCGGCGCCTCGCTGCTGCCGTGGACGCTCATCACCTCGGTCACCGGCTCGATCATGGGATCGGGCACGAACGACCAGTCGACCGCCACCGGTCCGCCCGCCGAGTGGTGGGCGAAGGTCAGCGCCTGCCGCTCCGCCAGCGCGTCCCACAGCTCGCGCGGCGTCGTGTAGTCGGAGCCCACCGAGCTCAGCACCTCGCCCTCGCCGTCGAAGTAGACCACGTGCCGGTGCCCGTACAGCCAGCTCGTCCACTCGAAGCCGAGCAGGGCGACGAAGCGCTCCGGCTCGTTGAATACCTCGACCTGGTTGCGGATCTCCTCCCACAGCTCCGGCGCGGCGTCGAGGAAGGGCATGCCGAAGTGGTCGTGGTCGGTCAGGACGACCACGTCGAGGGCCGCGACGTCGCGCGCGTAGCGGAAGTAGTCCTCCGGCAGGCCCGTGCCGTCGGAGTAGTTCGAGTGACCGTGCAGGTCGCCCCAGAAGAGCGGACTGATCCCCTCCGCGACGCGCAGCGGGTTGGAGAGCGCCGTGAGCTCCCGGCCGTCGACCTCCAGCGTGGCGCGCACGCGGAAGAACCCGGTCTCGCCCGCCGGCAGCTCGAGCTCGGCTCGGGCCCCGTCGGACAGCGGGATCGAAGCGGGCAGCGCCAGCCCGGAGGGTTCCGAGACGAGTCGCACGGAGCCCTCGACCTCCGGGCCGGTGTTGGCCATCCCGTCCAGCGCGGCGACGATCAGCCGCACCGTTCCACCCGGCTCGGCCGCGGAGGTCAGCGTGGCGGTCAGCCGGGCCGCCGGCCCGGGGTGGATCTCCACCGAAGGTGGGTCGGGCACCAGTCCGGCGGTGCCGTCGCCGTCGCCGTCGACCTTGAACCAGAAGCGCGACTCGCGCTCGGCGTAGTGATCCGCCGCGGCTCCCGCCGGCCCCGCGCCGTAGTGGAGCGTGATCGTCTCCCCTTCGCGCAGCTCTCGCCCGCCGATCTCGACCAGGAGCAGGGTCTGGAAGATCGCGGGGCGCAGCTCGACCTCCGCCGCCGAGCACTCGATCGTCGTGTACCCCGGGGCCCGGGACTCGAAGGGCTGCGGCGGGCTCCAGCCCCAGTAGGGCGAGACGAGCAGTTGCAGCGATCCCCCCTCGGCGATTCCCAGGGGACCCGCGCGGTACTCGAAGCGCCAGCTCCCCCGCCCGGTGGCGATCGCGGATCCGTCCTCGCCGTCGTCCAGGAGCAGTCGGGCGGACCCACCGCCGTCGGAGGGGTGGAGCTCCGCCCTCAGGCCGGCGAGGTATTCCTCGTGGAGCGAGACCTTGGCGGTGGCGGGGTAGGGGGAGTCCGGGACCGGCGGCAGCTCCTCGCCCTCCTGCTTCCCGCAACCGGTGCCGAGTGCGACTAGGAAGAGCGCGAGGAGGCTACGCATCGAGCCGCGGGCGGCGGGGGGAGACATCGCGTGGGGTGCGGACGGCTCGGCCGCCGCTCAACCGTTGGCCAGCTTGCCCGCCGCGTCGAGGTCCCGGAGGGCGTCGAAGCCGCCGATGAACACCCCGTCGAGCAGGATGATCGGGACCGTGTTGTGCCCGAACTTCTTCTTGGCCGCGTTCAGCTCCTCGTCCAGCCCGTCCATCACGTGCTTCAGGGCGGGGATCCCCCGCTCCTCGAGGAGGGCCAGCGCGCCATTGCAGTGGGGGCAGTAGCTCCAGACGTAGAGTTCGGCTTGCATCGGATCGATAGGGGGTCGGGCAGGTGTTTCGAAGAGTCGAGGGAGTCGGCCGGAAATGGTCTCGGCCGGGACGAGAGGTACGTACGCGGGGTCGGAATGGGACCGGAAGTGAGCGTCGAGAGGCCGCTCCGGTGAGCGTTTCCGTCCAGTCGGCCCGCGCCAGCCGCGATTGCACCTCACTCGACACCAAAACCGTACCCCCTCCTCCTGAATTTTGATGAGAGCCGCCCTCCTCTGTCCCGTCCTCTTTCCCCTCCTCCTGGTGCCGACCGCTTCGGGACGCCAGGAATCGCATCCTTCGCCCGAGCACGCTCGCATGAACCACCTCCGCGACGAGACCTCTCCTTACCTCCTGCAACACGTCAAGAACCCGGTCGACTGGTATCCGTGGGGCGAGGAGGCGCTGGCGCGGGCCCGGGAGCTCGACCGGCCGATCTTCCTCTCGATCGGCTACTCCGCCTGCCACTGGTGTCACGTGATGGAGCGCGAGTCATTCGAGAACCCGGAGATCGCCGCGCTGATGAACGAGTACTTCGTCAACATCAAGGTCGATCGCGAGGAACGGCCCGACCTCGACGACTTCTACATGGCTGCGGTCCAGCGGATGACCGGCAGCGGCGGCTGGCCGATGTCGGTGTTCCTCACCCCGGATCTGAAGCCGTTCTACGGCGGGACCTACTTCCCGCCGCGCTCGGCCTACGGGCGCCCGGGGTTCCCGGACGTCCTGAAGCAGATGCACCAGGCCTGGAACGAGAAGCGCGACCTGGTCGAGGGGCAGGCGGACAAGCTGCTCGAGATGCTGCGGGCGCAGAGCGAAGGCGACTTCAGCGGTGAGCCCCCCGGCGCGGCGGTCCTGCGCCAGGCAGTCGAGTTCTCCGAGGAGAGCGCCGATCGGACCTACGGCGGCTTCTCGCCGCCGCCGCAGTACGCGCCGAAGTTCCCGCACGTCACGCAGCTCACCTTCCTCCTGCGCCACGGAAAGGCGAATGGCGACGACGGCGCGCTCGAGGCCGTCACCACCGCGCTCGACCAGATGGCGCGCGGTGGGATCTACGACCAGGTCGGCGGCGGCTTCGCCCGCTACTCGGTCGACCGCGAATGGACGGTCCCGCACTTCGAGAAGATGCTCTACGACAACTCCCAGCTCGCGCTGCTCTACACGGAGGCGTGGCAGGCGCTGGGGGATCCGTTCTACCGAGACATCGCGCGGGAGGTGCTCGACTACGTGCTGCGCGAGATGACCAGCCCCGAGGGCGGCTTCTACTCCACCACCGACGCCGACAGCGAAGGGGAGGAGGGCAAGTTCTTCGTCTGGAGCCGGGAGGAGCTGGAAGAGGTCTGCGGCGACGATCGCGACGTCGCGGTGGCCTGGTACGGCGTGACCGACCAGGGGAACTTCGAGGGGCACAACATCCTCACCGCCCGCAACACCCTGGCCGAGGTCGCGAAGGTGACCAAGCGCAGCGAGGACGAGGTGCTCGCGGCGATCGAGCGCTGCCGGGCGAAGCTGTACGAGCGCCGCGAGCAGCGCATCCACCCGCTGCTCGACGACAAGATCCTCTCCTCCTGGAACGGCCTGATGCTGCGCGCCTTCGCCGTTGCATCGCGGGTTTTCGAGGAACCGAAATACCTGGCCGCGGCGCAGCGGAACGCCGAGTTCCTGCTGACCAGGATGCGCCAGGAGGATGGCACCCTGTTCCGCACTCGCCGCGGCGACCGCTCTCACCTCGACGCCTACCTCGAGGACTACGCGTTCGTCGCCCAGGGCCTGCTCGACCTGTTCGAGGCGGACGCCGACCCTCGCTGGCTGAAGGCCGCGCAGGAGCTCCAGGCCCACGCCGACGAGCACTTCGACGACCCGCGGGGCGGCTACTTCCACACGGCGGACGACGGCGAGGAGCTCCCGGCCCGCTTCAGCGACCCGACGGAGAGCAGCTTGCCGAGTGACATCGGCGTCGCCCTCCTGAACCTGGCCCGCCTGGGCCTGCTCGAGGGCGATCCGGCGAAGCTCGAGCACGCTCGCGCCGGCCTATCGCGCTACAGCCAGATGATCCACCGCTACCCGGTCGGCTTCTGCCAGATGCTGCTGGTGATCGACTTCCTGGAGAGCTCGCCGTCGGAAGTCTATGTCGCTGGTGACGCCAGCGACGAGCGGGTGGATGCGGAGCTCACCCGCCTGCGCCGGCAGTGGCCCCCGTACCGCGTGTTCGTACACGTCGATGCGGAGAACCGAGCGACCCTGGAAGAGCTGCTCCCGGCCGCCCGCGGCAAGACCCCGATCGACGGCGCCGCGGCCGTCTACCTGTGCCACGAAGGTGTGTGCGAAAGGCCCAGAGTGCTCCAGTAGAGTTGAGAAGACGCTGGCGCTAGACGCGCGAGAACGTCACGGCAGCACCACGTTCCGGGCAACCAGAATTTAACCACAGAGGACACAGAGAGCACAGAGCACAGAAACAGAACCAGATAACTACCAGAAGAATCGGCGAAGCCGATTCTTCTGGTAGTTATCTGGTTCTGTTTCTGTGCTC
>CAZCAC010000077.1:0-40409 GCA_964496575.1 uncultured Planctomycetaceae bacterium | reverse complement strand
GGCTCTTCTTCTGTTCTCTGTGCTCTCTGTGTCCTCTGTGGTTGAACTCTGGTTGTCCGAACCGTGATGCGGCCGTGACCTCAGCGCGCGATTAGCGCCCGAACCTCTCGACTACAGCTCCAGGTTCTGCTGCATCATCCCCATCTCGACCACCAGCTCTTCTCTCCTCGTTCGCTCCGCCGCCACCAGCTCCGGGTCCGCGTTCTCGACGAAGCGGGGGTTGCCGAGCTTCTTGTCGATCCCCTCGAGGTTCCTGCCCATCTTCTCCAGGCGCTTGCCGATCACCTCGCGCAGGGCGCCGAGGTCGACGTCCTCGCCGAGGGGAACGAAGACCTGGATCGAGCCGACGACGGCGATCACCGAGGACGGGGGCCGTTCCGCCGACTCGGTCGCCTCGTAGCCCTCGAGGTAGGCCATCGCGCAGACCGCCGGGGAGTGGTCGGTCAGGGCCTGGCGGTCGGACTCCCGCGGGGCGGCGATCACCGCGCGCAACGGCTTGCGCTCGCCGATCTGGGTCAGCATGCGGACCTGGCGCACCGCGCCGACGACGTCCTGGATCAGGGCCATCTCCTCCTCGGCGCACGCGTCGGCCTCAAGCCCCGCGGCGTCGGGCCACGGGCTGTTCATCAGCATCGCCGAACGCTCCTCGCCCAGCGCCTCGCCGAGGCCCTTCCACAGGACCTCGGTCATGTACGGGGTGAAGGGGTGCAGCAGCGCGAGGATGTCGCCGAGCACCCGCGCCAGGATGCCGCGGGCGGCGGGACCGGTCGGGTCGTCGGCGCTGGTGAAGCGCGGCTTGGAGAGCTCGAGATACCAGTCGCAGAAGTCGTTCCAGACGAAGCGGTAGAGCTCCATCGCCGCATCGTTGAAGCGGTACTCGTCGAGCGCCGCCGAAACCGCGCCGATGGTGGTGTGGAGACGCGAGAGGATCCAGCGGTCCTCCAGCCGCGCCGCGTCCGCGGAGCTCCCCGCCGACCGCTCGCCGGAGAGGTTCATCAGGACGAAGCGCGCCGCGTTCCAGACCTTGTTGCCGAAGCGGTAGCCCTGGTCGATCTTCTCGGGGGCGAGCTTGGTGTCCTGCCCCTCCTTGGTCAGGAGGATCAGGCTGTAACGCACCGCGTCCGCGCCGAACTGCCCGATCATGTCGATCGGGTCGACGCCGTTGCCCGCGGACTTGCTCATCCGCTTGCCCTTCGCGTCGAGCACCGTCGCATGGATGTTGCACACCTCGAAGGCGCAGCGCTGCTCCATCGGCAGGTGATCGCAGAACTCGTAGCCGGCCATGATCATCCGGGCCACCCACAGGTAGATGATCTCGCTGGCGGTGGAGAGGAACTGGGTCGGATAGTAGCGCTCGAGGTCCTCCGTCTTCTCGGGCCAGCCGATGGTGGCGAAGGGCCACAGCCACGAGGACGCCCAGGTGTCCAGCACGTCGGGGTCCTGCGCGACGATCGGCTTGCCGGTCTTCGGGTGCGGCGAACCGACCTCGAGGTCCTCGATCGAGGCCACGGGCACGCCGTCCTCGTCGTACCACACCGGGATGCGGTGCCCCCACCACAGCTGGCGGGAGATGCACCAATCGCGCACGTTCTCCAGCCACTGCAGGTAGATCTTGCTCCAGCGCTCAGGGTGGAACCGCAGCGCTCCGGTCTTCACCGCCTCGATCGCCGGTGCGGCGAGCTCCTCCATCTTGACGAACCACTGCTCGCTGATCAGCGGCTCGATCGGACTCTTGGAGCGATCGGAGAGCGGCACGGTGTGCTCGATCTTCTCGATCTTCTCCAGCAGCCCCTGCTCCTCGAGCGCGGCGACGACCTTGGTCCGCCCCTCCTCGCGCGACAGCCCCTGGAACGGCCCGGCCTCCTCGCTCAGCGTTCCATCCGGCTCGAAGATGCTGATGATCGGCAACTCGTGGTGGAGGCCTCGCTCGTAGTCGATGGGGTCGTGGCCCGGCGTGACCTTGACGGCGCCGCTCCCCTTCTCCGGGTCGACGGTGATGTCGGCGACGATCGGGATCTCCCGGTCCAGGAGCGGCAGCACGCAGCTGGTGCCGACCAGCTCGCGGTAGCGCTCATCATCGGGGTGCACGGCGACGCCGGTGTCACCGAGCATCGTCTCCGGCCGCGTGGTGGCGACGGTCAGGAACTCGCCGGCCCGCTCCTTCAGCGGATACTTGATGTACCAGAGCTTCCCCTTGCGCGGCGCGTTCTCGATCTCGTCGTCGGAAACCGCCGTCTGCAGCACGCAGTCCCAGTTGACCAGGCGCGCCCCGCGGTAGATCAACCCCTTCTCCCACAACCGCACGAAGGACTCGCGCACCGCGCGGCTCATCTGCGGTTCCATGGTGAAGCGCGTCCGCGTCCAGTCGCAGGAGGCGCCGAGCCGCCGCAGCTGCTCGAGGATCCGCGAGCCGAACTCCTCCTTCCACTTCCACACCTCGGCGAGGAACGCCTCGCGCCCCATCTCCTCGCGCGTCCGCTTCGTCTCGAGGTACAGCTTCTTCTCGACCACCGCCTGGGTGGCGATCCCGGCGTGGTCGGTCCCCGGAACCCAGAGCGTCTCGAAGCCGGCCATCCGTCGGTGCCGGATGACGATGTCCTGGATCGTCGTGTTGAGCGCGTGCCCCATGTGCAGCGCCCCGGTCACGTTCGGCGGCGGGATCATGATGGTGAAGGTGCGGTCCCGGCCGGTCGGGTCGGGGGTGGGCTGAAAGCCACCGCTCGCTTCCCACTCGGCGTAGAGCCGGGCTTCGTGATCCTCGGGGGTGTATCGAGTCGGGAGTTCCATGGAGTTCCTGATCTACTCTTGGTCGGTATCTGCGGGTTGCGCGCAGAAAGCAGGAGGGGAAAGCAGGGTGGGAGGGCAGCGCGCCACTTCAACGCCGCCGCCCCCGCGCGTCAAGGAGCGCCGGGAGCTCCGTCCGGTGAAGACGGCCGAAAGCGCTCACGCGGCGCCGAGAGCGGCGAGCGCAAGAACGACCTCGCCCGGCGAGTATCTAGCGAGACGTCCGCCGGGCGCAGGGCCGCGAGGTCGAGCTCCTCTTGCCGTACGGGCTGCAAGAAGCGCTCGATCTCCGCCTCGGAGCGCCCCGCGCCGAGGAGCACGATCCGGCCGAGCGAGAAGCGACTCAACCGCTCGGGGCCGGCGACGTGGAGGAGACCGGCGACCGGCGACCCGGCGAGCTCGACCAGCGCCGCCGCCGCCTCCTCGACGGCGAGCGGCGTGCGGAACTCGTCGACGAAGAGCCGCGGCCGCCGCCCCCCGCGCTCGAGGGCCGCGAGCAACGAGTCGGACGCCCCCAGCCCCCGACCGCGGCTGTCCCCGAAGAGCAGCGGCAGGCGAGCCACCAGCGCCGCCGGGTTCGCCGCGAGCAGCGCCGCTTCCCCCGCCGCCTTGCTGTTCCCGTAGATCGACAGCGGCCCGGGGGAATCCTCCTCGCGGTACCCCGCGGCGCGGGGCGGCTCGCCGCCGAAGACCAGGTCGGTGGAGACGTGGACGAGCCTCGCCCCCGTCCGCCCCGCCCAGCGCCCGAGCGCCTCGGGGAGCTCCGCGTTGAGCCGATCGGCGCACTCCGGCCGCTCCTCGCAGTCCCCGCCCCGCGCGAGAGCACAGCAGTTGATCACGCGGTCGGGGGAGAGTCGCTCGAGCAACGCCTCCAGAGCGTCACCATCGAGCGCGTCGAGGGGCGCGTGCTCCGCCCCGGCGCGGTCCAGAGGGGAATGGCGGCCGGCGCTGACCACTCGCCGGCCGGTCGCCGCGACCGCCTCGAGGACGTGCACCCCGAGGAAGCCGCTGCCGCCGAGGACGAGGGTCGGGGGAAGAGTCGTGCCAGTCACGCTCCAGAGAGGATCAACCGCGGACGGTGCGGGTCAAGCGCCACCCCGGGAACTCGGGGTGCCTTCGGATAGACTCTCCCCCGTGTCCGCCGCAGCATCCCCCCACCGCACGCTGATCGTCGCCAACCCGGTCTCGGGACGGGGCGGCGGCGCGTCGATCGGACGCGAGCTGGCCGAGGGCCTGAGGCGCCGCGGCCGGGAGGTCGAGCTCCTGCTCACCGGCGGCCCCGGCGAGGCTCGCGAGCGGGCGGGGCGCCTGGGCCCGGGCGAGGTCGAACAGATCGTCTCGGTCGGCGGGGACGGCACCCTGCGCGAGGTGCTCGCCGGCCTGTACCGGGGCGCCGGGGTGGATACGACTCCGATCGGGGTCGTGCCGATGGGCACCGGCAACGCCCTGGGCGCGGACCTCCGCCTGCCCCGCACCGTCGAGCCCGTCCTGGCGATGCTCGAGGCGGGGCGGACGGTCGAGGTCGATCTCGCCCTGGTCAACGGACACCTCTCCTTCCTGATCACCGGCGTCGGCCCCGACGCGCTGGTGGTGAAGGACGTCGACGACCACCGGGTGCAGGGCAGGATGAGCAAGTGGCACTACTTCCCGGCCGCGATCCGGGCCTACTGGCGTACTTCGCTGGACCCCTTGACCGTCGAGCTCGACGGCGAGCCCGTGCCCTACCCCTGCCTCCAGGTCCTCTGCAGCAACCTGATTCACTACGGCGGGCTGATCAAGCTCTCCCCCGAGCGGGTGCTCGACGACGGGAAGTTCGAGATCTTCCTCTTCCGCCACTGCGGCCGCTTCCGGTTGATCTCCTTCGTCGTCCGCTTCTTCCTCGGCTGGATCCCGGGCGGCCCGATCGAGATGCGACGCGCGCGACGCGTCCGGGTAAGCTCGGCGCGCCCGGTCCCCTACCACGTCGACGGCGACCCCTTCGGCGAGACCCCGGTCGAGCTCGAGGTCACCGGTTCCCGCTTCCGACTCCTCGTCCCCTGACTCCAGCGATGAGCCCCTCCTCCAACCGCACCATCCAGCTGGCCGACCAGACGATCGGAGACACGCGGCTGTTCCTGATCGCCGGGCCGTGCGTCCTCCAGTCCCTGGAGCTGACCCTCGAGATCGCCGGCGAGCTCAGGGAGCTCTGTGCCCCGCGAGACGTACCGCTGATCTTCAAGGCGAGCTTCGACAAGGCCAACCGCTCCAGCCTGGGCTCCGGCCGCGGTCCGGGGATCGAGACGGGGCTCACCTGGTTCGAGGAGGTCAAGCGCCGCTTCGCGCTGCCGGTGACCACCGACGTGCACCACCCCGAGCAGTGCGCCCCGGTGGCGGAGGTGGTCGACCTCCTGCAGATCCCCGCCTTCCTCTGCCGCCAGACCGACCTGGTGGTCGCCGCCGCGGAGACGGGGCGGGCGGTCAACCTGAAGAAGGGGCAGTTCCTGGCGCCCTGGGACATGAAGAACGCGGTCGAGAAGTGCCGGCGGAGCGGGAACCGGAACCTCCTGGTCACCGAGCGCGGCACGACCTTCGGCTACGGGCGGCTGGTGGTGGACATGGGCGGCCTCCCGCACCTCGCCAGCACGGGAGCGCCGGTGGTCTTCGACGCGACCCACTCGGTCCAGGAGCCGGGGTCGCTCGGTGGGGCGACCGGAGGCAACCGGGAGGCGGTGCCCCCGCTGGCGCGGGCCGCCCTGGCCACGGGCAGCGTCGACGGGCTCTTCTTCGAGGTGCACCCCGAGCCCGACAGCTCGCCCTCCGATGCGGCGAACATGCTGTTCCTGGACACCCTGGGCCCGCTGCTCGACCAGCTCCTCGAGCTCCACGCCGTGGTGCGAAAGAATCGTCCGTGATCCCCCGCTCGGGAGGGCACCGGGAAGGCCTTTCCAACGGGAATTGGAGATCCCGAAAAGCGCTCCCGGACGCTCCTCGGAGGCGCCCGGGAGGCCCCGCAAGTCGTTCTCTTGCAAGAGCTTGAGGAGGGGGGAAAAGGGTTCGCAACGAAACCCCGGGCCTCCCGCTTGCCTAATTGCGATTTCGAAGTATTCTCCTTCGCCCTCTCGATGGCGCGACAAGGCAAACCAGCCGCGAGGCTGGGACGCAAAGCCGCGGGCCCCCCTGGGGTAGCCGAGCTGCCGAACGTCGTCGATCCAAGCCAGTGACGTCACCGAGGGGCGACAAGCGTGGAATCCTGACGTATCTCGGTGAGGACGCTCTGGTCTGGAGAAGCCTCTCTTCTCCCTCCAGGCGCCCCGCTCTGGCCTCCTGGTCGGGGCGGGGCTGCGCCTTCCCTCGATGCTGCCGGTTTTCCCAGCGAACGCCATTCAGCTCGTATGGACAAAATCATGGAAGCCCCGGAGACAACGACTTGGACGCCGAGCGCCTGGAAGGCCTGCGTCCCGACCCGGGATCCCTTCACCAGACAGTCTGGCGTTCGCCCCTATCAATCTCGTGAGGCACTCGCGAGGTCGACGGACGAGGGGGAATGGAGGAGTTGTGGCGCACCCGGGGAGCGGGGAACTCCCCCGAGGGTCGCGCCGCTGTGTTTCGCTGGCGGGTTTGTGGGGACGGGTCCGCCCGGCGAATGGAGGAGGTGCGTATCCGCTGGATCCGTGGGGACAGATTCAGACGATACGTTTCCCGTTGCTAGAGCCCCCTTCGGGCTCGCGGACGCGGAGGGTCGCCTGAGGGCACCCTGAGTGGGAACCGCCGTCCGCTGGTCCACCACCAGGATTGGACCGGCATCGGGACAGCGAGGGTTCGAGGCCATGCCTCGGGCCCTCGCTCTTTTTCAGAGCGCGGCCTCTCCTCTCAATCCTGATGAACCCGCAGGCGGTCCTGGAGGCGCTCGATCAGGCGGGCGTGGATCTTGCAGACGCGGGACTCCGAGAGCGTCATCAGCTCGCCGATCTCGCGCATCGAGAGGCCTTCCCAGTAGCGCAGGTACAGGATCCGGTACTCCTGCTCGGAGAGGCGCTGGGTGACCAGGCTGAGCAACTCGTCGCGCGTGAGGCTCTCTCCGGGGATGTCGAGGGAGGTGTCGGGCACCACTTCGAGGCTGAGCATCGAGTCGTCGCCGCCGTCGTCGAACGACATCGAGCCGGAGGGCACTCCGGGGAGGCCAACGCCGAAGAGCTGCTGGTACAGGTCGACCGGCATGTCCATCGCCTCGGCCACCTCCGCATCCGCGGGCTCGCGGTTCTCCCGTGCGCGGAGCTTCTCGAGGATGCGTTTTTGCAGCTCCAGACGCTGTCTCCACGGCCGCGGCAGCCAGTCCTGCGTCCGCAGCTCGTCGAGCAAGGCGCCCTTGACCCGCAGCTCGCAGTAGGACTCGAAGCGTACCCCGCGCTCCGGATCGAACCCGCGGATCGCCGACATCAGTCCCACACTGGCGGCGGTGGTCAGATCACCCCGGTCGACGTTGCGAGGGAGCCTCACGGCGAATCGACGGGTGATGTCCCGAACGAAATCCTGATACGACTCGACCAGAGCATTGCGCGTTTCGTCACTCGGTTCCGCGCGATACGCGCACCAGAGAGATTCGCGTTCTCCGTGGTCGTGCTCTGGTCGTTGAACTCGACCTTCTCCGTGATCGTGACCGTGCACCGGTTCCTTTGTTCTGCTCACTGTCTCCATCGCGGGCAACCTAGTAGTGCCTTTGCCGCCTCGCATGAACGCGTGAATACGATACTGGTCGCGCAGTTCAAGCACGCGCCGAGCTACATGTGCATCGACCCACGTGACGAACACTCGAGGCCGAAGTCGAGATCGGAGGTTCCTGGGCGAATGAAGCTCAACTGCGACCATCTCGCCGCCATCGGTGCGAACGTGAGACCGCGCTGATTTTTTCGCACTTTTTTTGTCCGGAGAGGTGTTCGCGTCCCATCGAATCCATCGCCGACGCGCGATGCGCAACCATCACCGCCGAACGCCGTGTCGATCACGCTCCCAGGTCGTGAGGAGCATCGTCGGGTGAATACCCCAGCTCATCGAGCACCCGCGCCTCGAGCTCTCTCATCCTCTGGCGATCCTCGTCGGCGTGGTCGTCGAAGCCGCACAGGTGCAGCGCTCCGTGCACCGCGTACAGCGCGAGCTCCCTGGCGAGCGCCACGTCCCGCGCGACCGCGCGCGCCTTCGCGCGATCGATACTGACGTAGATCTCGCCTTGTGGACCCTCGTCCTCCCCGCCCAGGTCGAAGGCCATCACGTCGGTGTTCGACTCATCGCCGAGGAAGCGTCCGTGCAAGCGCGCCAGCGTCGCGTCAGAGACCACGACCACGTCGACGTCGAGACCACTCCGGCCGCCCTGCCGCAAGGCAGCCTCGACGGCGCTCTCCAGCCCCTCCATCACGGCCGGCTCGATCTCGACCTCACCGCCGACCTGGACGGTCATCGGCGCGATCCGGTGGCGATCCTCTTCGATTCGGGGCCCCGCTCCTTGCCCTTGCGCGCCGCCAGGCGCTCCTCGCTCGGCTTCGAGAGGTCGGAGGGGTTCGGCTTGCCGCGCGGATACGTCGGCCGCTGGTGGTAGATCGCCTGGAGGACGCGGGCGAACGCGCCCTCGATCAGGGCCAGGTCGGAGAGGGTCAGGTGGCACTCCTCGAACTGGCGGTCCATGAGCCGCTTGTGCGCGAGGTCGTGCACCATCTCGCGCAGCCTGGTCTGGTTGGGATCGGGCATCTGCCGGCTGATCGCCTCCGCGGCGTCCGCGATCATCACGATCGCGGTCTCGATCCGTTGCGGCTTCGGCCCCGGATAGCGGAAGTTGTCCTCGCTGACGTTCTCCGGCCCGCGGATCTCCTGCGCCTCGTGGTAGAAGTACTCGATCAGCGAGGTGCCGTGGTGCTCGGGCATGAACTCGAGGATCGCTTCCGGCAGGTGGTAGTAACGGCCGAGCTCGACCCCGTCGCGGGTGTGCGCCGAGATGATCAACATGCTCATCTCCGGCGTCAGGTCCTGGTGGCGTGCACGAGCTTCCGGATCGTTCTCGGCGAAGTAGCCCGGCTTGTTGAGCTTACCGATGTCGTGGTACAGCGCACCGACGCGGGCCAGGAGCGCGTTGCCTCCCACCGCTTCCGCCGCGGCCTCGGAGAGCAGGCCGACGATGTAGGAGTGGTGGAACGTACCGGGCGCCTCGAGCAGGAGCTTGCGCAGGAGGGGTTGCTCGTGCGTGTTGCCCAGCTCGAGCAGACTGATGTCCGTGGTCACCGAGAAGACGCGCTCGATGGAGGGCAACAGACCGGTGAGCAACAACCCGACCACCAGACCTTGCAGCGCGAGCAAGAAGAGGATCAGGAGCTGCGTCGCTCCCGACATCTCTTCCGGTCGCATCAGTACGAACGTGCCCGCCACGATCGCCTGCGAGAAGCCGGTGACCAGCCCGACGCGAACGAGCGCCGAACGACGCCGCACGTGCCGCGCGGCCATCGCCGCGACGAGGGCACCGGTGACGGCGACGACCAGTCCTCTCACTCCTGCCGCACCGGAGTCGGTGTGGAGGAACAGGTACAGCGCGAGCAAGCTCGCGGCGAAGATCACCGCCTCGATCGCCACCGATCGGTTCCACACCAGCACCATCGTCAAGCTGACGAAGGAGAGCGGCAGGAACCCCGCGTACTCGAGGCTGACGAACGCGTCGAAGGTGCGCAGCGTCGCGAGGCTGAGCAGCAGGAAGCCGGCGAGGATCAGGACTCGAGAGAGCGAGTTCAGGACGTAGCGCCGGAAGTCGAAGAGGTAGCGCAGGAAGAGAGTGAGCCCGACGCCGATCAACGAGAAGAGCCCGAACCAACCCTGGATCTCCAGCTCGGCGCCGCTGCCGATCAGGAGCGTCGCCAGGATCGTCGTGGCCAGCGCGACACCGACCTTCTCCCCCGCCTGCGGCAAGGGCTGGGCTCGACGGCGCGTCGACCCGGCCCGGGCCTTCTCCAGGCTCACGCGGCGCAGCGGCGCGCGATGGCCGGTGGCGAAGAATCGGCGAAGGGAATTCAACGTCCGTTCTCCTCCTCGCGGCGCCCCTTCGCCGGCCCCTCGTAGGCGCGGACGATCTTCGACACCAGGGAGTGGCGCACCACGTCCTTGGCGGTGAACTCGACGATGCCGATCTCCTGGTAGGAGCGCAGCCGCTTGATCGCGTCGTTGAGGCCGCTTCGAGTCCGCGGCTCGAGGTCGTTCTGGGTCGGGTCGCCGGTGACCACCATCCGGGACCCCTCGCCGAGCCGGGTCAGGAACATCTTCATCTGCCCGACGGTGGTGTTCTGCGCCTCGTCCAGGATGACGAAGCTCTCGGAGAGGGTGCGCCCGCGCATGTAGGCGAGCGGCGCGACCTCGATCACCCCCGCCTCCTCCAGCCGGGCGACGTCCTCGAACTCCAGCATGGTGGAGAGGGCGTCGTAGATCGGCCGCACGTAGGGGTGGAGCTTGGCCTGCATGTCTCCCGGCAGGAAGCCGAGGTGCTCCCCCGCCTCCACCACCGGCCGGGTGATGATCAGGCGCCGCACGATGCCGCTGCGCAGCGCCTTGACCGCGGAGGCGACCGCCAGGAAGGTCTTGCCGGTGCCGGCCACCCCGGTGCCGAAGACGAGGTCCCGCTTCTCGATCAGCTCGAGGTAGCGGCGCTGGTTCTCGCCGCGCGCCTCCACCGGTCGGGCCCGCAGGCTGGTGCCCATCCGGGAGCCGCGGGCCACCCCCGCCATGGTGGCCAGGGGGCCGGCGGGCGGACCGCCGTCGCCGCGGGCCTCCGTCGGGCCGCCGGAGGAGGTGGACTCCTTGGGCGTGCCCAGGAGGATCTCCTCGATCGACTGGAGGTTCAGCTCCCGCCCCTTGCGCATCTTCCCCAGGAGGTGGTCGACGCGGCGCTTCGCCTCGAGCACGTCGGGCTCGAGCCCCTTGATGCGCAGGTTCCCGTTGCGCGTGAAGAGCTCGATGTCGAGCGCCTTGCGGAGCAGCTTGGCGAAGCGATCGTAGGGCCCGAGGACCAGTACGGCCTCGTCCCGCGACTGCAGGGGGATGGTGATCTCGATCAAGGGGTCGGTTGGGCGCCGGGGACCGGCGGGAAGGAGAAGGCCAGCATCGCCCACCCTGCCGTACTCTGTCAACGCAGCTCCCTGACTCGGGCGGGGGAGAGCCCCCCCACGCACCGAGGACGGCCCCTAACTGCCTTTTCGGCAGGGATTAAGGGAAGAGCAGGGGCCAGCAGAGGAGCGCCGTGGGGACCGAGAGAAGGAGGCTGTCGACGAGGTCCAGGACCCCTCCGGAGGGTCCGAACCAGGTCCCGGAGTCCTTGATCTCCGCCCGGCGCTTGACCACGCTCTCGAGCAGATCGCCGCTCTGGGCGGCGAGGTTGACCAGCACTCCGGCGAGGAGGCCCGCGACGAGGCCGCTCCCCTCGGGCAGGAGGCCGAGGGGGACGCAGGCGAGCCCCGCCGCGCCGCCGGCGACCAGCGAGGCGACGCACCCCGCGGTGGTCTTGCCGGGGCTGATCCTCTTGAAGGGGTGCGTCGTGCCGATCGCACCTCCCACGTAGTAGCCGAAGACGTCGCCGATCTTGGAGAGCAGGATCAGGGCGACGAGGCCGTCGGCGCCGTAGGCGTTCCAGATCTGGGCCAGCGCGGGGAGCGGCGCGAGCAGCCACAGCGAGAGGAAGGCGAGGAGCGCCCCCTCTCGCCAGCCGCCGCGGCCGCGCCTGAGCGCGCGCCCGTAGAGCCACAGGAGCAGGGCGACGCCGGCGCCCAGCGCGTAGCTGGCGAGGATACCCCGTGCGCTGGGGAAGTCGGTGATCGCCCCGAAGAAGCCCTCGGACGAGGAGACCCCGGCGTAGCGGAGCGCTCCCCCGCTCAGCGCGGCGAGCAGCCCGCCGATGAGCGGGACCAGGAGGTTGCGCGGAACGAGCCGCTCCAGCCGTGACACCTCGTAGACGCAGCCGATGGCCAGCGCGGCGCCACCGATCCAGACCACGAGCCCGTCATCGCTCCGGTAGGCGAGCCAGAGGAGCCCGACGGTCATTGCGGCGAGCAGCCCCCCGACCCACGTCCGCTTGAAGACCTTGGCGGCTTTCGAGGTCATCTTCTGATCGGGTCCGACGGCCGGAGGATCACGAGGTCCGCTCCGCCTCGACCTCTGCCGAGGGAGCGGAGCCGTCGGCCACCTCGCCGTAGGTTCGGTTGCGTCGAGCGTACGCGCGCAGAGCGTCCATCAGCTGTTCCTTGCGGAACTCGGGCCAGCACACGTCGGTGACGTACAGCTCGGCGTAGGAGATCTGCCAGAGCAGGAAGTTGGAGAGGCGCATCTCCCCCGCCGTGCGAATCAACAGGTCGGGGTCGGGAGTCGCGGGATCGTAGAGGAACGCGCGCAGCGACTCCTCGTCGATCTCCTCTGGTTCGACGCTGCCCGACCGAACCGCGAGCGCGAGGGAGCGCGCCGCGTCGGCGAGCTCCGTGCGCGCGCCGTAGGAGAGGGCGAGGCGCAGGAGCATCCCGTCGTTCTCGGCGGTCAATCGCTCCGTCTCGCGCAGCGTCTCCAGCGCTTCGGGGGGAAGGTCGTCGAGGCGACCGAGCCCCGCGAGTCGCACGCCGTTGTCCATCAGCGTCGGCCGCTCCTCGACCAGGAAGCGGCGCAGCATCTTCATCAGGTAGCTCACCTCGACCTTCGGACGCTTCCAGTTCTCGATCGAGAAGGCGTACAGGGTCAGGCTGCCGATCCCCATGCGCGCGCACTCGGTGACCGTCTCACGCACCGAGTTCACGCCTTCGCGGTGCCCGAAGACGCGGCGCAGGCCCTGCTTCTTCGCCCACCGGCCGTTGCCGTCCATGATGATCGCCAGGTGCTCGGGGAACGGTCCACCGAGGTCCGGGCGTTGAGGCTTCTCGCGCACGCGTTCCTCCGGTCCTACAGACCGCGGGGGATCACCTGCTCGCGGTCGGGCCCGACCGAGAGCATCACGATCGACACGCCGACCAGGGATTCGACCCACTCGACGTAGCGGCGCGTGTTCTCCGGGAGGGCCTCGAACTCCCGCACGCCGGTCACGTCCTCGGTCCAGCCCACGTGCGTCTCCAGCTGGGCTTCGATGCCCTCCAGCGGCGTCCCGGCGGGGAGCTCGTCGAGCGACTCCGAGCCGAGCGTGTAGCGCGTCGCCACGTGGATCTCCTCGAAGCCGGTGAGCACGTCGAGGTTGGTCATCACCATCCCGTCGGCTCCATTGAGGTCGAGCGCGTAGCGCACGGCTACCGCATCGAACCAGCCGCAGCGACGGGGACGGCCGGTGGTGGCGCCGTACTCGTGACCCGCCTCGCGGATCGCCTCGCCGGCGGGACCGTGGTCCTCGCTCGGGAAGGGGCCCTCGCCGACGCGCGTGCAGTAGGCCTTGGCGATGCCGATCGAGCGGTCGATCTTGCGCGCGGGAAAACCCGCGCCGGACGGGATTCCGTTGGTGCCGGTGTTCGAGGAGGTGACGTACGGATACGTGCCGTGATCGATGTCGAGCATCAGGCCCTGCGCGCCCTCGAAGAGGACCTGCTTGCCCTCGTCGTACGCGCGCCGCAGGACGGCACCGGTGTCGCGCACGAACGGGCGCAGCCGATCCCCCAGGCTCATGTACTTGTCGAGCTGTGCGTCGAGCCCGAGGGGCGACTCGCCGTGCACCTTCTCGATCACCGCGTTCTTCTCCGCCAGCGCCGCGGCGAGTCGCGTGCGACAGCGGTCGGGATCGAGCAGGTCACCGATGCGCAGGCCGATACGCCGCGCCTTGTCGGAGTAGCAGGGACCGATGCCGCGCCCGGTAGTGCCGATGCGCGTGGCTCCGCGCGAGCGCTCGTTGAGCGCGTCGACCAGGCGATGGTGTTCGAGGATCACCTGCGCGGACGGAGAGAGGAGCAGATTCTCACCGGTCACCGCGACGCCGCGCTCCAGGAGCCCGTCGATCTCCTCGAGCAGCGCGATCGGATCCACGGCGAGTCCGTTGCCGATGACGTTGACCCGCCCCTCGTGCAGGATCCCCGAGGGGACGAGGTGCAGGATGTACTTCTCTCCGTCGACGATGACGGTGTGACCGGCGTTCGCCCCTCCCTGGTAGCGCACCACGTAGTCGGCGGTGACGGAGAGCTGGTCGATGATCTTGCCTTTCCCTTCGTCACCCCACTGGGCTCCGAAGACGCTGAGAGAGGGCATGTCGGTTCGTTCGAGGGGGAAGGAGGGAGGGGTTCACGGGCTCCGGGAGGTCGGGGCACAGCCGGCGATTCTCTCCGCTCCAAGTGAACGGTACAAGCCTCGCCGCGTCCCTTCAGCCGCCGAAGGCTCCCCCGCCGGGGGTCCGGATCTCCAGCTCGGCGCCCTCGGGCAGATCGAGCGAGCACTTGCCCGGCAGGAGGCGATCGCTCAGCGTCCCGGGAAGGCGCACCCGGGCCCCGCCCTTGCGCCCCGGGCCCCCACCGAGGAGCCCCCAGGGGCCGCGGCGCGTGCGCTCGGCGACGAAGCTGACCCGCACGTCCCGGAGGAAGCGCAGGCGGCGACAGACGCCGTCCCCGCCCCGGTGCCGCCCGCGCCCCCCCGAGCCGCGGCGGACGGTGTAGCGCAAGACCCGTACCGGGAGCTGATTCTCCAGCGCCTCGATCGGGGTGTTGCGGGTGTTGGTCATGTGGGTCTGGACCGCGTGGGCGCCCGGCCCCTCCGGTCCACCGCCCGCGCCGCCGGCGATCGTCTCGTAGTAGGCGAAGGCGGACTCGGCCCCGGCGGGGTGGCCGCCGAAGGTGAGGTTGCTCATCGTGCCCGCGCTGGCGGCGGGAAAGCGGTCGGGCCACAGCTGGGCGAGCACCCCCTGGATCACGTCGACCAGGCGCTGCGAGGTCTCGACGTTGCCCGCAGCGACCGGCGCGGGGTAGCGGGCGTCGATCAGGCTGCCGGGGCGGGTCTTCACCTCGACGCGACGCAGCACGCCGTCGTTGGTCGGCGTGCCGGCGGGCAGGAGCTGGCGCAGGCAGTAGAAGACCGCGGCCATCGCCACCGCTCGCGGCGTGTTCACCGCGCCGGAGAGCTGGTCGTCGGTCTCGGTGAAGTCGAAGCACAGCCGCCCGCGGCGCTTCGTCAGCGTCAGGCGGATGCGCGCGGTCCCCTCGCCGTTCGTCGGCGCCGACTCCAGCTCGTCCTCGAAGCTCCAGCTTCCTTCGGGCACCGTGCGGACGAGCTCCTGGGTCAGATCGCAGGTCCAGTCCATCAGCTGGGTGGCGCGGGAACGCAGCTGCGTGGCGCCGTGCTCATCGGCCATCTCCAGGAGACGGCGCGCGCCGACGCGATTCGCCGCCCACTGCGCCAGGAGGTCGCCCTCGCGCTCGGCTCTGACTCGCATGTTGGCCAGCACCAGCGAGAGGAGCTCGCCGTCGAGTTCGCCATCCTTGACGATGCGGATCGGCGGCACGCGCAGCCCCTCGCCGTGCACGTCGGGCGCCGGCGCCATCGACCCGGGCTGAAAGCCGCCGACGTCGGCGTGGTGGGCGCGGTTGGAGACGTAGAAGTCGGGCGCGGTGCTGCCGGGTAGAAAGACCGGAGAGGTCAAGGTCAGGTCGGGGAGGTGCGTCCCCCCCTGGAAGGGATCGTTGAGCAGGACCGCGTCCCCTTCGCGCATGTGACACGCCTCGCGCGCCGCGGCGACCGACATCGGCGCCGCCCCGAGGTGGACCGGCAGGTGCGCGGCCTGACCGATCATCCGCCCTTCGGCGTCGAAGAGCGCGCAGGAGAAGTCGCGGCGCTCCTTGATGTTCGGGGAGAACGCGGAGCGCATCAAGGTCACGCCCATCTCCTCGGCGGTCGCTGCGAAGAGGTGGTGAAACACCTCGAGTCGCAGGCGATCCGGCTTCCCGCTTCCGCCACCTCGGGGTGCGCGGCGTCGCGCGCGGGACACTACCAGTCCTCCGGGTAGTCCTCGATCTCGAACGGAGAGAAGTCGAGGACCTCCCAGGGCACGATCGGCACGACCTGGGTCCCTTCCTCGCCGGAACGGCGCCAGACGACGACGCGCACCGTCCGGACCAGGGCCCCGCGGACATCCTCGTCCAGGCGCGCCTGCTCCTCGGGGGTCGCGGCGTAGCCGTAGCCCTGGTCGTTGGAGGTGGTGCGCCGGGCGGTGAGGTAGATGGTGAAGACCTCGCTGGTGGTGGTCAGCAGCTCGCGGGCCGTCTCCTGCGTCTCCGAGTCGAGGTCCTCCCAGCTGCGCACCTCCTCGAGCTCCTCGAGGGTCTCGAAGGCACGGCGTTCGATCAGCTCCTCGCCGAACTCGTCGTAGATCGGCTCGGTATCGTCCTCGGCGCCGAGCTCCTCTTCCTCCTCGAGGTTGCGGTACTCGATGACCTCGTCCCAGAAGCGATGTCTCACCTCGCGGTCGTCGAAGAGCCCCTTCATGACCGCGGCGGGAGCGAGATTGATGTTGACCGCGTAGCCGAGCGAGGTCGTCCCGTCGCCCTCGTCGCTGCCGCTCGAAGTGTCGGTCGAGCCGGTGTCGTCCCCCTCGTCGCCTTCCTCGCCGCTCTCGCCACTCTCGCCGCTCGCCTCGTCGCCGCTGGAGGGACTGGAGGTCCTCGAGGTGCCCGAGATGTCGTCGCCCTGCTCGGGAAGGTCGCCCCTCGTGCCGGGGGAGGACCACACGGTCAGGAACTGATCCAGGGAGTGGACCTGGACGTCGTTCCCGTCGCGGTAGGAGCGGAACTGGTACTCGTAGAAGGGCTCGAGAACCAGGAAGTCGCGCAGGGACATCGGCATCACCAGTCCCTCGCGCTCCTCGTTCTGGGTGAGCAGCTCGGGTCTCTCCCAGTCGGAGCGCTCGCGCTCGAGCATGAACTCCTTCATCGCCGTTGCCATCTCCTCGGCGTCGCGCCGGTCGATGTCGTCATCGGTTCCCTCGCGGTAGAGGTCGATGATGCGAATGACGCGCTGGAAGGCCTCCTCGGCCTCCTCCTCGTCCTCGACCAGCATGGTGAGGACGTTGTACTTGGAGTTCTCCGCCTCGACGAGGATCCGCAGCTTGATGCTGTTGATCTCGGTCCGCTGCGGCATCGCCCACTCGTCCTTGCGCGAGTCGGCGGGAGGTTCCGCCTCTCCCTCCCCGTCCCCGGCGCCGCTGGCGGTGGCCATGTCCGCCGCCCCGGTGGACTCGTCGCCGCTCTCCGCGGCGGCGTCGGCGTCCCCCTTGAGCAGCTCGAACATGTCGAAGCGCGCCGATCGGATCGCGTCGTCCATCTGGGTCAGGCCGACGTCGTTGCGACCGATCCGGGCGTCGGTCATCGTGCCGATGCTGATCTGGAAGACGATGGTGATCAGGACGAACAAGACCAGCACCGAGAGCAGCAGGGCCGCCCCCCGGCGCCGGTCGACAGGAGACTTCGCTTTCCGGAGCTTCATGAGTGATCAGGGTACAGAGACGAAGCCCTCGGCCCCTTCTTCCCGCCGATTTTGGGGCTTCCGCGCCCTCCACCCCCGTGGCCTAGAAGTCCTGGGTCAGGTCCGTGCCCTCCAGGATGCGCGGGCGGATGAAGAAGAGCAGGGTTGAGGTCTCGGTCTCCTCCAGCGTGGACTTGAAGAGGTAGCCCAGGACCGGGATGTCCTTGAGGACCGGGATGCCCCGCTCCCGCTCCGTGAGCCGCTCGGAGATCAGGCCGCCGAGGATCACCGCCTGCCCCGGCCTCAGCGTGACGGTGGCCTCCGCCCTGCGGGTGGACATGATCGGCGTGGGGATCTGCCCTGCCGCATCACCCCCACCGACTGCAAAAGTGACGGCGCTGCCGACCTGCTGCGACTCCTCGACGTTGATCTCCAGCTTGACGGTGTCGGTTCCGACCAGCTGAGGGGTAACGTTGAGTTGTATGCCGAACTGCAGGAAGTCGAGCTTCGTATTGGCGACACCGTTCGCGGCGATGCTCACGATACTCAGGTAGGGGTACCGGGTCGTCGCCTGGATCGAGGCCTTGACCCCATCGTCCGTCGCGACCTTGGGGCGCGAGATGATGGAGACGTTCTCGAAGGAGGAGAGCGCCTCGAACATCGCGGCGTAGGTGACGCCGTCTTGTAGCGTACCGATGGTGGCGAGAAACTCGCCGCCGCTGATCTCCCCCGCGGTGTTCGGAAAACCCCACTCAAGAGCGTCGACCAGCGTGTGATCGGGGAACAACGCCGAAGCGTCCTTCACCCCGAGGTCGAGGGTGTCGCGGACCACCCACTCGACGATCTTCGCCTCGATCTCGATCCGCGGCGGGCTGGCGGCGAAGGTGTTGATGAAGTACTCGACGTCCTCCAAGAGCTGGGGATTGGCCGTCACGACCAGCCAGTGCTCGTTGGCGCTCATGCCCTTCTGGCTCTCGACGCGGACCGTGTCGAAGGGCTGCTGAGATCCATCGGCCGGTTTCGGGTCGGCCCCGGGTGGCCAGAGAGGGAAGTCCCCGTACGCGATCATGAACTCCCTGACGGTGTCGGCCATCGTCTGCTGCATCGGATACGGCTTGGTGATCAGGCCGGTGTCCTGGTGGACCTTGATCCTCTTGCCGAACAGCGCGAAGGGGTTGACCGGCGGCAGCTCGACGTAGTTCTCCGGCTCCTCCTCCGCCTCGGTCTCGGAAGGCGCCTCCACTCCGGGTGCCCGTGCACTCTCCTTCAGCTCCTCCGGCGTCGCCCCCATCCCGGCCTCCGGCGTGATCCCCGCGAAGGCGTCCTCCATCGACTCCACCGGGGTCAGGGTGCCCTCCTCGATCAGCTCCCGGAACATCTCCATGGTGAGCCGATCGCGCTGCTCCTTCTCCGCCCTCTTCTCCTCGGTGAGGCAGCCTCCGACCAGGGCGAGGACGAGGGCGCCCAGCAGGAGGAGGAGAGATCGACGAGGCCGCGAGTTACCGGTCAGGGCGTGCCGGGGGGGTTGCATGACGCTTGAGGCTATGAACTCGGGATCGGTCGGTTAAGCAGAAAGCGGAGACCCGAGGTGGGTCTCCGCTTGTTCCTTCCCTCGGGACGGCCCGCCGGAGGGGTGCGTCTCATCGGGGAGCGCTCGTCCTCAGGATTCCAGCTTCAGCAGGACGGTGTCGGTGATATCGGTGGCCGACCTCCCCCGCTTGTGGGAAATCTTCTTCCAGACGCTGCAGTGACCCTTGTCGGTCATCACCACCTTGGCCACGCGCTTGATCCGGGCCTTGGCCTCCGAGATCAGCACCATGCCGCGGGCCGAGTCCTTGTCGATCCCCTTGCGCTTCATCTCCTTCATCTCCGGAGTGGCGCGCATCAGGGCGTCGTACTTCACCTTGGCGGGGTTGCTGATCTGCCGGGCTTCCGAGACTCCACAGACGTTGTCCCCGGTCTTGACCACCCAGTCGGCCGAGTTGGTGTCCACCAGGATCGCCTCGTCCGCGGCGGCTTCCCCCGCTCCCGGCGGTTCCTGGGCGAATCCCAGGCCGGGCAAGGCCAGGAGCGCCAGCATTACTAGTCTTGTCTTCTTCATCCCCAGTTCCCTCCTGTCGAGCCCGATCCCCTCGATCGAGCCCCAGGTGACCTCTATTCCTATAAGTGCCATCCGTCTGCGCCGGGTGACACCGTTAAGAGGTTTTCTTGATCAGAACACTCCCAGTATTCGAAAGAGGACGGCGTTCGGGGAGCCATTCCCCCCGAAATTCCCGCCAGGGGGCATTACGCCCCCTGTACAGGGACTGAACATCTCCGGGATCCCTACCCGATCCCTGGGTCCGTTTCAGTGGGAATGGACGACCGAGGCCGCAGGGTATTACTTCGGATCCGGAACTCTCTCTCCGAACGCGAAATCGAATTCTTTCCCCGTCCGGCGCGAGCGCTCCGCCCCGCGAGGCCCGGTGGCGGCCCTTCCCGCGCCGGGGTGCGGCGGACCCCGTTCGGCTCCCCCGGTGCACCCGATTCGCGGGAGGTCACTCCTCGACGGGGCCTCAGGCCATTCCCACCGGCGGGTCGGCAATGCGAACGGGCCGCCCCCTCGCCGGGAGCGGCCCGCGTTCGAATTACGTATCCGTGCCAGAAACGATCAGTTCGAGACCGCCTCGGCCGCCTGCTTGGCGGAGAGCTTGACCTTGCCGCGGTCGTCGACGTTGATCACCACGACCTCGATCTCCTCGCCCATACCGATGACGTCGGAGACCTGGTCGACGAAGCCCTCGGCCAGCTCGGAGATGTGGCAGAGCCCCTCGACGCCGGGGAGGATCTCGATGAAGGCCCCGAAGTCGCGGATGCTCTTCACCGTGCCGGTGTAGCGAGCCCCGATCTTGGGGGTCTCGCACATCGCGGTGATCGCGTCGGCGCAGGCCTTGACCTTCGGGCTGTCGGTCCCGAAGACCTGGATGTGGCCGTCGTCGTCGATCACCGAGATCTTGACGCCGTACTGCTCCTGGAGGCCCTTGATCGTCTTGCCGCCGGGGCCGATCAGGAAGCCGATCTTCTCGCCGGGGATCTTCAGCGACTCGAAGCGCGGGGCGTGCTCGCTGATCTCGGGGCTGGGCCGATCGACCACCTCGAGCATCTTGCGCAGGATGTACCGGCGCCCCTCGGCCGCCTGGCCGAGAGCCTTCTCGAGCAGGTCGCGGCTGACGCCCTTGATCTTGATGTCCATCTGCAGGGCGGTGATGCCGATCCCCGACCCGGCGACCTTGAAGTCCATGTCGCCATTGTGGTCCTCGGAACCCTGGATGTCGGAGAGGACGGCGGTCTGGTCCCCTTCCTGCACCAGCCCCATGGCGATACCCGCCACCGGCTGGGACAGCGGAGTGCCGGCCAGCATCATCGCGAGGCAGCCGCCGCAGACGGTCGCCATCGACGACGATCCGTTCGACTCCATGATCTGGGAGACGATGCGGATGGTGTAAGGGAAGCCTTCCTTGACCGGCAGCACCGGTTCGAGAGAGCGCTCGGCGAGCATGCCGTGCCCGATCTCCCGGCGTCCCGGCCCCATGATGCGGCGCGTTTCGCCGACCGAGTAGGGCGGGAAGTTGTAGTGGAGGTAGAAGCGCTTGCGGTACTCCGTCTCCAGGCCGTCGATGATCTGCTCGTCGTCGGGGGTGCCCAGCGTCGCGCTGACCAGCGCCTGCGTCTCGCCGCGGGTGAACAGCACGGAGCCGTGCTGCCGCGGGATGAAGTTCGGCTCGATGGTGATCTGCCGGATCTCGTCGTGCGCGCGGCCGTCGGTGCGCTTGCCGGAGAGGATGCACTCGCGCTCCACCGCGCCCTCGAGGTCGTGGTAGAAGTTCTTGATGTCCTTGGTCAGCTGGCCCACCTCGTCTTCGGCGACGCCGGCGGTCAGCTCTTCGATGACCTTCGCCCGGACTGCCTTGAGCGCGTCACCACGCTCCAGCTTGCCCTCGGTGTAGATCACCTCTGTCACGGCGTCGTGGTACCCGAAGACCTTGTCGCGCAGCTCGGTGTCGACTTCCGGCCTGGTCCACTCGATCTCGGGCTTGCCGGCGAGCTCCTTCAGCTCCTTGATCAGCTCGATGACCTCGCCGATCACCTTCTCGGCGAACTCCAGGGCGTCGATCATCTGGCTCTCGGTGAGCTGATTCGCCAGACCCTCGACCATCGCCAGGCCGTCTTCGTGACCGGCGACGACCAGGTTGAGCCCGGAATTGCCGCGCAGGTCCTCGTCGCTGGGGAAGGCGACGAACTCGCCGTCGACGAAGCCGACGCGCACGGCGCCCAGGGTCGCCTCGAAGGGCAGACCGCTGATGGCGATCGCGGCGAAGGAGGCGATCATCGCGGCGATGTCGTTGTTGTTCTCGCCGTCGTACTGCAGGGCGTGACTCATCACCTGGACTTCGGCCTTGAAGCCCTCGGAGAACATCGGCCGGATCGACCGGTCGGTCACGCGCATGGTGAGGATCTCCTTGGTGGTGGGACGACCCTCGCGCTTGAAGAAGCCGCCGGGGATCCGCCCCGCGGCCTCGGTCTTCTCCCGGTAGTCGACGGTCAGGGGAAAGAAGTCGATCCCCTCCCGCGCGGGCCCGGTGGTGACGGCGCCAAAGGACATCGTCTCGCCGACGGTGGCGATCACCGAGCCCATGGCCTGGCGGGCGACTTGCCCGGTCTCCAGGACGATTCTGCGTCCGGCGACCACTCGCTCGACGCGCTTGTAAGTATCAAACATCTGTCTTTTATTACCTTCTATCTGCTTTCTGGCGTGTACCGCGTTCGGTGAGGAACGCGGCCCGATCCCCGGACTCGTCGGGGGAGCGCTCGCTTCTCGTGGAAGGCGAGTCCCGGGAGAACCCGGGGTCATCGAGGCGCTGCTAGGGTCTTCTCGCGGGATCGGCGGGTGTGCCCTCCCCCACTCCCGTTCTTCGCGGGGAAGGAGGTTCAGCCTCGGGGGTGGCTCGCGTGAAGACACACGGGCCCACCGGGGCTCGATTCGAATCAGACTCCTCTCTCGTCGAACCCGACTCGGGTCCGCTCGAATACCGTTCGGAACATCGCGCCCACGTCGGGCGACCTTCGGCTCGTCTGGCTGAGGTTCGAGAGCGGATCACGGATGGATGGATCAGCGACGCAAACCGAGCTTGGACACCACGGTCTGGTAGCGCGCCGGGGACTTGCGACGCAGGTAGCGCAGGAGCTTGCTGCGACGGCCGACGATGGTCAACAGGCCACGCCGGGAGGCGAAGTCCTTCTTGTGGACCTTCAGGTGCTCGGTCAGGTTCTTGATGTGTCCGGTCAGAATCGCGATCTGGACTTCGGGAGACCCGGTGTCTCCGTCGGCGGTCGCGAACTCCTCGATCAGCGCTTGCTTGCGCCCTGCTTCGATGGCCATTGAATGAAACCCTGGATCGGTGGCGGCCGACCCCGAATCGCTCGCCTCTCGCGGGTCGACCGGGGGTCGGGCTCGAATGACTTGCCCGCGGCCCAGGGCAGGGACCCCGGAATGCGCGGGTGCACCGGTCTCACCCGAAGAGGTGAGCACAACCGGCAGCGGTTCCGATCCTGGGACCGGAACCGCCTCGAACCGGGCCCCAGTCTAGGGGTCCGCTGCCCCAAGTCCACCCCCTCCGGGCCTCAACCTGCGCCGGGAGGCCGTTCTGGCCCCTCTCCGGTCGGGATCAGGCCCCCTCTCCGGTCGGGATGAGGCCCCTCTCCGGTCGGGATCGAACCCGAGCGGTCGAAAACTAGGGCTGCGGGCTGCGGGCGGGCATCACCTCCAGCAGCTCCTCGGCGATCAGGTGGCAGGCGAGCTGGAAGGCCTGGTAGGAGGTCTCGTGGCGCTCCCGCTCCTGCTTGAGGTTCAGGGTCTTGCTCAGCCGCCCCCCCCAGAGCTTCTCGCCCTCGAGGGACTCCATCCAAGCCTCCACCACCACGGTCAGGCGGGCGTGGCTCGTCCAGCGGGAGAGATCCCACTCGCGGACCATCACCTTGAGCGCCGCGTCCTCCTGCAGCATCCCGGGGTTGTACGACGCCTCGACCACCCGCCGATCGACGTACTCGAGGGAGAGCGGGCTGTACCGGCGCCGGGGGAGGGTCGTGTAAAAGGCGTCCCGGAGCTCCTTCTTGGGGACCTCACCGGTCCCGGAGTCGTCGATGATCGGCAGGACCACGATGTCGATCGGCTGGACCTCTTCCAGCGTCCCCTGGTGCAGCACCTCGACGTGGAACCCGGGAGGCTCGGGGAGGGTGTGGCATCCGGCCGTGAGGGCCAGGCCGCACGCCCCGAGGAGGAGGGCCGGGGCGAGGCGAATCCAGGAACGACGACGGGCTCGGGTGGCGGGCTTCATGGGTGTGCTTCAGGTTCTGGCCGACGGATCCTTCCGGTGGGGTTCGCAGCGTCCTGCGGAAGGCGAGTATAGGGATCGGGGGACTCGTCTAAAAAGGAGGAATGGAGACGAATCGGGGAGGAGCCGGCCACGGGAATCGCCCCCTCGCGGCCGCCGCCACGAGCTCACCGCCTTCGACCCTCGCCGATTCACCCCGCCCGCGCCGCGCCCGAACCGGAACGCGCCGGGATCAGGGCGCCAGCTGCACGTAGATGACCGGCGCGGCGGTGACGAAGTGGTCGTGCTCGCGCTCGATGTCGGTCCACATGAACTCGAGGAGGTCGATCCCCGGCCACGCCCAGCCCTGGATCACGCAGGTCACCGAGCCGTGCTCGAGCGGCGTGCCGCCGGCGAGCTCGATCGGCGGCAGGTGGGCGATGACCGGGTCGGGCCCGTCGGGAGGATCGGGGCGCCAGAGATGCCAGCGCCGGCCGGACGCGTCGGTGAGGAGCGCCCGGTACAGGCCCTTCTCGTCCAGCGCGCCGACGAAGACGTCCTTGTACTCGAGGTCGTACGCCGCCCCCGATACCGACCCCGACGGGGCGGAGAGCAGGGGCAGCTCCGGCGGCACCAGCGCCCCGCTGAGGGTCGAGACCCGGGACCGGGTCCCCGTGCGACTGCCCAGGAGGTCGACGTGCTCGAGGCGCAGGAAGCGCTCGTCCTCGATCGCGCCGTCGCTGACCAGCGGCCCTTCGGCCTTGGCCAGCGCCGAGTAGGCGGCGCGGATGTCCCAGTGGTCGAGCAGGAGGTTGAAGTAGGGCAGGCCCATACCGACCGTCATCGCCCCGGGCAGGCCGCGCACCAGGACCTCGACCGAGACGCGCGGATCACCGAGGGGGTTGGGGAACGAGGTGGCGTAGTCGGGGCTCTTCTCGAACACCGCCGGAGGCGTTCCGACCGGAACGTCGTCGGGATCGACGTCGGCGCCGGAGAGGGTCTCGGAAACGCTGACGCCCACCGTGTCCAGCCCCCCCGGCTCCACCGCGGGGCGCGGGTAGTCGGCCGTGAACGCCTGCAGGTAGGAGGCTGCGGAGAAGGCGTTGGGATCGGTCAGGTCGGCGGGGTCCTTGGTCGCCAGGAAGGTGAGCAGGCCCAGCCGCCGGGCGCGGATCGCCACCGGGTCGAAGTTGCACACCGTCTGGTCGACGATCGGGTTGTAGTTGCTGCCCGTGCCCTGGTGCACCGCGTCCCCGGGCGAGACGCTTCGGCTGTCGGCGATCCAGGTCTTGATGAAGCTGGCGGAGAGCTCGTCCCCCTGCGCGGTGGCGACCGGCTGAGCTGCTCCCAGGCCGAGCGAGACGGGGGGAAGCAGTACGTCGAGCCGGCTGGTCGGGACTCCCTGGAAGGTGAAGAGGTCGTAGCCCGACTTCTCGACGGTGATCAGCGTGTCGCCGTCCAGGGCGGAGTCGATGGTGGCCTTTCCCGTCGAATCGGTGAGGAGCGGATTCGGCGCGTCGACGGAGAGGATTCCCCCGACCGACCCGTGGCTGTAGACGGTCGCCCCGGTGACCGGGAGCCGGGTGCTCGCGTCGTACACGGTGACGGTCACGGGTGTCCCGCCCGAGCCGAACAGCGGCGTCCCCGGGCCGCTCGCACCGACTTGCGTGTACTGCGCCTCGTACGCCGGCGCCGGATTCAGCGCGGCGTCGTAGATGATCACCGAGAAGTCCACCGGCAGCTCGGCGGGGTCGATCTGTCCGAGACTCACCGGCGAGGCGATGAAGGCTCCCGTCTCCAGCATCGCCGGCAGGGGCGGAAGCTCCCCGGCGATGCGGTTGTCGACGGGGCCGCCGGTGAGCTGCGCGATCACCTCGACGGTGCGCAGGCTCTCGGAGGCTTCACCGAGCACCACGAGGTCGCGCACGTCGCTGCGGTAGTCGGTCGGGTTCTCGAACGTGATGCCGACCAGTCCGAGGAAGCTCGGCGGAACGATGTCGAGCACCGGATCCTGGATCCCCGGGGTGTCGGGATCGACGTCGAGGACCTGGACGGGGCTCACCCCTCCCCCACGGCGAATGTGGAAGGCGAAGGAGACGTCACCGTCCTGGAAGCGCGGCGTCAGCGGGTTGCTGGAGTGGAGCAGCTGCAGGTCCTCCTGATTCACCACCACGATCGCGACCCCTTCGTTGAGCGGTACCTCCCGCTCGAGGGCGATGATCGGGGGCGTCTCCTCCTCCACGCCGGTCGGCTGGGCGGTGCCGAAGATGGTCATCCGGAGCGCGTCGCCCTCGGCGAGCTCCCCGGTGAGCTCCACTTCCAGGAGCAACGGCCGCGCCCCGCCGAGGTTCTCGATGCCGATCGCATCGTCGGGCTCGCTGATGATCCTCGCCGCCACCGGCACGGAGAAGAGCTGCGTGGTGAACTGGATAGCCGACGCGGCCAGCTCGTCGCCGTCGGGAGTGGTGATCTTCTTGCCGCCGTCGGGGGAGAGCGACAGGCGCACGATCTTCCCGGCGCCGAGGTCCGCGGGGACCTCCGTCTCGGGGTCGACGCTCCTCCAGCTCCAGACCCGGGTCTCCTGCGCCGACACCCCTCCGGCGCCTACGCTCAGGGCCGTCGGCTCGGCGGCGAACGGGGGCGCGAGGCCGTCCACCAGGACCACCCAGGAGCTGCTGTCGACCGACGAGGGATCGAGCGGACGGTCGAAGACGGTGACGATCTCGCTGATGGTGCTCTGCCCGACGTTGCCGTCCCCCGGCCAGGTGGTGACGATCTTCGGCGCCGGGTCCGTGGAGTCGACGACGTCGAAGGCCCCGACCAGGCCGTCCTTGGGACGGATCACCAGCGTACCGGTGAGATCGCGGGGGGCGGCCTCATCGGCGAAGTAGACCTCGTACCTCGACCCCGCGGTCAGCGGCGGAGGGAAGAGCACCAGCACCCGGCCGTCGCCGACGAGGCTCCCGTCGATCGCGGTCCCCGAGGTGACGAAGCCCCCGACCTCCTGGAGCTCGAAGGCCTTCCTCACGCTGGCGGGGGTCATCGATTCGCTGAACACGATGACGATCGGGGTCTCGGTGGTTCCGCTGCCCTGGGGGAAGATGGCATCGACCCGGGGAGCCCCCACGGCGATCCACTCACCCACCTCGGGGAACGCCGCCGAGGAGGTCTCCGCGCCGCCACCCGCGCTGGTCTGGCACCCCTGGGAGCCGAAGATGCAGGAGGGGTTCTCGCAGCCCTGCAACGCGAGCGCCGCCGTGAGCCCCAGGAGGGCGAGGAGCGAATGGAGGAACGGAGCCCGCTGCCGGGGTCGAGGGGATCGAGTCATGGAAGAGATACCCACCGGGACACGCTGACGAGACCTGAGCACCCGCCTCCGGAGACCTGACGGAGGCGCGAGGAGCTCCTGGTAGATCCTAGGGACGCGGTTTCAGCCCCCATCTTCCCGGAAGCCCGCGTTGGTGGAAGGGAGGCGCGGGAAAAGTGTGACTCCGGGCGCCCTGACGGTCTAAGGGACCTGAGCGGGCCACGCGCCCCCCTGGGGGATTTTTCGGGGGCGCGGCGGCCGATGGTGCCTCCAATCGGTGGGCGGTTAGAATCCGCAGACTCATGGGCCGCCTGCAGGGTGGCCCGCTCCCTCCCCTCCCCGTTGCCCGTGTTCATCTCCCCTCGCCCCCGCTAGCCCCATGCCCTCGAACCGCTGGATCGCCCTGCCTCTCGCGCTGAGCCTCGCCTGCACCTCCACCGAGGAGGCGGAGGCCCCTCACCCCGAGGATTCCCCCGAGGCGATCGCGATCGCCGCGATCGAGGCCGGAGACTGGGCCAAGGCCCGGGATTTCTGCGCGAAGGTGGAGGTGAACCAGGTGCTGGAGGGCGCGCGCGCCGAGCTCGAGGCCGGGCGCCCGGGGGCGGCGTGGGAGAAGCTCGAGTACGCGCTGGAGGTCCGGCCGGAGGACCGCCGGGTGCGCCGGCTGCGCGGGGAGGTCAGCGACGCGGTGCTTCCCGGGAAGCTCGCCGCCGCGCGTGAACGGCTCCTGGCCGGAGACCCGCGCGGGGCGATGCTGCCGCTCGACGAGGCGCTCCGGATCGCTCCAGGCGATGGAGAGGTCTCGTTCCTGCGCGGCGAGTGCCTCCTCCGGATGGGGAGCGAGGACCGGAATCCGATCATGTTCGAGGACGCGCGCGAGGCGTTCCTCGCCGCTGGCGAGGAGCTCCCCGAGGCGCTGGTGGGCGCGGCGCGAGCGGGGTGGATGGTTCACTTCCAGAGTGGACGGGGCGGCGACCTGGACCGCGCGCTGATCGACCTGCGCGAAGGGATCGCCTCGATGGACCCCGAGTCTCCCTTCGTTCCCTGCTTCGATACGCCGCCGGCGCGAACCGACGTCGAGGTCCGCTTCGCCGCTTACACGGCGTCGGTCAACGGCGTGCTGGCGGAGACGCGCCGGGCCGGTCTGTTCGAGGAGACGCGCACCGCGATCGAGGCGATGATCGGCACCACCCCCACCGATACCTGGGCGTGGAATCAGCTGGCCAATCTCTACCAGTGGGAGTCTCGACCGGAAGAGGCGCGCGACGCGGCGCAGCGCGGGCTGCAGCTCAATCCCGCGGACGTCACGCTGCACGACGCGCTGGTGCGGATCCTGAACCAGATCGGCGGGTGGGACGAGGTGGTCACCGTCTACGAGGAGTTCGTCGCCGGCCACCCCGACCTCGCCATCGGTCACTGGAACCTCGGCCGCGCCACCTACGAATCTTCGATGGCGAAGCTCCTGGAGGAGAAGAACGACCAGCGCGACGGCTTCCGCCGGGCGGAGGGTCTCTTCGGCCGCGCCCGTGAGCTCGACGCGGCCTACCGCGACGCGTGCCTCGGCTACGAGGTGACCTCGCGCGACGGCTACGGCTGGTGTCTCTACAACGCGGGTGATCTCGACGGCGCCGCCGACGCATTCCGCTCGATGGAGGAGCTGCTTCCCGGCGGGATGCGCTGGGAGGACCCCGGCCGCCTGTGGTCGGGGATGACCTCGCTCGAGTTCCTCGTCGGGGAGTACAACAAGCACTGGATGAACGAGGTGGTCGAGGTCTGGAAGGACGGCCAGGGCAACGTGGCCGAAAGCCCCATTCCCTTCGAGGAGCGCTTCCCTAGCCTGCTGAAGGCTGCGGCGATCGCTGACGAGCTCTTCGCCTACGACCCCGAGAATCCGACCTTCGCCAACAACGCCGGGTACTTCAACCGCGACGCAGGCACCTTGGGCCACGAGATCCGGGGCCTCTCCGCGCTGACCGCCAGCCCTCCCGACGAGGCGGTCGCCAAGGCCTCCTTCGCCGCGGCGGTCGAGCACGCGGAGAAGAGCTACGCCGCCTACGTGGTCGCCGCCGAGCTCTCCCCCGACGACGCGCGCGTGATCAACGACACCGGGCTGATCCTCGCCTACTACCTACAGCGCGACCTCGACGTCGCCCGCGACTACTTCGAGAAGTCGATCGCCGTCGGTTTGCCCCAGCTCGAAGCCGGGATCGAAGACGAGGAGCAGCGGACGATGACCCGCGAGGCGGTCGGCGACGCCTATCAGAACCTCGGTGTGATCGCCCTGACGATCGACGGCGACGCGGCCGCCGCGAAGCCCCACTTCGAGAAGAGCTTCGAGTACGAGCGTGCCCCGCGGAGGGCGGTTTCCGACATGTATCTCCCCCTGTGCGAGATGATCCTGGCCGGAGAGCTCGACCCTGCGCTGGTCCAGCGCGCGTTCTACTGGAAGGACCTTGAGCTTGAGCGGGTCCGCGACAGGCTGACCGCCCGGCAGGAGCTATTCTCCGCTGATTGATCCCCCTTTCTTTCCCCCCACCATCGATGAATCCTCTCTTCTCCACCCTCGTCGCCCTCTCCATCTCCTTCTCGACGCTCACTCCCACTCCGACTTGCGCGAATCCCTCCATCGCGCAGGAAGGCGAGGTGGTCGACCTGGTCCGTCGCGGCCGCGCCCTGATCGCGGAGGGCAAGGGCGTCGAGGCGCGCGCCGTGCTGGAGGAAGCCGACGCCAAGGACGGCGGCGCTCTGCGCACGCGAATGTGGCTGATCCGCGCGATGATCGAGACCGAGTATCTCAACGACGCGCTCAACATGACCGACGACCTCGCGGGGAGTGGCGTCGAGGGGCCCGACCTCGACTACCTGTACGGCCTGGCCTTCGTCTACAAGGCGCGCAAGTACCTCCGCGAGGGCGTCGGCGGCGCCATGATCGGCATGCACTACGGCGACGCTGTCACCTACCTGCAGTCGTCGACGAAGGCCGATGCCGAGAAGTACGGCGACGCGTTCCTCCCGCTGGCGGAAGCGGCCTGGAACTCCCAGCAGCTGGAGCTCGCGCGGTCCGCGGCCGAGCGCGCCGTCGCGCGCCCCGGGGGTGGCGCGGCAGCGGCGATGATGCTCGGCGAGGTCGCCTTCTCGCAGTTCGTCGTCGCGAACGCCGACGAGGCGAGAAAGGAAGAGGCGGACGCGCACTGGCAGACGGCCTTCGACGCCTTCACCCGGGCGGCCGTGGCGGAGGGTCGGCCGGATGAGCCCGTGGCGCAGGGCCGGCTGGCTCGCGCGCACAAGAAATGCGCCGATGCGCTGGTCTGGAAGGCCCGCATCGACGAGGCCGCTGCTCAGTACGCGGTCGCCATGGGCTGGGCTCCGTCGGCGGTCGACTACGCCCAGTTGCTCGGCAGCCTCGGTCAGGAGAAGCTCCTGCCGACCCTCGAGGAGGGCGCGAACAACTTCGCGCGATGCCATCGGGGCGAGGAGACGCAGGCCGACGCGACGCTCCTGTGGTGGCTGGGCTGGGCGCGCTTCTCCAGCAAGGAGTACGCCGCCGCCAGGACCGCGTTCCAGAACGCGTACTCCAAGTGGCCCGCGTACGCCAACTGCCTCTGGTACACCGGCCTGTGCAGCTTCCACCTGGAGGAGCTCGACGCGGCGGTCGACTCGGTTATCGAGAACTACCAGCTCGACTCCAGCAGCCTCGTCTCCTCGATCAACGGCAGCCCAGCGTTCCACCTCTCCATCATCGACGGACTGGTCGGCCACTGCGTCGCCGGCGGGCGACTGGTCGAGGCCGCCCTGCTGAGCGGGGCTCAGGCCACCGCGTCCCCGGACACGACGCGCTACTGGAACAACACGGGGCTGTTCTACCGCGACGCGGGGGACGTCCTGCAGAAGAGCGAGGTGGCGGCGGATCAGGAGCGGCGCGGCGGGTACTACGAGAAGGCGCTGGTCGGCTACGAGACCGCCCTGGCCCTGGAACCCGACAACCCGGCGCTCCTGAACGACACCGCGGTGGTCCTCCACTACAACCTGGACCGCGACCTCGCGCGCGCGCTGGCGATGTACAGGCGCTCCCACGAACGCGCCGTGGAGGAGCTGGAGCGCACCGACCTGACTCCCGAGATTCGTGACCTCTACTCGATCGCGCGGCGCGACAGCCAGAACAACAGCCGGCAGCTCGAGCGGCTGCTCGAGCGCCGCGAGAAGAAAGAGCGCGAGCGGAAGGAGCGCGAGGCGGCCGGCGACGGTCAGACGATCGGCAGCTGATCCTCCGGCCGCGGGGGATCGTCCTCGCCGGCGCGCGGCGGACCGGAGCTCCCGCGGCGGGAGAGCTGCGCGTACAGCGACGTGAGCCCCAGCAGCACGGCGCCGACGATGAACAGTCCCCGCAGGCCGAGCCAGCCGCTGAGGATTCCGCCGAGCACTGCGGAGATGGAGATCCCCAGCGTCCGCGCGCTGAAGACCGCTCCCATCGCCCCGCCCCGCCGCTCGACCGGGATCTCGGTCGCTGCCAGGCCGTAGGCGAGCGGCGTCGAACCGGCCAGCGCCGCGCCGAGCAGCACGCGCGCTCCGAAGAGCACCAGCAGGCCGGGGGCCAGCGCGTGCAAGAAGAGCGCCGCTACGCCGGCGATCGCACACCGGCCGAGGGCTCGGCGGTACCCGCGCCGGTCCCCGTACCTCCCCCACAGCGGCATGGCCAGGATGTGTACAATGGCCATCGCGCTGGCGAGGTAACCGGTCCATCGTTCACTCTCCCCTGGCGGCGTCCCCAGCTCCTCGACGTAGAGCTGCATCAGCGGGTTGGTCGCCCCCGCCGCCAGGATCATCCAGAAGACGAGAAAGAGCGCGCTGCGCAGGCGAGCGTGCGACCACACCGCCCCGAGGTCCGCCAGGCTCGACCGCAGCACCGCCGCCGGGGAGATTCCACCGGTGACCGACTGTCGCTGGCCGGAGTCCTCCCGGGCGAAGAACCAGACCAGCGCCGCGCTCGAGGAGCTGGCCACTGCGATGCCGAGGAAGATCCACTCCAGCCCCACGGCGGGTCCGACCAGCCCTCCGATCAGGGGGCCCAGCACGGCGCCGATCGCCAGCGCCGTCTGCAGCGACCCGGCGATCTCCCCCTGCCGATCGGGCGGCGCGATCACGCTGACCAGCGTGATGCTGGGGGCGATGAAGCCGGAGAAGAAACCCTGGCCCAGCCGGAGGACGACCAGGTGCCACGGCTGCGTGGCCAGGGACATCGCGCCGACGAACAGGGTGATCGCCAGCATCGCCCGGACCGTCATCAGCCGCCGGCCGAAGCGATCCCCCAGCGCTCCCCAGATCGGCGTCATCACCGAGGCGGCCAGCGGCGCCGCGCCGAAGATCACCCCGGTCCAGGCCGCGATCTCGTCGGGGTCCTCAAGCCCCATGCCCATCAGGTGGCCGGGGAAGAAGGGCAAGAAGCTCATCATCCCGATCGCGGTGATCAGGTTGGAGGTCCAGACGACCCAGTAGGTGCGCTTCCAGGAGCCCATGAAGCGCGCCAGGGTACACGAGTACTGGTCGCCTCGATTGGACTCGATTTCGATCTAACCCCGTGACCGAAGCCTCCGCCAGCCGTCATTGACCTGTCGCGGGATCGACCCCCGCCCGATCAAGGTCCAAGAGGAGGTTCGGCCATGGCCTTCGAGCCCGAGTACTGCCCATACGACGACTGCGTCCATCACCGCCGCGCACCCTTCCCCTGGCGGCGTCGCGGTTTCTTCAGGCGGAAGGTCGACGGCCGGCGTGTTCAGCGGTTCGAGTGCCTCGGCTGCAGGCGCCGCTTTTCCACTCAGTCCTTCCGCCTCGACTACCGGCTCAAGAAGCCGAACCTGACGAGCCGCGTCTTCGAGCACCTGGTCGCCAAGACCACCCTGCGACAGATCGGGCGCTCCCTCGAAACCACTCGCAAGACGGTCGAGCGGCGCCTGGCACTGCTCGGGGATCACTGTGCCCGATTCCACGCCGAGCAGCTGCGACGAAGCCGCCTCCGCGGTGGCCTCCAGGGAGATTGGTCACTGGATGAGCTCGAGACCTACGAGGCCGACCGCAAGCTCAAGCCGGTCACCGTCCCGGTGCTGATCGACCGGCGCAGCGGTTTCGTGATGCACACCGAATGCGCTCCCATGGCGCCCAGGAAGCCGAGAACGCCGGCGGAAGAGGAGCGCTTGAAACGGATTCAGGCGTCGGAGGGGCGTCGTCGATCCGGTTCGACCCGAGCGATCCAGCGGACCTTCGGGGTCCTGGCGAAGAACGTCGTCTCGAGGGGAGAGGTGCGGGTCACGACCGACAAGAAGCAGAGCTACGGCTCGTGCCTGCGGAAGCTGTTCGGGGAACGACTCGAGCACCGGACGGTGAGCTCGAGGCGCAAGCGGGACATTCGCAATCCGCTGTTCCGGATCAACCACACGCTGGCGATGCTGCGCGACGGCATCTCGAGACTGGTTCGACAGACCTGGGCCGCCTCGAAGGATCGCGTGCAGCTGCAGGTGCACTTGTGGGTCTGGAACTGCTACCGAAACTACGTGCGACCGATGACCAACGCCGAGGCGAAGAAAGGAGGGAGAACGCCGGCAATGGCGATTGGGCTCGTGGACAGGCGATGGCGACCGGTGGATCTCCTCAGGTGGAGGGTGGGTCCTCCTCCGGGGCGTCGGGTCCAATGAGTGGGACCAGTGCTCAGGCGCGCTTGCGAATCGGCCCGAGGATCGGTTTCAGCTCGACCTCATCGGGACAGTCGGCCAGGCTCGCCCGAATCTCGTTCGCCTCGTCGCGAGCGTCGTGGAAGGCATCGACGACGTCCGGATCGAAGTGCGCCCCGCGCCCCTCGACGATCCAGGCCAGCGCTTCCTCGTGCATCCAGGCGTCTTTGTACGGGCGCACCGAGGTGAGCGCGTCGTAGACGTCGGCGAGGGCCAGGATTCGCGCGGAAAGGGGGATCTCCTCTCCTTTCAGCTGACGCGGATACCCGCTGCCGTCCCACTTCTCGTGGTGACACCAGGCGATGTCCCGGCTCATCTCGAGGTAGCTCTGGCCTCGATTCTCCGTGATCACGCTCTGCAGCGTGGTCGCCCCGAGCTCGGCGTGGGTCTTCATGATCTCCCACTCGCCGGAGGTCAGCTTGCCCGGCTTGAGCAGGATCGAATCGGGGATGCCGACCTTGCCGATGTCGTGGAGTGGCGCGGAGTGGATCAGGTCGCGAACGTAGGCGTCGGTGATCAGGTCGGCATGGAGCTCCCGACGGCGCAGGTTCTCGACGATCAGCTGGCAGTACAGGCTGACCCGATCGAGGTGCTTGCCGGTTTCGTTGTCGCGTTGCTCGGAGAGCCGCGCCAGCGCGACGATCGTCGCGTACTGTGCGTCGTCGAGCTCGCGACGCCGGAACTCGTTGTGTGCGGCCACGGCCGTCGTCGAGGCGATCGCCGCCAGCAGGTCGAGCTCGCTGCCCCTGAGCCGACGCCGGGCGGAATCCAGCTCGTCGATCACGATCTCGCCCACCTGACCCCCGCTCGTGGTCAGGGGCTCCGAGTGCATCTCGGTGGACATCTCCGGTCCGAGGCTGTGCTCGACGGTGACTTCCTCGGGATCCCAGATCTGGACGTGCACGCCTCGTCCGTTGAGTATCCGGTGGGCAGCGCGCGCCGAGGCCCGGGCGATCCCCTGGAGATCCTGAATCTGGTTCAGCTCGACCGCGAAGTGGTGCAGGAGGTGCATCGAACGCCGCTGGCGCGAGACCCGCTCCTCCAACGCGCTATTGAAGGCGATCAAGGACTCGTTCGAGAACGCCAGCTCGTCGACCTCGATCGCGGAGCGTTGTTCCTCCTCGTACATCTCGATCGCGCTTTCGACGGCGCGGATGAGCTCCCTCGGCGGACACGGCTTGCTCAGGAAGCGACGGATCCCGCTCTGGTGCAGCGCATCCGCCGCCAGGGTGGGATCGCAGAGCCCGGTGAGCATGACCCGCACGGTCGCGGGGAACTCCAGGCCGACCTGCTCCAGGAAATCGACCCCGCTGATTCCGGGCATGTTCTGATCGCTGATCACCACGCCGAACTCCTCGCCCTGACGCAGCACCAGGAGCCCCTCTTCGCCGCTCCTCGCGCAGACCACGCGGAAGTGCCGGGAGAGGACTCTCCCGAGCGTTTCGAGCACCGCCAACTCGTCGTCGACCAGCAGGATCCAGGGTGAGCTCTCGAATTGGTCGGGGGTCTCTTCCATGTCGATGACGGCGAGGGTCGGGGGAACGGAGGGCACGTCTCGTCGCCAGGAGACGGTGTCGGCACCCACCTCGCCGGTCTTGAGTGCACCTGCATTCCTTCCCGGTTTTCGCCGGGAAACTTCTTCCACACCCCTCTGACGGCGCCATCCGGTGCGCCCCTTCGACCGGACGGTACTTCGTTCCGGGAAGAAAGGGCCCACTCCGACGCGGGCGGACGAGAAACCGCTGGCGGTGAGCGCCGGCGCGCCGGTCAGTTCTTGAATCCCTGTACCGGAGCGGGGATTCGTCCCCCTCGCCGGTGCAGGACATCGCAGCCGAAGGTACCCGGATCCTGGACGATCGCGGTGCCGAGGAGCCCGCCCCACTCCACTGTCTCGCCCGGTCCCTTGCCGGGCACCGGGATGATCCGGACCGCCGTCGTCTTGCTGTTGATCATCCCGATCGCCATCTCGTCGGCGATGATGCCGGTCAGGACGTGCGCCGGGGTGTCGCCGGGGACGGCGACCATGTCGAGCCCGACCGAGCAGACGGCGGTCATCGCCTCCAGCTTGGCCAGCGAGAGCGCGCCCGCCTCGACCGCGTCGATCATCCCCTGGTCCTCGGAGACCGGGATGAACGCGCCGGAGAGTCCGCCCACGCTGGAGGAGGCCATCGCCCCACCCTTCTTCACGGCGTCGGTGAGCAGCGCCAAGAGCGCCGTGGTGCCGGGGGCGCCGGTTCGCTCGACGCCCATCAGCTCGAGGATGTCCGCAACCGAGTCCCCCACCGCCGGGGTCGGCGCCAGGCTGATGTCGACGATGCCGAAGGAGGTCCCGAGCCGCTTCGCCGCCTCCCGGCCGACCAGCTCGCCCATGCGAGTGATCTTGAAGGCGGTGCGCTTGATCACCGAGGCGACAGCGAGCAGGTCCGCGTCGGGACCCAGGCGCTCCAGCGCCGAGCGCACCACGCCGGGGCCGGACACGCCGACGTTGAGCACCGTCTCCGCCTCACCGATGCCGACGTGCGCGCCGGCGACGAAGGGGTTGTCCTCAACCACGTTGCAGAAGCAGACCAGCTTGGCGCAGCCGAGCCCTCCCTCCTTCGCGGTGAGCCGTGCGGTTTCCAGCACGACGTCGGAGAAGCGGGCCACGGCGCTCATGTTGATCCCCGCCCGAGTGCTGCCGAGGGAGACCGAGGAGCAGACGTGGTCGGTGCTGGCGAGGGCCTGGGGGATCGACTCCAGCAGCCGATCGTCGGCCCGAGTGAATCCCTTGTGGACGTAGGTGGTGTAACCGCCGATGAAGTCGACGCCGACCTCCTTGGCCGCCGCGTCGAGCGCCAGGGCCAGCGGCGTCAGATCGTCCGCCCCGCTGGGTCCGGCGATCCAGGAGACCGGGGTGACCGCGATCCGCTTGTTGACGATCGGCACGCCGTAGTCGGCGGCGATCGAGTCGGCGACCGGAACCAGGTTCTTCGCGTGGTGGACAATCTTGGTGTAGACCTTCTCGCAGGTGCTCTCCAGGTCGGGATCGGCGCAGTCGAGCAGCGAGATCCCGAGCGTGGTGGTCCGGATGTCGAGCGTCTCCAGCTCGACCATGCGAATGGTCTCGAGGATCTCCTGGTCGGTGAAGGCCACGGTATGCTCCTCGGATCAGATGCGGTGCATGAAGCGGAAGACGCGCTCGTGCATGACGCGCACGACGTAGTCGTCCTGGCCACCGAGGCACTCGAGGCGCTCCTTGAGGCCGGCGAATTCCTGCGGCGTGGTGAGCTCCACGACCAGCACCAGGTGGAAGTACTCGCCGACCATCCTCTGGGAGACATCGTGGATGCTCGCGTTCGCGGCCGCGACCTCCGAGGTGACCTCGGAGAGCACCCCGGGTCGGTTGCGCCCGACGCAGGTGACGATCACTCCGGTCCCGATCAGCTCCCCGGCGGGCTCGGGCAGGGCTGGCAGGTGCAGCGAGGACTCCGCGGCGTCCGGTCCGCGATCGGGCGAAGGCTCGGTGTAGGGCCCGGAGCCGGTGCGGATGGTGACGCCGGTGGAGCGCGCCACGTCCAGCGCCTGCGGCGTGACCACCGTCTCGGCGTCGACCAGGATCTCCTTCGACCCGGCGCGGCGTACGTCTTCGGCGGTCAGGAATCGACGGCTCATCCTTCGTGCTACTCGGAGTCGGTTTCTGCGCGGTGCGCGCAGAAAGCAGGTTGGGCGGGTCTCGAGGCTGACGAGCTTCGTGATCTGAACATTCTATTCTATTGACCGGTTGGATTGCGGGCGTCAGCCCGCGCCGTGCTCCTCGACTGAATCGGTCCCGTGCAGGACGGGCCCCTGAGCGGTGATCCGGGTGACGGTGGCGCGACCGCCCACGACCTGGACCACGTAGGTCCCGTCGGTAGCGAGCATCCCGTGCCAGAGGCACTCCTTCTTAGTCCCCGTCGATGCGGAGGCCGAGGAGCAGGATCCGCCCTCGCCACGGACGACGCGAATCCCCCGGAGGTGGGCGGCGTCGAGAGCGGAAGGGGTGGCGATCGTCCCGCGGTCGAGACGCAGCACCTCCCCGCGCGCCATGGCGAGGACATCCCCTTCGGTGATCAGCTTCTTCCCACCCATCGAGATCGTCGTCCTACAGGTGGCGTACCAGCTCGGGGTGAGGCCGCGGGATCAGGACGTCGCGCGCGAGCAGTCCGCGCTCCCGGGCGAATGCGGCGGCGGCGACCACCGAGGAGCGCACGTCGCTGACCTCGCCGGTCAGGGTGAAGAAGCTCTTGCCGCCCAGGCCGTTGGCGATGCGCAGCTCGAGCAGGTCGACCGTGGCGGTCTTCAACGCCAGGTCCGCGGCGAGGATCGACGAGGCCACGGTGGTGGTCTCGACCACGCCCAGCGCGTCGAGGATGCCGTTGATCCGACCGGTCCGCTTCAGGCCGACGATCACCTGCTCGTGGACCTGCTGGATCAGCATCTGGTCGACCAGGTCGCAGGCGGCGAGCTCGGCGCCGCGCCGCATCGCCGAGGTGAGGTCCTGCACCGATCCGGTGAGGAGGATCACGTACTTCCCCGGCTGCACCGGCTCGGCGAAGAGCAGCTCGATCTTCGCTTCCCAGAGGATCGCGTCGGCCACCTCGATACCGCGGGCGACCGAGGAGAGCTCGAGCAGGGCGATCGACGCCTCGAGAGAGACGTCGTCGCGGAGGGTCGGGTTCCTGTCGTTGCGACTCATCGTGAGGGTTACTGTTCAGTTGCTACTCGTCGCCCGGTCGGTCGTTGCCTGGAAGATCACCGTCCGCGGTCTGTCCCACGACACGGCCGCGCTCCAGCTCCATGGAGTCGATGATCGCCACGATCGCGGTCTGGAAGCCGATGTCGTGTCCCTTGCCGATCGCGTGGCGCGCGGCGCGGCCGTGCGCGACCAGCACGCGCTCGCCAAGGCCAGCGCCGATCGGGTCCGCCGCGATCATCGTCTCGGCGCTCTCCTTGCCGTCGGAGGTGAAGGGGCGCACGACGAGCAGGCGCACGCCCTCCAGGGTCCGTTCCTTCTGGGTGGCCCAGACCTTGCCGACGACGGTGCAGACGTGCATCAGCTCTCACCTCCCGCCAGACGAGACCTCTCCGAACGCCACGACGCGGGAGCGTCGGGGATGTGGAAATCATCGACGATCCCCACCACCGCGGCCTCGAAGGCGAAGTCGCCGTCCCCCCCGCAGGCAACGCGCGCCGCCTTGCCGAAGGCGACGACCACCGTCTCGCCGATCCCCGCCCCGATCGGGTCGGCGGCCACCACGGGCGTCACCTTGTCCGCTTCGGGGTCGTTCTTGTCGTCGAGCGCCTCGACCACCAGGAGCCGCTTCCCCGAGAGGTCACAGACCTTGCGGGTCGCCCAGACCTCGCCGATGACGCGTCCGAGGAACATCAGTCGACCCCCCGGTTGCTGCGGCCTTTCACCTGCGAGAGCACGAGCTCGATCCGCGCCACCGCCTGCTCGATCTGCGCGTCGGAACCGGCGAGCTGCAAGCGACCGACCGCGCCGTTGTTCTCCAGGCTGACCAGCCGGACGTCGGAGGCCTTCTCCGCCTCGTTGGCGGCGAGCAGCGCGAACACCGCGGGGTTCACCTCCAGGGTGAAGAGGGTGTCGCGCCCCAGGACCAGCATCCCCGTGCGCGAGCGGTTGAGCAGCATCGCCTGGTGATCGTCGATCTGCCGGATCACGCGGCTGGTGTGCACGAACGGCTCGAGCCCCCCATCGGCGCCGACGCCCAGCTGCTCGAGGATCAACGCCCGCGCCTGCCGCACCTGCCCCTGGTCGGGGCCGTGCACCTCGAGGGTGCCGAACGAACGCTCGGCGATCAGCGCACCGGGTCGGACCTCGCACGCCTTCAGGGCGATGTCGAGCAGGGAATTGACCACGATCCCCGGGTGCACCTCCAGCCAGAACGCACTCTCCCCGGAGACGGGGAAGAAGCCGTCGGAGTTCGTCGCGATGGTCGCGGCGAACTGGGGCTGCATCTGGTCGATCAGGACCGCTCCGCGCAGCTCCGCCTGGATGGAGGTCGAGGGAGTCATCGAGGTCGTTCCTCACGCGCCGCCCCGTCGCCGACCCCGCGGGAGAGCGGGGAGCGATGGTGCGGCGGAGCAGCACTCACTCGGCGTCGGATGATTGCGGCAGGAACGGCTCGATGTCCCCGGCGGGGCGCGGGATGACGTGCTGGCTGACCAGCTCGCCGACGCGCCGAGCGGCCGCGGCGCCGGCCTCGACCGCCGCCTTCACCGCGCCGACCTCGCCTCGCACCATCACGGTCACCAGCCCTCCGCCGGAGATCTCCTTGCCGATGAGGTCGACCTTGGCCGCCTTGCACATGGCGTCGGCGGCTTCCACCGACCCCACGAGGCCTCGGGTCTCGATCAGCCCCAATGCGATGTTGGTACTCATTTGTTTTCTGGATGCTCGTTGTCGTGGTCGAGCTCTTCGAGGAGCTCGGAATTCGCTGTGCGGACCCGGGCGCTCAGGCGGTGCAGGATCCGGTGTTCACTTCCTGGTGCGGACAGCCCTGGCACGGGCCCAGCGGACACCCCCCTCCGGCGTGCTCGAGGATCGCCTTGATCTCGGTCGAGGAGAGGGACGCCCCGACCGGCGCACGGCTCGCCGGGCGCGGGGCGGGGGACGCGGCCGGAGATCGGGGGGGAGCCGGGCCGGGGCTCCCGGTGAAGGTCGGGGCGGACTTCAGGGCGGGCTGCACCTTGGAGGTCATCGCCGGCGGCGGTGGAGCGGGGGCCGGTGGCGGCGGGGCTGGCGCGGGGCGGGGCGGCGGCGTCACCACCCGCGGCGCGGCCGGGGGTACCGAGCCCCGGCGCTCG
>CAZCAC010000076.1:0-40745 GCA_964496575.1 uncultured Planctomycetaceae bacterium | reverse complement strand
CTCTGTGGTTCACTTCTGCTTCTGTTTCTGCTCTGTGCCTCTGTGGTTATCTGGATGTCAGAGCGGTATCACCTCCCCCATTGCCATCGGCGCGAATAGCGCCCGAACCTCTCTCCGAGCTCCCTCCCCCTACTTCCCCCACCCGTAGTCTTTCGGATCGTACTTGACCTTCTTCTGCGGGAAGTCCGCCAATAGCTCCTCCGCTCGTTTGATCAAGGTATCCACTCCGTTGCGCAGATCCTCGGGGTCGAACTCCACCACCTCTTGCGGCGGCACGCCGATCCCCTCGATCCCCTGTCCCTTGTTGAAGCTGGAGCGGTTGCCGCGCACCGACACGTACAGCTTGAAGAGACCGGAGGGGAGCTCGATGAACTCCTTCTGGGAGGACATTCCCGCCGTGGGGCTCTCCCCGATCATGTAGCCGCGGCCATCCTCCTTGAACATGCCGCTCGTCGTCTCCCCGGCGCTCACCACGGTGCCGTCGACGATCACCACCATCGGACCGCCGTAGCTCCCCGCGCCGGCGCTCTTCAGCCGCGAGCGGGCCATCCTGGGCATCTCGTACCCCTCGGGCACGAAGCGCGCCTCGAACGCATCGTGGTCGCAGCCACCGCCGGAGTTTCCGCGGAAGTCGAGAATGATCCCCGGCACGTCGCCCATCGCCGCCAGCGCCTGATCGAGCTCCTCGAGAACCTTGTCCTTCGTGCGCCTGAAGTGGATGTAACCGAACCCCGACTCCGTCTTCGCCCAGCGCACGCTCTCGCCGACCACCGTGTAGCCCTTCGGCACACACGCGGGCCCGTCGGGAACGGCCTTCCAGCGGCCGTAGGTGATCGTGCGCTTGCGCTTCTTGCCCGACGCGTCCTTGAACTCGACCTTCAGCCGCGTCCCCTCCTCCCCTCCTGCGCCGCGGTGCAGCGCCCAGAACTTCGCATGCTGCTCGGTCGAGAAGCCGCGAACGTCGGAGACCCTCTCCAGGGTTTCCTCGAGCCACTTCTTCACGGGCTTCCCGTCGATGGTGAGCATCTCGTCCCCCGCAGCGAGGCCGACCTCGGCGGCGATCGACGTGGCGTACTTGACGTAGAACTTCTTGCCGACCTGACAGAGGTAGAAGCCCGGGCCGCGGTGACCGGGAAAGAGCCCGTCGGGCACCTTGACGTCCGCTCCCTTCTCCATCGCGGTGACGTACGCGTGGCCATCCTCGATCCGCGCCACCAGGCGGATCAAGAGCACCAGATGCTCCTGGTCGGTCTTCACCTTCCTGGCCGCCTTGGTGAACTCCCTGCGCACCTTCTTCCAGTCGATCCCCTTGCGCTTGAAGAAGCCGCCGCAGCGCTTCTTCAGCTCGTCGAGGGCAAAGGCGACGTCTTCCTCGTAGACGTCGTCGGCGAGCGCGGGCGCGGCGACCGGAACACACGGGGCAGCGAGCGGGGCGGCCGTACCCGGAGCGGCGCTCCCGGTGAAGAGCAGGGTGGCGAGCAGGAGCGCGAACGGCGAGGCGCAGCGCATCGTCAGAGTCCTCCTTCGGATCGGTCGGTACGAGAAGGGCCCGCCCGCCGGTTCGCCAGCGGGCGGGCCCTGTCCCTTCATTCTCGATGAATCAGTCGTCGAGCACCAGCAGCGTCTGCTGGCTCCGTGTAAACGTCCCGGTGCTGCCCATCACCTCGACGGCCAGGGTGATCTCACCCGGCCCGGTGGTGAAGAGACGCCAGCGGCCGTCCGATCCCCGCTCGACGTACCCCTGACCCGGGCCACCGATGATGAAGCGCGGCCGGAACTGGCGTCCGGCGGGGTCGACGACGTCGAGGTCGAGCTGCAGCACCGTCCCCTCGAGACACTCGTCCTGCGGGCAGCGGAAGGCCTCGATCTTCGGTCGCGGCAGCGGCACTCCCGCGGGCAGGACCTCCTGGGCGCGGAACGCGTCGTCGATCCGGCGCGCGAAATCGACCAGCGCGGGTGCACTTCCCTCGCGAGGGTCGTGCGCGGTCAGGCGGACGGCCAGATTCCCGCGGACGAACGCGAACCACAGCGGCCGGTCCTCGGCGACCCTCGAGGGGCCGACGTAGCTGCGGTCGCCGGCGGCCAGATCGAGCTGGAGCCCGGTGGGCACCAGCTTGTCGGCGCTGACCGACGCGATCCAGCCGAGCAGCACCTCGTGCGCCTCGCGAGCGGTCTCGTGGACCTCCAGCTCGACGTGGAAGGCGAGCTCTCGGCTCTCGGCGTCGCGGAAGCGTCGGGTCACTCGCCCGTCACTCCCCTCGACCGCCTCGCCGACGTGGCCGGGCAGGCTCAACCGCTGCAGGTCGTAGCCGGCGTGCCGGGCCCCGATCGGCCAGCTCTCGACGTCGTAGATCTTGCGGGCCCGCTGGAGCTGCTGGTCGTGGACCGGGTCGCCCTGCTGCGCGGCAGAGAGCGAGGTCAGCGCCAGGAGAGTCACCCCGCCGAGGAGCGGGAAGAGGATCTTGTTCTGCTTCTTCATCTTCGCTTCTCCTCGCTACTTGAGCGTGGGCAGGGGCTGGACGGTCTTCGAGGTGTTGTTGGTGGACGACAGCTGGTTGTAGCCGTTCGCCCCGGCCCACGGTCGGTCGCAGTTGTACCCGGGAATCCCCGGCGTGGAGTCCGGGTTCCCGTCCTCGTCGAGGCACATGCACGCGTCGCAGACCTCGACCGCGTCGGTGCGGGTGATGATCTTGTGATAGCTGAAGCCGTGGCCGTAGCCCCACAGGTTCGTCGTGTAGTCGGGGCAGCCGATCCCCCAGATCGCCCGGAGATTCATGTTGCCGAGGTGCACCAGCTTCACGTTCTCGATGCCCATCATCGCGGCCATCGTCGAGCTCCCGCCGGCGCAGTCGGAGCAGTTCAGGTACCTGCCGTTGGCGTGGTTGTCGAGCAACGCGGAGAGGTTCATCTTGTGTGATCCGGCGAGGAAGTAGTGGTTCGCTCCGCCGTCTCCACCGACCGGGTAGCAGTCGTAGATGACGTCCTCGATCGCCGTGGTCAGCGGTCCCTGCTGGCCGAAGAAGCCGAGGATCAACGCCGACATCACCTCGTGGTCGTCGGTCGTCGGCAGCGCCAGGGCCTGTGCCCAGCCGCTGACGTAGTCGGCCACCTCCACCCAGGGACCGGCGTACTGCGTCCCGGAGGCTCCGTTGGCGAACAGGGGCTCACCGATCACCGTGTAGAAGCGGTGAATGGTGGTGAACGAACCGGGCACGTCCTCCCACTCGGTATCACCGATGGCGCGGTACTGGTAGGTCCAGGTCAGGCGCCGATCCTGGCGCTGGACCGAGCCGGGCAGCGGCAATCCGTAGAAGATAGCCTTGCCGTCGGGCTGGATCGCGATCGTCCGCGTCCGCCAGGGGCCGAGACCGTCGCGCAGGAAGCAGCGGATGTCGTATCCGGCCACGGGGTAGTTGACCCCTTGCAGGACGCCACCGGCGGTGGTGGAGGTCGAACCGAAGGTGACCTCGAAGCAGGGCGACGCGCCGGCGAGGTAGCACATCGGGTAGTTGATGCTGTTGGTGTCGTAGTTGCCGCTCTCCAGCACCGGCTCGGCGGTGTTGCGGTGCGGGCGCTGCATGGCCCTCGGCAAGCCGCCGTTGTAATCGAGGTCGGAGACCTCTCCGGACTCCGCCCTGCTGACGTACTCTCCGGTCGCCGGCGTCGCGTAGTAGGAGGTGTGGCTGGTCCCCTTCTTGAAGTAGACCATCTGCCACTCGTTCTGTGGCGGGGTGGTGCCCGGACCGGCGTAGCCGGTGGAGTGCGCCTCGATCTCGACGACACCGAGCCGCACCAGCGAGATCGGGTAGTCGACGACATCGGTACCCGCGGCGAGCCGCACCCGCAGCGTGTAGTCGGCGTTGTCGAGCACCGCGTTCCCTGCTCCTCGACCGTTCCAGGCGAGCTGGATCGGGAGGTTCGAGCCGGTCACGACGTCGTCGAAGATCTGGTGGACGACCGTCGGTCCATCGAGCAGCTCGACGACCACCTGCTCCTGGACGCCTGGTGGAGTCAGGAAGTAGCTGATGTCGATCTGGCAGTTCCTCAGCTTGGGATCGGCGATCCGGGTCGCCTCGTCGGGGGCCAGGTCACCGGCGGCGAAGGCCGGCAGGGCGAGAGCGAAGACGGCCAGCATTCCCGACGTCACCCGCTTTGCGAATCGGGTCGGGGGCTCGTGCGTTCGAGAGGATTGCATCATGGGGCGAGGTACCTCGGGTCTTCTGCGGTCGATGCGGTCCCGGCGAGAGAGTCGCCGGTCCGGGGACTACTCACACCCTATAGCGCGGCGGGGGTTTCGGGTATCCGCCATTCCCCCACCTTGCCGGAAAGCGCTCCTTTTACTCCGATCGTGCCGCTGCCGGGCTTCAGTCCGAAATCCGCTGGCCGTTCCGGTACACGCCCGATCGCTCCGGATTCACGGCTCCGAATTCGTCCCACACGGTCCAGGGCCCGTCGAGCTCTCCATCGACGAACTGTCCCTCGGCGCACTTCTGACCGTCGTCGAAGTACAGCGTCCAGAAGCCCGAACCCTTCCCGTCGGCGTACTGCGCGTCGACCTGGCGGACGCCGTTCGAGTACCAGAAGGTCCAGGATCCTTCGCGCTTGCCCTCGAAAAAGGTGCCCACGGCGATTCGCTGGCCATTCTCGTCCCACCACTGCCAGCCGCCCGTCTCCCGGTGATTCTCGTACCAGCCCTGCTCCTGGACCTGGCCATTCTCGTGCCAGGAGGTCCAGCGGCCGTCGAGCACCCAGTTGCCGCTGGCGTCGAGGCTCTGCTGCGCCTCGAAGCAGGGCGTGCCGTCGTCGAAGTCGACGCGGACCGACGGTCCGTCGTACTCGCCGGGCTCGGGACGCTCCGGGGAGTCCACGGGCAACGAGATCTCCCCGAGCGAGACCCTCTCGCCGGACCCCGAGCCGTCCGGTGGGCCGCCCGCACCCGGGTCGAGGTCGGGATCGGCGGGAGGGTCGTCCGCGGGAGGATCGAGCGGCTCGAGCGGCCCGGGCTCGTGCTCCCGCGCGAGGCCCTCGCCGGGAGCCTCGGCCGCGTCGGGCCCGGGGCTCCTCTCCTCCAGGGACACCCACAGCCAGCCGAGCCCCGCACCGAGCAGGACGAGGACGGCGAGCGGGGCCAGGACGCGGCGGATCATCGACGAGATCCTACCCGCGACGGGGATCGCCGGGCGACCTCGCCCCCCGCCCCGGGCCGGAAAGCCCCGTCTCGAGGGGGAGATCGAGGACCGAATCCGGGATCGAAGGGGCCAGGACCCCCTTGTCGGGCCCGCCAGGGCCACTCCGGGGTGTACCGATCGGACCGAAACCGCCGATGAGGAAGGGCCGAACTGCCGCCCCGGGCGCCTCTCCGCCGCGGGCCCGCCCCTCTCCATTCTCTCGAACCACCCCCAAAGGACTCCCCATGAGCACCCAATCCGGTGACGCCCACAGCCGCTCGATCGTCGCCAGAGCCCTCTCCAGCGCGCCCGACGTCGCGACCCTGCCGGAGGTGATGGCCAAGATCCTCGAGGTGACCGACGACCCCGAACGGGGCGCCAACGAGCTCTTCGACATCATCAACCGGGATCCGGTGCTGTCCGCCAAGCTCCTCCAGGTGGTCAACTCGGCCTTCTACGGGTTGCCGGGTCAGGTGGCCGACGTCGACCGGGCGATCGTGCTGCTCGGTCTCAAGCAGGTACGCAACCTGGCGATCGCCACCTCGGCGGGCGAGTGGTTCCGGGCGAGCCCCGACCAGCGTCTCTTCGACGCCCGGGAGCTGTGGAGGCACAGCGTCGCCGTGAGCGTCGCCGCTCGCGAGATCGCCCTCCTGAGCGGAGACCGGAGCGACGCGCCGGAGATGTTCCTGACCGGGTTGATCCACGACATCGGCCTGCTCTTCGAGCGGCAGGCGCTCCCCGACCCGCTCTCCGGGGTGGTCCGCTTCTGCAACACCTCGCGCTCGGACGGGCTCCTCGCGGCGGAGCGACGAGTGATCGGCGCCACACACGAGGAGTTCGGCGAGGCCCTGGCCACCAAGTGGCGCTTCCCCCGCCGGCTGCGGATGGCCGTCGGTGGTCACCACCGACCGTGGGACCTTCCCGACGAGCTGCGACGCACCGGGATGATCCTGTACTGCGCCGACGCGGTCTGCTGCCAGGAGGGAATCGGACTCGACCTCAGCGCGCGCGGTCGAGAGCTCGACGACGAGACGCTGGCGGGAGCCGGTCTGACCAGGGAACAACTCCCCATCCTTCGCGAGAAGCTGATCCGCGAAGTCGACGCCATGGAGGTCCTGCTGGATCTCGCTGCCTGATGTCAACTCAATCACCGGACCACCAGCCCCAGTCCCCCGCCGATGCCATCATGAGCACGCTCGACACCCGCGACGACGCCCACGACTCGATCGCCGAACTCCTCGACGAGCGCACGGCGAACGACGCCGAAGCGCTGAAGCGTTCCTTCCTGCGCCATGTCGCCTTCACCCAGGCCAAGGTCCCCGGCTTCGCGACCGCGCGCGATCGCTACGTGGCGCTCGCCCTGTCGGTGCGCGACCGGCTGATCAACCGGTGGATCGCCACGAGGCGCGCCTACTACGAGAACGACTCGACCAAGCGCGTCTACTACCTCTCGCTCGAGTTCCTGATGGGGCGGATGCTCGGCAACAGCCTCGTCAACATGCAAATCTACGACGAGTGCTACCAGGCGCTGTACGAGCTGGGGCACGACCTCGAGGACCTGCGCTACCTCGAGGAGGAAGCGGGGCTCGGCAACGGCGGGCTCGGTCGCCTCGCGGCCTGCTTCCTCGACTCGATGGCCACGCTCGAGCTGCCCGGCTACGGTTACGGGATCCGCTACGACTTCGGGATGTTCCACCAGCGGATCGAGGACGGACACCAGATCGAGGTGCCGGACGAGTGGCTCCGCCTCGGCAACCCGTGGGAGATCGCCCGCCCCGAGCACACGCTGCGGATCCAGTTCTACGGTCGACCGGAGTACTACGTGGACGAGGAGGGGCACGAGCGCTGCCGCTGGGTGGACACGAAGGACGTCGAGGCGCTGCCCTACGACATGCCGATCCCCGGCTACGACAACAACACGGTCAACACGCTGCGTCTCTTCTCCGCCCGCTCGACGCACGAGTTCGACCTCGACTACTTCAACCACGGCGACTACGGCCGCGCCTGCGAGGACAAGTCCCGTACCGAGAACATCACCAAGGTCCTCTACCCGAAGGACAACTTCGAGCAAGGACGGGAGCTGCGGCTCAAGCAGGAGTACCTCCTGGTGTCCGCCGCGCTGCAGGACATCCTGCATCGCTTCCAGATGCAGCACGACGACTGGAAGCTCCTGCCCGAGCGGGCCGCGATCCAGCTGAACGACACCCACCCGGCCCTGGCCATCCCCGAGCTGATGCGGCTCCTGATGGACATCGAGGGGCTCGGCTGGGACGAGGCCTGGGACATCTGCACGAAGACCTTCGCCTACACGAACCACACCGTGCTGCCGGAGGCGATGGAGCGCTGGTCGAGCGGTCTGCTCGGCAACCTCCTGCCGCGGCACCTGCAGATCATCTACGAGATCAACCACCGCTTCCTCGAGCAGGTCGAGGAGCGCTTCCCCGGCGACGAGGCGCTTCGCGCGCGAATGTCGTTGATCGAGGAGGGCGGTGACCAGAAGGTTCGCATGGCCCACCTGGCGATCGTCGGCAGCCACTCGGTCAACGGCGTGTCCGCGCTGCACACCGAGATCCTGAAGGACCGGGTGCTGGCCGACTTCCACCACTTCTACCCCGGCCGCTTCAACAACAAGACCAACGGGGTCACGCCGCGGCGCTGGCTGAAGAAGGCGAATCCCCCGCTGTCCTACCTGATCTCCGACGTCATCGGCGATCGCTGGGTCACCGAGCTGGACCACCTCCGGGAGCTGATTCCCCTGGCGGACGACGAGGAGTTCCAGGAACGCTGGCGCGCGGTCAAGCAGATCAACAAGGAGCGCCTCGCGGACTACGTCAGCCGGAAGCAGGGCCTCTCCCTCGATCCGAACCTGATGCTCGACTGCCAGGTCAAGAGGATCCACGACTACAAGCGCCAGCTCCTCAACATCCTCCACACGATCACCCTCTACAACCGGCTGAAGAGCGGGAACGAGGCCCCGAACGTCCCGCGCACCGTGCTGTTCGCCGGCAAGGCCGCCCCCGGCTACTACCACGCCAAGCTGACCATCAAGCTGGCCAACGCGGTGGCGGAGGTGCTCAACAGCGATCCGGAGACGCGCGAGCACCTGCACGTGCTCTTCACCCCCAACTACGGCGTCACCCTGGCAGAGCACATCATCCCCGCCGCGGAGCTCTCCGAGCAGATCTCCACTGCCGGCCTGGAGGCGTCGGGCACGGGCAACATGAAGTTCGCGCTGAATGGCGCGGTGACGATCGGCACCCTCGACGGCGCCAACATCGAGATCGACGAGGAGGTCGGCCGCGACAACGTCTTCATCTTCGGTCTGAGCGCCGAGGAGGTGGAGGCGAAGAAGGCCGCGGGTTACGACCCCTGGCAGCACTACCACCAGTGCGAGGAGCTGCGCGTGGCGCTGGACATGATCCGCGACAATGCGTTCAGCCACCACGAGCCGGGCCTCTTCCAGCCGCTGCTCGACCGTCTGCTCCACGAGGGCGATCCGTACCTCGTCCTGGCCGACTTCGAGGCCTACGTCGCCTGCCAGGAGCGGGTGAGCGCCGCGTATGCCGATCCGAAGCTCTGGACGAGGATGTCGATCCTCAACACCGCATGCTCGGGCAAGTTCTCCAGCGACCGAACGATCTGGCAGTACGCCGAGGAGATCTGGGGGGTGAAGCCGGTTCCCGTCGAGGATTAGCACGCCGGTCCAGGCACGCAGAGGAGGCAGAGCTCGCGGCGGGTCAACCCCCCGCCCGGGGCCCCCGCCGCGGGGTCCCCCCCCCCCGCCCCCCCCCCCCTCCTCTGCGTGCCTGAATCGGTGGAATTCAGATCGTTACCCGACTCCGCACCACCGACTACTGTTCCTGCCCGCTAGACTGGCGCCCTCCCGACGCCACCCCCCCCACCGCCCGATGAACCCGAACGCCACCGCCACGCTCCACGCCGACCGACTGCAGGCCCTGATCGGGAGCGTCCGGAAGGTGATCCTCGGGAAGGATGAAGCGATCACGCTCTGCGTGGTGGGCCTCCTGGCGGAAGGGCACGTCTTGCTCGAGGACCTGCCCGGGACGGGCAAGACGACGCTGGCGCGGGCGCTGGCGAAGTCGATCGCGGTCGAGTTCCGGCGGATCCAGTTCACCTCCGACCTCCTGCCCGCGGACGTGCTCGGAGTCTCCGTCCTCTCCAGCGGGGAGGACCGCTTCGTCTTCAAGCCGGGGCCGATCTTCGGCAATATCGTGCTCGCCGACGAGCTCAACCGCACCTCGCCGCGCACGCAGTCCGCGCTGCTCGAGTGCATGAACGAAGGGCGGGTCTCTGTCGACGGGTACACCCACGAGCTGCCGAAGCCGTTCCTGGTGATCGCGACCCAGAACCCCCTCGAGTTCGAGGGAACCTATCCGCTACCGGAGTCGCAGCTCGATCGCTTCCTCCTGCGGCTGCCGCTCGGCTACCCCGAGCGCGAGTTCGAACGAGAGGTGCTGAAGGGTCGGCTGAGCGCCGAGCCGCTCGACGAGGTTACTCCCGTCATCTCCGGCGAAGAGGTGGTCGAGGCGTCGCGCGCGGTGCGCGAGGTCACCGTCGACGAGAGCCTCCTCGACTACGTGCTCGAGTTCCTGGCCGAGACCCGGCGCGGCGGCCACTTCCTGCTCGGCGCCAGCCCGCGGGCCGGGCTCGGGTGGGTGCGCTGCGCGCAGGCGCTCGCCGTGATCGAGGGGCGCGCGTACTGCATCCCCGACGACTTCAAGCGCCTCGCGCTGTCGGTCCTGGCCCACCGGGTCGTGCCGGTGGCGCACCTGGGCGGCGGGGACCGGAACGGCGGAGCGTGCGAGGACGCCCTGAACGAGCTCCTCGAGCGCGTCGACGTCCCCACCTGAGCCGAGCGGCGCGATGATCGCGGAAGGAGGAGCCAGGCCCGGAAACGACGGCGGCGGCGACGGCTGGGTCGACTCCGAGGAGACGCGACTCTCCCTCGAGGGCGCGGGGCGCGTCTTCGTCCCGCTGGTCACGCTGGCGCTCCTCCTCTCCTGGGGCGCGGGCGGGCTCGCCCTGGTCCTCTCCGCCTTCGGCCTGGCCGGTGCGCTGCTCGCGCCGCTCTTCGCCTGGCGCAACCTGCACGGCCTCCGGGTGCGCGCGAGCGGACCGGGACACCACATGGTCGGCGAGAGCTTCCTCATCGAGCTCGAGATGATCCGTCGAGGCCGCGCCGGCGCCGCGCACGATCTCCTCCTCGCGGTCGCCGCCGATCCCCGGGCCAAGGCGCGCCCCGCCGGACACCTCGCGCGCCTCGACTCAGGGCAGAGGATCAGCTTCCTCTGCGCGCACCGCTGGATCGAGCGAGGGCGGCACACCGAGCTCTGCCTCTCCGTCTACTCCTCCTTCCCTTTCGGTCTCCTCCGCTGCACGCGACGCTTCCGCGTGCCGGTGGACTTCCTCGCCCTCCCCCGGCTGGGCAGCCTGGCTGACCTCTCGCGGCTTCCCTCCGGCGGCGTGGAGGCGTCCGCGCTGGAGCGACGGATCGGACAGCTGGAAGACGAGTTCTACCAGCTGCGCGAGTGGCGTGAGGGGGAGAGCCTCCGCCGCGTGCACTGGAAGCTCAGCGCGAGGCGGCGGCGACCGATCCTGCGCGACCTGCGCAGCCGCGCCGAGGCACCGCTGTGCCTGATCCTCTACACCGGAGTGAGACGGCGGGCGAGGGCGCGCCCGCGTCGCTCGCGCTCCTTCGAGACGGCGGTCAGCCTGGTCGCCACGCTCGGCGAGCACTACCTCCGCCGCGGTCGCGCCGTCCAGCTCGTGCTGCTCGGCGAGGAGAGGGTCGTCCACCCGCGATTGCGCGGGCGCTCCGGGCTCTTCCAGCTGCTGGCGGTGCTGGCCGAGGTGCAGCCGGAGACCGCGGCGGAGGTGACTCGCGTCGAGGAGCTCCTCGCCGAAGCCGCGCTCGATGCGGAAGCGTCGATCGCCGTGGTGGCGGCCGGCGGGAAGCTCGGGAGCGACCGGCGCAGACAACCGTCTCCATCGCTGGTGATCGACGTCGAGTCGGCGCGGATCGACTCGATCTTCCAGCGCGGACGCAGCTGGGGTGCGACTCCCGTGATCCCGCACGGAGAGGGACGATGAGCGGGAGGGCGATCAGGCGGATACGGCGCCCCTCGTCGGATCGCAGCGAGCTCGCCCTGCGGCTCGCGCTGGAGTCGGCGGCGGGGATCGCGTTCGCGTCCTTCCTCCTGGTCCACGCCATCCACGCGCCCCCCTCGTCGGGGCTCGGCAGGTCACTCGCCTACTGGGGCTGCGCGGGGGCGCTGATCCTCCTGCCGCTGGTGCTGCCCTCCGTCCCCGGTCCCTGGCAACCGCGCGGCCCCGTTCGGGTCCGCGGTCACCGGAGCTCGACGCTGCTGCTCCTCCTCAGCGCGATCCCGCTGGTCCCCCTCCGGGCGGAGCGACCGATGCACATGCTGCTCGCCGTCCTGGTGGTGGCGCAGGCCCACCTCCTGGTGCGGTGGCGCGACGATCGCGCGGCGGCGTGGAACCTGGTCCTGTCACCGATCGCGGTCCTGACCGGGATGGCCGCGGCACCGGGACGCCCGTGGCTGTTCGCGCTCCCCGTCGCCGTGCTCATCGTCGCGACCGGGGCGGTGCTGCTCCACGACCGCCACACCCGGGCCGAGGTCGAGGCGCGGGCGCCGCGGGTCTTCGTCTCGCGCTGGCGGGAGCTCCGCACCGACCGGGACTCCTTCCGCGGGTTGTGGCGCCGCCTGCTCTGCGTGCTGCCGATCTCCGTCTCGGTGCTGCTCGCCGCGGCGGTCCTGTACCCGCTCCTCGCCGGGATCCCCGAGCCGCCGTATCACCATCCCGAGCGCACTCCGGCGCCGAGCGGCAGCGGCGGCGGTACGGGCGGCGGCGGAGGGGCGACGCAACGCCAGGCGTTCGAGCACATCTTCCCCACCGAGCTGCGCCCCGGAAGCGCTCTATCGACGCTGGAGTTCCAGCAGGTGATGACGATCCGCGCGCTCACCGACAGCGAGGGCGCGGGCCAGGCGAAGGGAGAGGACCTCGGTCAGCTGTACATGCGGGGAATCTGCATGGACACCTTCACCGAGACCGGCTTGCGCCTGGCCCGGGGCCGAGAGCCGACGCTCCACCGCGATCACGAGGACGGGCGGCGGAATGGCTGGACGGTGCTCGATCCCCTGCCGCGCTCCGCGATGGTCCGGCTCGACATCCGCCAGCAGCGGATGGCGGTGCAGGGTGGTGCGCGCAGCATCCTCTTCGCCTCTTATCCCCTCCACGCGATCTCGGCGCCGGCGGTCTGGTACGACCCCGATGGAATGCTCCAGCTCGCCACGGAGGAGGAAGGGCCGGAGTTCGAGTACTCGCTCCTCGTCTCGTTCCTCGAGCCGCGGTCCCTCGGGCTGGAGTCACGGCGGGCGAGACACGGCGATCCCCAGTTCCTGCAGCTGCCGCGCGCCTCGGCCGAGCTCGACTGGGTCACGACTCGCGCCGAGGGGCTGATGCGCGATGCCACGAACGACCTGTCACGGCTCGAGGCGGTGCTCGATCACTTTCGCGCGGAGTACCGCTACTCGATCCGGACCGGCGACGTCCCGGGGCTGGAGGGGATCGTGGGCTTCATGCGTCGGCGAATGGGTCACTGCACTTCCTTCGCCGCCGCGGCGGTCCTGCTCCTGCGCACGCAGGGGATCTCCGCTCGAGTGGCGACCGGTCTCCTGGCCGGCGACTACTCCGAGGAGACGGGGCTCTACACGGTCACCACGAAGAACGGTCACGCGTGGATCGAGGTCTGGTTCGACGGGGTGGGTTGGGTCACCTTCGATCCGACACCTCCCCGCGCCCGCCGCGCCGCGCTCGCCGCGGCCGAGGAGGGGCTGGACGAGGGCTTCTCGGCCTGGTTCGACGAGCTCCAGAGCGACCTGCGCGCCTGGGCGGAGTCGGGCGCCGATCGCGCCTACCTGGCGATCCTGCTCGACACGGCCGCCGACGCGCCCGTTGCGTTCTGGGTCACCTTGCAGCGCAAGCCGTGGATCGGCGTGTTGCTGGTCCTTCTCGTCGCGCTGCCGATCTGGCTCCGTCTCCGCCGACGACGAGGCGGGGAGGCGCAACCGTACCCGCGACGGCGGACGCGGGACGAGACCTTGATCGAGAAGCTGCTCGCGGCGCTGGCCGTCTCGGGACACCGCCGTCGTCCCGGCCAGACGCTGGCCGAGGTGGCCGGCGAGGTGCGCGAGGACGGCGAGGAGCTGGTGCAGCTGGTCGGCGAGCTCTACGGCGTGCGCTTCGGCGGTGCGCCGCTGGAGCGGGAGGTGGCCGAGCGGGTCGAGCGCTGGATCAGCCGGCGACGGCGAATGGTGGAGGCGACGGCGAGTTGACCGGGGCGCGAGTCAGCGCGAGGCCAGCGCGGAGAGGGTCTGCCAGCAAAGCACGACCTCGGCGTCGCGCCGCTCGTTCCGGCGAACGCACAGCGCCAGGAGGTGGCGGGGCGTCGGCTGCAGCTGCACGAACTGCCAGTCGGCGCCCTGGTCGCCGAGAGCCGGGTCGATCTCGATGCGGGGAGGCCGCTCGGCCTCCAGGAAGAAGGAGAACCGATCGAGCGGCAGCGAGAGACCCAGACCGCGTGCCTTGATGTAGCTCTCCTTGAGGGTCCACAGGTCGAGGAAGCGCTGCGGGCGAGCCTCTTCCGGGAGGGCGCGCAGGGCCTCGAACTCCGCCGGAGAGAAGAACCGCTCGGCGACCTCCAGCGGCACCACGCGATCGAGCGGCTCCACGTCCACGCCGAGGTCGATGGCACGAGCCACCGCGCAGACCACGAGTCCACGCGCATTCGAGAGGTTGAAGCGTAGCGACGACTCCGGTGAGTCGATCTCGGGTCGGCCCTGTTCGCCCGCCGCAAAACGCCACGCCGCCGGCGGGACCGACTCGTAGCGGGAGAGGACCGTGCGCACCAGCACCCGCGTCGCCAGGTGGATCCGACGATCGCGCTCGAAGCGAAAGCGCTCCAGGCGAGCGATCTCCTCGCCGGTGAGGAGGGCGCAAGCGAGGGCGTGCCGGTCGGCGGAATCGAGCTCGTCCGGATCCGCGCACCACAGGTGAACTTCACCGTCCGGGAGTGTCTGCATAGACGCCACGGAGGGAGAATACCGAACCAGGTTCACTTTCACACCCCTCCCCACCCCTGGAGGGCGACATGCGCGAGCCTTGCGGATCGCACGGAGTACTCTCCTCCCCGCTGCATCTCCTGATCGTGGAGACGACAGAGTTTGCTGACCGTCGAGTTCGAGACCTCGAGGCGCTCAGTCAGGTGGTTCAGGCTTGCCCCGCAGAGTTCGCGTCCAAGTCCGGCCAGAGCCACTGGCCAGGCATCACGCTGGAGTCTCCCGTGTTGGATCGTCCAGGGGCCAATCGGCGGCGTCATCCGGTGGTCGCGTTGGCATCTGATTCTCCCTGCGTCCTGCGATCTTCCTTCTCTTCTCTCCTGAGCCTGCTCGACAGCGACGGGGTGCTTCTTGGGTGGCTGTTCGATCAGGTCTCCTTCCGACTCCTCATCAAGGGGGGGCTTCGGCAGCCTCGCGATCGAGCACGAGCGGGGCACGATCGCGTTCCTTCATCGACTGGGCCCTGGTGAGGCACCGGTCGCAAAAACCCTTCAACGGGTCCTCTCCTGAGCGATTCGGCTTCCAGGACGAGCCTTCTTCGAGCCAGCGACCGTACTCCGCGCACAGCCACAGGTAGACCGGGCGGATGAGGAAGTGGTTGGGCAGCGTGCTTCCCTCGTCCCGACCTGTGAAGCGAAGGAGATCGCGGAGCAGGACGAGGATCTCCAGCGGCGTGTCGGTCTGTGGGTCATCGGCATCGAGGAGCCCTTCCCAGATCTCCCAGGCCCCATCCAACTCTCGCCGCGATCCTTCGTTCTTCCCCGCCTTGTAGTACGCGACCCCAGAGGAGAGCAGTGCCGTTGGGCTGTCACGCCAGATCATCGCGAGCTCGCGATCGAATCGCGGGATGAGGCGTTCGTCGGCTCCTGCCCACAGCTCCTCCTCCGCCATCGAGAGGATGGAGTTGCGGTACAGATCCCACGGGTTGGGCTCCCGTGCTGCTTCGTGTAGCTCGGCGGCGGGGTCCTTCTCCCTGCCGCCATCAGCATCGCCATTTTGATTGCCGCTCATCGTCATCCCTCTCTGCGTCGGGTGGCGGGCGTCCGCCTCTTGGTGGATTCGCCCCGCGAGGAGTTGACTATCAGTCACGGTCGGTTCGAGAACCGCAGTCTGATGGGACTGAGCGAGAGGGACAAGCAGCGTGCCTCGGATTCCGGGGGATTTCCCTGGAAGGCAGGAGAGTTGAAGAGTTCCCGTGGCACGGGCGCGTGGTGCACCGGCCTTGAGCAGCTCGCGTTGGCTGCACCGTAGATCATCAAGACGACCGACGATGACGGGAACATGCACCACACCTGGATCGCAGATTCGAATTCTCCCAGAGGCAGTGAGATCGACAAGCGGCTCTGCACCTCCCGTGACCGCGGTCTGACCGGCCACCAGGCCGAGCGCGACGATGGCGAGACGCAAGCGATTGTGGTTCTGCTGCGAGGGCATCCGACTCTCCAGTTGCGAGAGTCCAGCAGTCCCACCTCACGGGGGAAGCAAACGGTGTGACCCTGAACCGCGGGGATGTACGTGCAAGTAGTCCTATAAACGCGTGTTCTCCCCTCGGGATTCGGAGATTCTCTGACGCTGGTTGGAGCGACCGGGGCGGCCGAGGAGGTTGCTGTTCCTATTCGAGCTCAGTGGTCCTTTTGCAGTCGAGGGACAGGAGCCCGCCGCGTGGGCGAGGGCACCGGGTTGCGGGCTCGGAGCGATCTGGGCCGCGGCCGTACCAGCGGATCCCACCTTCGTCCTTCGTCGCACCTCCACTTCATCCAGCGGCCCTACGCACCGGCACAAATGCGATCTCGTGTAAAGGCCCGCGAACGGAAATCACCGCAATCTTGGGAAGACTCGCAGACGCCGATCCCGGCAAGGGCTCCGGGAGATCGCAGGGCAATACACCCGTAGCGCGGGCTGCGCCCGCATCCCAAATGTCCTCCCAGCCTGCTCTCTGCGTGCAGCGCGCTGAGACCGACTCCGAGTAGATCGGAGACAGCTTCCTGGTCATCATTCCCATCCGGCCGGCACAGGCGAGGGGGTGGAAGGATTTTCCACCCGACTCGAGGCTCGATGCTGCGGATCTCCCCGGTCGTGGAACTCGCGCAAAGGCTCATCCCGGCTCTCGCCGATAGAGGTGAGGAACAGGAGAAGTGAATGACGACCAGGAATTCCCATGCCCCGGGGCAGGGGCAGGAGGAGCTGCCGGGACAGCCCCTGTCCGCCGGCCAGAAAGCCCTCTGGTTCCTCCACGAGGCCGCCCCGACCAGCACGGCCTACAACATCGTCTGCGCCGCGCGCCTCCGCGGGGACGTCGACGTCGCCATCCTGCACGAGGCCCTGCGGCTCGTCTTCGATCGCCACCCCGCCTTCCGGACCTCCTACTCCACCCGGAACGGCAACCCGGTGCAGCGGATCCGCGACGACGTGGAGTTCTCGATCGACGAGATCGACGCATCCACCTGGAGCGACGAGGAGCTCGACCGGCGACTCCGGGCCGAGACGCGGCGCCCCTTCGACCTGGAGAGAGACCTCCTCTGTCGCGGACATCTCTACCTCCGTTCCGGCGAGGGACCGGTGCTGCTCCTGTCGGCGCATCACATCGCCTTCGACGGCTGGTCCCTCTGGCTCTGCCTGAGGGAAGTGGCCGCCGTCTACGGCGCCCGCCTCGAAGGAAAGCCCCCCTCGCTGCCCTCCCGGAGGGCCGACTACCTCGACTTCGTCCAGTGGCAGGAGGAGATGCTCGCCGGCCCCGAGGCGGAGGGCCTGGAGGACTACTGGCTCGAGCAGCTGGCCGGCGACCTGCCCGTACTGGAGCTGCCCGCGGACGGATCGCGCGCAGCGGCGCACGAGGCCCGGGGCGCCGGCCTGGCGTTCCAGCTCGACCGCGCGCTGACGGATCGGCTCGAGGCGCTGGTCAAGAGCGAGAAGGCCACCCTCAACTCGCTCCTTCTCGCCGCGTTCCAGACCCTGCTCCACCGCTACTCCCACCAGGAGGACATCATCGTCGGGTGCCCGGCGGCGGGGCGCACGGGCTCCCGGTTCAGGCGCACCGTGGGGTACTTCGTCAATTCGCTGCCCATCCGCGGAGATCTCTCGGGAGACCCACCGTTCCGTACGCTGCTCGGCAGGACGGCGAGCGCCGTGCGCTCGAGTCTCGAGCATCAGGACTACCCCTTCGCCCTGCTCATCGACCGGCTCGGCGTGAACCGCGATCCCAGCCGCTCGCTCCTCTTCCAGAGCTCCTTCGTCTTCCAGAAGCCCGGTGATCTGTCGAGGATGGGGAACCTCCTCGCCGTCGACGACGACCGCCCCCTGATCGGCTCGCGCGGCCTCTGCATCGGTCCGCTGACGATCCTGCAGCAGGAGGACCAGCACGACCTGAGCCTGGAGATGGCCGAGTACCAGGGAGTCCTCTCCGGGGTCCTGAAGTACCGGACGGACCTCTTCGACTCCTCCACCGTGGCCAGGATGTGCACGAGCTTCCGGACTCTCCTGGAAGCGGCCGCGGAAGGCCCCGACCTGGCGCTGTCCGAGCTGCCCCTCATGACCGAGGCGGAGCGGGAGTCGATCCTCACCAGGTGGAACGACACCGCTCGCGACACCTCTTCCGATCGCTGCCTGCACGAGCTCTTCGAGGAGCAGGCGAAGCGTACACCCGGGGCGGTGGCGCTCTCCTCCGGCGACGAGCAGCTGACCTTCGAGGAGCTCGACGGAAGAGCCAATCGGCTCGGCCGGCGCCTCCGGAAGCTCGGGGTCGGCCCCGATCGGATCGTCGGTCTCTGCCTGAGCCGCGGTCCCGAACAGCTGATCGCACTCCTGGCGATCCTCAAGGCGGGCGGGGCCTATCTGCCGCTGGATCCGGCGTATCCGCGGGGGAGGCTCGAGCTGATGCTCCGGGACTCCCGGGCCGAGCTCGTGCTCACCGAGCGCCGTCTCGAGCGCTCCTTCGATCTCGAAGGAGTCGAGACGCTCTGCGTGGACGCGCCGGAAGAGGCGTCGCCCGACGGCGGCGACCTCGCGCGCACCGCCGGGCCCGAGGATCTCGCCTTCGTGATCTACACCTCGGGCTCGACCGGCCGCCCCAAGGGCGTCGCCATGCCGCACCGGGCCATCGCCAACCTCATCGCCTGGCAGCTCGAGGAGACCTCGCTGCCCCGAGGTGCGCGCACGCTGCAGTTCACCTCCCTCTCCTTCGACGTCTCCATCCAGGAGATCTTCACCGCGTGGTGCACCGGCGGGACCCTGGTGCTCGTCGAGGAGGAGGTCCGTCAGGACGTCGAGCGGCTGGCGGCCCACCTCGAGGACCAGCGCGTCGAGCGACTCTTCGTCCCCTTCGTGGTGCTCCAGCAGCTGGCCGACGAGCTCCGCTGCCGGCCGCGCGCCGACCTGGCGCTCGCGGAGATCATCACCGCTGGCGAGCAGCTCCACGTGACGCAGGCCATCGTCCGGCTCTTCGAGGCGCTCGATGGCTGCTCCCTGGTCAATCAGTACGGGCCGACGGAGAGCCACGTGGTCGCGGCTCACCGGCTCCGCGGAGAGCCCTGCACCTGGCCGGCGCTGCCCCCGATCGGAAAGCCCGTCGCCAACACGCAGCTCTACCTGCTCGATCCCTCCGGCGAGCCCGTCCCGATCGGCGTGGCCGGCGAGCTTCACATCGCCGGAGCCGGACTGGCGCGCGGATACCTCGACCAACCCGAGCTCACCGCCGAGCGCTTCGTGCCCCACCCCTTCGACGATCGGAGCGGCGCGCGGGTGTACCGGACGGGTGACCTGGCTCGCTACCGGGCCGACGGCGACATCGAGTTCCTGGGTCGCGAGGACCACCAGGTCAAGATCCGCGGATACCGAGTGGAACCCGGTGAGATCGAGGCGGTCCTGTGCGAGCACGAGAGCGTGCGCGAGGCCGTCGTCACGCTGCACCGGAGCTCGCCGGAGGGCGACCGGCTCGTCGCCCACTACGTCGCCGCCGAGAGCGCGACGCCTCCGGTGCGCGAGCTCCGCGAGTTCCTCGCCGAGCGTCTGCCGCGGCACATGGTGCCGTCCGCCATCGTACCGATCGACGCCCTGCCCCTGACTCCGAGCGGCAAGGTCGACCGCCGTGCGGTGGCTGCCGTCGACGAGTCCTGGTTCATGCCGGAGGAGGCGATCGAGGCCCCCGCGAATCCCGTGGAGGAGCTGGTGGCCGGCATCTGGTCCGAGGTCCTCGGCCTGGATCGGGTCGGCCGCGATCAGAACTTCTTCGAGCTGGGCGGGCACTCGCTCCTCGCCACCCAGGTCGCCTCGCGGGTGCGCGACATCGTGGGGGTCGAGATCCCCCTGCGGGCCATCTTCGAAGCGCCCACCCTGGCCGAGCTGTCGGCGCGGATCGAGAAGGAACGCGACGCCGGTGTCGACGGGACCGAAGCGCCGCCGATCACGCCGGTGGCCCGGGACGGCGACCTGCCCCTCTCCTTCTCGCAGGAGCGAATGTGGTTCCTGCACGAGCTGGAACCGGAGGGCTCCGCCTACAACATGGGGGGCGCGTTCCGTCTCGCGGGCGCCTTCGACCGGCGCGTCGCTGAGCGGTGCCTGGCCGAGATCGTCAGGCGTCACGAGAACCTGCGCACCACCTTCCATTCGAAGGACGGCCTGCCGCTGGCCCGGATCTCGCCCGAGGTCGACTTCGACCTCTCGCTCCACGACCTGCGCGAGTCACCCGCCGCCGATCGGGTCGCCGAGGCGAAGACCCGCGCCAGGGCCGAGATACGCAGGCCCTTCGACCTGGCGAACGGTCCACTGTTCCGGGCGAGCGCCTATCGGCTCGACGACGAGGATCACGTGGTCCTCTTCTGCATGCACCACGTCGTCTCCGACCTCTGGACCTTCGGAGTCCTCTTCCGCGAGCTCGCCGAGCTCTACGCCGCCGGCGGACCGGAGAACTGCACGACGCTGCCCGAACCGACGCTCCAGTACGCCGACTTCGCCGGCTGGCAGCGGCGCTGGTTCAGCGGCGAGGTCCTCGAGCAGCAGCTCGCGTACTGGAAGAAGCAGCTCGCCGGGGCCACCGTGCTCGAGCTGCCCGTGGACAAGCCGCGCCCGGCCGTGCGGGGTGACAGCGGGGCGCTGATGTCGATCGAGCTCCCGCCCGAGCTCGTGGGGGAGCTGAAGGCCCTCAGCGTCCGCGAAGGCGCCACGCCCTTCATGACGCTGCTGGCGGTCTTCAAGCTCCTGCTGCTGCGCAGCACGGGCCAGAACGACGTGGTCGTCGGTTCGCCGATCGCGGGTCGCACGCGACTCGAGGTGGAGACGATGACCGGCACGTTCGTCAACACGCTCGCCATGCGCACCGATCTCTCCGGGGATCCATCGTTCCACGAGCTCATCCGCCGCGTGCGGGAGACGACGCTCTCCGCCTACGCGCACCAGGACCTCCCCTTCGAGAAGCTCGTCGAGGAGCTGGCGCCCGAGCGCGACCTGAGCCACTCGCCGGTGGTCCAGGTCCTCTTCAACCTGGCCAACGCTCCCTTCGAGGAGCCGCTGCTCGAGGGCCTCGCCTGGAGCCCCCTCGAGATCGACCGCGGCGCGGCGCAGTTCGACCTCTCGCTCTTCGTCGACCTCGAGGTCACGCGCAAGGCCTACGTGGAGTTCAACACGGACCTCTTCGAGGCCGAGACGATCGAGCTCTTCCTGCGCCACTACCGCAACGCCCTGCGGTCGCTGCTCGAGGACCCGGCGCAGACCCTCTCCCGGGTGCCGCTGCTCGACGAGGAGGAGCGGGACCGGATCCTAGTGCGCTGGAACGACACGGAGGCCGCGTACCCAGAGGAGACCTGCTTCCCCCAGCTCTTCGAGGCTCGCCTCGGGGATCACGGTCGGGAAGCGGCCGTGGTCATGGGAGAAGAGCGGATCACCGCGGACGAGCTGAACCGGCGCGCCAACCGCGTGGCACGGGCGCTCCGCGACCGGGGTGCGCGGCCGGGCGTCCTGGTGGGCATCTTCATGGAGCGCTCGATCGACATGGTCGTCGGTCTGCTCGGCATCCAGAAGTCCGGCGCCGCCTACGTCCCCCTCGACCCCGCTTTCCCCCGGGACCGCCTGGCCTTCATGATCGAGGACGCCGGCGTGCCCGTCGTGGTGACCCAGGAGAACCTCGCCGGTGACCTGCCGGCTCACGAGGCGGAGGTCCTGCTCCTGGACGCGAAGCTGGCCTCGGCGCGCCGCGGGAGTGACGAGAACCTCCCGCCCCTGGCCGGTCCCGATGACCTCTGCTACGTGATCTACACCTCGGGCTCGACCGGCAAGCCGAAAGGAGTCCAGGTCCCCCACCGCGCGCTGGTCAACTTCCTCGAGTCGATGCGCCTCGAGCCCGGGCTCGAGGCGAAGGACGTCCTGCTGGCGGTGACCACGCTCTCCTTCGACATCGCCGCGCTGGAGCTCTACCTGCCCCTCGTCAGCGGAGCGCGCGTGGTGATCTGCGATCGCGAGACCGCCTACGACGGCCGGCAGCTGATCGAGCTGATCGAGTCGTCGGGAGCGACGGTGATGCAGGCCACGCCGGCGACCTGGCGCCTGCTGCTCGATTCCGGCTGGCAGGGCACGGAGGGGCTGAAGATCCTCTGCGGCGGGGAAGCGCTGTCGCGAGACCTCGCCGACGAGCTGCTGCCGCGCTGCGAGACGCTGTGGAACATGTACGGGCCGACCGAGACGACCATCTGGTCGACGATCTGGAAGGTGGAGCCCAAGGGCCCGATCTCCATCGGCCGGCCGATCGCCAACACCGAGATCTACCTGCTCGACGCCCAGCTCCAGCCGGTTCCGGTGGGTGTTCCGGGCGAGCTGTACATCGGCGGCCACGGTCTGGCTCGAGGGTATCTCGACCGACCCGAGCTGTCGGCGGAGAAGTTCGTGCCTCATCCCTTCGACGAGGCGCGGGGGGCGAGGATCCACCGGACGGGAGATCTCGCGCGCTGGCTGCGCGACGGTCGAATCGAGTGCCTCGACCGGATGGACAACCAGGTCAAGATCCGGGGCTTCCGGATCGACCTCGGGGAGATCGAGACGGCGCTGGCTGCCTCGCCGGACATCGGCAAGAACGTCGTCACGGCGCGCGAGGACGAGTCCGGTCACCGGAGCCTGGTCGCGTACGTCATCCCCGCGGAGGGCCGGTCCCCGACGCTGGGCGACCTGCGGACGCTGCTGAAGCGATCCCTGCCCGAGTACATGATCCCCTCGGTGCTGGTCCTCCTCGACCGGTTCCCCCTGACCCCGAACGGCAAGATCGACCGGCTCGCCCTGCCCGCGCCCGACAAGAAGAGAACCGGGTGGAGGCGCCCGGTGGCCAGGCCGCGCACGGCGGTCGAGAGCCAGCTGGTCGCGATCTGGAGCGACGTGCTCGGAATGGACGAGGTGGGGATCTACGACGACTTCTTCGATCTGGGCGGACACTCGCTCCTGGCGGCGCGGCTGGCCGATCGCATTCGGGGGGCCTTCGAGATCGAGCTGCCGCTGCGCAGCATCTTCGACGACTTCAACGTGGCCGGCATGGCGAGCAAGCTGGCCTACGCCGCCGAGACCGGGTCGTACGAGTACCACGCCACCCCGCCGCGGTGGGCCTCGCTCGTCCCGATCCAGCCCAGGGGCTCTCGCCCGCCGCTGTTCCTGGTCTCGGGCACCTACTCCGGGGAGGACGCCTTCCTCGGCTACATGGCCAACCTCGTCCCCCACCTGGGCTCGGACCAGCCGGTCTTCGGATTCCGCGCCCGCGGTCTCGACGGTCGGGAGAAGCCACACCAGAGCGCGGTGGAGATGGCCCGGGACTACGTGGCCGAGATGCGCACCTACCAGCCGAAGGGGCCCTACATCCTCGGCGGCGAGTGCGTCGGTGGAGTGGTCGCCTTCGAGATGGCCAGGCAGCTCGAGGAGCTGGGCGAGAAGGTGGACCTCCTGGTCCTGCTCGATACGATCCGCCCTTCCCCGCTCAGGGCGCTCTTGTTCCGGGCCTACCATCTGCGCGGGAAGCTCCGTTCGATCGCGGGCAACGTGCGCGCGATCTTCCAGCGCAATCGAAAGCAGGGTTTGCGTCACCTGAAGGAGCTCTTCGATCGGAAGCGACGCCTGCACCTGCCGATCAACCAGGAGGAGCGGACGCAGAACCGGATCGGGCGCATCGAGCGCAACTACGCGGCGATGATGTTCCGCTACCGGCCGCGGGTCTACTCGGGCAAGCTGACGCTGCTCCTCAACGAGCAGCAGTACGCGCAAGATCCGTCGCAGGGCTGGCTGGGTTACGCCCTCGGAGGCGTGGAGAGCCACGAGGTCCCGGGCGATCACCTGACGCGTATCACCGAGTTCGTGGGCGAGACGGCTCGCTGCCTGAGCGCCCTCCTCGACGAGGCGGGCGGCAACGAGGACCAGGGTGCCGGGCCCGACGAAGAGCGGCAGAAGGTGGCCTGAGGTGACCATGATCTCCGTCAGCAACGTCTCCATGTACTTTCCGGTCGCCCGGCCGATCCAGGAAGCGCTGCTGCACCCTCTCACCAGGAGGCGGCGGGTGGCGGCACTGAAGGACGTCGATCTGGCGTTCCCTCGCGGTGCCCGCGTCGCGCTGCTCGGCCCCAACGGCGCCGGCAAGACCACGCTGCTCAAGCTGATCGGTGGGCTGCTGCTGCCCTCGGAGGGCGAGATCACGGTGAACGGTCTCTCCACGGAGCGCCACAACACCGCGGCGCGCCGGACGGTCGGCCTGGTCATGAACGAGGAGCGCAGCTTCTTCTGGCGACTGACGGGCCTCCAGAACCTCCGGTTCTTCGGCGCCATCGACAACCTGTCGGGCAGACTCCTCGAGCAGCGGATCGAGGAGCTCATCGAGCTCGTCGGGCTGGAGTCGTTCGTGAACAAGCCGTTCTCCAGCTACTCGTCCGGGATGAAGCAGCGCCTCGCGATGGCGCGGGGCTTGCTGGCCGATCCCGACGTGCTGATTCTCGACGAGCCGACGAGGACGCTCGATCCGGTGGCGTGCGACGAGCTGATCGAGTTGATCCTGAACCGGATCCACGCCGACCTGAACCGGACTCTCCTCATCGCCACGCACCGCTTCGAGGAAACCTCGCGGCTCTGCGACCGGGTGCTGGTGATCGACGGCGGGCGCATCCAGGCCCACGACGATCTCGACGACCTGGCCCGACGCGATATCGACCTGCCCGTGTACTACCGGGAGTGCCTGGCCGGACGAGAGGAGGTCCATGGAAACCTCTAGGGGCATCGCCACCTATCTCGAGGAACCCGTCGCCCGGCAGACCGGCGGCCGGGCCCTGGTCCAGGCGACCGCGGCCAAGGCCTGGGCGTTCATCGTTCGCGATTACCAGATCGATGCGAGCTACAAGTTCAACTTCCTGCTGAAGTCGATCAACTCGCTCGCCCCGCTGTTCTTCTTCTACTTCCTCAGCAAGCTGATGGCCACCGACGGGACGGGCGGGCTGGCGAAGTACGGCGGGGACTACTTCTCGTTCGTCCTGATCGGGCTCGCGTTCCACCGCTACCTCCAGCTCTCGCTGCGGTGGTTCGCCGATTCAGTCTACGTCGCCCAGGTGACGGGCTGCCTGGAGACGATGCTGGGCTCGCAGACGCGGCCGACGGCGATCGTCTTGCTGTCGTCGTTCTACGGCCTTATCTCGACGACCATCCACCTGGTGCTGATCATCGCCGTGGCCGCGCTGGCCTTCGGCCTGGACCTCGGCCGGGCGGACCTTTCCGCTTCCCTCGTCGTCTTCCTGCTGTCCATCCTGACCTTCATCGGCTTCGGGATCCTCTCCGCCGCTGCGATCATCCTGTTCAAGCGGGGCGATCCGGTGACCTTCCTCTTCAGCAGCGTGGGGGTCGTCCTGGGGGGAGCGTACTTCCCGGTCGAGGTGATGCCCCTCTGGCTGCAGAAGATCGCGGCCCTCTTCCCGATCACTCACTCCCTCGACGCTCTTCGCTTGACCCTGCTCGAGGGGTACTCGCTGACGGAGGTGGCCGAGCCGGTGATGGTGCTGGGGGTCATGGGGGCGGTCCTGCTGCCGGTCAGTCTGAAGGCGTTCTCCTTCGCGGTGAGGAAGGGGAGACGGGATGGTACTTTGATGCAGTACTGAGGGCGGCGCGGCTCGGGCCACCGAATTCTCACGCAAAGGCGCGAAGGTGGCGAGAAAGGGAGGAAAGGCGCAAGAAAACAGAAGAAGTCTGCGGGTTCGAAATCTCCCCTCCGCGTGGCCGGTAAACCCGAACGGAGGACTCCCGAACCCATGAAGAACATCCAGACGACCACCGTAGCCTCTCTTCTCCTCGCCACCTCCCTCCTCTTCAGCTGCAGCGGCGCCGGCTCCGGAGGAGGCCCCGGAGGAGGCGGCGGCGAGAGCCAGGGCTCCCTCACCGTCGCCATCACCGACGCCGCCTCCGACGAGCTCTCCTCCTTCGAGCTCGAGATCTCGGCCATCCGGCTGACCCGGGCCAATGGCGCCGTCGTGGCCGTGCTCCCGGCGCCGGTCGACGTCGACCTGACCACCCTGACCGAGACCAGCCAGGTGCTGAACATCCTCGACGTTCCGGTCGGGAGCTACACCGCGGCGACGGTGACCATCGACTTCACCGACGCCAGCTGCTACCTGGTCGGGGAGAGTGACCCGGCGACGATCCTGGACAGCGACGGCCTGGTGATCACCGGCGAGCTCACCTTCCCGATCGACGTCGGCAACATGCTGGTCGCCTCCGCGAACCGGCACCGGATCATGGAGCTCGACTTCGACCTCGACCAGACGGTGGCGGTCGACGCGGGCGCGAACGCGGTCACCATGGAGCCCTCCTTCGTGATGCGCGTCGATCCCGCCGATCCGAAGGACCTCTTCCTGCCCGCCACGCTGGTCAGCGTGGACCAGGCCGCCGGCTCCTTCGTCTGCGACCTGCGGGGGCTCGGCGGGCAGTTCCTCGCGACGGTGACGGTGGAAGTCGACGCGGAGACGGTGTACCAGGTCGACGGCGCCGGCTCGCTCGGCGCGACCGGGCTGGCGGCGCTGGCGGCGCTGGACGCGGGCACCTGGCTGCAGTGCTACGGCGCGATCGATCCGCTGCAAGCCCGGATCGACGCGAGCTACGTCGAAGCCGGCACGGGGACCTTCGGCGGCGGCACCGACATCGTCGAGGGGTACATCATCGGCCGCACCGGCGGTGCCGGGGCCGATCCGCAGCTTGTCGTGCTGGGGCACAGCCTCGACGCCGATCACGACTCCTGGCTCTTCAACGCCGAGTTCACCGTCGCGGCGAGCTTCCAGGATACGGGCGTCGTGCGCCGCGGCGTGATCCAGTCCTTCGATACGGACGACCTGAACATCGGCCAGCTGGTGCGCGTCTTCGGCACCCTGTCCGGCACGACGATGCTCGCCGACGAGCAGGACAGCGTGATCCGGATGGAGCCCACCCCGGTGCTGGGCTACGCGGTCGGCCCCGTCGCCAGCGAGCAGCTCACCATCGATGTCACCCGCGTCGGTCTGCGGTACCACGACCGGTTCACCTGGAGCGACGGCGGAACCACTCCGACCGACCCCGACGCCCTGGTCGCCGCGGTCGGAGGGCTGGGCAACGGCCTGGGCATCGAAGCCGGCTCGGCAGTGATCGCGCGCGGCTTCTTCACCGCGGTCGACGACGACCAGGAGGACTTCACGGCCAGCTCCCTGGTCAACCGCGACCTGAGCCCTTCGCTGATGCACATCCGCGATCGCTGGGGCGGACTGACCCTCACCCCCACGGTCGGCGCGGACCAGGTCCAGCTCGCCTGGAGCGGCACCCCGGGTCTCTTCGAGACCGCGGTCATCGACAAGGGGTTCGTCGGAGCGACGCCGCTGCCGAAGGACCCGGTGCCAACCGTCGTCTCGGCCGAGGGCTTCACCCTCTTCAGCATCTTCGACCGCGACAACGGCCAGACCCAGATCCACCTGGAGTTCAGCGACTTCACCGACGCGCTGGGGCTGAAGCTGGCGACCGGCGGGGTGATCTTCAACTTCGGCGCCCTCGGGGTGTATACCGAGGAGACCAACACGGTCAGCGCGGGGCTGGTCGTGGTGGTCATCGACTGAGGAAGCGAAGCAGAAGCGTTCTACCACGCCCACCACTCTCGCCCGCCGGTGAGAGTGGTGGATTGCTTCGTGGCGGGCGGGCCGCGGCTGTCGAGCGGTGGAGGCGTCGGCGGGGACTGGGCGTCTTCTCTCCGCCGCGAGGTCAGGGCGGCGCGGGTCGAGGGCGTGGAGGCCACGCTGGCTCGGCGGCGGGAAGGGCGTCGGCTGCCCCGGCGTCTCGGATCTCGAACGGGTCGGCCCGGATGAGGCACACGGACCTATACTGGGGGGTCACCCGCTCGCGCTCCTTCGATCTCTGAACGGACTCCTCGTCATGGGACTCCTTCGCCTCGTTCTGCCTCTGGCCGCCGTCACCTCGCTGCTCTCTCCCCCCGCCGCCGCGCAATGCGACTGGCAGGAGATCGCTTCGGACACGAGTGAATCTGGTGACTTCTTCGGTTCCGCCGCAGCCATCGAGGGAACCCGGCTCGTCGTCGGAGCGCCGGAGGAATTGGACTGCGGGAAGATCTTCGCCTTCGATCTCGTCGGCGGTCAATGGGTGCAGACGGCGGGGATCCTCGCCTCCGATGCGCCCGGCAACGGGAGATTCGGATCGTCGATCGCGCTCGAGGGCGACACCCTCATGGTCGGTGCCCAGTTTGCCCACGCGGTCTACCTCTTCGAGAGACAGGGCATGAGCTGGATCGAAACCGCCAAGCTGGAGATCCCCCAGGCCGCCGCCATCGGCTATCCCATCGCACTGTGCGGAGACACCGCCCTGTTCGGTGATTCCGAGAACGACACGGCTGCTTCGAAGGGCGGCGCGGTCTTCGTCATGGAGCGAGTCGGCTCCACCTGGACCCAGAGCCAGTTCCTGCTGGCCAGCGATCCCCAGCAGTACCTGCACTTCGGGGCGACGGTCGACCTCGAGGGAGACCTGGCCGTGATCGGAGCGAAGGGGAAGTTCTACATCTTCGAGAGAGCTCCCGGTGGGTTCGTCGAGATCGCCTCGTTCCAGCCCGCCTACTATTACATGGTCGTTCGCATCTCCGGGGAGTGGATCTTCGTCGGGGATACGAATGACAGCAGGGTCGCAGTCCGCTCCGGCGCGGTGTACGTCTATCGGAAGGTCGGGGGTCAGTGGAGCCAGGTCCAGAAGCTGAAGGCGAGCGACGCCCAGTACGAGGACTTCTTCGGCGCCAGCTTCAGCGTCGTCGGATCGCGGGCGCTCATCGGCGCACCCTACGACGGAGCGCTCGACAAGGGAGCCGCCTACCTCTTCGAGCTGGGGCCCTCGGGTTGGACGGAGACGACGAAGCTCCTCAATCCAACGCACGATGCGTGGGCGCGCTACGGGCTCGGGATCGACCTCGACGAGCAGGGCAACGCCGTCGTGGGAGCACCGGGTCACCACTCCCACGACGCCCTTCCCCGCGCCTACACCTACGTCTTCGACGGCCCCGACTGCAACGGGAACGCCGTGCCGGACTTCTGCGACCTCGCCCAGGGGACGAGCCTCGACGGGGATGGCGACGGCATCCCTGACGAGTGCACCTGCGAGGTGCAGCGCTACTGCGTCGCCAATGACAACTCGACCGGCGCACCGGGCTCGATCACCGCGCTGGGCACACCGAGCGTCTCGGCGAACGACTGGACGCTGCGCGCCTCCTCCTGTCCTCCCGGGCAGTTCGGCCTCTTCTTCTACGGCCAGAACCAGAACCAGGTCCCCTTCGGCGACGGCAGGCGCTGCGTCGACGGGCAGATCTTCCGCCTTCCCGCCGTCCCGATCAGCCCTGCGGGCGAGGCGACCTGGGCGCTCGACTTCGCCGCCCCGCCGCAGCCGGAAGGGGCGATCACCCCCGGCTCGACCTGGAACTTCCAGTTCTGGTACCGCGACCCCGCTGCGGGTGGCTCCGGCTTCAACCTGTCGCAGGGGATGATGGTGGGCTTCTGCCTCTGAGGGCGGGGCCGGCTGGCGGATCAAGTCGAATGCACCGTCGCTGACCGTAATCGGCCCGACAACGCCGCAATTCGTGATGCAGGTGTGGCCACAGCAGGCTTTCGTGAATGATCCGAGCTAGGATCTCGGGTACCGGCCATGACCGAGTCCGACCCGTCCGAGCTCACGCGGCTCCTGAAGGACCTCGGCCAGGGGGACGAGGCGGCGCACGAGGCGCTCCTGCCCCTGGTCTACGAGCGGCTGCGCGGTGTCGCGGCGCGCGTCTTCCAGCGCGAGCGAGCGGACCACACGCTGCAGCCCACCGCCCTGGTGCACGACGCCTGGATGAAACTGGTCCAGGAGGACCACGCCGCCTGGCAGAACCGGGCGCAGTTCTTCGCCGTCGGCGCGACGCTGATGCGGCGCATCCTCGTCGACCACGCCCGCTCCCGCCAGAGCCTGAAGCGCGGCGGCGGCGCGGAGCGGATCAGCGTGCACGAGGGGATGGCCGCCGAGTTCAGGAGCGGCGCCGACCTGCTCGACCTGGACCGGGCGCTCAGCAGGCTGGCCCGCCTCGACGATCGCCAGCACCGGATCGTCGAGCTGCGCTTCTTCTCCGGGTTGAGGGTGAGCGAGGTCGCCGACTGCCTCGGGGTCTCGGTACGCACCGTCGAGGCGGAGTGGACGATGGCCAAGGCGTGGCTGCGCCGTGAGCTCGAGGGGCAGCGCTAGAGATGACGGACGGCGAGCTCTTCCAGCGAGCGAGGCGGGTCTTCATCTCTATCATCGACCGACCCCGGGAGGAGTGGCCCGGGCTGCTCGATGCGGAGTGCGGCGACGACGCCCCGTTGCGCGCGGAGGTCGAATCGCTGCTCGACCACCTCGACGGGGACACCGACCACCTGCGCCCGGTCCTCGACTCGGAACCGGTCGAGCTCTCCTCGGAGATCTCCGGCGAGGTACTCGCCCGGCTGGAGCAGGAGCTCGGCAGCGAGGTGGCGAACTCGCCGCAGGGCGCAGAGCTCGCCCGCCACCTCGCCGAGCTGTCCTCGCCCCGCTTCCGGGAGGGAGATCGCTTCGCCGACCGCTACCGCATGCTGAAGCGGCTGGGCGCGGGGGGCATGGGCGAGGTCTGGAAGGCCCACGACGAGATGCTCGACGAGGACGTGGCCCTCAAGTTCATCCGGCCCGGCGGCGCGGCCCGCGACCGCGCCTGGATCGAGCGTCTCCTGGGCGAGACCAGCTTGGCGCGGCGGATCACCCACCCGAACGTCTGTCGTGTGCACGACGCGAGCGAGGTGGAGGGTGAGTTCTTCCTCTCCATGGAGTTCGTGCCCGGCCACGACCTGGCGCGGCGGTTGCGCCGGGAGGGCCGCTTCGAGCCGGACGCCGCCCGTCTACTCGCGACCGAGCTGGTCGACGCGATCCACGCGATCCACAGCGCCGGCCTGCTGCACCGCGACCTGAAGCCGGCCAACATCCTGTTCGGCCAGGACGGCGCCGCCCGCGTCTCCGACTTCGGCCTGGCGGCGGCCAGCGCGGAGGTCACCGAGTCGGACTCTCCTTCCGGGACGCGCAGCTACATGGCGCCCGAGCTGCTCGCCGGAGCATCGCCCTCCGAGAAGAGCGACGTGTACGCCCTGGGGCTGGTGCTCTTCGAGGCGATGACGAACCGGCGCGCCTTCCAGTCGGCCGAGGAGATCACCGTCGCCGCGGAGCGAGGCGAGCTGCCGCCGGCGCCTTCCCTCCTGGTGCCCGAGGTGGACGTCCTGCTCGAGCACCTCGTCAAGCGCTGCCTCGCACCGCGCCCCGAGGAGCGCCCCACCTCGGCGGAGCTGCGGCGCGCGCTGGCCCAGAGCGATCCGCTCGAGGCGGTGATGTCGCTGGGGGACCCGCCCACGGCGGAGGTGATCGCCGGCTCCTCGTCGCGCTTCCTCTTGACCCCGCGACAGGCCGGGATCACCGGCGCGGTCTTCTTCGCCTCGATCGCGCTCCTCGTGCTGCTCACCGGGCTCGGCGGCGTCGATCGCCTGCCGCGGCAAGATCCCGATCTGACCGCCGAGCGGGTGGTGGAGCTCGCGGCGGACCTCGGCTTTCCCGAGGTCGGCTCGGCTCCGTTCCGCGCCTGGCGCCACGAGGACGTGACGGGTTTCCACTGGCGGCCGGGGTTCGTCCTGGACGGTGACCCGGCATCCTCCGCGCACCGCCGGAGCTTCTGGTACCGCGAGTCCCCGACTCCGCTGACCCCCGAGCGCGCCTATACGCACTTCCACCTGGGTGGGCGCACGCAGCTCCTCGATCCTCCCCGCGACGGAGCGGGGATGACCACGCTGGTGGTGAGTGAGGAGCTGGAGCTGATCGCCTTCGAGACGCGGCGGAGGGTCGGAGAATGGCCCGGCTCCGACGGATCGGTCGTGGACTGGGTACGGGTGTTCGCCCTGGCGGGCCTGGACTTCGGGGACCTCGAGGCGATCCCTCCGGGCCCCCCCGGCGTGGCCGAGCGGAGCGTCGCCTGGCGCGACCGGGGCTCGTCACGACGGGTCGAGATGGGGATCTCCGGCGGCGAGGTGGTCGCGTTCGCCGTGCTCCGTCCCGCGGAGGGACCGCCCGCGGAGGGTGGCCTCTCCCCCACCTTCCTCCTGTTCAACGGGGTTCTCCTGGCCGGGCTCCTGGCGTTCCTCCTCCCGCGCGCGCTGCGCCACTTCCGGGCTGGGCTGGGAGATCCCCGGAGCTCGGTTCGCCTGGCGTTCTTCTGCGCCGTGGCGGCTTCCGCCAGCTGGCTCCTGGCCGCGGAGATCCCTCCCGAGCCGGCCCTCGCCTTCTTCACCGTCGTCCAGGGTCTGCTCCTCGGGCTGGGCATCGGCTCCCTGCTCTGGGTCCTCTACCAGGCGGTCGAGCCGAGCCTGCAGCGGGAGAGGCCCTGGGTGCTGGTCTCCTGGAGTCGATTCCTGCGCGGCGAGTGGCGCGCGCGGCTGGTGCGCAGCCACCTGCTCCTGGGCACGAGCCTGGGAATCCTGGCACCGCTCCTGGTCGCGATCGTGAACCTGCTTCGCGGGGACGCCGCCGAGGTCCTGCCGGTCAACCTCCTGCTCTCCGGCTCCCGCCCGCTGGAGTGGTTCGCCGGTGCGCTCGACCTCGTCGACGACTCGATCCTCCTCGGCCTGCAGCTCCTGGCCAGCCTGACCGTCCTCCGCTTCCTGCTCCGCAGCGAGTGGGCCGCCTTGCTCGCCACCTGGGCGATCGGCGAGTGCTTGATCTTCGTGGTCTTCGGCTGGTCGCCGGAGCTCTTGACCAACACCCTGGTCTACCTCCTGGGCCTGTACGCGTTGACCCGGATCGGTCTGCTGGCCTTCGTGGCGATGCACTTCACGTTCCTCCTGTTCGAACAGTTCCCGTTGGCGTCGAGCCTCGACGCCTGGCACGCGGGCGCCTCGATCTTCGGGATCGGCGTCGTTTCGGTGCTGGTGCTCTTCACCGCGCTGCCGCTACTGGGCTCGCGAGGTGGCGAGGCGATCGGATGAAGGGGCGGCCGGGGTGAAAGACCGGTCGGGCCGAGTGGGTCACCAAGCCCTCTTCAGAACCACGATGTGCTCGACGAACCCCTCCGGAGGAACCTCTACCCACTGCGGCGCGACCGGCGCGTAGCTGCCCGGATGATCGTTGGCACCCACCGTCCAATCCGAACAGCGCACGATCTCGACCGGGGAGAGAAGGCCGCCGGAAGAGATGTCCACGACCCGCAGCACCGGTGTATTCGGCCGGCGCGCGTGGAGCTCGAGGTCCTCTCCCGGCTTCACGTCGAGCACGTCATCCGGTTCGAGGAACGCCGCTCGCTCGTCGAGCATCAACTGGTCGAAACGCAAGCGTTGGCCAGGGAGCATCTCGAGCTCGAAGCGACCCGCGCCGACGTCCACCGGGTCACCACCCGTTCCGTGCGAGCCCTCGTAGAAGAACGGAACCATCGATCCGCACGTCTCGGTGTACTCGACCCCCTCGGCGTCCACGACGACGATCGTCCCCCGCACGTCGATCGTGGTCGGCTCGTTCGCGTCGACCCGCCCCGAATCGGAGCCTTCGGTCGCCAGCTTCGCGGCCCGACACTCCGACTCCGGTGCGGGCGAGACATCCTCGGTGGCTGACGGGGCGGGAGAAGGCCCCGCGACGCGCAGCGACCCCAGGTCTCCCGTGGTCGCCACCCGATCGTCACCAGGGAAACACGAGAACGGCCAGACGATCGTGAGGATCAGCGCGGTGACGATGGCGGCCAGGAGCGAGAGGATGGGGAGACGCATCAGCTGAATCCCATAGGCCCCCCAGCGGCGGCTGGTTACGGGGACCGTCTCGGCGATCCCCAGGGTTCGCGGCGCCGCTTCAGGCCCGGAGGTGGTGGGGATACTCGAGCTCCCGGCCCTGGAAGCTGAGGATGCGCTCGTTGAGCACCCGCCCCTCGCGGATCGGGATCGCGCGCTCGATCGTCTCGTCGCGCGCCCAGGCCTCGGGTCCACCGAGCACGGTCTCGAGGTAGGGCAGGACGGCCCTGGACAGTTCCCAGGAGGCGCTACGCCACAGGTGGCTGGGCGAGTGGTCCACGGCGTAGTAGGTCAGGTCACCCACCGCGAACGTGGGTTGCTCGAAGCTGGTGGGACGCGCGAAGGGAAAGCCCATACCCTCGTCGCAGCTGATGTCGATGATCAGCGCCCCGGGCTTCATGCGGCAGAGATCCGCCTCGTCCAGGAACATCAGCGGGCGCTCGGTGTCCTGCAGGATGCCGTTGACGATCACGTTCCTCCCGACGAGGTCGTCGGCCAGGCGCCGGCTGGAGCCGTCCTCCCCGAGGACCTGGACGCCCTCGCCATCGGCTGCCATCTGCAGGTAACGGCAGCCCAGCACCTGGTTGTGCACGTCGCAGGGAGGACGCTGGGTGTAGACCGTGATGTCCTCGAAGCCGCGGCCGCGCAGGGCCGCGATGGCGCCCCGGCTGACCGAGCCGAAGCTCAGCACGGCGGCCTTCGAGGGAGCACCGTAGTAACCGTCGAGGCCGGCCAGGCCGAGGGCGTGAATCACGCCGGCGTAGCCGGCCATCTCGTTGTTGCGGTAGAAGACGTGCATGTCACGCACGCCACCGCGCTTCCACAGGAACATGTCCTCCCAGGCGAGCAGGGTCAGGCGTCGATCGATGGCGACCTGGGTCATCTCGCCCTGCTGCACGCAGTGCGGCCAGCCCCAGAGGACGCCGCCCTCGCGCACCTCGCGGAGGTCCGCTGGCAGGGGCTTGGGCAACAGCACGACTCCGGCGGTGGCCAGGATCTCCTCCCGGCCTCCCAGCGTGCACCCGGCTGCCGTGAGCTCCTCGTCCGGCACGCCGAAGGGCTTGCCGTAGCCGCGCTCGAAGACCAGACGCCGACGGAGCGTGGGGTCGATAGTGCGCAGGTGGTCGGGGTGGATGGGGAAGCGGTGTTCGTTTTCCTTGCGCGAGCTTCCGATCACGCCCAATCCGTGCTGTTCCATGTTGGGGTCTCTGCGCTCGTCGAGCGCTCATCCATTCCAGACGAAGGCGAGCCCGACGGCGGCGACTTCGCGCAGCACGGACTGTCAAATGAACGGATGGGGAGGATAGGCTTCTGAAGCGGCCGCCACAACCGCTCGCCCGGCGGGGCCACTCCATCCTGATCGAGTCTTCCGAGGTGCTGAAGACTGCCCAGGCTCGGTATCCGGTAAGATCACCCGGCACAGGGTGCGTCGACCGTGTTCGGTAGGCGCTTGCGAATCTCGAACCTTCGAGGAGTGCTCACCATGTTCCAGCGTTCGGTCAGAACTCTCGTGCGTCGGCCCCTGCTCGTCGGCGCGCTGCTGTTGCTCACACTCCCCGGGGCGCTGCCGCGTGGTGCTCAATCGAGTGCGGAACAGTGGGATCGGGTCTTCCGTCGCGTGGAGTCCACGCAGATCCACGGCGAGGCTACCTTTCCCGTTTACTACGTGCAGCGGCTGCTTCGAGAGAAGAAGCTCGAGAAGGGAACCTCCGCCCTGGTGATCGCCTGTGGCGATGGGCGCAACGCGGTGCCGATCGCGAAGGAGGGACTGGCCGTGACCGGCCTGGACATCTCGACGGTCGCCCTGGAGAAGACCCGGGCAGCCGCGGAGAAGCACGGAGTACAGCTCGAGACGATCCAGGCGGACATGTACGAGCACGACCTCGGTGACGGGCGCTGGGATCTCGTGACCAACATCTACTACAACTCCGCCATCCGCATCCTCGACCGGTTCGAGGCCGCGGTCCGGCCGGGCGGTTTCCTGCTGGTCGAGGGCTTTGGCTCCGATCACGATGGAGGCCCTCCCGTCTGGAGCCGCTACCGCCCCAATCAGCTGCTCGACGAGCTGAAGGGTTGGCGCATCCTCGAGTACCAGGACGGCCTGTTCGAGAGCGACTGGGCGGGAGGCAAGCCGGCCCCGGTGGTGCGCGTGCTGGCCCAGAAGCCCGGGCCTTCGAAGGAACCTGGAGAGGATCACTGAACCCGAATTGGTGCCAGTGTCATCGTTTTCAAGGACCCCCACGACGGCTACGTCGCCAAGGACGGACACCCGCCCACCGAATTAGCCACGCGGGGTCGCGGCGGGAGAGCGGGACTGCGGTGTGACCACCCCCGAGCCCGGGTGCTTCCGGGATGAGAACACCCTCGATCCTTCCGGCTTCCATGAAATGACGGCGGGAACTGGTGACTTCTTCAAGGGCCGGAGCCGGGACTTGCTGGCCCTCCGTCACTGACAGCGAGGGTTCGGCCGAGCAGATTCATCGAGTTTCAGAGCTGTTTGTAAGGACCTCCGTCGTGGCTCGAAGAAGGTCCTGCACCAGATCGTGCAGCGAGGCTGCCGACGTCTCCCCCAACTTCTGCTTGGAGTCGCCGCGCCGGACGATGTCGCCCTCCCGGGCCTTGCCGTGGTGACCGAATCCCCGATTGGGGCACGCGACGTGGGTGATTCCCCCTCTCCTTTGTCTGCTCGACAGCCTTCATTCGCCGAGCGGTTTCGATCAGGCAAAAGTCGTTCTGGGCAGGGGCTACGAGTGCTCGCCAACAAGTCGTGGCGGAGATACCCCCCAGGGCGTGGTTTGTTAGGATGATCGGAGACCGGATCCCGATTCGAGTTCCAGCCCTGAATCTCATGCCTACGACTCCCAATATTCGTGTGGAGCGGCGGTGGAGCAGTGAGTTCGCGCTCTTCCACGTCGCCCTTTTCCTGTCCCTGCTCGCCGTCGGGAATCGCGGGAGCGCTTTCCAGGAACGCAGCGCGGGAGAGAACGTGCTCCTGATGGTCGCCGACGACCTCGGGGTGGACATGCTGGGCTTCTACGGCGAGGGCGTACAGACGCCGCCCACGCCGAACATCGATTCGCTGGCTCAGCAAGGCGTGTACTTCCGCAACTGCTGTTCGAATCCGATGTGCTCACCGACGCGGGCGACGATCCAGACGGGCCGCTACTCCCTGCGCACCGGCCTGGGGATGATCATCACCGAGCACGCTCCCGATCTTTCTCTCGACGAGCTCATCCTTCCGGAGATCCTCGCGCCGCAGCCGTACGGTTACGCCTGTGCGGCGATCGGCAAGTGGCACCTGGGAAACCAGGCCGGAGGGGGCCCGGACCATCCGAACCTCTCGGGCTACTCGCACTTCGTCGGTACGTTGGGGAACTTCAACAACGGGAACCACTTCTACTCCTGGCCGAAGGTCGACAACGGGACCGAGTCGATCTGCACGACCTACGCGACCACCGACAACGTCGACGAGGCTCTCGCCTGGATCACGCAGGCACCCGAGCCGTGGTTTTGCTACGTCTCGTTCTCGGCACCGCACGACCCCTTCCACGAGCCGCCACCCTCGCTGCACACCAGGGCGCTGCCGCCGGTCGACCCCCGAGAGGAACCTCGTCCGTTCTACGAGGCGACCATCGAGGCGGTGGACACCGAGATCGGGCGGCTCCTGACGGGGATCGGGGCGCAGCTGGCGAATACCAATGCAGGGCTCCTGACATAGGTGCGTGGAGTGGCGGCATTGGCCGAATGCCGTTCATTCACGATGAGGGGGTGCGTCATAAGGTATGCAACGCTTTGACGGGGGCCGCGATCGACACCGACCAGGGAGCGAGCCCGACACGCCGTTTCCCTGCTGAGCCATGAGCGGATGGTTGCATGAATCGGGGCGCATGTGTCAGGAGCCCTGCAATGTGATCTTCGTCGGCGACAACGGGACGCCCCGGGAAGTATGCCTCCCGCCGTTCTTGCCCGAGCACGCCAAGCTGACCATGTACGAGGGAGCCCTCGGGGTGCCGCTGATCTTCAGGGGCCCGGCTGCCCCGCACGGCGGGGTGGAGTGCACGGCGCTGGTGAACACCTCCGACCTGTTCGCGACGGTGCTGGACCTGGCCGGGGTGAGCATTACCCCCGGTCTCGTCCCCGGGGACTCGGTCAGCCTGGCGCCCTATCTCGCCGATCCAACGACGCCGAGCATCCGCACCTGGGTCTACGCCGAGATGTTCAACCCGAACGGCACCGGCAGGCTGAAGCACTGGCGCAATATGATGCGGGGAGAGCGTTTCAAGCTGATCCGGAAGCCGCTCGGGCCCCTTCGGGATGAGTATTACGACCTCCAGCTCGATCCGTTCGAGACGAACGACCTCCTCGCTCCGGGCCAGCCTCCGCTCACCGGTCCGGCCTGGGACGAGTACCGGCGCCTCGACCACTTGCTCTTCTCGATATCGAAGAGGCGTATCGACTACTGGTGATCCGGACCACGCCCGGTCCTTCCTGATCGAGCTTCGGGAAGTGGTGGAGATGGCCCCGGCCCGGTATCGGACAGTCCACCCCGAGGCCCTGGTAGGATCAGCCGGTCTGACCCGCGCCGACCGTGCTCGGCAGACTTCGTGGTGCCCAGGCTCTCGAGGAGTGCTCACCATGTTCCAGCGTTCGGTCAGAACTCTCGTGCGTCGGCCCCTGCTCGTCGGCGCGCTGCTGTTGCTCACACTCCCCGGGGCGCTGCCGCGTGGTGCTCAATCGAGTGCGGAACAGTGGGATCGGGTCTTCCGTCGCGTGGAGTCCACGCAGATCCACGGCGAGGCTACCTTTCCCGTTTACTACGTGCAGCGGCTGCTTCGAGAGAAGAAGCTCGAGAAGGGAACCTCCGCCCTGGTGATCGCCTGTGGCGATGGGCGCAACGCGGTGCCGATCGCGAAGGAGGGACTGGCCGTGACCGGCCTGGACATCTCGACGGTCGCCCTGGAGAAGACCCGGGCAGCCGCGGAGAAGCACGGAGTACAGCTCGAGACGATCCAGGCGGACATGTACGAGCACGACCTCGGTGACGGGCGCTGGGATCTCGTGACCAACATCTACTACAACTCCGCCATCCGCATCCTCGACCGGCTCGAGGCCGCGGTCCGGCCGGGCGGTTTCCTGTTGGTCGAGGGCTTTGGCTCCGATCACGATGGAGGCTGGCGAGGAGCGCTGAAGCCACGCCACGAACGGCCACCGATCCAGTTGCCCGAGGACCTCTCGCCGGGCTGCGGGATGATCAGTCTCCGACCGCCTCCCGGTAGCCGGCGACGACTTCGCGCCGGTTCTTCGCCGGCGCGAGGATCTGCCAGCACGTATTCGACCAGGACCTTCCCTTCTCGACGCAAGATACGGGCATCGCGCGTGAGTAGACGTTGTCGCCGAACACCCTGAAGCCGAGCCACGTCGAGTAGTTGGCCTTCCTTCCTCGATCGCCGAAGAAGTACCAGGGCACTCGATCCCGCTCGGGGAACGCCAGGATCCAGGTCTCCTCGGTAGTGGTGCTCAACGTGGCGATGAACTGCTCCCGCATCTGTCCTGGATCGAGCCAGTACGTCGCCGTCCAGGCGGACTCGGCAGCAACTGCCACGCTCGGATCGTCGATCTCGTCCACCGTCGCGAGCCGCTGCTCGTTGCGGACGATACAGCGCGCGCCACTTCCCCAGAGAAACGTATCGTAGGGGATCTGTTCGGCCCCGCTCTTGCCGAGCTTGACCTGCCAGGAGAGCAGGGTGAGGTCCGGGATCTCGTTCAGAGCCCGCACGCGGTATTCCCGGCGAACGACCGGCGAATCGGCCGAGAAGGCGAACTCCTCCACGATCTCGAGATCGTGCACGACGCTCCGGAACTCGATGAGTGCCCGGTCACCGGTCACCTCGCGGATTCGGTGGGAAGCCTCGCCGCGCACCTCTCCCTGCCGGTGCAGCTTCTTCGGGTGTGCCCTGGTCCCCCGTCCCGTGACGTAGATCCAGTGTCCTCCCGCTCCCTTGACCGTGGCGACCAGGTTCGTCGGAGATCGCCTGGTGGTGGCTTCCACGAGCACGTTGTCCTTCGTGCGAAAGGCGTAGCGATAGGCGCTCGTCTCGATGATCAGGAGGCCGCTCTTCCCGTCACCGACGACGGACAGACCTTCATCGCGTCCGTGGGTGGGCAAAGCGTGAACGGAGGCAGCGATGACGAGTGACAACCCACCAGCTTGATCGTGTCGAGTACATTCATCGTGTTCTCACGTTATCAGGCCCGTGCCATCTCCACCACTGGAGCGGAGACAGGGCGAAACCCGCCGCCACTCTCGGATGATTCAACCTGGTCGGCCCGTTCGAGAATGGCGGCGGATTCTGCCCAGAGCCCGTAGCGTAATGCGATGAAATGCGAGCAGCGGAGCAGCGCGAATGCAGAGTCAAAGTCTCCGAAACGGCGAACGGTCAGGTACCGGGCCATCAGGTCCCCTCATCCTCGGTCGGAATCTCGTTTCTGGCCAGGGCGTGAAGGATGAGATTCAGGCTGGATTGGTAGTTCTCCGAGGACACTCGAATCCCCTGGACCTCGGCCAATGGATAGGTCAGCTCGCCCTTGGGAACCTGGCCCTCGAGCAGTAGTGGAATGACGGTCTTCTTCCGGTCTTGGGCGATTGCCACTTCACGGGCGACTTCTCTAGATACGTTCGAAGCGGGTGAGACAAGCACCAGCATGACCTTGCAGTCTTCAATGGCGGTAACGATGGACTGTCGCCACCGTTCCCCAGGTTGGATCGAGCCCGTGTCTATGAATGTGCCGATCCCTCTGCGGTTCAAGGATCTGGCGATCTCTCTGGCAACGGTGGAATCCGGGCGAGCGTAGCTGACGATTGCGGCAATCGGTGGCGCCGATGCTGAAGGATCGAACGTCGTGGCGATTTCCCTCGGTTCCTCGGCCCGCCGTCTCCGCAGAAAGGCCAGACAACCGGCCGCGGAGAGCACGAGTACCACGAGGCCCCATGCCCAGGCAGAGCTGGTCGGAGACTGAGGTGATGTTGGAGAGAGAGGCGCTCCTGTACTCGGAGCGAACTCGAAGACCTCATTGCAGGGCTCCTGACCTACGCGGAGTCATTCCTGCAACCTCGGGGCCTC
>CAZCAC010000075.1:0-41531 GCA_964496575.1 uncultured Planctomycetaceae bacterium | reverse complement strand
GCATTCGGCCAATGCCGCCACTCCACGCACCTATGTCAGGAGCCCTGCATTGTCGTTGTTGCAGGGGCACGGGGTGTCGACCCCCGGATCGCCGAAGCAGTAGCGGAAGCCGGAGTCCGGCGGCCGCTCGTAGACGTACGTCCGCCCCGGCAGGTCGTAGGGGTCGCCGATCAAGGCCCGGTGGCCGTCGATCACCAGAGAAAACCCGAACACCTGGTCGGTGGTGACGTCGAGCTTCTCCATCTCGTTCCAGCTCGCCCCCTGCCGGTGGAACACGTAGGCCCCGCCGTCGGGCCCACCGCCCCCGAACTTGTTGGCGGCGCCCACCATCGCCGTGTCCCCCTCGAGCGCGACGGCGTGGCCGAACTGGTCCCCGCCGTCGCCGTCGCTTGGAACGAGCTTCTGCACCTGGCTCCAGCTCGTGCCCGAGCGCTCGAAGAGGTACGCCGATCCGGGTCCGTGGGGAGTGTGGTTCTCGAGCTGGCCGATCAGGGCCCGATCTCCGTCGAGCGCGATCGACCATCCGAACCTGTGGTTGAACGAGCCGTCCGAGGCGAAGAGCTTGGCCTGTTCGTGCCAGGCTCCGCCGGATTTGGTGAACACGTACGCGGCACCCGTGTGGTCCCCGATTCCCCAGGCCGCTTCTGCCGCGATCAACGCAGTCGTGCCCGAGAGCGCCACGGCTCCGCCGAAGCGGTGCCACTCATCTGGGCCGGCTTCCTCCAGCTTCTGAAGGAAGGTCCAGCTCGCCCCCGAGCCGGTGAAGACGTAGGCGGACCCGCTGTAGAACGTGCCCGTGCTGCCGTCGTCGTACGGTGCACCGATCAGCGCGACGTTTCCCCCCAGCGCCACGGAGCGGCCGAACCAATCGCCGGCGGTGCCGTCGGGCGCCTTGAGCTTGGCGACCTGGCTCCAGACACCAGCGGAGCGGGTGAAGACGTACACCGACCCCGTGCGCTCGCCACCGTCCGCGTCCCGGGGTGCCCCGATCAGCGCAGTGTCCCCCTGAAGCGCCACGGAGTAGCCGAAGTGGACCTCGTTGACGGGATCGCTGGCTACCAGTCTCGCCTGGGCCAGCCAGTTCGGACCTGAGCGGACCTTGACGTAGACGACCCCCGGTACGATCCCGCTCACCGACTCCCGGTCCGCGCCGATCAGCGCGGTATCGCCGTCGAGCGCCAGCGAGAAGCCGAAGGCGTCATCGCCGACGGTGTCCGTCCCGTTGAACTTCTGCTCCTCCATCCAGAGCCAGGGATCCTCCGCCGGCTGTCGGGAGAGGGCGGCCGGGGCGGCGAGGAGAAGAAGGAGGGCCGCGAGTAGAGAGGTGCGAGTATTCATCTTGCTCATCATTCGAGGTGGAGGAGTCGAGGGCGTGGTCAAGGCGTCCAGGTGATCGAGAATCCGTTCGAGGTGTTGAAGTCGTTGACCCACACTCCACACGGAGGCACGGTGACCGTGCGGTACCAGTACTGGTACCAGCGGATGTCACCGGGGTTCACCCCGCCCCTCGCGGCGAGCGGGATCGTCGTCCGGGTCGTGCCGTCGCCGTCCGCGAACCTCACCTGAAGACGCACGACCTGCCCGCCGGCGCAGCGCAGGCCGTCGCCGAAGACCACGCCGGCGCCGCCGTTGACCCGGAGAGTGCCCTGGAAGTAGAGGCCGCTGTTGTACGGCTCGGTGTGCGTCGTGCGCAGGTAGACCTCGTCCAGGGCGACGCTGGGCTCGCCGTACCCGGTGAGCTGCGCGCCCGAAGCGAAGATCCCGTTGTCACACCCCGACCCGGGAACGCTGCCGTCGTTGTCGTTGTCGCACGGACACGGCGTGTCGACTCCCGGATCGCCGAAGCAGTAGCGGAAGCCGGACTCCGGCGGGCGCGTGTAGAAGTAGGCGTAGCCGGCGTCGAGGGCTCGGTCGCCGGTCACGAACCGGTTCCCGTCGAGGGCGAGGCAGCAGCCGTAGTAGTCGTCCGCCGGTCGGGTGTGCTTCTCGAGCTCGACCCAGCGGTCCTTCGGGTAGTGGAAGACGTACACTCCGCCCGGACCTCCGCCGTAGACGTGGTACGAGGCGCTGACCAGCAGGGTCTCTTCCTCGAGAGCGACGAACGCGCCGAACTTGTCCTTGGTGACAGGGTCGCTGGCGACCAGCTTCTGGATCTGGCTCCAACTCGACCCCGAGCGTTCGAACAGGTAGACCGACCCCGTGGTCCAGCCCCCGTCATCGTCGTCGGTCGCCCCGATCACGGCGACGTCTCCATCGAGCGCGACCGACGATCCGAACGCGTCGTACTGCCAGCCGTCCGAGGCCTGGAGTCGGGCCTGCTCGTGCCAGGCGCCTCCGTACTTGGTGAACACGTACGCGGCCCCGGCCCAGCTGCTGACCCCCTGTGCACCCTTTGCGCCGATCACCGCCGTCGTGCCGTCGAGAGTCACGGCCTCGCCAAAGTAGTCGTCGCTGCTCGCGTCGCTCGCCTGCAGCGTCTGCAGCAGGGTCCAGCTCGCCCCCGAACCGATGAACACGTAGGCGGAGCCGGCCCTCGGCCCCGCCGAGTCCTTCCAGGGAGCCCCGATCAGCGCCGTGTTCCCGCCCAGCGCGAGCGAGTACCCGAACTCGTCGTCGGCGCTCCCGTCGGGCGCGGTGAGCTTGGCCGCCTGGCTCCAGACCCCCGCGGAACGGACGAAGACGTAGACCGAACCCGAATCCACGCCCAGGTCGTCGTCGTGGTAGGCGCCGATCAGCGCGGTGTCCCCTTGCAGCGCAACGGTGTTGCCGAAGCGACCCTCGTCCAGGGGATCGCTCGGGTCGAGGCGCGCCTCCAGGGCCCAGCTCGAGCCGGACCTCACGTACACGAAGGCGGCGCCCGGCCGTTCGAATCCGATGCTCGCGAGGGAAGCGCCGATCAGGACCGTGTCGCCGTCGAGGGCCGCGGAGGTGCCGAAGTAGTCGTAGAGGCCGCCCCCCGGCGAGGGCACCGCGGCTTCCAGGCTCCACAGCCAGGGGTCATTCGCCCGCTGTTGCGAGAGGGTGGGGGGGGCGAGGAGGAGAGGGGCGACCACCAGGAGGTGGATTCGAGCGTTCATCGTTCCCGTTCGTCGAGGTAGAGGTGTTCGTCGCGGCGCGGCCGCCGAGCGTCGTGTCGCCAGAGGCTCAAGGGGTCCACGTGATCGAATAGCCGTTGGATGTGTTGAAGTCGTTCACCCACGGTCCACAGGGCGGAGCCACCGTCGTGCGGTACCAGTACTGGTACCATCGGATGTCACCCGGGCTGACGCCTCCCTTCTGTGCGATCGGGATCGTCGTTCGGTTCGCGCCGGATTCGTCCGCGAACCGCACCTGGAGCCGCACGACCTGCCCACCGGCGCAGCGCAGCCCGTCGCCGAAGACCACGCCCGCGCCGCCGTTGACCTGATTGGTCCCCTGGAAGTACAGCCCGCTGTTGTGCGGCTCGACGTTCGTCGTGCGCAGGAACACCTCGTCGGCCGCGACGTTGGGAGCGCCGTAGGCGGTCAGCTGAGCGCCGGAGGCGAAGGTGCCGTTGTCGCACCCCGAACCGGGGACACTACCGTCGTTGTCGTTGTTGCAGGGGCACGGCGTGTCGACGCCCGGGTCGCCGAAGCAGTAGCGGAAGCCGGGCTCGGGCGGGCGCGAGTAGACGTACGCGTGACCGGGCCAGTCGCTGGGGTCGCCGAGCACCACGTCGTTGCCGTCCAGCGCGATGCAGCGGCCGAACGACTCGTTGACGGCCAGGCTCAGCTTCTCCACCTCGGTCCACTCGTCCTTCGGGTGGTGAAAGACGTAGACCCCTCCGGGACCGGCATCGGAGTGGTAGTACGAAGCGCTGACCATCATCGTTCCGGCCTCGAGCGCGACGGCGTACCCGAACTTGTCTTGCGCGACCGCATCGCTCGCGAGGATCTTCTGCGTCTGGCTCCAGCTCGAACCCGACCGCTCGAACACGTAGGCCGCGCCCGTGCCCCAGCCGAGCTCCTGGTCCTCGGGCGCTCCGACGAGGGCGGTGTCGCCGTCGACCGCGACCGAGTAGCCGAAGCGGTCGTACTGCGCCCCATCCGAGGCGACGAGCTTCACCTGTTCGTGCCAGGCCCCGCCGTACTTGGTGAAGACGTACGCCGCGCCCGAGGAGTAGGCGGCCCCGTTGCCCAGCTGCGCGCCGATCAGGGCCGTGGTGGTGGAGAGGTCGACGCACCAGCCGAACCAGGAGGTGGACGACGGGTTACTCGCCTCGATCTTCTGCAGGAAGGTCCAGCTCGCGCCCGAGCCGATGAACACGTAGGCCGAGCCCGCGTAGTTGTGGCCCGCCACGGAGTCGGCCGGCGCCCCGATCAAGGCGACGTTTCCCCCCAGGGCGACGGCGTGGCCGAACCACCGGTCTGGACCGGCGTCGGGCGCGCTCAGCTTGGCCACCTGGTTCCACAGGCCGGCGGAGCGCTCGAAGACGTACACCGATCCCGTGTTGTCTCCCGCGTCGTCGTCCCCGTACGCTCCGATCAGGGCCTGGTCTCCCTGGAGTGCGACGGAGAACCCGAACCTCCCGTCGTCGGCGGGATCGTTCGGCACGAGTCGCGCCTCCTGAATCCAGGAAGAGCCCGAGCGGACGAACACGTACGCCGCGCCCGGCTCGATGCCGCCCCACTGCTCGGTGTAGGCTCCGATGAGCGCGGTCTCCCCGTCCAGCGCGGCGGAAACGCCGAAGGCGCTGCCCAGGCCGTTCGGCGCCGTGAGCTGGGCCTCCTGCATCCACAGCCAGGGGTCGTCGGCCGGGGGGCGCGAGAGCGAGGTCGGGGCGAGGAGCCAGAGGGCGGAGGCCACCAGGAGCGGGAGACGTTTGCTGGTCATCGGGCAGAGTGGCGTTCTCGGGGTTTTCAGAGGCGAGCGAGGGGGCGGAGGCGTGGACGGACCGCATCCCTATTCTATTGAATGCCACCAACGCCGGTTCCGGGAGGCCGATTCCACGAGGAGGTGGGGAAAACGCTCCCCCTCGAGCCGCGGGTGGGTGGGTTCCCGTCCGACGGGACCGAGACCCTTCTCGCGGTGGATTCCGGTCACCGCCGGGGCGCATTCGGGGGGAGAGGTGCCCGCGCGGCCCTCGCCGCCCATAATGCGTCATCCGACCCGACCGACATCGCCGATCCGAGGTACCGACCGATGAGTGCACCGTCCCTTCTGCTCCTCGCCCATCTCTCCTTACCCGTCACGCCCGGCACTGCCGGGGACGTCGCGAGGCACCAGGCGGGTGACTCCGTCCAGGCCGCGACGGAGTCCACGGACTACCTGGCCGAGCACATCCTCGCCGAGGGCGCGAAGGTGGTGAAGCTCGCCGGTGACCTTCAGTTCACCGAGGGACCGGTGTGGATCGATGAACACGGGGGCGGGTACCTGGTCTTCAGCGACATCCCCGTCGACGAGCTGAAGCGGTGGAAGGACGGTGAGCTCACCACCTTCCGCAAGCCGAGCCACAAGGCGAACGGGAACCTGCTCGACGAGACGGGGGCGCTGGTCACCTGCGAGCATGGCTCGCGCACGGTGACCCGTACCGACACCGAAGGAAACGTCGAGACGCTGGTCGGCGACTTCGAGGGCAAGAAACTCAACTCGCCCAACGACCTGGCGATCCGCTCCGACGGGATGATCTGGTTCACCGACCCGCCGTACGGGCTGCGCGGGCGGCCGCGGGAGCTGGAGCAGAACAACGTGTTCTGTTTCGATCGGAAGACGGGGACGATGAAGGTCGTCGTCTCCGACTTCGATCGCCCCAACGGCATGTGCCTTGCCCCCGACGAGAAGCGCCTGTACGTCGCCGACTCGGGGAAGTCGCGGCACATCCGCGTCTTCGAGGTGCAACCCGACGGCACCCTGGAGAAGGGGCGCATCTTCTGTCGCATCGACGTCGGCGGCCCCGACGGCATCCGCTGTGATCGAGCGGGGCGCGTCTTCTCCTCCGCGGGCGACGGCGTCCACGTCTTCGATCCGAAAGGGAAGTTGCTCGGGAAGATCCCGGTGCCGGAGTCGCCGGCGAACCTCTGCTTCGGCGGCCCCGAGGGCACGACGCTGTTCATCACCGCTCGCACCGGGCTCTACTCGATCGAGACGAAGGTCGAGGACGCCTGGACGGCTCGGCGGAAGGAGATCCGGGCAGGTGCGGGCTCCCGCCTCCCCGGCGAGGTCGAGCGAGGCGGGTGAGGAGCTTCTCCGGCTCGCACCGGCTCGGGGAGGGGCCCGTGCAACGGCGGCCGCGGCCCTCTTGGCGGATGCGGCGAGCACGATTCTCGCCTGGCGCCGGGCGGCCCCACGGGCCATTCCGCGGTGCCGGGCGGAGAATCCCGGCCCGTTGATGGGGGCCTCGCCACTTTCTCGCTCCTGAAGGGGGGCGGACCTTCGATCGCCTATGCCCCCCGTATGCCCTTACAATGACACCCGTGTCCTCCTCCAATCGCTGGTCGCAGGTCCGCAGGATCGTAGAGGACGCGCTCGAACGGTCCGAGGGCGAGCGCGACGGGTTTCTGCGGGACGCGTGCGGCGACGACCTCGAGCTCCTGGACGAGGCCCGGCGGCTGCTCGTGCTGGACGGCGAGGACCCGGGCCACCTGACGCCACCGGGCGCGGAGACGTTCCGCGGCCTGACCGGGGCGCCCGGAGACGACGACATCCCCTCGATCGGCCGCGTCGGCGACTACCAGCTCCTCGAGGAGCTGGGGCGCGGCGGGATGGGTGTCGTCTACCTCGCTCGCCGGGCGGACGGCCAGTTCGAGAAGCGCGTGGCCGTCAAGCTGATCCACCGGGGGCTGGACAGCGCCGAGATCGTGTCTCGCTTCGAGCAGGAGCGGCGCGTGCTGGCTTCCCTCGACCACCCGGGGATCGCGCGCCTGCTCGACGGAGGGGTGGCCGAGGACGGGCGGCCGTACCTCGTCATGGAGCACGTCGAGGGCCGGCCGATCAATCGCTGGTGCGACGAGCGGCGTCTCGACATCGCCGGGCGGCTCGAGCTCTTCTGCCGGGTGTGCGCGGCGGTGGACTCGGCGCACAAGAGCCTGGTGGTGCACCGCGACCTCAAGCCGAGCAACATCCCGGTGGACGATCGAGGACAGCCGAAGCTGCTCGACTTCGGCATCGTCAAGGTGCTGGATCCCGCTCTCCACCAAGGAGATGACGCGACGCGGACCTCGATGCGGCGGCTGACGCCGGCGTACGCCAGCCCCGAGCAGGTGCGCGGCGGTCCGATCACCACGGCGAGCGACACCTTCTCGCTCGGGGTGATTCTGTACCAGCTCCTCACCGGTCACCTGCCGCTCCACCTCGAGGGGCTCTCTCCGGCGGAGCGGGAGCGCGCGGTCTGCGAGGAGGAGCCGACCGCGCCCAGCGTCGTCGTGCTGCGCCCGGCACCCTCGACCAAGGAGGGCGGTCGGAAGACCGAGCTGCCCCCGGAGGAGCTGAGCGCCCGACGCCGGACGGCGCCGCGGGGGCTGGTTCGGCTGCTGCGCGGCGACCTCGACACGATCGTGACCAAGGCGTTGCGCAAGGAGCCCGAGCGACGCTACGCGTCGGCTTCCCAGCTCGCCGACGACCTGCAGCGCTTCGCCGCGGGCCAGCCGGTGAGTGCCCGCCCCGACACCTGGACGTACCGGACGGGCAAGCTGCTTCGCCGCCACCGGGTGGCGGCGATCGCCCTCGCCCTCGTCTTCCCGACCCTGCTCGGCGGTTGGATCTTCAGCGACCACCATCACCGGCGCGCGAATCGCGACCGCGCCGACCTGGAGGCGCGGCTGGAGACCGACGAGGAGCGCGTGGCCCGGCTGGAGGAGCTCGCGCAGGACCTCGGTCGCGCGAACGAGAAGGCGAAGCGAAACCGGGGGCTGGCGGAAAAACGCGCCGGCGAGCTCGAGATCCTGGCCGGTGAGCTACAGGCGGAAACCGCGGAGGTGGACGAGCAGCGACGCCGGGCGGAGGGCTCGCTGACCGAAGCGCAGGAGGTCGGCACTCGACTGAATCGCCAGCGGACGATCGTCGAACAGGGCTTTCAGGAGCAGCTCTACTCCGCGGAGACCCTGATCATCGGCGTGGACAACGCCTTGCGATTCGTACCGAACTCGATGGAGGCGACCGAGCTGGTGGTCGACCTCGGCGTCGAATTCCTCGACGCGCTCCTGGCGGACGCGAGCGGGGACCTCGAGGTGCGTCGAGCTCTGGTCCGGGGATACCGGCGGCTGGCCCGGGTGCAGGGCTCCAGCGGCCGGCCGAACCTCGGTCGCAGCGAAGCCGCCCTGGCGACGGCGGCGAAGGCGCTGACCCTCGCCGAGACGATCCTCGAGGAGACTCCCGGCGACCTCGAGCACCTCCTGGTACTGGGGGACACCCTCTACGAATACGGGAACCTGCTCAATCAGGTCGGCCGCGCCGAGGAGGCGTCCGAGCACTTCCGGCGTGCCATCGATCTGTGCGGCGTCTTCGAGCGAGAGGAGCCTCCCGTGCTGGCTCACATCTACCCGCTCGCGACCTACCTGACGATGCTGGGCAAGCACCTGGCCGTCCATGGTCGACTGGACGAGGCCGAAGAGCACTACCTTCGAGCGCTTCCCCTGTACGAGCGTAGTGTCGAGCTCGATCCGAGCCTGAAGAGGAACCTCGCCGGATTCAGGCTGAACCTGGTCGAGATGACGGGATTCCGGGAAGGCTGGGCGGCCGCCCTGCCGGAGGCGGAGGAGCTCCGGAGGATCGGTGAAGAGCTCCTGGAGGAGGAGCCGGAGAACCCGAGCTACCTGATTCTGTGGTACTGCGCCCAGAAGATACGAGCCGAAGGCCTGGTCGAGATCGACCGGGTCGACGAGGCGGTCTCGATCATGGAGGAGACCGTGGAGAGGATGGGGGCCTATGCGGCGACCCGCCCCCAGGACGTCAAGGCACAGACGGACCTGCTGGGATCGGTGAACTACCTGGCCCGCCTGCTGTTCCAGAACCTCCGGTGGAAGGAGCTGAGGCCACACGCCCGGACCGCCGTCGAGCTGGCCGACCGGATACACGCCCAGGATCCGGCGCTCGCCGAGCTCATGCTGGAGCAGGTCCGGGCTCTGACCTACCTCGCGGCCTGCGAGCGGGAAGCGGGAAACTACCCCGAATCGCGGCGTCTCCACACCCGCGCGCTGAGCATCGGCGCAGCCTACGGTGAGAATCACCTCGAGTCGGTGAACCTGCTCGCGACGATGTACGGAACCCGGATCTCCGCCGGGCAGCTCGCCGTGCGCATGGCCGGTGCCGAGGACCGATCCGTGGAGGAGCGTGCCGGACTGTGCCTCGAAGCGCTCGAGCATTACGATCGCGCTCGCGATCAGCTCGAGGTGCTGGACCGCATGCCGGGCATGAAGCGCTCGGAGGACAGCCACTACCGCATCGAGGTGCTGGAGCAAGAGGTGCAACAGTTGCTCAGGACGCTCGAGGCGGAAGGAGGCGAGTGATGAGCCTCATCGGACCGTACGAGCTGCTGGAGGAACTGGGTCGCGGCGGCATGGGCGTGGTCTATTCCGCACGCCGCGCGGACGGGCAGTTCGACCGGAAGGTCGCGATCAAGGTGCTCCACCCGGGTGCCGACAGCGATGAGATCGCGGCCCGCTTCGAGCGAGAGCGCCAGGTCCTGGCCGCGCTGGAGCACCCCGGGATCGCGCGCCTGATCGACGGCGGGGTCGCGGAGGATGGGCGGCCGTACCTGGTGATGGAGTACGTCGGGGGGGTCCCGATCGATCGCTGGTGCGAAGAGGGGCGGCTCACCGTAGCGGCGCGCCTGGAGCTCTTTCGCCGGGTCTGCGCGGCGGTCGACGCCGCGCACCGGAGCCTGGTGGTGCACCGCGACCTCAAGCCGGACAACGTCCTGGTGGACCGCAACGGCCGGCCGAGGCTCCTGGACTTCGGCATCGCCAAGATCCTCGATCCGGAGCGCCAGGCCGCCTCCTCGGGGTCGACGCGGACCGTCGCAGGCTGGTCGACCCCCACCTACGCGAGCCCCGAGCAGCACCGCGGTGATCCGATCACGACCGCGAGCGACACGTACTCGCTGGGCGTGATCCTCTACCAGATCCTGACCGGCCGCCTCCCGCTGGAGCTCGAGGGCCTTTCCGCCGGGGAGGCCGAGCAGGTCGTCTGCGAGGTGGAGCCGCCGGCCCCGAGCGAGGCGGTGGGCGATTCGAAGGACCTCGCCAGGGAGCTCGCCGGGGACCTGGACACGGTGGTGGGGAAGGCGCTGCACAAGGAGGCCACTCACCGCTACGCCTCCGCGGCCGAGCTGGCCGAGGACCTGCGCCGCTACGCCTCGGGACACCCGGTCAGTGCGGAGCGCGACACCTGGGGTTACCGGGCGAAGAGGTTCGTCGGCCGCAATCGCGCGGTGGTGACGGCGGCAGTCGCGGTGTGGCTCGTCCTGGTCGTCGGGATCGCTTCGAGCACCTGGCAGTACACCAGGGCGGATTCGGCGCGCCGGGATCTGTCCCACCAGATCGATGTCGACCGCGAGCGAGCGAGGGAGCTGAAGGCCAGGACGGAGCAGCTGGAGCGCTCGACGCAGGAGGCGGACGACGCGCGTATCGCCGCCGAAGAGAATGCGGAGAGGCTGGAGGCGTTGACCGAGGAGCTCGAGGAGGCGAAGGTGCTCGTCGATCGGGAGCGAGGCCGGGCCGAGGAGAGTCTCGCCGAGGTCAGCGGGCTGAACGTCGAGCTCGAGCGACAGGAGGCGCTCGCCCGACGCCGCTACCAGAACACGCGCGACCTCACCCGGGCGCTGGTCTTCGACGTCCAGGAGGCGCTCGCCCCTCTGGACGGCGCCGACCGCGCCATGGTGCTGGTGACCGACCTGGGCCTGCGCAGCCTCGACCGGCTGGCGCGAGACCCGAACGCGGACCCGGCCTCGTTGCGCGAGGTGGCCGACGGGTACCTGCGGCTGGCATCGGCCTCGAAGAAGAAGGCTCCGCCCGGCGCTCAGGGCGGCGTCGCCGATCTGTGCTCGCGCACCTTCGACGCCGCCGAGCGGCTCTACGACTCCGCTCCCGACGACGTCGAGGTCCGGCGCCACTTCGCACGGATCCTCCGCGAGCTCGGCCGCCTGGAACGGGAGCGCGGCCTCGATGAGCCGGCGGAAGAGCACCTGGAGTGGGCCGCCGAGATCGAGCAGGAGCTCGAGGAGGAGGGGGCGTCCGGCGGGGACTGACGTCGGAGCCGCCGCGCCGTTGTCACGGCGATCATCGTCCGGGCAATCGATCGAAGCGGAGGTTCAGCACCCGGCTCCCGTCGGCGCGGAAGCCGTCGATCTCACCGTCGTCGCCGCGGGTGAACCTCAGGGTGCGGAGGTACCACTTCTCCGCGGAGAAGGTGTCGGGCCACGTCGGCTCGATGGAGAAGCTGCCCTGCCGGAAGTGGCGGACGAGCAGCTGGTCCCCTTCGAGTGCGATCGTGTAGAGCGCTTCCAGCTCGCGGCACTCGTAGCGTCCCGCGAAGGAAGCGAGCTCGACGCTCGGGGTGGGGCCTTCGGGGAGACGCGACAGCGCGTACACCTGATCGTTCACGCGGAGCTCCAGCGCCGGATCGTCCCCTTCCCCGCTCGAGAAGCGCAGCCGGACGTCACCTGTGTGGGTCCGGAAGCTCGTGGGTGACTCGGGGATCAGCCGACGCCGCGGGAGCCCCTGGATCCGGAAGAAGAGCCGGCTGGAGCGTCGCTGCACCTGCAACGAGAACTGGTCGCGAGTCGCGTAGGTTCCGGCGAGTCGTTCCAGCTGCTCCACGGGGACCTCGACCGGCACCGGCTTCGGAGCCGGGTCCTTCTCCGGAGCCTTCTCGGAGGAGGCCTTCTCCTTCGTCGCTTCCGGTACGAGCAGCGCCGCGATGTCCATCGCCCCGCCGGGCGCGGAGAAGGCCGCGTGGTTGCTGACCACGGCGATGCCCAGCTTCCGCTCGGGGAACCAGACGACGTGGCTGCGGAATCCGGCGTCGCCGCCGCTGTGCGAGATCGTCTCGAGGCCCCGGTACTTCCCGAACAGGATCCCGCCCGCGTAGCCCAGGGTTTTTCCGTCGTCGAGCACGACGCGCTTGCCGAGCAGCTCGAACCCCTCGACACCGCCGACCCGGTGGTGATCGAAGTTCTCCAGCCAGCGCACCAGGTCCTCCGCGGTGGTGAACAGGCTGGTCGCGCCCGCGTTGGCGTAGCTCAGGACGCTCTTGCGAAAGCCCTCCGTCGACGGCTGGTAGGAGTACGCGCGATTCGGCACGACGTGCTCATGGTCGTCGTGGAAATGCGTGGAGCTCATGCCGAGCGGCTCGAAGATCCGCTCGCGGGTGAACTGGGGGAAGGACTTCCCCGAGACCGCGGCAACCACCTCGGCGAGCAGCGTGTAGCCGGTGTTGCAGTAGAGGTGCCGCTCGCCGGGAGCGAAGTTCAGCTCGCGCTGCCGCTCGACCACCGCCCTGATGTGGTCGTGCGTGATCACGTCGTCGAGACGCCAGCCGGCGATGAGCAGCGACTCCCACTGGTCGCGCAGACCGCTGGTGTGGTGGATAAGCTGCTGGAGCGTGATCGGGACGCCGAAGTCGGGGACCCACGGGAGATGCTGGCGAACCTCGTCGTCGAGCGAGAGCTTTCCCTCGAGCGCGAGGAGGATCACCGCCATCGCGGTGAACTGCTTCGAGACCGAGGCGACGTGGAAGACCGTCTCCGGGCCGATCTCGATCTCGTACTCCAGCTGAGCGATCCCGTAGCCGCGGGAGTGGACGAGCTCGCCGTCTTCGATGACCGCGATGGCGGCGCCCGGGGTGTCGGCGCCCTCGAAGCTCTCGAAGAGGGCGTCGATCCGCTCGCTCAGGGGGAGGGGTTGTTCACTCTCCTCCTGGGCGGTGACCGGGGCACAGGGCCACAGCGCGGCCGGCAGGGTGAGCAGCAAGGGGGCGAGGCACGTGCGGAGTCCTTTCATCTCGCCGAGGATATCGCCGCGCGCCGATCCCGGCTATCACGCCGCGAGCCCGGCGCTGTTTCGGCGTGAGTGCTCTGTAAGCGATCGACTAGGAGTCGAGGCCTCAGTCCAGCAACCGCGCCGGCCTCACCCCGAGATCGGGCCGCGTATACGTCGTTGGCCCGGCGTTGCGCACCGCGGAGCGCGCGGCAACCGAGGAGCCGGTGAAGGACCCACCGCGGTAGACGCGCATGGGGGAGCGCTCCGGGGCGATGACCGGGTCCTTCTTCGGGTTTCGCAGGTAGACGTCGCTGTACCCGTCGAGGCACCACTCCCAGACGTTCCCGTGGACATGGTGGAACCCCATGGGGTTGGGCAGGAGCGTGTTCACCGGGGCGTGGCTGAAGTAGCCGTCGTCCAGCCACTGCTGGATCAGGACCCAGCTCTGGCCTCCGTGCGTCTTGGCGTAGCGGTCGGCGAGGTTCGTCGCGCCCTGCAGGCTCTCCTCCTCCGCGCCGGTCCACCACGGAGTACTGGTTCCCGCGCGCGTGGCGTACTCCCACTGCGCCTCGCTCGGCAGCGTGAGGTCGAACTTCGAGAAGGTCCTCATGCAGCCGATCCAGGTCACCTGCTCGACCGGTTCGAGGTAGGTTCCATCGGCTCCATCCTTGTTGAAGAACCGCTCGTACTGTCCGTCGGGGCCGTCCCGACTCGGGTTGCGACCGGTCAGTCGCTTCCACTGCCCTTGCGTCATCTCGTACTTCGACAGGAAGTACGCGGAGAGCTCGACCTCGTGCACCGGGTCTTCGTTCTCCCGGTTGTTGCGCTCGTAGTTCTCGCTCTCCGGACTGAGGTTCTGGGAGCCCATCCAGAACTCACCCGCCGGCACCAGGACGAGCACCAACCCCGACTCCTCGGTCAGGATCAGCTCACCGTCCTCGTCGCGCTGCGGCTCTTCTCCCGAGAGGACGTGCCAGAACTCCCACAACCCCGAGTACTCGTCGGGGCCGATCGGCACCAGGCCCTCCTGCACGGTCAGGTCGAGCGAATGGTAGTCGAGCTCGATATCGCGCAAGGCCTCTTCCCAGCGTCTCGTGTACTCGCCGTCCGGGGCGAAGCCGTCGCGCAGAGTTCGCGCGTGGCCGAGGCGCTTGCGGACGCTCCAGCCGTGAGTGTCGTCGATGCCATCGGTGCTCAGGAGACCCGTACCCGGCGCCGTCAACGAGCCGAGCTCTCCGAGCAGCTTGGTCAGCTGCGCGTTCCACCAGCGCGACTCCGATTCCGCCTCGGGGAAGGACCAGTCGGGGCGCTCGTCCACGCGCGCCTCGACCTCGTCGCGCTCCCGGCGCAGGCGCACGATCTCGTCCTCGGCTTGCCTGAGGCCCGCGTCGCTCCGCGCCGCTTCGACGGCCGCTTCGAGTCGAGCCAGGTAGCCGTCGAACTCCTGCTTCCTGTCGTCGGGGGCCGCTTCCCGAGCCTCCCAGCTCGCGTCCAGCGCTTCCTCGTCCAGCCCGACGGCGAAGCGCGCCCAGGCCAGCGTATCGCCGACCAGGGCGCGATCCTCGAGGTCCGCCAGCTCGAACGCCTTCTCCGCCAGGTGCAGACCGAGCTCCTCGCGACCGAACGCCTCCCGCGCCGGGTCGACCAGCGGCCACGCCACGGCGTTCAGACCCGTCGCAGTCGAAGGAAGCTCCGCCCAGTCGACGTCGGGGCGCTCCGGGCTGCGCTCCCCACGCCGGACCGCCAGGGCGCCACTCCTCGACTCGAGTCGCGCGGCGAGTGCTCGCAGCGCCGCGTGTTCGGGGTGGCTCTGCCGATCTCGTTGGCGCTGTTCCTCACTCCGGGGGGTCGCCGCCCGTCGCAGCTCCTCGCGCTTGCGCTCCAGATCGGGCATCTGGGCGATCAGCTCCTCCGCATCGCCGATCCACTCCTCGTACGTGTCGATCCGATCCGGGTACGGTGGCCACAGAGTATCCGCCTGCGCGATCAGGTCCTCGTAGTCCTGCGAAACGGACAACCGCAGTACATCGGCGGTCTTCTGCTCCGCTTCGCCGGTCTTGGTGATCAGCTCCGCGTTGGTGCGGGCGAGGTTGGCCCGTTCGATCTCCAGGTCGTTCTTCTGGCCGGCGATGCGCAGCGCCAGGGCACCGATGATCACGAAGGCGACCGCGGCGATCACTCCGGCGATGCTCCTGGTCGGGTGACGCTTGACCCACTTCGCCACCCGGTCGATCTGCGTCGGCGGCCGCGCGTGGATAGGCTCGTTGCGCAGGAAACGATCGAGATCCGCCGCCATCTCCTCCATCGATTCGTAGCGCTTGTCGCGGTCCTTCTCCAGCGACTTCCCGGTGATCACCACCAGGTCACGCGGGATCCGCGACCGGAAGGTCTGCGGATCGGGCGGGTCCTTGATCACGATCTGCAGCGCCACCTGGTGGCTGGTGTCTCCCTGGAACGGCCGCTGCAGGGCGAGCATCTCGTAGAGCAGGACGCCGAGGCTGAAGATGTCGGTGCGGTGGTCGATCCCCATCCGCTTCCCCGCCACCTGCTCGGGGCTCATGTAGTAGTAGGTGCCCGCGGTGTCGCCGGTCTGCGACAGGGCCGACTCGTCGGTGATCCGCGCCAGTCCGAAGTCGGTCACCTTGGGGCGGTTGTCGAGGGTGATCAGCACGTTCTGCGGCTTCAGGTCGCGGTGGATCACCCCGCCCTCGTGAGCCGCGTTCATCGCCGTCGCGATGTCGCGCACGAAGCGGGCGACCTGCCGGTCGTACTCCTCGGGGACGTCTTCGCCGAGGCTGACCTCGTCGAGGTAGTCACGCAGTGTCCAGCAGCCGTCGACCAGCTCCATCGCGATCCAGGCCAGGCCGTCGGACTCGCCGTAGCCGTGCACGCCCACCAGGCCGAGATGCGACAGCCGCCCGCCGGCGCGCGCCTCCCGCTCGAAGTAGGCGAGCTGCCGCTCGGTGATCCGCTCCGGACGCACGAACTTCACCGCGACGCGCCGGTTGCCGAGGGAGATCTGCTCCGCTTCCCAGACCTGCCCCATTCCGCCCTGACCGATCATCGCCTGGAGGCGGAAGTCGCCGACCACCTTGCCCACCTCCAGACCGGGCGCGGGCAGCGGGTGCTCCTTCTTTCCGGGGCGGAAGAAGGACGCCGGCACTTGCGGGAAAGCGTCTTCGATCCAGTCTCCCAGGGAGCGGGAGCTGGGGTCCGATTCGGGTCGGGAGGGCATCGGGGGGCTGTTCCTCGAACAGGTTAAGGCGTGGCTGCGGTCGCATCGGGCACGGAATCCGGAGAAAATCAGGGAGTCCTCGCCGGACCTTTGGACCCCGCCACCCGGAGGAGATCGTGAACACCCTTCTCACCGCCATCACCCTCGTCGCGCCGCTTCTCGCCCCCCAGGAAGCGCCGGTTCGTCAGGAGAGCTTGCAGCTGCGTCCCGGCCTGGTCGAGGTGCCCGAGGAGCCGATCGTGCTGCCGATGAAGAAGCGCGGTCAGCAACCCGGCGTCGAGGTGTGGGTGAACGGCGAGGGGCCCTACTTCTTCGCCATCGACAGCGGCGGCCAGGGTTCGGCGCGCGTCGACTCGACCCTGCTCGAGAAGCTGAAGCTCGAGAAGGTCGGCGAGGCGCAGGGAGGCGATCCCTCGGGGCGCCAGACGGTGAAGATGCCCATTGTGATGGTCGAGTCGATCACGGTTGGCGATGCCGCCTTCGAGGAGGTGCACGCCCTCTCGCGGAGCTACAACCGACCGGGCACGGGGCTGCCGCACATCGACGGCATTCTCGGCTATCACCTGTTCGACGGGCATGTTCTGACCCTCGACTACGCGAACGAGGAGGTGCGCATCGAGCGGGGGCCCTTGAAGGCGCCGAAGGGAGCGAAGCTGCTGGAGTTGACCAACGACCCCGACAGCGTTCCTGCGGTGACCGCGAAGCTGGCGGAGCAGGCGATCGAGAGCCTGATGATCGACACCGGCAAGATGGGCGGGATCATGATGCCGCCGGCGGTGGTGGAGACGCTGACGCTGCTCGGCGAGCCGCAGGTCGTCGGCCGCGGCCGGACGATCACCGGCGAGATCGAGATCAAGCGGGCTCAGGTGAAGGGGAGCTTCGAGCTGGGGCACCTGCGCCTCGAGGATCCGCAGATCGAGTTCAGCGACATCATGAAGGTGGCAGTGCTCGGCTCGGGAACGCTGCAGGACCAGGTGATCACCTTCGACCCGACGCGGAAGAAGGTGTGGATCCGGACGCCTGCTCAGGAGGCCGCGTTGCGGGCGGCGGAGGAGAAGGAAGGTGCGGGAGCCGGGGGGTGATTGCGGGGTGGCGTGGCGTTTGGCGAAGGCGGAGGGGAATGACCACTGGCGACTGGGCGTCCGCCTGCGGCGAACGCCACGCCGGCAAGGGGTCAGTCCCGTCAGTCCTTGGCGAACGCCACGCCGGCGCGCCCGAAGAGGTAGAGCATCTCGCGGGCGATCTGCGCGCAGCGCTCGTCGTACGCCTCCGCCTCGCGATCCGTGCCGTCGAAGGCCTTGGGATCCTCGTACCGGAGCGGCACGCGCAGCGCCGCACCCGGGACGATCGGGCATGCGCGATCCGCGTCGGCACAGGTCATCACCGCAATGAACTCGGAGTCGGGGTTCGTCACGTCGGAGACGACCTTGGAGAAGCAGCGCATCGGCCCGGTCTCCGCGTGACCCCGCACCGTGTACACCGGGTTGTCCCCCGGCGTCCCGACCTCGATATCGAACCCCGCGCGCCGTAGCGCATCGATGGCGTTCGGGTGAAAGGCGGTCGCCTCGGTGCCGCCGGAGTACGTCTCGACCCGCTCGAGGCCGAAACTCACAGCTGCCACCTGCGCCCAGATTTGCGTGAGGTGACTGCGGCGCGAGTTGTGCGTACAGACGAAGATCATGCGCACGACACCCGCCTTCCCTCTTTCGGCGACGATCACGGCCAGAGCGTCGAGCTCGGCGAGGCGGGCGGCATCGATCAGCTCGCGCTCCGAAAGGCGATCGGCGACGTACGCGTCCAGCAGGGCGTTTCCTTCTCCGGTGACCATGGCGGTCAGGTTACCCTATCGATCATGAAGCGCGCCCTGCCGATTCTGCTGGCACTCCTCTTCGCGCCGAACGCTGTCGCGCAGACACCGCTCCTCTCGTGGAGCGGCGATGCAGTCGAGGCCCTTCGACTCGGACCTCCGGATCGCTCCGCGGGACGCCGCCCCGAGTGGGTCCCCGACGATGGGGGAGGGGGCCTGCGCTTTCGCGAGAGCGAGGCGAGCGTGGCCACCTTCACACCCGAGGTCCTCCCCCGACTCGCGGGCGCAGTGACACTGCGCGCGACGATCGTGGTGAGCCGGCATCCGCGCGACAAGGCGGGGATCGTCGGCCGCTGGCAGCTCGTCGAAGGCGGCCGTTCCTTCGAGCTGGGCCTCTTTCCCTCCGGACACCTCTACTTCACCGCCAGCGCGAGCGGCAGCTGGCCGCGCGAGGCGCGCGAGATCCGTTCGCCCGAGCCACTCCCGACGGGAAAACGCCTCGAGGTCGGCTTCGCGTTCGATCCGGGGCGGAGCATGCAGCTCCTCGTCGAGGGCGAGGTCGTCCGTGCCACGGCACTGGGTGTACCGCGCCGCCTCTTCGCCGCCGAGCTACCGATCCACCTCGGCTGTCGTGCCGGCGGAAAACGGCACGCGTTCGACGGGATCATCGCCGACCTCTCGATCGACGCCGGTGTACTCACAGCAGCGCCCGCCCTGCTCGCGCCACCGTGGAATCTCGACGTGGTGCGAGAGGCGACTCGCCCCTGGTCGAAGACGCTCGAGGTCGCGGGCGAGTCCTACGGCGCCTACGCCCTGCGCCCGGGGCAGAGCCCCGACCTCTACGCGTCCGTGGATCTCGCCTGGATCCGCTGGATGTGCGACGACCTGGCGATCACCGAGGAACAACGAACGGCGTGGCTCGGCTACATCGACTCCTGCCAGAACGAGGACGGGACCTTCCGCCACCGCACCGGCCACTGCGCGACGCACGCCTTCTGCCACGCGACCGGCGCGGTGAAGATGCTCGGTGGCTCCCACCGGAAGAGCCCCGAGCTGCTGCGTCCCTACCGCGAGATCGAGCGTATTCCCGCGTGGCTCGACGGTCTGCGCTGGGATCGTCCCTGGGGCGCGTCGCACGACATCTGGGGCGCGGGGTTGCCGATCGCCTGCTCGCCGGAGACCCCCGAGCCCTGGCGCGAGGCCTTCTTCACCTGGTTCGATGCCGAGGTGGATCCCGCGACCGGCTACTGGCGTCGCGGCGTGCCGTGGGGACGGACCCTGGAGGGGCTCGGCGGCGCGTTCCACATCTGGCCGGTCTACGCGGCGATGGGCCGTCCGCTGCCGCTGCCCGAACGGGTGATCGACACGACGCTCGCCCTGCAGCAGCCCGACGGCTCCTTCGACGGCCACTTCAACTACGGACACATGGATGCGCTTTGGGTGCTCGCCCACCTCTTCGTGCGCACCGACCACCGGCGCGACGAGGTCGAGGCCGCCCTGGAGCGTGCCACGGCCGGTCTGATGGAGCGGGAACGCTTCGAACCGAGCGCTTTCTACGCCGACGCCCACGGCACCCTCTCCCGCATCGCCAGCCTGGCGATCGTCCACGAGGCGCTCCCGGAGCTCTTCCGGAGCACGAGGGGCTGGCGCAACCCCTGGTCTCGCCGCGAGCTGTTTGCGATCTCCTTTCACGAGGAGTGAGTCCGCGTTCACCCGAAGCTAGAATCCGTCGAATACTCGAGCGCCCCGGACGCAGGAGATCGGAACCGAGAGAGTTTATCCCATGCAAGTCCTCGAAGAGATCGTCGAAGAGATCCCCTGGTTCGGCTGGGTCGCGATCATCGCCATCATCGGCGGGACGATCACGGCGCTGACCAAGATGACGCAGCGGCACATGGAGCGGATGGAGAAAATCCGCCGCGGCATCGATCCGGGTCCGGAGACCGACGACTGAATCCGCTGGCACTCGAGCCCGGTGACGGAAGTACCTGGGGACCGCGACGGCGCCCTGGAGATCAAGACCCAGTACGTGGCGAATTCTCGACCAGAACCACGATCTCCGGGGTGGTAGCCCGGCCCGTCCAGAAACCCGGAACATCGAACGGCCGGACTTCGCTCGCGCCGTCGCCCCTGCTGAGCGTGCGAAGGGTCCCGGGGTCGTAAGAGACGGCGATGACGTAGTCACCGGCGGGCACCGGTGGCCAGAGCACGAAGGCTCGGACGATCGGCCTCTCGATGATGTACTCCTCGCCGGGAGCGAGCCGGCGAGGATCACCGATCACGGGAGGAGGCATGGGATCCGTGAAGGGCTTCGGCGGCTCGAACGCCGAGCCCCCGAACCAGATCGTCCACACGCGCCAGGAGTCGGACCAGATCAGCTCGTCCGTCCCCTCGTTCCTGAGGTGGACCCTGACCGTGGCGTCGACGTCCACCTCCCCCCGAGCGAAGATCACCGGTCCTCGCCGTTCGATCCCGAGCGCGAGCCCGTCGACGGGGTCACTCCAGATCACCTCGGCCAGGGGTTCCGGGGGTTCCGGCACTGGGTCCTTCGCGGTGGGGCCAGCGCACGCGGCGAGCGCGAGCGAGGTCGCAGCCATGACCAGGCATTGCGTCCGTCCGCTGCTGGTGAAACCGTGCATATCGTCGTCCCTCGAGATTCGTGATATCTCCCTCCTCCTGCTCCGGCAACGACAAACCGAGAAGACGCCAACATGGCCGTGAAGGTGGCCCGCCCGGGCCGGAGCGCTTACCCTCGGGGCCCAGCCGCGAAGGAGGTCCCCATGCCGCGCCACCACCTGCTCACCATCCTCGTCCTTCCCCTGCTCTCCCCGGCGCTCGTCGCGCACACCGGCGAGGTCACCCACTCGTTCCCCACGCCGGGCAGCCTGCCCACGGGCGCGGCCTTCGACGGCGAGAGGCTGTGGGTCGCCGACTACGGCACCGACCGTCTCTACGCGCTCGACCCGAAGAGCGGCGAGGTGCAGCGCGAGATCCCCTCGCCCGGCTACCGCCCCGCCGGGCTCGCCTGGGACGGTGAGTACCTCTGGAACGTCGACCGCGAGCAGCGGAAGGTCTTCCAGGTCGACCCCGCCGACGGCACCATCCTGCGCGCGGTCGACTCGCCGCTCGGTCGCCCCGAAGGGCTCACCTGGGACGGCGAGACGCTCTGGGTCGGGGACGATCGGTCGAAGGAGATCGCCCGCCTCGATCTCTCCGACGGCACGGCCGTCAAGACGCTCGTCGCGCCGGCGAAATCGGCCAACGGCCTCGCCTTCGACGGCACCTACCTCTGGAGCTCCGATCGCACCACCGACGAGCTCTACATGATCGATCCGGAGAGCGGCGACGTCCTGATCGTCGCCGGCACGCCCGGGCCGCACGTGCGCGGGATGGCCTGGGACGGCGAGCAGCTGTGGGTCGTCGACTACCAGCACGACACCGTGTACCGGGTCGTGCGGCAGGACGACGAGCTCTACCGCCTCGCCGACCAGCGCCGGGCGCGCGTCACCTTCACCCACGAGACGACCGTGCAGGGCCCGGGACTGCTGAAGAGCCTCGACGTCTTCATCGCCGTACCTCAGCAGATGCCGCAGCAGAAGGTGCTCTCCACGACCTTCGAGCCCGCCACCAGCGTTCCCCGCGAGGATCGCTGGCGGCAGCCGGTGCGCGCCTTCCACTTCGAGAACGCTCCCTCCGGCAGCCGCCTGCACTCGGTGATGCAGGTCGAGGCGGAGATCTCCGCCATCCGCTACTTCATCTTCCCCGATCGCTGCGGCACCCTCGCCGACATCCCCGCGGAGCTGCGCGAGCGCTACACGACCGACGGCAGCAAGTATCTCACCGCCGACCCGTACATCGCCGAGCTGGCCGCAAAGCTCGTCGGCGACGAGCAGAATCCGTACTACGCCGCCCGCCGCATCTTCGATCACGTGCGGGGCGCGCTCGAGTACGAGCTGACCGGCGGCTGGAACGTCGCCCCGGTCGTCCTGAAGCGGGGCACCGGCTCCTGCTCGGAGTACACCTTCAGCTTCGTCGCCCTGTGCCGCGCGGCGGGACTGCCGGCGCGCTACGTCGGGGCGATCGTCGTGCGCGGGGACGACGCCAGTCTCGACGACGTCTACCACCGCTGGCCGGAGATCTGGCTGCCGAACTACGGCTGGATCCCGATCGACCCACAGGCGGGAGACAAGGCCTCGCCGCGCGATCGTGCGCTGGCGATCGGGGATCTCTCCAACCGCTTCCTGATCACCACCCAGGGGGGCGGCGACTCGGAGTACCTCGGCTGGTACTACAACGCTCACGAGTGCTACACCTCCGATCCGCAGGTGCTGGTGCACCCCGACTCGTTCGCGGAGTGGGAGCCGCTGGAGGACGAGTAGCGGCCCTGCTCGGGGTGACACCGATCCGCTGCGAGCCGTCCTGGTCGGCCCAGGATCCTCCGGAAGGTCGGACATTCCAGGGAACCGGATCCTCGACTCCGAACCTCCTGCCCGCCACCGAGAACGAGCCCCGGGTACTGATCGACTCCGGATCTCGGTAAGATGCCGCGCTAGCCGAACGGTGACCTGCCCCAGCGTGTGCCGTGGTGACGCCGATGACGAAGCCGACCGACAACCAGGAGCGGCGATCGACCCAGGACGCCCTTCGCGAGAGTGAAGCGGAGCGCCACCTGCTCGTCGAGAACATGCGCGACATCGTCTCGCGGCACCTTCCCGACAGCACAATCCTCTACGTCAGTCCGTCCTGCCGGCGCCTGATGGGGTTCGAGCAGGAGGAGCTGATCGGCACGCGCGCCGCCGACTACGTGCATCCCGACGACATCGGAGCCGCCCTGGCGGCTCTCACCGACGCGGTGGAGCGGCGCGCGGGGCAGTACCGCGTCCGTCACCGCTCGAGGCACCGGAATGGCAACTACATCTGGGTGGAGACTGTGGGGACGCTCCTCTACACCCCGGACGGCGAGCTGAGCGAGATCCAGTGCGCCGTGCGCAACATCACCGAGCGCAAGCGGACCGAGGATGCGGTCGAGCGGCGCATCGAGGCTCTCACCCGGCCGTCGGGGGACGGCGCGGCTCCCGCGTTCGGCGACCTGTTCGACCTGGAGGACATCCAGCAGCTGCAGGATCAGTTCGCCGAGGCCACCGGGGTGGCCTCGATCATCACGGACCCGAATGGCACGCCGATCACCAATCCGAGCCAGTTCTGCCGGCTGTGCAAGGACATCATCCGTGGAACGGAGAAGGGGCTCGCCAACTGCTACGAGTCCGACAAGGTGCTGGGCAGCCTCCATCCCGGCGGTCCCACCGTACAGCCGTGCATGAGCGGCGGACTCTGGGACGCGGGGGCGGGGATCTCGGTGGGGGGACATCACCTCGCCAACTGGCTGATCGGTCAGGTGCGCAACGAAGCCCAGGACGAGGCGACGATGCGTGAGTACGCCCGGGAGATCGGGGCGGACGAGAGGGAATTCATCGAGGCCTTCCACGAGGTCCCCTCGATGCCCCGCGAGCAGTTCGAGAAGGTCGCCCAGGTCCTCTTCACCATGGCCAATCAGCTCTCGAGCATCGCCTGGCAGAACCTGCAGCAGGCGCGCTTCATCACCGAGCGAAAGCAGGCCGAGGAGGCTCTCGTCCAGGAGAAGGCGCTCTCCGAGGAGTACATCAACAGCCTGCCCGGGCTCTTCTACGTCTACGACGAAGAGCGTTTCGTGAAGTGGAATTCGGCCTGGTACGAGGCGACCGGGTACACCGACGAGGATCTCGCCGGGATGTACGGTCCGGATTTCTTCGAGGGCGCCGATCGAGAACTGATCGCCACGCGCATGCAGCAGGTCTTCACCGAAGGATTCGCGGAGGCCGAGGCGAGCCTGATCACCAAGGACGGACGCCGGGTCCCGTACTACTTCACGGGGCTGCTCCGGGAGTTCGACGGCCGGCCCCACCTGGTCGGACTGGGGGTCGACATCACTCCACGGCGACAGGCGGAGGACGAGCGTGAGAAGCTGCAGGAGCAACTCGTGCAGGCGCAGAAAATGGAGCTGGTGGGCCGCCTCGCGGGTGGGGTGGCTCACGACTTCAACAACATGCTCGGCGTCATCCTCGGACACACCGAGCTGGCCATGGAGCAGGTCGACCCCGATGACCCGCTGTTCACCAACCTCGAGGAGATAGACAAGGCCGCGCAGCGCTCCACCGATCTCACCCGCCAGCTCCTCGCGTTCGCTCGCAAGCAGACGGTCTCGCCAGAGGTCCTCGACCTCAACGAGCTGGTGCCCGGGACCCTGAGGATGATGCAGCGGCTGATCGGTGAGGACATCGAGCTGGTGTGGTCGCCCGGTCCCGATCTGTGGCCGCTCCGAATCGACCCCAGCCAGATCGATCAGATCCTGGCCAACCTCTGCGTGAACGCGCGCGACGCCATCACCGGCGTGGGCATGGTCACGATCGAGACGAAGAACACCACCATCGACGAGGCCTACTGTGCCGACCACGCCAGCTTCAGCCCGGGCCAGTACATCGAGCTCACGGTTAGTGACAACGGCTGCGGCATGCCGAACGAGGTCCTCGATCACCTCTTCGAGCCCTTCTTCACCACCAAGGGCGTCGGCAAGGGCACCGGCCTGGGGCTGGCCACCACCTACGGGATCATCAGGCAGAACCGGGGATTCGTGAAGGTCTACAGCGAGTCGGGGTCCGGCACGACCTTCCGCATCTTCCTGCCGCGGCATCGCGGTTCGCAGGGAGAGAAACCGCGGGTATCCACCGAGGAAGCGCTCCAGGGCGGAGACGAGACGATCCTCCTGGTCGAGGACGAGGCGGCGAATCGTCGGCTCGGGGCGCAGATGCTGGAGCAACTGGGGTACCGAGTACTGGTCGCCGGGACGCCGCGTCGGGCGATGCTGCTGGCCGAGGAGTACGCCGGCGAGATCGACCTCTTGTTGACCGACGTGGTCATGCCCGAGATGAACGGGCGGGAGCTGGCCGAGCAGCTTCGCGAGCGATATCCGGAGCTCAGACTGCTGTTCATGTCCGGCTATACCGCCAACGTGATCGCCCAGCACGGCGTACTGGAGGAGGGGGTGAACTTCCTCCAGAAGCCCTTCTCGACGATGACCCTCGCCAGCGGGGTTCGCGCCGCACTCGAGCCGGAGTGAGGCAGCGGCGGGCGATTTCCGAATTGTCTCCTCGGCCTCCCCGCCCCGATCTACAATCTACGCGTTGAGATCCAGGGCCGCCCGTGCCGGTCCAGGAGAGCTACCGCGATGATCCCCTCCTCGAGCCGCTTCGCCCGATCTGGGCGAGAAAAGCCGTCCGGACCGGGTACCGGACCCGGCGGCTCGGCCCGTGGAGATCGAGCCGCCACCGCCACCGAGCGCGCGCGTCGCTGGACGTTGCTCCTCTTCATCGCCCTGTTCCTGACCGGAATGGTCATGAGCGGCGGTGTCCACGAGTTCCTTCACGATCACGATCACGAGGACGATCACGAGGACGAAGGTGGCGACTGCCTGATCTGCCATCTCACCGGCCTCGACCGGACCATCGAGCCGAAACCGCGGCTCGATCCTGTCGCCCTGGCCCCGGCCTCGCCACCGAGGATCGACGAGCCGGAGAGCCGGACCGAACGATCCGGCGCCAGACCGCGCGCCCCGCCCGCGGCCTGAACGGTGACCGCAGCCGCCCTTCGGCGTCGCTGCAGCTGTTCAGCTCCGTCGCGGCTCGAGGCCTTCCCTCGCCTCGCCGCTCGACGGGAGTTCCGGGGTCGGGAATACCTCCGCCGCCGGCCGTGGACCCGATACGTGCTCGACCCCGGACGATCGCGGGCGGTGGAGGACTGTCCATACCAGAACACGAACAACCGAAACGACCATGACCACGATTACGATGAGAATCCGGCCGCTGCCCTGGCTCGCGCCGGCAGCCGGCCTCTTGCTGCTCGCCCCCACGCTCGGGGCGCAGTCGCCGGCCTTCCAGAGCCCGGGGAGTCCCTGGGGCGGCGGCTTCGGCCAGACCACCCGCTTCGACAACGACTTCAACCCCGCGATCAGCTTCACCGTCGACGCCCTGGCGGAGCACACCTGGTTCGATGGCGCGACCAAGGACGGCTTCGCGCTCTCCTTGCGGCGCTTCGACGCCCTCGCCGCCGCCTGGATCGACCCGGACGCCTGGGCCTACGCCGCAGTGGCCTACCACGACGGCGGAGAGCTGGCGCTCGAGGAAGCGGCGGTGGAATACGTCGGCCTCCCCGGCAACCACACCCTCCGCGCCGGCCGCTTCTTCGTCGACTTCGGCAAGCAGATGCAGATGCACGTCGAGGAGCTGCGCACCGTGGACCGACCGCTGGTCCTTCGGACCTACCTCGGTGAGGAGCTCGGCGGCGACGGCGTGATGTGGAACCACTTCACCACCGTCGGCGAGGAGAGCCTGGTGCGCTACTCCCTCGGCGCCTTCCAGTCGTTGCTGCCGCACGAGCATGCCCATGCCCACGCCGACGCGGGGCATGCCCACGAGGCGGAGCGTCTCCTCGACGATCGCGCGAAGGCGGACGAGCTGAACTTCACCGCTCGCCTGACCGGCATGCGCGATATCGGAGATCGGGGCATCCTGCAGCTCGGTGGCTCCGCGCGCTGGATCCCGGACTTCACCTACCGCGCCACCCACGAGCACGATGGCGAGACCGAGGTGTTCGAGCAGGCCGGCCTCCGCAACGCGGTCTACGGCGTCGATCTCACCTACGGCTGGACCGCCGATTCGGGTATCGAGACCTGGACCCTCGGCGGCGAGTGGCTCCTGCAGGACGGTGACCTGAGCGCCCACCTGCACGACGAGGAGCTGGAGGTGTTCAAGGGCAGCGTCCAGGGCCTTTACGGCTTCGCGGACTACAAGTGGAGCCTGACCAGCGCCGCTGGCGTACAGTACGGCCTGGTCGAGATGCCCGAGGAGGGCAAGCCCAGGACGGCGGAGTACGACGCGTACTACACGCATTGGTTCTCGGAGTTCCTGCGCATGCGCTTCGCGCTCACCTATCTCGATCCCAGGGGGGGCGAGGAGTCGATCCGGCTCGCGCTGCAATTCACCGGCATCGTCGGGCCCCACAGCCACGGGGTGAACTGGTAGACGGCCAGAGGAGCACAGAGATGAATAACACGACGAACCGTAACGGATTCTCGCGGCGGGCCTTCACCGGGGCCGCCCTCGTCGGCGTCCTCGCCTGGACCGCCTTCGCCAGCCCGCCCCGAGCCGAGCTCCGGGTGGTGACCACGATCCCCGACCTCGCGGACCTGGCCCGGGAGATCGGGGGTGACCGCGTCTCGGTCAAATCGCTCTCCAAGGGCACCGAGAACCTGCACCAGGTGCCGGTCCGCCCCTCGATGGTGGTGGCGCTGAACAAGGCGGATCTGCTCCTGCAGATGGGGCTCTCGCTGGAGAGCTCCTGGCTGCCGGGGCTCCTGCTGGCGGCGAGGAACAAGGACCTCGAGCCGGGTCATCCGGGCTTCGTGAACTGCTCCGCCGGCTGGGAAGCACTCGACGTGCCGGAGAACCTCAGCCGCCGGCAGGGCGACCTCCACCCCGAGGGCAACCCGCACTTCAACCTCGACCCGCGGGCCGGCCGCCACCTGGCGCGCCAGGTCCACGACGGGCTGGTGGGAGTCGATCCCGGCGGTGAGGAGTACTACGCCGGGAGACTGGCCGAGTACGAGAAGAAACTCGAGGCGGCGGAGAAGCGCTGGGCGAAGCTGGGTAGGAAGCTCGCCGGCAAGCGCGTCGCCGTCTACCACACCGAGTACCGCTACCTGGCGAATCAGCTGGGGATGGAGGTCGCCACCTCGATCGAGCCGAAGCCGGGGATTCCCCCGTCTCCCGGCGACATCGCCAGGGTGGTGCAGGCGATGAAGGAGAAGGAGGTGAAGGTGATCCTCACCGCGGCCTGGTCGAACAACCGCCAGGTGGTCGACGTCGCCCGCAAGACCGGAGCCGAGGTGCTCGAGCTGCCCAACCAGGTCGGCGGCGCGTCCTGGGCGGAATCCTGGATCGCCATGCAGGACGGCGTGCACCAGCGGTTGGCCGAGGCCTTCGGCATCGACTGGAAGGCGCTCGCCGAAGAGGACGGCTGATGGACGAGGCGCTGATTCGATTGCGCGGCGCGGCCTTCGGCTACGAGGGTCGCGCCGTCGTGTCCGATGTCGATCTCGAGGTTCGCCCCGGGAGCCTCTGGGGCGTGGCCGGGCCCAACGGCGCGGGCAAGACCACGCTGGTTCGCGGCATCCTCGGCCTGATCCCGCCGCTGGCGGGCGAGGTCGAGCGCCGGGGCGGGGCGCTCGGCTACGTGCCGCAGGCCGAGGTCCTCGACGAGGTCTTTCCCTTCACCGCCGAGGAGGTGGTGCACCTCGGGACCTACGGGCGGCTCCGGGGGCTTCGCGGTCTGCCACGCAAGGAGCGGGCGCTGGCTCGGGAGCTGCTCGGCGAGGTCGGCATGGACCAGCACGCTCGGCAGCACTACGCCTCCCTCTCCGGCGGGCAGCGCCAGCGAGTGCTGATTGCGCGGGCGTTGATGACTCGACCACGCGTGCTGCTGCTCGACGAGCCGACCAGCGGTGTCGATCGCGGGGCAGAGCTGCGCATCCTGGAGCTGCTGACGAGATTGAACCGCGATCAAGGGCTCGCCGTCCTGATGGTGGCGCACCAGCTCGACCTGGTTCGCACGACCTGCGAGACGGTGCTCTGGGTCGATCGCGGCAGTGTGCGCTCCGGTTCGGCGGAGGAGATGCTGGGGCCGGAAGGCCTGCAGCGGCTGTTCGGTCAGAGCCTCGGCGAAGAGGTGGAGGGCTGACATGGAGGGCATCACCTGGAGCGAGATCTTCGAGCTGTTCGGCTACGCGATCCTCGCCACCCTGATCGCCGGGGTGGTCTGTCCCCTGGTGGGCAGCTTCCTGCTCGTGCGGCGCACCGGCTTCTACGGCATCACGCTCCCGCAGTTCGCGGCGGCGGGAATCGCCTGCGGCTTCGCGCTCGTCGGCTGGTGGGCGGAGCACGTCGGTATCGGCGGCATCGACCAGGCGACGATCGTCAGCGGCTCGCACGCCGCGCTGAACTACCACCTGTTCTGGGCTTCCTTGTTCACGCTGGGCGGCCTGTTCGCCTTGGTGCTGGTGGGGCGCAAGCGGGGGACGGAAACGGGTCGCATCGCCGCGGCCTTCGCCATCGCCAGTGCATTGACGATCCTCTTCGCCATGCACTCGCCGGTCGGCGACATCTACGTGCACGAGCTCCTGCGCGGAGAGATCCTCGCCGTCGGCTTTCACGAGCTCGACACCCTCGCCGTGCTGTACGGCGTGGTGACCCTGACCATAGTGGTCTTCCACCGCGACCTCGCCCTGGTCAGCTACGACCGCGACACCGCGCGCGTGCTGGGCAAGCGGGTCTGGCGCTGGGAGCTCCTGCTGCTCAACCTGGTCGGTGTGACCGTGGCCACCGGGGTGATGATCGTCGGTCCCGTGGTTCTCTTCGGGCTCCTCGTCATTCCACCGCTGGCCGCGCGGGGCCTGGCCCGGTCGTTTCTCTCCTTCCTGTTCCTCTCCTCGACACTCGGGCTGGTCTCCGCGGGACTCGGTCTGTGGATCTCCTTTCGCCTCGACTGGCCGCTGGGCCCAGCGGTCGTCTGCGCGGCGACCCTGTGCCTGATACCGAACTGGATTCTCGGCCGCCGGCGCTAGCTGTCGCTCGCCGATCCCCGGTGTACCATTCACATCGATCCTCGCACTCGCGCCGGCTCATGACGATCGAGCAGGAGGCTCAACAATGATCACGATGACCCGCCGATTCGCGCTCGTGTCCACCCTCCTCACCGTGTTCCTGATCCCCGCCGCTCGCGGTTCGTCGATCCAGGTCGACGAGGCGCCGGCCAGACAGGAAGGCTTGCCCGCCGCCACCGACGAGCTTCCCCCCGGCGTCAGCGACCTCGATCTGGCTCGCGTCCGCGAGCTGTACCATCTGACCGACACCCTCGGCGATCGGCTGTGGCCCGACTTCGATACGCGCAAGATCCCGATCGCCCTGAACGTCGACGACCAGCGGGAGCTGCTCATCGCCCACCCCTCGCCCCCCGACCACTTCCGACCGCTCGTGGGCGTCGAGGTCGGCGACAACGCGGTGATGCTGCGCGACGGAGTGACGCGCTACGGCCCCCGCGGCGGAGGCTGGGCGATCGATCTCGCGGGGGAGCAGACTGTCTACGTCAACACGATGCCCGCCGAGGGCGGCTCCACCGAGGGCTATCTCTCGCTGATGCTGCACGAGGCGTTTCACTGCTACCAGGGTCGGTATCGCGAGCGGGGGGAGGGGACCTGGGGGGAGACGCCGACCGACGATCCCCGCTACTCGGCCCTGATTGGGCTCGAGAGCCGGATCCTGGTGGCGCTTCTGGCCGAGCCCGACGACGCCGCGGCCAACGAGCTGGCCGAGATGTTCGTCGCCGTCCGGCACGAGCGACGGCGTGAGCTCGATGCCGGTGTGGCGTGGGTCGAAGGAGAGTCGGAGTTTGGCGAGGGCACGGCGACCTACTCCCAGGCGCGGCTCCTGCAGCTCCTCGCCGAGAGCGGCGGCATCGAACCCGTCGCCGCGAAACCCGACCCGCGCTACGGCGCGTTCACCGACGCGAAGAAGCGGTACACGCAATTCCTCGAGCGCGTCGCGGTGCCCCCCGGGATCCTCATCTCCTTCTTCCACGCGATGTACAACCACGGGATGGCCCAGTGCCTGGTCCTCGATCGGCTGCGTCCGGGGTGGAAGGAAGAGATGCGCGAGAAGGGGATGACCCAGTTCGCGCTGCTGGAGAAGAGCTTCCCGCTCACCGAGGAGGAGGAGCTCGAGCGGCTGCGTGCCGCGGAGGAGCGGTTCGACTTCATCCCCCTCTTCGAGGAGCAGGAGCGGCTGGTGAACGAACGCCTGGAGCTGATCCGCGGCTACCTCGATCCTCCCGGGAGGCGCTATCGCATCCACCACGATCGGAGCCCGGGGCACTTCATGTGGAAGCCTCGAGGTCCGGTCTACGACGCTCCGCCGTCACTCCTGAAGGGACCGGTGCCCGGCGGCGTGACGATCTGGGCCGGGGGCATGGATCGCTTCGAGAAGGAGGGGCTCGAGCTCACCGCCGAGGGGGTCCCGATCCTCTTCCGCCGCGACTTCCTGGAATGGATCGACACCGACCCGGCCGTGGACGGCTCCGACTTCCGCGTCCGCTCCGAGCGCATCGAGAACGGCGTGCACACCCGGCTGCACGTCGAGACGGACGGCTTCGTCCTGGACCTGGATCGAGCGCGGATCGCGGTGCGCGGGGATGTCGTGGACCTCTTGCCGGAGGCTGACGACTGATCAGGGCACCGACGAGAGATGACCGCAACCAGTCGACAGCGGATCCAGCGAGCGAGCTACTGCCTCTACTGCTACACCACGCTCGAATCGACCTCCGGGCCCAGCCAGCGCTGTCCGAGCTGCGGGCGAGTCCACGTCCGCGTCAACCAGGCGGTCTTCTGGACCCTCGAGCCGCGCTTGCGGTGGATCGAGGCCATGGTCAAGGCGGGCATCGTCCTCTTCCTGGTCGGTGTGCTCATCGCGCTGGCGATGAAGGTCGACATGGGCACGCACCCGGTCAACACCTTCTTCGTCGGGCCGCTCGTCTTCCTGGGCTTCGTGCTCTGGTGGACGGCGGGATTGATCACCCGCAAGCCGCGCCATTTCTCACCGCGGTTGCTCTGGGTGACCGTGCTCGGTCTGCTCGTGGTCGGACCGCCGATCCTGCTCTTCGTGCTCGATGTCGCCGCTCGCCGGGAGAGCTTCGGGCCCGCCTACTGGAACTCGATGCTCCTCCTGACCTCCCCGGCACTTCCGATGTTCTGCATCGGGCTGGCCCTGCACTTCTTCGCCGGTCGCTTCGAGGCGTTCAAGAAGCGGCGAATCGAGAGCGGCGGCCTGTGGAAGTGACTGGCACGATGATGCGCCTGGCCCGGACGCGAGCTGCGTGGTGGCCCTGGCGAGCTCTCTCCACCGATCCGGCGCGGGCGCAGGACTACCCCTGAACCAGACCGATGATGTTCCCTTCGGGATCCTCGAACTGGGCGATGTGGCGCGATCCCACCGACTCGGTGGGGGGGACGATCGTCTTGCCGCCGAGCTTCTCGGCCGCGTCGAGAGCCTTCTGGAGGTTCGGCACTCGCACGTAGATCAGCGTCTCGATCGGGCCGTGTTGCTCCTCGTGCAGCATCCCGGCGACCCCTTCGTCCTGTTCGCCTTCGATCTGGCTGTAGCCCTCGCCATCGCTGGGAGCGAATTCCCAGTCGAACAGCTTCTGGTAGAACTCCCGCATCTTGACGCCGTCACGGCCGGCGATCTCGAAGAAACCAATGCTGTTTCCCACGCGTCTCTGACCTCCTGGTCTTCTGGTGTTCGTCTTTCGGGTGGACGGGGGTCAGCGCTTCGCGAATAGCGGAGAAAACCGGGTCGCCCAGGGTCGATCGAGACAGGCCCCCGGCGGCTGCCGGGGGTCTGCTCGTTTGGATGTGGTGGATCGCCTTTCGGCGAAGGGACTACCAGCGGTCGCGGCCGCCGCCGCCGCCACCGCCACCGTAGCCGCCGCCGCCGCCGCGACCACCGCGGCCGCCGCCACCACCACCGGAGCGGGGCTTGCGCTCCTGGGCTTCGTTCACACGGAGCGGACGACCGTCGAGCTCCTTGCCGTCGAGGTCGGCGATCGCCGCCTGGGCTTCACCTTCATTCGCGAATTCGGCGAACGCGAAGCCGCGAGGACGACCGGTGTCGCGGTCGGTGACGATGTGCAGGTCCTTGACGGTGCGGCCGCCCTCGGAGAGCACGGCCATCAGGGTGTCCTCGGTGGTGTCCCAGGACATGTTGCCAATGTAGAGTCGGGTTCCCATTTCTTTGAAGTTCCTTTCCGTTGTCTGCGCTCAGTACCTGTTCCAATCAACGGAAAGGCTCGAACACGCGGATCATCAGTATCAGGGTCGAAGTAAACGCTGCCCATGGAGGGCGGCTCGGAATCCGGGCCTTTCCACCGTGACGCTCGACGAGCGGATGAGCGGAAGCGTGGCCCGGGGTTGAGGGGGCGAGGACTCGGTCCGAGAAGACCGAAGCGATGCGGTGCGAACACGGCACCAGAACGGCACCGTCCACGCGCCGCCACGGTTGCGTCTTCGTTGGTCAGTGCCTTGGTCTTGCTCCCTCGTAGGTTCAGGGCTGGCGAGCGAAGGACCCGGACCCGCGTACGTGCAGCTGCCAGAGCTACCCCACCGATCCGGCCGATCGCAGCCAGGGGCGGCCGTCAACATGCCATTCGATGGCAACCCGACCGGCCGCCCCACGGTCAGGCGCGCGCAGCATAGGGTATGAGGGAGGGGGAGTGCTCGGAAAACCCGCCCGCAAAATGTCCGGGAGCGGCCGGGCCCTGGCCCGGGAGAATCGTCCTCCAGGGACGACGAGTCCCCCTCCGGGGCCCTACTGGACCGAGAGCGGGGGGGAATCGTCCGGTTCCGATCGGCGGATACGGGAGCGTTGGGAGGGGCCGGAAGGGCCGCGGGGACGTCCCCGGCAGCGGTGATCCTCTGCCGTGGGCGGGTTCCACGCGCCCCCGGCGCGGAGCGCGCGGGCGTTCAGGCGGGGGAGTCCGGGGAGCTCCGTACGCCTCCTCCGCTGATGCGGGCGCCGATGGCGCGTACGAACATCGCCGCACCCGCGGCCTCGCGGAGAGACGGGCAGCGAACCCGGGCCGAACACCCAGCTGAAAGCGGGCAGGGTAGAATGGCCTCACCTGGTGACACGGAGCGGGCCTCGTGATCACCGGAGCCCCCGACCCCCAGCGCCCCTGCACGAGCACCATGATCAAGACCTTCGCCAGCGCCCTCCTCCTCGGCCTGGTCCTCGCCCCCGTCAGCGCCCAGTCGAGGCAGCAGTCGGGTGGGCCGACCCTCCAGCCCGGCAGTCAGGACTTCGCCGAGTGGGACGAGGAGCGCGACGGTCCGCTGCCCCACTGGCCGATCCCTCCGCGCGCGCCGCGCGCGGTCTCGCGGTCTCTCATTCCGTATTCGATCTCCGCCGGCGCCGGCCGCGGACCGGTGGCGCCCGGGTCGGAGATCAACCCGATGCACGCTCCTTCGGGGCCGATCGTCTCGCAGCGCGAGTTCGGGCCGACCGACGGGATCCTCTTTCGCTACGCCGGCGGCGCCTGGCCCCAGGTCGTGGCGGACTGCGTGGGGGCGATCACCGGCGATCCGACGAGGAGCGACAAGGCGTACGTGGTCGTCGCCAACAGCAACGTGGAGGCCAACGCGACGACCCGCTTCACCAACGCCGGGGCAGACATGAGCAAGGTGGTGTTCATGCACATGCCCTCCGATGCGATCTGGCTGACCGACTACGGCCCGAACTTCATCTTGCAGGACGGCGCGCCCGCACTCGTCGACAGCAACTACTACATCCTCTCGCGGACCAAGGACAACTTCGTTCCCACGCAGGTCGGAGAGGACAATCTCGAGATTCCCGTGTACGCCATGGGGATGGGGACCAGCGCTCGGGGGAACCTGCTGGTCGGTTCGGACGGCGTCGCCTATGCGTCCGACGTCATCGAGGAGTACAACCCCGACTTCAGCGTTCAGTACATCGCCGATCTGTATCAGCAGTACCTGGGGATCGACACCCTGCACCTCTTCCCCGCGCTACCGACCACTGTCGACCTCACCGGGCACATCGACATGTGGATGAACCTGGTCGATGACCAGAACGTCGTCATCTCACAGTTCGAGCCCGGCTCGAACGCGACCGCCATCGCCATCACCGACAATGCGGCGGTCTACATGGCGAACCTCGGCTTCAACGTCTTCCGGGTCCCCGACAGCGTCGGCCCACACCCCGGGTGGCCGGGTGCCGACATCCACTTCACCTATACCAACGGCTTCCGGATCAACGATCGCCTCTTCATCATCAAGTACGGCGACGGCGACCCGGCGAGAATCGCGGATGACCAGGCGGCCCTGGCCGTCTACCAGGCGGCGGCGCCGACCTGTCAGATCATCCAGATCGACTGCTACGACATCATCTGGGCGGCGGGGGCGATGCACTGCATCACCATGAACGTGCCGCGGCGGGACGAGTCGATTCCGGCCATCTGCCTGGAGTCGCCCGACGGGGGCGAGCTGCTGGTCAGCGGAACGACGCAAGAGATCGAGTGGTCGGCGATCGACGACGTGACCGTCACGGGCATCGACCTGCGCTACTCCACCGATGGTGGGGCGACCTTCCCGTACCTGATCGCCTCGGGCCTGGCCAACGACGGCAGGGAGCCCTGGACCGTGCCGACGCTCGCGGCCGCGGAGGACCGGGTGGTGCTGAAGGCCATCGCCCACGACGGGAGCGGGAACCGCGGCCGGGACTGGTCCGATTCTCATCTCGAGATCCGCACGGCGAACCAGAAGGTCTACGACTTCTCCACCGGAGCCGGCGTGGACAAGTGGGGCTGGGGGGTCTCGACCGATAGCTGGTCCGACCTCGACGGCGTGCGCCGGCCGGCCTCGGTCAACCAGGCGATCGACAGCGTCGACCCACTCGCCTACACCAAGATCAGCGTCTCAGACGCCACCGGTCGTGATACGGACTCCAATCGCTACATTTCGGGCACTCCGCCCGTCGGCGGGGAGTCGACGCACATCTTCGAATTCACCCTCACCGAGAACCCGGCCACGATCCTCGACATCGCGGTCCACTGGGAAGGCTACGGTGACGCTTGTGGTCAGACGGAGCTCTACATCTGGAACGAGGCGGAACAGAACTGGAGCGACGGCGCCGGGGTCCTGGGCGAGAACATGTATGTGGAAAACTTCGCGGGCAATCGCGATGGCGTACTGGAGGGGAACATCCGCAAGGACTTCGCCGACTACCTCGACAGCAATGACCGGCTCACCTTGCTCGTCTACACCGAGTACGTGCGGAAGAGGGCTTTCCACGACTACGTCTCGGTGACGGTGACGCGGGACGGGCCGTGATCACCCCGCGCTGATCCCCTGCCAGACGAACCACGCGCCCATCACCAGCAAGAAGAAGATGCTGAGGCGGTTGATGAACGCGCGGTGGCGCGCCAGCAGCTCGTCGACCATCGACAGGCCGACCAGCGCCGGCAGGGTGCCGAGCCCGAAGAGCAGCAGGCCGACGCCGCCCTTCAGCCAGCCGCCCTGCGCGGCGGCGGCGATCACCGCGGAGTAGACCAGGCCGCAGGGCAGGAAGCCCAGCAGGATGCCGGTGATGAGTGCGTTGTTCGGAGAGCGCTCGCGCAGCACCGTGGCCACGCGGGCGAACAGACTCCCCCCGGTGCTGGACAGGAGCGACGACACGTCGACCAGGGACAGCACGGCGAAGAGGATCAGCAGCAATCCGGCGATCACCGCGGCCACGCGCTGGAAGCCGAGCACCGAGCCCGCGAGGTCCACCGCCTGACCCAGCGCCCCGGCGGCGATTCCCATCGCGGCGTAGGTGATCATTCGCCCGGCGCCGTAGAGGCTCTGCTGCACGGCGATCGCGGCGCGGCTCGACTCGGGCGTACCGAAGCGGCGCGAGATGTACAGCACGAAGGGGCCGCACATGCCGATGCAGTGGCCGAACCCGCCGAGCAGGCCGAGCAGGCCGAGCAGGCCGAGCATGAAGAAGCCGAGCAGGTCGAGGTGCTCGGGCATCAGTCCGACTTCGGTGGAGACAGCTCCATTCGCAGGCGCGCCACGTGCGGCCGCCCCTCCGCCTCGAAGGCGAGCTCCCCGAACCAGAGGCGGCTGCCGCTACCACACTGCGGCAGCAGCACGTCGGCGGCCACCCATGCTCCACGCTCGTCACGGACCAGCCGGTACCCGTGCGGGCCCATGTCCATGACCATGTTGAAGTCGATGCGCGGTTCGGTGATCTCCACCGCCTCCCCGGCGAGGGTGGAGAAGCGGAAGGCGAAGCGCAGGTTGGCGAAGACGCGCAGGGGGCGCGGCTCGGCCTTCACCGTCACCACCAGGTCGCCCAGCTCGAAGGCCCCGTCGGACTCGGTGAGGTCGAGGTGCACCGGGGTCTCGGCGGCATCGCCGAACCCCGAATCGCGCGTCAGCACGAATCCCACGACCAGCGCCGCGGCCAGGCCGATTCCCAGCACTAGCTCGCGGCGCTTCACTTCTATCGCTCCACTACTGGTGGAACGAGAGGCACTCTCGGATGCGCGGGTCCTTGAGCGGCACGGCGTTGTGCCGACCCAGCGACCAGGAGAAGACCAGGAAGAAGAGGCCCAGGAAGCCGCAGGTGACGATCGCCTCGGCCCACGGCACGTGCCCGTGCGCGTGCTCGTCGCCGTGCCCGATGGCGGGCGAGACCAGGAGGTAGAGCTCCCAGAACTGCGCGACCAGGATCAGCACGGCCATCGCCGCCACCCGCGTCGGCTTGCGCTTGTTCGCGCGGGGCACCATGTAGACGAAGGGGATGACGAACTTCAGGAGCGGCAGCACCAGGAAATAGAAGAGCCAGCCGTTCTCCTGCCGCTTGATGAAGTAGATCGTCTCTTCGGGGACGTTGCTGTACCAGATCAGGAGGTACTGGCAGAAGTAGATGTAGGCCCAGAAACCGGTGAAGGCGAACATCATCTTGGCCAGGCTGTGCAGGTGGTTCTCGTTCACGAAACCACCAACTCCGCTCTTCAGGATCAGCACCGCCGCCACCAGCGCCACGAAAGCCGTGCCAGTCTGGATCAGATCGGTGAAGGTCAGGACGGCGTACATGGTGGAGAACCAGTGCGCCTCCAGCGACATCAGGAGATAGAAGCTCACCACGCTGAAGCTGAAGGCGTAGATCACCACGAAGATCGACGACAGGACCACGTTCGTGCGACTGTGGCTCACCTTGCCACTATCGTCCTGGGCGCGCGAGTTGCGCAGCATCAGCGCCGCGAAGATCAGCCAGACGAGGAGGCTCGCGCCCACCAGGGCGTAGAACATCCCCATGTTGAGGAACGGCTCCTTGTGGAGCAGCAGCTCGTCGCCTTGCACCGCAGCCTGGTCGGTCCAGTGGTAGAGGTGGTGACCGCCGAGCGCCACGCCGATGGTCAAGAGACCTCCCGGCAGGAGCCAGGCCGCCATCGCCTCGGGGATGCGGCGCATGCTGACCGACCAGGTTCCCTTCGACAGGTAGTTGATCGCCGTCCAGACCACGCCGAACACCCCCAGACTCAGGGTGAAGAAGGCGCCGATCAGGTAGGAGCTCCAGGCGAGGCCTTCGTGGCCCCCGGTCAGCGCCCAGCCGAATACCCCGCCGCCCGCGAGAACCGCGACGAGGGCCAGGATCTTGAGCCCCATCGATACGCGGATGCGCTCCGGCGCCTGGGGAATCTCGTGTGCGTGACTCATTCCTGGTCACCTCCTTCCGCGTCGGACGCGGAGCCAGCAGCACCGGCGCCAGAAGAGGAAGCATCGTCCGGTGGAGCCACCGGCAAGCGCGCCTGCAGGGTTCGAATGTGGTGGATCACCGACCAGATGTCGGTGGGGGAGACGACGCTGGTCTGGCTCGGCATCGAGCCCTGACCGCGCATCGGCAGGTGGAAGATGCGCGCGTCGGTCCAGTCGCGCACCTTTTGCGTCATCAGACTCGGCGGGGCGGGGAAGAGCTTGGTGAGGTGTCCGTCGCCGGCGCCTTCCGGCCCGTGGCAGGTGATGCAGGCGTTCTCCCAGACGAACGCGCCGTGCGCGAGTACCTCGGGAGCTGCGGTCAGCGGATTCTCCAGCTCGGCCCCGGCGAGGTCGCCCTGCTCCTGGGTGTAGGGATAGGGCATCTCGTCGGTCGCGACCGAGCCCACCGGCGGCTCGAGCATCCCGGTCGGCTGCTCGCCCAGGAGATCGCCGCGCTGCGGCTTGAGCTTCGGCTGGTCACCCATGTCGAGGAAGTTGCCCTCGCGGTGCGGCTCGGAGCCGGCCGGGAGGCCGAACTCGCATGCGGACAGCGCCAGGCAGGTCGCCAGGATGGCGCCGAGGCGAAGAGGCGCGCCGAGGTGTTTGTTACTGAGCATTGGATTCCTCCTTGCCGTCCACGAGCTCGACGCCGGCGGCGCCGAGCGATTCGACGAACTGGACAACCTCGTCGGAGTCGAACTTCGGGTCGGTCGCCGCGATCCAGACCACGAACCGGTCCACGGTGGCGCCGGTCTTGATCGACATCGCGGGCGGCTGTGGGATCGTATCGCGCTTGCCGGCCCACACCGCGACGATCGCCGTGCCAATGGCGCCGAACAGCACCATCAGCTCGAAGGTGATCGGGATGAACGAGGGCCAGGCCCAGAACGGCTTGCCGCCGAAGTTCATCGGCCAGTCGTAGACCATGACGTAGTTCATCAGGGCCTGCGCGGCGGCGATGCCGGCGACCACCAGGGCGATGGTCGCCAGAGGCACCCAGCTCCGCTTCAGACCCATGGCGTCGTCCATCCCGTGCACCGGGAACGGCGTCAGGAAGTCGAAGTGGCTGTATTGCGAGTCGCGGACCTTTTCAGCCGCGGTCAGCGCGTCGTCGGGGGTCATGAAGTGCCCGAGCACGCCCTTTTCAGAGGTCGGATACGTCATGGCTCAGTCCTCCCCGCGCGCGACCTTCGGGTCCATCACGCCTTTCACTTCGGACATGGCGATGGCTGGTAGCATGCGTACGAACAGCAGGAACAGGGTGAAGAACAGGCCGAAGGAGCCGAGCAGGATCGACCAGTCGAAGAAGGTCATCTCGAAGATCCCCCAGCTCGAGGGCAGGAAGTCGCGGGTCATCGAGGTGATCACAATGACGTAGCGCTCGAACCACATCCCGACGTTGACCAGGGCCGCGATGATGAACAGCGCCCAGGGGTTGCGGCGGATCTTCTTGAACCAGAAGAGCAGCGGCACGAGGGCGTTGCAGGTGAACATGGTGAAGAAGGCCCAGGAGTAGGGCCCGAAAGCCCGGTTGCGGAAGAGGAAGCCCTCCCACTCGCTGCCGGAGTACCAGGCCATGAAGAACTCGGTGGCATAGGCGAACCCGACGATCATGCTGGTCAGGAGGAGCACCTTGGCCATCGCCTCCATGTGGTTGATGGTGATGTAGTTCTTCAGGTTGAACACGCCCCGCATCACCGACATCAGCGTGATCACCATCGCGAAGCCGGAGAAGATCGCACCGACCACGAAGTAGGGCGGGAAGATCGTGGTGTGCCAGCCCGGCATCACCGACGTGGCGAAGTCGAACGACACGATGGTGTGCACCGAGAAGACCAGCGGCGTGGCGAAGGCGGCCAGCAGGAGGTAGGCCAGCTCGTAGTGACGCCACGCCCGGTTGGAGCCGTTCCAGCCGAAGGACATCAGGTGGTAGAGCTTCCTCCGCCAGGGGTGGGTAGCGCGATCGCGCACCGTCGCCAGGTCCGGCAGCAGGCCGACGTACCAGAAGGTCAGGGAGACCAACCCGTAGGTCGAGATGGCGAAGATGTCCCAGGCCAGCGCGCTGTTGAAGTTGATCCAGAGCGAGCCGCGGTCATTGGGGTAGGGGACCAGCCAGTACGCGAACCAGATCCGCCCCAGGTGCAGCAGCGGGAACAGGCCGGCGCAGGCCACCGCGAACAGAGTCATCGCCTCCGCGGCGCGGTTGATGCCGGTCCGCCACTTCTGCCGGAACAGGAACAGCACCGCCGAGATCAGCGTCCCGGCGTGGCCGATGCCGATCCAGAAGACGAAGTTGACGATGAACGTCCCCCAGCCGACCGGACTGTTGGTGCCGACGACACCGACACCGACGTAGAACAGGTTGATCAGCGAGAAGACCAGGAGACCCAGCAGGGAGAGCGCGATGGCGAAGGCGATCCACCAGCGCCGGGTAGGAAACTGCTCGGTGTGCAAGCAGATGTCCTGGTCGACCTGGGCGTACTTCTTGCCGCCGGTCACCAGCGGCTCTTCGATCTCCTCGTCGCCTCCGAAGGGACCGGCGCCGGGGACGACGACGGGATAGCCAGTGAGCTGGCTGTCGTCGGTGACAGTTGCGTAGGGACTAGGCAAGGTCATTGCGCACCTTGGTCAGGTAGGAGATGACGGGCTTCACTCCGGTGGATTCCAGCAGGCGCATGGCCCGCGGATCCGCCGCCAACTTGCTCGTCTTCGAGCTCGGGTCATTCAGGTCGCCGAAGGTGATCGCCCCGGTGGGGCAGCACTCCATGCACGCGGGCATCACTGCGCTCTCTTCGAGCCTCCCTGGCTCACCACGCCTGATCGCCTCGGCGCGCGCCTCGCGAATGCGCTGCACGCAGAAGGAGCACTTCTCCATCACCCCGCGGCTGCGCACGGTGACCTCCGGGTTGTTCTTCATCTGCATGCGCCCGCGGGTGTTGAGCGCGGCGTGGCGCTTCAGCACCGGGAACAGCAGCGTGAAGAACGCGGCGGTCTGCGGCTTGGAGTACTCGTACCAGTTGTAGCGCCGCACCTTGAAGGGACAGTTGTTGGCGCAGTAGCGGGTCCCGACGCAGCGGTTGTAGATCTGCTGGTTCA
>CAZCAC010000074.1:6861-42150 GCA_964496575.1 uncultured Planctomycetaceae bacterium | reverse complement strand
CCCTTTCGCGCGCCACCCCAGCCCAAGGGGAAGGGGAGCTCATCCTGAACACAGCAGCTCCGTCGAGCCCGTTTCTTCTTTCTCTTTCCCATGCACGTATTCTAGCGGATAGAACTCGAAAACTCAATGCCTGATCGGCAAAAATACAGCTATATTCAAAACTATATTGTCATATCCTAGGCATCGTTCCGGGAGTGAATCGTCACCGAGGGTGCGGTCGGCCACGCCTCAACAGTCTTCAACAATCGAATCTCCTCTCTTCTCGGCGAAGCAGCCGTTTCTCACTCAGGGCGGGTGGTCGACGGGGCTGAGCCCCCTCCTGCTCAGTTGCCGGAGCCAGAGCGCCGAGGCCTGGGGCGTCGCCTGCCCCGTTGAACACGCCCACGTTCCGTCCGCCTTCGGCGAACGCCAAGCCGGCATCGGGTCCTTTCCGTCCAACCGCGGCGAACGCCGCCCCCCGCGCCAGAGACGCGGGCCCATCAACAATCGATCAGGGGCAGAACCTCACCGACAGCCCGTCCGAGAAGTTGAAGCCGCTGGGGCCGCCGCTGGGGTCGCGGTACCAGCACTGGAAGTTCCACCTCGAGCCGACGGTGATCTGGCCGGAAGGCTGAGGTGGCGAGGTGATGTCGATCGGCTTGGAGCCGTCGCCGGAGGCGCTCATCTTGACCACTCCGAGACGGTAGATCCCGCCACCCGCGCAGCGCACTCCCTCGCCGAATGGAACCGAGATCTGGTTCGGCCCGTAGTAGAAGAGCGCGAACTGGTCCGGCGGGCAGCCGGTGGCGGTCAGAACGAAGTCATTGCTGGTCACGCTGCTGCTCCCGCTGTAGCCGATCAGCGCCCCGGGCCCCACCGAGTTGGGGGAGGTGGTGCAGTAGTTCTCCGGGTCGAGGCAGACGTCGTACCGGCGCACCTTGAAGACGTTGTTGTTGTTGATGGTGGGCAGTACGTTGTGGTACTCCCAGACCAGCGTGCCGTCGCTCTCCACCTCGAAGAACCAGGCCTGCGCGCCGCTGCAGATCAGCGTGTTGCCGTTGGGCAGCCGCTCGCACCCGGAGATGTTCTGCGAGTAGAAGTCGGTCGGGTTCGGCGCGGTGTAGACCCAGGTCGGCGCGGCGGGACCGAACGCGGTCCCCGGCGTGTGCGCGTAGACCCCGAAGGCGTCCACCGGGGGCACGATCTCGTCGATCGTCGAGTAGTTGCCCCCCGGCCGGTTCTTGCCGTTGTTGAAGATCAGGATGTTGCCCTCGCCGGGATAGCCCGGCGGGATCCAGGTGGCGTCGTGCTGCAGGAACTCCTGCCGATCCGCCGGGGTCCCGGCGCGGTACGCCTCGGGATTTCCCCAGCGGTACAGGAGATCCCCACCCTTGCCGCTGTTCCCACCGCTGTGCCCCGCCGCCTCCGCGGTGGTCGTGCTGTGGTCGATCACCCACACCTCGTTGAAGTGGTGCGCGCTGAGGATGATCTGGTCGAACTCGGCGTGATAGTCGACCGAGTTGACGTGATTCCAGTCGTTGTTGGTCGGCTGCGGCGGGTAGTTCAGGTCGAGCAGCTCGGGGTGATCGGCGACCACGCCGTAGTTGGGTTTCGTGTTGTCGAAGTCCTGGATCAGGTGGTCCCAGGCGTGCCACTCCCAGACGATCGTCCCGCTGTCGGGCCCGGTCTGCTCCACCTCGATGATGCTGTCGGGCAGGAACAGGTCGTGCGAGAGGTAGGCGGGGTTGCGCCCCTGCGCGATCGCCTCGTCGTCGGAGTAGTAGTCCCAGGCGACGAGCAGCACGTTGCCGTTCGGCATCACCCGGAAATCGTGGTGCTGGAGGTACTCGTCGGCGGAGTAGTACTCGTAGTACCAGAGCACGTTGCCGTCCCAGTCGAGCTTCTCGATCGCACCGCCGGTACCGGCGGGTCCCGCGCCGGGGACGATGTTCATCGAGCGGTAGAGGTTCAGGTTCTCGTCGAGGTAGACCGACAGCCCCGGCTCGTGGCTCCCCGGCCAGGTGTGCTGGATGGTGCCCGAGAGATCGATCAGGTAGACGTCGTTCCCGCGCATCGGCTGGAAGAGCGTCCAGCCGTCCCAGGGCGTCGCGCGATCCCCACCTCCGGGGGGAGGGGCGAGGGGAATGGAGAGGATGAGGGGTGCGGTGAGGAGCAGGTTCAGCATGTTCTCACTTCGGGGGGCGACCTCGGGGGTCGCGAGCAGCCGAGAAGAGGCGGGACGGACCTTCGATTATAGGGCACCTCCCCCGAGTCCGCAGCCACCGGCCCGCCGGAGGGTGGCCGCTCCGCGCTGCTGCGCTCGTGAGACGGGGTCCGCGCGTCCGCCGGCTACTCCGTGACCAGCTCGAGCCCGTGCCAGTAGCCGGTCTCCCACCGCCACCCGCTCGCCTGGTTCACCAGCTCGAGCTCGATCGAACGGCCGGCGAACTCGGAGAGATCGATCGCGACCTCGAGCCAGCGCTGCGGGGCGCCTCGCTCGTCGACGCTCACCCGGTGGATCTCCCTTCCATCGGCACGCACCAGGAGGTCCCAGCTGCCGCGCGGGTCGCGGCCGACCGCGAGGCGCAGGCTCGTCCGACCGGTTCCGGGGATCGTCACCCGACGGCGCAGCGTGCAGCCGACGCCGTCGCTGAACGGGTGCGTGACCAGCACCCGTTCACGGCCACCCCAGCTGCCGCGCAGCCCCGGCTCATCGTACGGCCCGCAGTGGAGCACCTCCCAGCCGGGCGCGAACTCCTCGATCACCTCACCGAAGTCGACTCCGCCCAGCGGCGGGATCTCCTTCATCTCCTCGGCGGTGAAGCGCGCTCCCGCCACCGGTCCGGGGTCCCAGCACTGCACGAGTGGCGAGGGCCGGGGAGCGACGACCGGGATCACCATCGTCTCGGTGCCGTCCGCGTCCCGCTCGATCTTCCCGCCGGCTCGCTCGACGGCGACGCGCGCGAGCTTCTCGCAGGCCGCGATCAGGGCGTCGAAGTCGTAGGCGGTGAAGGAGAAGCGCTTCCCTCGCTCGAGCGCGGAGTGATAGCGTGCGGGGAGCGCGTCGAAGCCGAGAGTGGTGAAGAGCACGCCGGCGGCGTTGGACGGATTGCAGTCACTGTCCTGCCCGCAGCGCATCGAGATCAAGAGCGTCCTCTCGGGGTCGCGCTCCCCGTAGAGCAGCCCCATGACGATGTACGCGCCGTTGAGCTTGGCGTCGATGTTGAAGTCGTCGGTGGTGCAGGAGAACTTGCGGTGGTCGCGGTTCAGGTTCCACTTCGCCTCGATGCGATGCCAGGTCGCCTCCCAGTCGTCGGGGTTTCCGGTGTACCAGGCGAGCACGTCGCGAATGCACCTGGCGTACTCGCTACCCGCCGGGATGCAGCGCAGCCCCGCCTCGACGAGCTTCCGCGGGTCGTCCTCGAAGAACGCCTCCGCGTACATCCCGCCGACGAACTGCCCGGCGTAGACGCCGTCGCCGTAGTTCATCACCCGCCCGAAGAGCTCGCCGAGCTCGATCACGGTGTTCGGCAGCCCCGGCGCGATCAGTCCCGAGTAGTCCGCCTCGATCTGGTAGTCGATGCAATCGGCGTGGCGCGTGAAGCTCGGGTGCCCCGAGTCGGGCGGCGCGATCCCAGCGCGCAGGTTGTCGCGCCCGCCGCGGTTGGCGTGCCACACCTTGTACTTCGCGTTCGCGAAGTCGATCCCCGCGCGGCGCCGTGAGACGTCGAAGCCGTGCTCCTCGAGGGTGCGCAGGAAGGTCATCTCGACGTAGAGGTCGTCCTGGTCGAACTGGTTGACCATTCCCGGCTTCCAGACCGGCACTGCATCCTCCGGTAGGATCCGCCCGCGGAACTTGAACTCGGTGGGCGCGCCCCAGCCGACTCCGACCATCTGGCCGACCCAGCCGGCGACCATCCGGTCGCGGTACTCGGCGAGGGGCAGGCGGCGGAGCTCGGCGGGCTCCTGCGCGCTGGCGATCGTCGCGGCGGCGGTGACGGCGAGGAGCAGGGTCCTGGCCCCGAGGCGCTGGTGGTTCATGGCTCGATTCCTCCGGTCGAGAAGGTGAACGAGGATACCGGGTCCCGATCCCGAATCCCCCGCGCGCAATTCGGGGGATTCGGGATGAGTCGTGTAAACTGCCCCTCGCGGCGGCCGTACTCCTCGTGGAGCGGCGACCGCGTCGATCCCCGAAGGAGACGATGAAGAAGATCCTCGGCATCGTCCCGGCCCTCGCGTCGGGGTGGCTCCTGATGCAGGCGTGCGGAGCGCCGGTGGCTCCCGCGCCTCCGCCGGAGGGAGTGCCGCCTCCACCTCCGGTCGCGTTCGCGATCGAGTCCGGCGAGTCGCTCTCCGTCGAGCGACTCGTCCTGCGCCTCGCCGAGCTCTCCGGCTGCCACGTGGAGATCGACGAGGGGGTGCGAGAACGTCTCTCCACGACGCCGGTCGCACTCACCCGTGACCTCATCGCCGGACCGCCCGCCGCGTGGCCGGTGGTCGAGCTGCTGATCGTCGAGGCGGACTGCCTGCTCTACGAGACCGACGCGGGCTGGGGGGTGGGGAGCTTCCTGGCCGACCCTCCGAAGGGTGCGTCGCCGCGACCGGTGGGGCTCTCCGACCTCGACGAGGGATTCGCCGAGCACCCCGCCCTCTACGTCGAGCTCGACCTCGACTACCCACCGCTGTACGGCTCGGCTCACTACAGCAGCCACGCCTACCGGGACCTCGGTTCGACGGGCACCTATCGGAGGATCACGATCGTCGAGCCGGAGGAACAGCCTCCACGCGTTCGCCTCTCCGGTAGCGCGTCGTGGGTCGCCGACCGCGCGGCCCTCCTCGTCGACCTCGGAGCGACCGAGCTGGAAGGACAGGAGCAGGAATGATCGACATGACCGACCGAACGAAGCGCTGCATCACGATCGGCTTCACCCTGCTCGCGGGCGCGGTGGGCATCTCCCTCGGCGCCCTCGAGCCGAGAACCGACGATCCCTTCCCCACGCCGACCGAAGGTCTGACCATTCCCGCCGTGGACCGGGAGGACCGCAGCGAGGGCACCGCTGAGAAGCTGCTCCTCGAGTTCGCCAGGGTGACCGGGGAGCACCTGGTCTGGGCTCCGGAGATACACGGCCTCCTGAGGGTGACTCACCTGGGGGTGGACCGCAAGCTCACCATCCCCCCCGAGGAGGTCTACGAGGTCGTCGAGACCCTGCTCCTCTTCCACCGCTTCGTGCTCATCGACCTGCGCCGGGAGGAGCCGCGGATGATGGGGGTCGTCAGTCTGCAGTCCGCGGCGCGCCTGAATCTCAAGGCGACCGCGAGATACGTGCGCGAGGACGAGCTGCCCACCTACGCCGACCATCCGGCGATCCTGATCACCACCTTCGTCCGGCTCGAACACCTCGACGTGCGCGCCCTGACGAACGCCTTGCGATCGATGACCACCGATCCGAACACCACGAGCATCGTCCCGATCCCCGAGGCGAATGGACTCATCGTGACCGGCTTCGGGCCCTGGGTTCACGAGCAGATCGAGATGCTCCGGGAGATGAACGCGGCGACCGGTGCGACCTCGGCCGACGTCGGGGAGGGGAAGTGAAGGGACTCATGAGGCGTCTCCCCGCCGTGTGCCTCGCGCTCCTCGCTCCACTCGTGGGGGGGCAGGACGAGGAGGTGCTGCACCTCCCCGCCGGTACCGGCTGGCCCCACCCGGAGACGCTTCGCACCCCGGTCGGAGCGTGGGCGAGCCACGTCGGCGGCGCGGTCATGTACAGCGACAACGCCGACGGCTTCCCCCCGCTGAATCCCCTGTTGCAGCCGGTCGAGGTCCCCGTCGCGGAAGGGTTCTCGTTTCTCGAGGCGCTCTGCGCGCAGGACGGGTGTGTTCTGAGCGAGCTGCGCGCGGCTTCCGTCCGGCTCATCGTGGTCGAGCGTCGATCCCTCCGATGGAGGCAGGCCATCGACGTCCCCGAGGCGGATCTGGACGCCTGGCGCGACCGGCTCGGTGGCCCGATCCGGACCGAGCTCGACCTCGATGTCCGGTGGCGACGCCACGTCCTGCGAGTGCTGCGTGAGCTCGCCGAGCCGAGCCCCGGCGCGGGAGTCGGCGGTCTCGATGAGACCATCGAAGGGATCGAGATCACCGGCAGCGGCGCATTCGTCCACGAGCTCTCGCGCCTGGCGTCGGAGCTGCAGCGCGAGCCCGCGGAGTCTCCGGACACCTCGCCGCTCGACTTCTTTCCCCCCGCGCGCGCCGCGGTTCCTCTCCCGGCAGGAGAGCAGCCGCTGACCCTGCTGGAGCTCCTCGTCCACGTCTCGGCCGTGACCGGACAGCACTTCGTCTGCTCCCGCCCCGAGCGGCACTGGCTGGAGAAGACTCCGATCGACCAGGGGGGGCGCGAAGTCGTACCCCTCGAGGAGGTCTGGTCGCTCCTGGAGAGCTCGTTGCGCGAGTCCCGCTTCACCCTCGCGGAGGTGCGCCGCCGGGCTCCGCGGCTGATGTCGGTGGGGAGGCTGTCGGCCACGGCGGACGACGAGCTCCAGTGGGCCCGGGCGCGCTTCGTCGCCGCCGAGCGCCTCGACGAGCTCGCCGCGCACCCGACGCTCCTGGCGCGGAGCGTGATTCGAGTCGGTCCGAAGGAGGCCGTCGAGGCCTGCGAGGAGGTGCTCCTCGAGCACCGCGATTTCGCCGAGGAGGTCCGTGTCGATTCGATCGCCTGGGCCCCCGGAGCCCCGCTGATCGTCACCGGGATCGTGCCCGACCTCCTGGAGGCGCGACGGATCGTCGAGCAGGAGATCGCGGCCTGGCGGAAGGAGCGAGAGGTCTCGAAGCAGGGGGACTGACCCCGGCAGGGGAGGGTGACGGTCAGCGGACCGGCCGGTCCGTGAAGGAACCGGCGGGCGATTGGTGATTCAGCGATCCGATTCCCTATCCTCCCGCCATGAAAAAGCTCCTGATCGGACTCCTCGTCCTCATCCTCATCGCGATCGGCATCGGCTTCGTGCTGCCCACCGACTATCGCATCGAAGAGAGCGTGACCATCAAGACCTCCACCGAAAAGGTCCACGCGCTGGTCGGCGACCTGACGATGTGGGAGAAGTGGGCGCCCTGGTACGAGGCGGATCCCAGCATCGTGAACACGTTCGGCGACAAGACGACCGGCGTAGGCGCCTCGCAGAGCTGGACCTCCGACAGCGGCGACGGCGAGCTGACCTTCACCCGCTGTGACCCCGCCACCGGCGTCGCCTACGACATGGCGTTCATCATGGAGGGGACTCGCGCGCCGGCCAGGTGCGAGATGAACTACGAAGCGAAGGGCACCGACACCAAGGTGATCTGGACGATGGAGGGGACGTCGGCGACTACATGCCTCCGGTGCTCGGCGGCTACGCGAACATCTTCATGAAGATGGCGATCAGCGGGATGTTCGTGCAGGGGCTGGAGAAGCTGAAGCTGCAGGCCGAGGCGTAGGTAGGTACGGAGCCTGACTCCGCCTGCGTTTCCTTACCTCTCGCTCCGCAATTCCTCGGCGAGCGTCTCGGCTTCGAGAGCATTGCTGGAAACCGGCGTGAGCAGTTTCCTCGAGGCGGCCCGCGGTCCCGCAAGGCGGTGCTGAACGGTACGGCGGCGGTTCTCCCCGCAGTCTCGCGCGCCTCCGGCGAATCTGTGGTTACACTGTTACACTGTGCTTCGACGTGGAGTTCGGGGAGACACCACTCGAGCTCGTCTACTGTGCTCGAATAGCGCAGGAGGACCACGGAGCGTAGCTCTCCGCCACCTGGACACTCCCCGTCATCGTACTCTCTAATCGCGAACCTCTCCTCGAATCACACGGGACGTTCAGGAGTGAAACCCATGCTCACCACAACCGCTCGTATGTCCTCGCTTCTGCTCGCGGGATCTTGTGCCCTCTTCTCGGCAGGTTCGGCCTTCTGTCAGGTGCACGACCACCCGGACTTCGCGGCGCAGGGCAGCGCCCCCCCCGAAGGCCTGTCGGCGGAGGACTGGTCCGGAATCCGTGCCGCCCATGACGCGGCACGGCACGCGATTCACCCCACCGATGATGGCTTCCAGGCGCGCAACCCGGAGCAACAGTGGCTCGCGCGCTTCAGTCGCGGCGGCTTCCTGATCGAGCCCGACACCGGCGACTGGAGCTGGGGGCTGAAACTTGAGAGCTACGGCTTCGCTGATCATGAGCGGAGAGTGACGAGCCCCGCGGGTGCGAAGGCCTTCTCCGGGAGGGTGACGTACCGGTGGGACGACATCCTCGAGGAGTGGTACGTGAATGACACGCGCGGCCTCGAACATGGCTACACGGTCCTCGAACGTCCCCTTGGAGGAGACCTGGACCTCGCTGGCCCCTTGACCTTCACGCTCGCCGTTTGCGGCGGACTGGAGGCAAAGATCGTGGAGGCCGGGCGCGCGGTCCACTTCCTGGACGAGAGCGGCGAGCTGCTTCTCACCTACGCGGGGCTCCTGGTCCTCGACGCCGATGGACAAGAGCTCGTCTCGCATTTCGAAGAGCTCGGTGACAAGCTGACGCTACGCATCGAGGAGGGCGGGGCCAGCTACCCGTTGCTCATCGACCCGATCGTGCAGCAAGCGATCCTCGAGGGCTCCAACACCGCCGCTGGCGATGCCTTCGGGCACTCCGTGGCCATCTCGGGAGACACCGTCGTGGTCGGAGCCTCGGCGGAGGACAGCCCCGGTACCGGCGTGAACGGATTCGAGGGCGATGGCGCCGATTTCGCCGGCGCGGCTTACGTCTTCGTCCGCAGCGGCACGACGTGGACACAGGAAGCCTATCTCAAGGCATCCAACACCGACCCCGGTGATCGGTTCGGCCTGCCGGTTGCGATCGCCGGGGACATCGTGGCGGTCGGTGCACAGTATGAGCAGAGTGCGGCCACGGGTGTGGACGGCGATCAGATCAACAACGATGCAGCAGACGCCGGCGCTGTCTACGTCTTCGTGCGCAACGGCACGACCTGGAGCCAGGAGGCCTACCTCAAGGCATCCAACACGGAGGCCTACGACCAGTTCGGCTGCTCGGTGGCGATGTCGGGTGAGACCCTGGTCGTGGGTGCGTACGGGGAGGACAGCGGCTCGACGGGCGTGAATGGTGATTCCAGTGACAACAGTCGCTTCAGCTCCGGGGCCACCTTCGTCTTCGTGCGCAGCGGCACGACCTGGAGCCAGGAGGCCTACCTCAAGGCATCCAATACCGCGATCGGCTATCGCTTCGGCTGGTCGGTGGACATCTCGAATGACACGCTGGTCGTCGGCTCTCCCTTCGAACGAAGCGACGCTACGGGCGTGAATGGGGACCAGAGCGACAACGGTGCCTGGTCAGCGGGCGCTGGCTACGTTTTCGTGCGCAGCGGCGCCACCTGGAGCCAAGAGGCCTACCTCAAGGCCTCCAACACCGAGGCTGAAGATTTCTTTGGCATGGACGTCGCAGCAGATGGAGATCTGGTCGTGGTCGGTGCACGTAACGAAAGCAGCGACTCCACGGGAGTGAATGGCGACCAGGTGAACAATAACGCGAACCAGTCCGGCGCCGCCTACCTGTTCGCTCGCAGTGGTACGAGCTGGAGTCAACACGCCTACCTGAAGGCTTCCAACACAGACCCACTCGATTGGTTCGGCTCCTCTGTATCCGTGTCTGAATCCGTGACTGGAAGCAGAGTGCTGGTCGGGGCTCCGTGGGAAGACAGCAGGGCCACCGGAGTGAACGGCGACCAGAGCGACAACAGCATGCCTGACTCGGGTGCGGTCTACCTGTTCGAGCTCCGCGGTGCGACCTGGAGCCAGGAGGCGTATCTCAAGGCCTCGGACACTGGAGCGAGTGATGACTTCGGGATTGCTGCTGCCCTTTCGGACGACACCCTTGTCGTCGGGGCCTACGGGGACGGGGGCGGCGCGGGCTCTGCCTACGTCTCCTTCATCAGTCCCGCCGGCACCGCCTTCTGTTCCGGCGACGGCAGCGGCACCCTCTGCCCCTGCGGCAATGACAACGACGGGAGCCTCCCCGGCGCGGGATGCGACAACGGCACCTTCAGCTCCGGGGCCATGCTCTACTCCAGCGGGGAGGCGAGCGTCGCCCACGACACCCTCGTTCTGGTCGGATACCACCTGGAACCGGGCAACTCGGGCCTCTACTTCCAGGCCGACAACGACCTCTCTCCGGGCCTCATCTGGGGGGACGGCCTGCGCTGCGCGGGGGGCAATCTGAAACGGCTGCAGGTTCGCTTCGCCGACGCGGCGGGGAACTCCCACACCAGCATCAGCATCTCCGCCAAGGCGGGCAACATCACCCCCGGAGTCACCAGGTTCTACCAGTGCTGGTATCGGACCACGGTCGCTCCGCCGTGCGGATCGGGAGTCAATGATTTCAACACGTCCAATGGCTACGCCGTGACCTGGCTGCCTTGATATCGATGCCGTACTCTTGACTCGAGTGGCAACACCTGACTGACGGGTCGTCTTCCGAGTTGTTCACGAGCCGGCTGCGGAGACCCCGCGCCAGGCCACGAACGGCGCTTGACCGATGGAGGGCCGGTGAGGAATCCGGCTCGAGGCGCCCCTACCGCGACATCTCGGCTTCTTTTGGGCGGATTCCCGGGAACCGCCGGGGCCGGCCGTGTTCCATGGGGACGCCGCCCGACCCGGATCTCCACCCCGCTCTCCGATGAGATCTCCCCGCCGCCTCCTCTCGTCGCTCCTCGTCGCCGGGGCCTGCACCTTCGTCGCAGGTGCATCGGTCGCCGGAGCGTTGCAGGAGGAGCAACGACCGGACCCTTTCGACGAGTTGCCGCTTCCAGCGCTCCAGTATCGATCCCGACCGGTAGGGGAGTGGATCGAGCTCTACCGCGAGAGCGAGGGGACCTCGCGCGAGGCGCTGTGGAGTGTTTTCTACTGGGACGACCGCTCACCGGAGGTGATCGAGTTCCTGCGGGAGGAGCTGAAGCGGTCGTGGGACGTGTATCCGCCCCGACACCAGGACATCGTCGGCTGGAACACCTCGACGGCGGGGACGTTGCGCCGCGAGGTCGATGCGATCCTCGACCACTGGGGCGTCGAGCACGAGTGCCTCGGCATGAAGAAGTACTGGGATCCGTCGATGTACAGCTACCTCTCCGAGCCGCGGCGCACCGTGGACGCCTTTCCGCCGCCGGTGCCGCTCCTCGAGGGCTCGAACGAGGAGCTGCTCGAGCTGCTCCGATCGGGTAACGAGGACGAACGAGGCCGAGCCGCCTTGACGCTGATCGCGCGGCAGCACGAGGTGGGCGTGGCCGTGCGAGCTCATCTGCACCACCTGTACGCGACCGGTCCGGCCCGGGACGAGTCCCGCTGGGTCTGGCGCTTCGCCCGCTCGGCGGCGGAGCACGCCCTCGCGGAGCTGCTCGCCGATCCGGCGGAGTCGGTCGCGGTCAAGGCCTTCCTGCTCGACGAGGTCGGATTGCGCTCGCTGGCGTGGCAGGGGATCCAGGACGAGCACGCGCTTCCCCCGGTCCTGGCCGAGCTGGCCCTCGAAGGCCCGCTGGCGGAGAGCGCGCGGCGCGAGCTATTCGCCCTCTGCCGGGTGGAGACCGGTCGGTACACGCTGGCGACGTTCGACGTCAAGTCGACGCGCGTCGGCGTCTTCTCCATGGAACGACCATTCGTCGAGGAGCAGCTCGCGCGAGTCGTGCGCGCCTACCTCGAGGCCGATCCGCGAGAGCGCGGCGTACGGCTCACCGAAGGAATCCTCCGCTGCTTCGCCACCGGCGGCGACAGCGTGGGCCCGACCCTCGCGGACCGGTACGACGCGCAGCGGCAGTACGAGATTCGCCAGCCCGTCCGGAAGAGCGAGCTCGTGCTGGCCGCCGCGCGGCCCTGGCTGATCGAGACCCTCGATCGGCCGGGACCGGTGGGGCGGGAGGCCCTGCGCCTCCTGTGTCTCGCCGGCGAGCACGGCCCCGAGGTCCGCGCGGCCTACCGTCGCGCGCTGGACGGGATGGAGCGCTTCGACGAGGAGACCCTCGATGCGGTCCCGTGCCTGGGGCAGCACGACGCGGAGACGCTGGCGTCCTTCACCCGGGTCTTCGAACGGACGGAGCGCAAGAACCTCCTCTACTGCCAGATCGTCGCCGGCGGGCGTACCTCGGACGGATGGATGACCTGCGCAACGTGCTGAAGATCACCCGCCTGTCCGCGCTCGATGAAAAGGTGCTCCTCCAGGGGCTGGAGCAGGGGGCCGCGAGGGACCGCGAGCAGGGGCTGGAGATCATCGGTGAATTCGACCTCGACACGCCCGCGCTGCGCAAAGCGGTCGTGGCCCGCATCACCGACTGCGACGACGGTGTTCGGGCCGCCGCCATGGCCCTGCGCGACGCGCGGGGCTGGTGAAGGTACCGTACCGCTACTCCGCCTCGGCCTCGGCGACCAGCTCCTCGATCGCCCGATCGAGTGCGTCGCCGCGCACGTTCTTGAAGCGGATCACTCCGCGGTGGTCGATCACGTAGATCGTCGGCCAGCCGCGGACGTTCCAGCGCGTCGAGATCGGACCGCTGGTCGAGCCCCCGTTGCGCCAGGAGCGCCAGGTGATCTCTTCCTCCTCCATTCGTTGCCTGAGCTTCTCCAGGTCCTCGTCACTGTTGACGCCGAGCAGCGCGAACGGGCGATCCTTCATCTTCTCCACGAGCGACCGCTCGTGCGGGTACATGCCCCGGCAGGGGCCTCACCAGTCCCCCCAGAAGTCGAGGAAGACGACCTTGCCGCGGTAATCGCTGAGCTTGAAGTCGACGCCGTCGAGATCGGGCCCCTCGATCTCGGGGGCGACCATTCCGGCCTGAAGGTGCTCCAGCTCGAAGATCTCCGCTCCGGCAACCAACTTCAGCGGCTGCTGGCTGCGCCCGTAGAGCACGTCGCCGTACCGATCGCGCGCCTCGAGCAGGAGCTTCCTGCGCTCCGCCTTCACCGCCTCGGCGTCGATCTCGGCGACGAGAGCGAGTGCCTCCTCGCCGTACCACTGCGCCATCTGCTCGCGCATCTCCTCGTCCGCCTCGTCGATCGACCGATGAAGGTCGAGTCGGGAGCCGAGCACGCCGGCCAGCGCGTAGGTCGCCGGCCCGCGGGCCGAATCGGCGGCGCCCTTCTCGCGCACCGTCCGCAGGAAGTGCTCGGCTTCGGCGGAGGAGTCGTACGAGTAGACGGAACAGACCTCGCCGATCTTCGGCGAAGCCAGGTGGTGTTCGAGGAGGAGGGCGCTGCACTCCTCCTGTCGATCACCGGCGGCGCGGTTCTTCATGACCCATACGATCGCCGCCAGGGCGGCTTCGCTCGCCGGCGCGGCGTCGATCACCGGCCACAGCCGCACGGCGTACTCGTCCGCGCGAGGGTAGTGCTCCTTGAACGCTTCGTCGCGGGCCTCGTCGGTCTCCGCCTCCTCGTACCGCTTCTGAAACTCCGCCATCGCATCGTCGTACTCGTCGATGACGTCCTCGACGATCTCGGCGGGGGTCGCTTCTTGCTGGGCCGAAGGCGAGTCGGCGATGAGGGGCGGAACTAGCGGGGCCAGCAGGGCGGTGAGCAGGAATACGTTCGTGAGGATCATCATCGGCAGAGCCGTGCCTGGGGTCATGCCGGCTTCCGCCGGCGGGGAGGGGAGCCTACTCGATTCTCGACGCGTGCGCAGCGGGGAGACACCCGGTCGATTGCCGGGTCACGGCTATTCTGATCTGCTCGGAGTCGGTTTCTGCGCGTTGCGCGCAGAAAGCAGGCTGGGAGAGCAGCGATACTCTCGAGAATCGTGATCGGAACGATCTGTTGACCGGGTGGGTTGCGGGCGTCAGCCCGCGCCGGCGCGAACCGAAACGAGGTCAGAGGCGCCAGGGACTCCGCATCGGCCGATTCAGGAGCCGCGACGCCAGCTCGTCGTCCTCGAGCTCCTCTTTGGCCGGGTCCCACCGCATCGGCCTTCCGGTGCGGATCGAGATGTCGCCGAGGTGCGAGATCAGATCGGACTGGAACGCGGCCTCGACGGTGCAGACGGTCGGGCGGCGGCTGCGGATGCAATCGATGAAGTTGCCGGCGTGGTGGTTGCTCTCGTAGAGGTGCGTGTCGGTGGGGGAGAGCTTCGTCTGCAGCAGCTTCTCGTCGCTCGCGTAGATCCCCCCGCGGTCGACGCTCACCCAGCCCTTCGAGCCGAAGAAAGTCGTGCCGTGGCCTTCGAAGGTGCGGTACTCGCTCACCACCGGTTTCGCGGTCCGGGTGTTCATCAGCCGCAGCTTCACGCCGTTTGCGTAGCGGCAGTGAACGTCCCACTCGGCGATCGTATCGAAGATCCCCTGCTCGGGAATCGTGCCCTTCCCCTCGACGAACACCGGCGCGGAGTCGTCGGTGTCGTTGCCCCACTGCGCGATGTCCAGCGGATGCGCGCCCCAGCCGGCGATGAAGCCGAGCGCGTTGTCGTAGACGTGGTACGCGCCCCAGCAGGTGCAGCGATCCTTGGTGTAGGGGGAATGCACCGCCGGGCCGAGCCACATCTCGTAGTCGAGGTCCTCGGGCACCGGGATCTCCTCGGTGGAGCCGCCGCCCCGCGAGGTGTCCTCGTACCACCCCTCCGCGGCCAATCCCGGGCACCACGCCTCGATCCGCTCCAGCGTGCCGAGGTAGCCGTTGCGCGTCAGCTCGCAGGCGAAGCGGAAGTTGCGGCTGGAGCGTTGCTGGGTCCCGTACTGGAAGATCGCGCCGTAGCGCTGCACCGCCGCGCGCAGCGCGCGATTCCACGACACCGCCAGGCCGAGCGGCTTCTCGACGTAGACGTCCTTGCCCGCGCGGATCGCGGCCATCGCGATCGGCACGTGCCAGTGGTCGGGGGTGGCGATCACCACCGCGTCGATGTCCTCGCGCGCGAGCAGTTCGCGGAAATCGGCGTAGCCCTCGCAGACCTCCGAGCCGTAGCGCTCGTTCACCACCCGCACCGCTTCCGCCGTGCGCGAGGTGAAGCAGTCGCTCATCGCCACGCACTGCGTCGTGGGCAGGTTCATGAACTCGTGCAGCAGCGCCGCCCCACGGCCGCCGACGCCGATGTGGCCGAGGGTCACGCGCTCCGAGGGGGCGAGCCGTGCGCCGCCGCCCAGCGCGGACGCGGGGAGGATCAGCGGCGCGGCGAAGGCGCCGGCGGTGCGGGTGAGAAAGTCGCGGCGGGTCAGGTCGTTCTGTCTCTTCATCGTTCTCTCCTCAGATCCTCTCGGCGGGCAGCAGCGACGTCTGCGCGAATCGTTCCCACTCCTCGTCGATCCAATCGTCAGGTGCCCGCCCGGGGTGGACGAGGATCCGGTACGCGAGCGAGAGGCTCTCGCCCGCCTTCAAGGTCAGCGGCCCGTCGAAGAGGATCGCCGGGCTGTAGTAGACGAACGGGATCTCCGGGGTGAGCACGATGAACGACGGAGTCGGGTGCCGTCGGTTCTTCGGATGGTCGAGGATCGCGATCCCCGCCTCTCGTCCGGTGTCGGTGCGGGCGAAGTCCGCGCGGATCCAGCGCGCGGGCTGGCGGTGGCAGTCGAGTCCCTCGCGCCCTTCGCTGTCGAGAATGCGCCAGTCGCGCGTCTCTTTCGCCAACCGCACCGACATGCCCGCGTAGCCGCCCCAGCCCTTTCCGTCGGGCTCGTCGGCGGGGGGCGTGCGGTCGAGCACGACTTCGGACTCGAGCGCGGTGAAGGTCGTGTGCCAGGTGATCTGGTAACCGGTCCTCTCGTCGGGAGCGCTGATCGAGATGCGCCGTGCCTCCCGCATCACCGCGTCTTTGCCGGGGGGGTGGTACTCGAGCGAGAGCGCGTAGGTGGCACTGAAGTCCTCCGGCGACATGTTTCGCCTGGACGAGCACAGCTCGGTGATTCCCTTGTCGGGAACCTCTTCCCAGTAGTTCACCCCGTTGATGAACTTCCAGGAGAACCAGAGCGACCGGTGCCAGACGTGGTCGGGTGGGGAAAGCCAGGTGAGCGGCCTGCCGTCGAACAGGGCGACCGGGTGGATGTATCCCTTCTCCGCCGGATCGCTGAGGTGCACCTTCCAGACCATCAGGTTGTCGCTCAACAGGGCGGGATTGTGCTCCTTCGCCCACCGGAGCACGTGGATCTTGACGGTCTCCTCCTCGGGCGAGTGACCATCTGCGCGCCCCGTCTCCTCGGGCTCCAGCTGGTCGAGCTCGGCGTTCAGCGGACCGAGGTCGAAGATGCCGAGCTCCCGGATCGCCGGCGAGGCGCCGTAGGCTCCGTCGATCCGCAGCTCGATCCGTTCACAGCTCGTGGGGGGAAGCGTGACCCACAGCCGGTTGTTCTCGTACCGTGCGTTCTCGACGCGCCGGACGGCCTTGTTGTCGAGTAGCACGTCGAAGCTCCGGGGCGCGAAGTCCTGGTGTCGATACCCGTCGATCGACAGCGCCGAGACGGTTCGCGGCTCGGGCAGCTCGACGACCAGCCGGTACAGCGCCTGGCCGTCGGTCTCGTCCCAGTAGGTACCGGGATCGCCGTCGATCGCCGCCGGCGCGTCGAGACCCGCGTGATCGGGCTCTATGTCGTCGGGACTGGTCGCGGTGGCGCCGATCGCGAAGTTCTCCAGCGGACTCCGATCGAGCAGGGCGAGCAGCGCGGCCCGGCGCACGGCGGGGGACTTGGAGTTCTCGAGCAGCGCCTTCAGGCCATCGGTGTCGAGACCGTCCCGAGCGGTGAGGTGCGCGAGCAGACGCAGCTGGAAACCGGCCGGGAGCTTGTCGAGCCAGGCGCGGGAGAGCGCGAGCAGGACGGTTCGATTCTCCGCGACCGGCAGGTAGCGCAGGACGGCTTCCAGCAATACCGGGTCGCCGCTGCGCAGGGCCTTCCCGAACTCGAGGTTGATCTTCCCCTTCGGCAACGTTCGCATGAGACCGAGGAAGGCGCCGATCCTGATGCTGCGCGGGCGCCGGTCCTTCAACAGGTGCTTGTACAGCTTCTCGGCCTTCCCCCTCTCGCCTGCCTGCTCCGTGCGCCAGGCGCACTCGAGGGCCGCATGCTGGATCACTTCATCGCTCTCCGGGAAGAGCTTCTTCTCGTACCCGAGCAACATCCAGCCCGCTTGCGCCGTGCCGGTCCGCCCAGTGGCGGCAACCCACGCTGCGGAGATCTCGGGAGACAGGTCGATGGGGACCTCGAGAAGATCCCCGGGACCCGTGAAGGCTCGGCGGGCCCCGAGCGAGTTGATCACCCCCAGGCGCGCGTCGCCCTCGCACATCTTGACCGCGGACCTCAATGCGTTGAGGGCGCCCTCCCCGGGGATCCACTCGAGCGCCATGCGCGCCTCGTCGGCGACCTCCGGACGGTTCAGCATCCCGACCAGGATCACGACGTCCTCCTCGGACGAGGTCCGACCCATCCGCCGGGCCATGAGGGCCCGCATGCGCAGGGTCGGTGCCGGTCCCATCGGGGCCGCCTCCTGCCCGCCGGGTTGGACGTCGGATCCGTCGGGTCCCTGGGCCCGGGCGAGCGCCGCGCCGAGCGCGACGGTCGCCACGAGAATCGTCCGGTTCAGCAGTCTCACGCTTCTCCTCCTTGGTTCGTACTTCAACTGGCCATGACGCTCGAAGACTCGATCAGCCGGTCGCCGAGTGCCTTCCCGAGAAACTCCAGGCTCCGTGCCGCCTGGTCGATCGTACCGCACTCGACGCTGAGGAACAGCTCGCGGTCGAGCGGTTCGAGGATCTCGAAGACTCGTCCCCAGTCGACCACCCCGTCGCCGCACGCGCAGCCGACCGGCGTGCCGGTCACCTTGCCGCGCTCCTTCTCCGAGTGCTCGATGCTGATGTCCTTGGCGTGCACGTGGCGGACTGCATCGCGAACCTTCGTGAGCCCCTCGTAGGGATCCTCGACGCCCGCGAGGTAGGCGTTGCCCGTGTCCCAGTTCACCGCGATCCACGGCGAGTCGACGAGCTCGACGATGCGCAGGAGCCCCTCCGCCGTCTGCGTGTAGATCCCGTGTGGCTCGACGCAGAGGTACACCTCGTGCCGGGCGGCGACCATCGAGGCCTTGATCAACGAGTAGCGCATCACCTCGTGCGCGAAGTCGTCGTCCATCCACCCGGGTTTGACCATCTCGTCGGTGTTCAGGAACTTCGCGCCCAGATGGTTGGCGAGGACCGCGGCCCGCGTTAGCCGCGGCACGGCGGCTTCGGGCTTCATCAGCGGGCTGTGAGCGGAGAAGGAGCTGACCTTCACCCCGTACCGCTCGCAGATCTCCTTCATCAGGAGCGGGTCCTCCTCCATCGAGAAGGAGTGGAAGTAGTCGACCTCGCTGAGGAGCTCCCAGCCGGTGTGGACCATCGGCTCGATCCACTCGTAGCCGAGCTCGGCGGCCTGCTTCACGCCCGCCTCGAAGGAGAGGTCCGCGCTGCGGCAGTACTCCATGTTCAGGCTGATCCGGTATCTCGTCGCCATCTTCTTCTTCCTCCTCGTCGTTCTCGGGGCGGGGGCGAGGGCGTATCGCGGGGCCAGTGCCTTCCCACCTCTCGGGCGCGCCATTATGCCCTCGGAACGCTAGGATCGCCCGTCGCATTCGCCGCGTTCCCCGCCGGAGAATCCCCATGAGCCCTACCCGACCGCTCCCCGCGCTGTGCGCATTGTTCCTCTTCCCGCTGACTGCCGTGCGAGCCCAGGACGGGTCCTTCGACCCCGCCGCCGCCCAGCGCGCCGTCGACTCCGCCCTGGTCGAGGTCGAGCGAGTGCTCGACGCCGGTCCGTGGAACGCCGACCTCGAGGCGCTGCGCGCGCACCCGGCCGTGCCGGAGTGGTTTCAGGACGCCAAGTTCGGGATCTACTTCCACTGGGGGGTCTATTCGGTACCCGCGTTCGGCAACGAGTGGTACCCGCGCAACATGCACCGGAAGGGCACCCGCGAGGAGAAGCACCACCGGGAGACGTGGGGCGACCCGTCGGAGTCCGGCTATCACGACTTCGTGCCGATGTTCACCGCCGAGCACTTCGATGCGAACGAGTGGGCGGAGCTCTTCCAGGTCGCCGGCGCGCGCTTCGCCGGCCCGGTGGCCGAGCACCACGACGGGTATGCCCTGTGGGCGAGCGACGTGACGCCGTGGAACAGCAAGGACACCGGTCCCAAGCGCGACATCACTGGCGAGCTGGCCACCGCGCTGCGCGCGCGCGACATCAAGCTGGTGGCGACCTTTCACCACGCGCGCAACAACCAGCACAGCATCGAGAGGAATGGCCGACTCCAGTGGACCGGCCACTACCCGCGCGTCGACGGCTGGCCCACCGTCTCCGAGGATCCCGCGCTGCGGCTGCTCTACGGCAACCTCCCGCGCAAGCAGTTCCTCGACCTGTGGCTGGCCAAGCTGGTCGAGGTGATCGACGGCTACCAGCCCGATCTGATCTGGTTCGACTCCTGGCTGAACGAGATTCCCGAGAAGCAGCTGGGCGGCTTTCTCGCGTACTACTTCAACCGCGCGAAGGCCTGGAACAAGGAGGTCGTGGTCACCTGCAAGCAGCGCGACCTGCCGCACGAGATCGCCGTCGAGGACTTCGAGAAGGGGCGCCTCGATCGTCTGGTCGACTACGCCTGGCTGACCGACGATACGATCAGCAAGGGCAGCTGGTGCTACACGGAGAACCTCACCATCAAGTCGCTGAGCGAGGTGCTGCACGTCCTGATCGACATCGTGTCGAAGAACGGCTGCCTCCTGCTGAACATCTCGCCGAAGGCCGACGGGACGATTCCCGACGTGCAGCGCGACGTGCTGAAGGGGATCGGCCGGTGGCTGGCGGTCAATGGCGAGGCGATCTACGACACGCGCCCGTGGCTGATCCACGGCGAGGGCCCGACGCGCCTCGAGAAGTCGGGGCACTTCGTCGGGCACCTGCAGTACGGCGCGAAGGACGTGCGCTACACGCGGTCGAAGGACGGGAAGACGGTGTACGCGATCGTGCTCGGCTGGCCGGAGGGTGAGCTGACCCTGAACGCGGTGGAGGCGAGGGACGCATCGGCAGGCAAGGCGTTCCTGCTCGGCCACGATGCCGCCGTCCGCCACCGCGTCGACGCTCAGGGGCGACTGGTGCTGATGGCGCCCGAGCTCGCGCCGGCGCAGCGTCCGGGCGAGAATGCGTTCGTCTTCGCGCTGAGGGGGTTCGATGGTCTCGGGCTGCATCCGCTCGTACACCTGGCTCACCTGCCCGAGCTGATACTCTCCGCCGAGAACGCCGTCCTCGACGGCGGGCGCCTGAAGCTCGAGGGTCTCGAGGGCGATCGCAACATCGGCTTCTGGGACGACGCATCCGAGTCGCTGCACTGGCTGGTGCGCATCCGCGAGGCGGGTCAATACGACGTGAGCGGCGTCTTCGCCGCGGTGAATCGGAGCGAGGTCGCGGTCGTGGTCGGCGATCAGCTCCTGAAGGCGGGGATTCCGGCTACCGGTGACTGGCGGAAGAAGGTCGAGCTCACCTTCGGCCAGCTGCGCTTCCAGAAGCCGGGCGTCTATCACCTGGTGCTGCGTCCGGCGAACCGCGCGACCTGGAAGGCGATCAACGTCTGGCAGCTGGAGCTCTCGCCGACGCTCTGAGCCGATGAACGCACTCCGACTCCTCGGGCTGAGCCTCAGCGCTGCCGCCTCCGCGTTCGCCCAGGATCTCGATTCCCTCCCGGAGCGTCTGGCGCCGGAGGGAGCACCGCTCCAGCGGGAGCTCCGCAGCGCGCTCGAGACGCTGCCGGGTCGAATCGCCCTGGAGAAGACGGTGCGCGAGCACGGCGAGGCGGGCCGCGTGAGCCGGGGCTGCGCCGTCGCGGTGCAGGCGGCCGACCACCTCCTCGAACGGCCGATGAGTGGGCGGGCGGTCCAGTTCCTGCTGGAGCTCGAACCGTATCGCCAGGAGATCGGTGCGATACACGAGGTGTTGTACGAGCTCGTCGCAGCGATGTCGACCGAGCCCGGGCTCCAGAGCCGCTTCCGGGTCTTCCTGGCGTCGGAGCGGGCGGCGCTGCTGTACCACCGCCACCCCGAGCTCCGCTCGCAGCTGCGGGCGCACCTGGACTGGATGACTTGTCGGTGGGAGGACGAGAAACGCTGGGTCAATCCCCACGCCGCAGGGCGACTCGCCGCCGAGCTCGACGCCTTCGAGGCGGAGTGGGCCGCGCTGGAGCCGTTGCTCGAGGCCGTCGGCGAGCGCGCGCGGGCGGCCGCGGTCTCGACGATCGGTACCGAGCTCCGGTCCCTTCCCGGCCAGCTCTTCCTGCTCTCCCGGATCGGCCTGGACGCGGTGGGGGGCCTCGATCCGGCGTCGAGCTGGATCGAGGAGCACTTCAGGGCGGAGGGGGAGCGCCTCGTCCTCCGCGAGGAGGCCGATGAGGAGATCGAGGCACTGCTCGCTCGCGTCGCGCGGCGGCGCGCCGAGCTGGAGGCCTCGCCGTCGCCGATCGTGCTCGATCCGGCGGCGCTCGCCCATGACACCGAGAAGCTTGACCTGCTCCGCTCCTCGGCCTTCTTCAACCCGCGCACCATGCGCGGCTGGGAGATCTACAACGAGGAGTACGAGGACCACGTCGCCGCGCGCATCTTCGGCGTCTTCGACTGGGTCGTCGGCAACTCGCGGAGCTTCGAGGAAGCGGTGGCGAAGCTGCGCAAGCGCAACGAGTGGGCGCCGGCGCTCGGGCCCACGCACGAGAAGGTGATCGTGTACATCGCCGCCGTTCCGCGGTGGCTCAGCAGCTCGACCGACGGCGAGGGGTTTCGGGGCGACGGCGGCTGGCAGCACTTCAAGGCGCACACCCCGAAGGAGTGGGAGCCCTGGCGCGAGCTGGTGCGCGAGACGGTACGCCTCTTCGAGGAGATCGACGAGGGGTGCGAGATGTACTACGAGGTCTGGAACGAGCCCGACGGCGAGTACTGGCGCGAGGACACCGCGGCGTTCCTGCGGATGTACGAGGAGACCGTGCGCGCGGTGCGCGAGGTCGACCGCCGCGGACTACGGCCCCTTCCGCAGCATCGAGCAGCTCGAGCAGCGGATTCGCGCGGGCGAGGCGCCGGACGCCAGATGGGCGGAGGCGTGGGCGCGGGCGGGCGAGCTGTACCGCGAGGAACAGGAGAAGGGCGCGCCGGCGGAGTGGACAGTGATCGACTTCCCCGAGGGCCAGCGGGTGCAGGTGCTGGAGCAGGAGTCGGTGCGGATGGGACCCGAGGCGCCCTTCGTCGTCTCCTGGGGTTCGCAGCTGGCGCTGAAGCTGCCGAGGTATGCGGAAGTCGTGCGGCTGCGGGTGCGACTGACGGGGGAGTGACCGGCGCTCAGAACGAGATCTGCCGCGCGACCTCGGTCTCCGCCTCGTCGCTCTCGGGGACCTCGAGTGGCGCGCCGAGCTCCCGCCACTCGGCGTCGAAGAGCTGCAGCGAGAAGGCCGCGGTCGGGGCGTCCTCCAGGGTGATGGTGGCCGTCGTGGGGTCGAACGTGCCCTTCCCGAACGGAAGGTAGCGCCGCCAGCTCCAGTCCGCCCGCCGGGCGTGCGCGACCCGGTCCAGCGCGGTGCGCTCACCGAGCAGCACGATTCGCGCGAGGCGTGCTGGTTTCATCCGCATCTCGATACGATCACGTTCGTTGGCGGTCATCTCGGAGAGATCGAGCTGCTGGCTGGCGTAACCCTCCACGACCACCAGCAGCTGATCCGCTTCCCAGGCGAGGTCGGTCATCGCGGCGCCGCCATCGACGCCGGTGTCCTGACCGCGTACGCGGGCCGCCTTGCCGACGAAGACCTGTGCGCCCTCGAGTGGCTGACAGGTGACGTCGTCGAAGACGCGAACGTAGAGCGAGCCCTTCGACCCCAGGATCAGCTCGACGCCCCGGTCGCCCGCCTCGGCCGTTCGTTCGCCGAGCACACCACCCTTGGCCACCTGAAGCATGTACTGGCCCTCGCTCAGTCGCTCGACCCGGAAGGCGCCGTCCTCGGCGATCTTCGAGTAGCGGATCTGCCTGCCGGTCGACCGGCCGAGCCAGCTCTTGCTCTCGGGGTCGTACATCTCCAGCGGGATCGCGCGAACTCGGAAGAAAGGATGGTTGATCCCTGGCGGCCCACCGTCGAGAGTCCGGACCACGCCGCTGATCTCGTAGAGCTGTTCCGGCGGCATGACCAGATCGAGATGGCGCTCTTCCCCGGCACGCAGCGGAAGCTCCGCCTCCCCGTGGGGATCGGCGAAGTCGCCGGTGAGGACGATCGTCCAGTGGAGCTCGCCCGGCGCTAGCAGCCTCGCTTCCCCGCGACCATCGGCGTCGGTGACGACGCGCGCTCCGATCTCGGCGGGGAAGTCCGCGAACGGCGCCTTCCGTCTCCGCCCGGTCGAACATGCCGCGCCACGCGCACACGACCGCGCCGGGGATCGGTTCGTCGAGGGGGCCGAGGACCTGCCCCCGCCAGCCGAAGACCGCCTCGTGGTGGGTGATCGCATCTCGCTCGGTCACCACCGGAGTCTCTGCCGTCTCCGGAGTCGAGGCCATGACCGGATCGTCGAGCTCCACCAGCACCACCTCGGGGTCGAGCCCCTCGGGCGCGAGCTCTCCTCTCTCGCAGCCACGGGTCGCCAGCAGGGCGGCGCCGACGATCAGCACCACCGTCGCGGCCAGTTTGGTCGTCGTACTCATGATAACCATGTTCTCGGCGCCGAGGCGCAACGCGGGCAGCGCGGCCAGGCAGGCGGAGCGCCACCCGTCGCCGTGGTCCCTCTCCAGCCGCTTGCGCAGCTTCTCTCGCGCGCGGTGCAGGCGCTGTCGTACCGCCTCGGGCGTCGCGTCGAGCCGCGCGGCGACATCCTTCATCGGCAGCCCGTCGAAGTAGTGCATCACCACCATGGCTCGCGTGCTGTCGTCGAGGGCGAGCACCTCCTCGGCGAGCCGGTGCTGGAGACTCGCTCGATCCCGGGCGCGCTCTTCCGGAGACGTCGCCTCGGGGACCGCGCGACTCGCTTCCCGCCGCCGGCGCCGCTCGTCGGAACGCAGGCCGAAGCGATGCAGGTTGCGCAAGACCCCGGCCAGCCAGGCGCGCGGATTCCCGCTCCGCGGCGGCCGGGCCAGCGCCGCCACCCACGTCTCCTGGACCAGCTCCTCCGCCCGATCCCGGTTGCGGGTCAGCTGCCGCGCGAGTCGCTCGAGCCAGTCCGCCTCGGCCAGCAGACTCTCGATATCGGGGGAGGAGGAAGTCATCGTCTCGGTGAATCTATTGCCGGGCAGCGGGTAGCGTGACGGATCATTCCCGCGCTTTTCCGCCGCCTCGAAGTAGAATCACGTGGCCTCGCGCTCCCGTTCATCCCGAATCCCGCTTCCGGTGAGTGAACCCCATGCTCGGAATCACCTCGATCTCGCTGGCTCTGCTCCTGCCCCTCACCTTCGGGACCGCTGACGACCCCACGGTCGAGGAGGTGCGAGCCGCCGTGCTCGATTACATCGGGGACGACGTGAAGGAGAAGCGGGCGAAGGAGCTCCTCGAGGAGTGGGGTGACGCGGCGCTACCCGCCTTGCGTGAGCTCGCCGGGGGGAGCTTCGGCCCGAGGGAAGGGCTTCGGATCGTGTTCTGCATCGAGCACGTGCTCACCCAGGGGAGCGTCGACCTGCTCGTCGAGATCCTCGCCGGCGAGACGAAGGTCGATGCGGGCGATGCGCTCGGGCAGCTCTCCGACTGCAAGTACAACGGGCGAATGCGGCGGTACCTGCGGAAGAACGAGGCGTTCAAGGGTATCGCCTTCCGCTTCGCCGAGGATCGCAGCTGGCTGAACCGCGGACAATTCGCCGAGATCGCCGCGGCGATGCGGTGGAGGGACGCGGTTCCCCTGATCGAGAAGATGCTGGAGGACGAGAACCAGGGCCTGCGTGTCACCGCGGCCGAGGCGCTGAGCCGGCTCACCGGTGAGAAGGTCGTCGCGCGGCGACGAGAGGCTTCCTTCCCCGGGCGGCGGCTCGTCCCCGGGTTGATCGGCGAACCCGAAGTCCTACCTACCCGGCCGCGGCGCGGAGACTTCACCCGCGACCACGCCGGGGAGCCCCGCCTGATCATCAGTGGATCGAGGACGCTGAACGGGGTCGGTGAAGAGGAGCGTCCCGGCTTCGCGATCAAGACGGACCACTACTGCCACGGGGTCCTCGCCCTCCCCCGCGGCGAGAAGATCGAGTGCCTCTTGACCCTGGCCTCGGACGAGTCCACGCACCATGCGGACTACGTCTCCGCCATCGATCGCCGCGGCAAGTTCCTCTGGACCTGGCGGCCGGCGGACTCGGGGGTGGCGGACATCGCCCTCCTGCACACGAAAGAGGGGGTGATGGGCACCATCGTCTCGGCGGAGTCGAAGCTCGTCGCGCTGAACCACGAGGGTGAGATTCTCTGGAAGTGGGAGGAGTTCACGCCCGCCTACGAGCTCCTCACCCACCCCGAGCTCCCCGGGGTCCTCTTCGTCGAGTTCGGCGACTTCGATCGCTTCGAGGTATCCGCGGAAGGCGTCGAGCTCCGGCGGAAGGGCGTTCGTCCCGAGCGCCGCGTCTACAGCAGCTGCGCCGAGCTCTTTCCCGACGCCGAAGGGCGTCCGTCGCTGGTCGCCGCCGGCGCGGGGGACGAGTCGGTGCCGACGGTGGCCCGCTTCGACGAACGGGGGAAGGTGCTCTGGAGGGCGATCCTCCCCGGGCGCATCGGCGAGCTGGCGATGCTCGAGGCGCCCGGGCGGCCGCGCCTCCTCGCCATCACCGCCGACACGGGGCAGCTCTACGTGCTCGACGAGAATGGATTCCTGCTCCACGAAGCGGAGTTTCCCGGCGAGAGCGCGAAGGGCAACCGACCGACGTATTGCCTCTCCGCCGGCGAGGTCTCTCCCGCGGAGTGGGCGCTCTACCTGAACACGCTGGAAGGGTCGTATCTCTACGCCATCGACCTCTCCGCGCTCTGACCCACTCGAGGATTCGACGAGCGATTCGAGCGGAACGTGTCGCGCCGGTCGTGGTTGAAGGGCGCAGAATCCGTGTTCACGGCGCCTGCTCACGTCTCGATCCCCGCCAGATGCTCGAAACCGCTCCGATCTCACTGGTCGTACTCCTGTCCCTCGGCTGTGCGTCGCCGGATGCGCCTGCGGCCCTGAAGCAGCGCGCCGACCGACAGGAAGCCTCGTTCCCCGCCCGCCGGCCTGTTCCCGGGCTGCTCGGCGAGCCGCTCCTCCTGCCTCGCGGGTGGCCGAACTGGGGCCGCTTCACCGCGGGCCACGACGGGGCCCCGCACCTCTTCTTCACGGAGGACAAGCGCGTCGTCGTTTACGGCGACGACGAGGAGCTCGCCTCCACGGTTCAGCTGGACGTCGAGTGCTGCGGCGTGCTCGCGCTGCCGCGCGGCGAGGAGCTCGCGTGTCTCCTGACCCGGGCCTCGGACGACTACCGCAGGACGGCGGACTACCTGTGCGCCTTCGATTCCGGGTGGCAGCAGGCGTGGAGCTGGCGGCCGGAGCCTCCCGGGCTGAAGTCGATGACGTTGCTGTGGACGAACACCGGCGCCCAGGGCGTCGTCGTCGCCACGGAGTCGGAGATCGTCGCGCTGGATCACACCGGAAACGTTCGCTGGACCCTGGAGAGAAACGAGCCCCCGGGCCGCCTGCTCTCCCATCCCAGGCTGCCGGGCGTGCTCTACTCGACTCATCCGGCGATCCAGCGATTCGAGGTCTCCACGGAAGGGATCACGCCCGCGGGGGCTCCTTTCGGTGAGAAAGACGTCGAGCACCGGTCCGGCGTGCTCTTTCCCGACGCGGACGGACGTCTCGCCCTCCTGATCGGCGTGGGGCCACGCTGGCATTGCGTGAGGTCGGTGGTGCGTTTCGACGAGTCGGGGAAGAAGCTCTGGACCGCGACGCTTCCGGGACACCTCGGCGCGGTGACCGCGCTCGAGATTCCCGGCACGCCACTCCTGTTCGCCGTCACCGACGAGACGGGCCGGCTCTACGTCCTCGACGAGAATGGGGCGCTGCTCCACCAGGAGCCCTTTCCCCTCGAGTCCGAGGGCCAGGGGCGGACCACCTACAGCCTCGCCGCCGGTGAGCTCCACTCCGGTACGTGGGCGATCTACCTCCGGGCGCACGAAGGAGGCAACCTCTGGCTCGTCGATCCGTCGGCCCTATGATCGGCGGGTCGCCCCTCGGCCCCTGCCCCTCGACCGACATGTTCTCGTCCTTTCTCGCTGCCATTCCCTTGCTGCTCGGCGTTGCCGCCTCGCCTGGGCAAGAGTCGGTTCCCGACGTCGCGCCGCACGGCCCGATCCCCAGCCCCCAGCAGCTCGCCTGGCACGACCGGACCTTCTACGCGTTCATCCACTTCAACATGAACACCTTCACCGGGGTGGAGTGGGGACACGGGACGGAGACGCCGGATACCTTTCATCCCACCGAGCTCGACTGCGACCAGTGGTGTGAGCTCTTCGCCGAGTGCGGCCTGACCGGCGTGATCATCACCGCCAAGCACCACGACGGCTTCTGCTTGTGGCCGAGCGAGTTCACCGAGCACGACGTGGCCAGCTCGAAGTGGAAGGAGGGGCGGGGCGACGTCATCCGCGAGCTGGCCGACGCCTGCGAGCGGCACGGTCTGTGGCTCGGCATCTACATCTCGCCGTGGGACCGCAACAACCCGATCTACGGGCGCGACGACGAGGCGTACAACCGCTACTTCATCGGGCAGATGGAGGAGCTGCTGGGCAACTACGGCGAGGTCCTCGAGGTCTGGTGGGACGGCGCGAACGGCGATCGCAACAATCCCGAGAAGCACCAGGAGTACGACTGGGAGGGGTTCGTCGACACGGTGAACCGACTGCAGCCGAACGCGGTGATCTTCGCGCCGCCGACCGCCGGCGCGACCGTGCGCTGGATCGGCAACGAGGCGGGGTACGCCGCGGGCACCCAGTGGGCGACCTTCGACCGCGGTCTCGGCGAGCACCAGCCCTCGCTCAATACCGGGGTCGAGGGCGCGGCCGAGTGGATCCCCGGCGAGGTCGACGTCTCGATCCGGCCCGCGTGGTACTGGAGCGCGGAGACCGACCACAAGGTGCGCAGCATCGAGAAGCTGCTCGACATCTACTACGAGTCGATCGGGCACAACGCCAACCTGCTGCTGAACTTCCCCGTCGACAACCGCGGGCTGGTGCACGAGAACGACGCGGCGGCGCTGCGGGCGTTGACCTCCATCGTGCGGGCCACCTTCTACCGGGACTTCGCCCTGAGCAAGCCGGTGGTGGCGAGCTCGACACGCGGCGGTCATTTTCGCTACGGCGCGGCGCTGGTGACCGACGGCCACCCCGACACCTACTGGGCGACCGACGACGGGGTAACGACGGGCTCGCTGACGATCGAGCTCGGCAAACCCCGGGTGTTCAATCGTCTCGTCGCGCGTGAGCACATCGAGCTGGGGCAGCGGGTGCGCGGCTGGAACGTCGAGGCGCGCGTCGAGGGAACGTGGCAGCGGGTCTTCGAGGGCACGACGATCGGCCACCGCCGGATCGCGCGCTTCGACACCGTGACCGCAGACGCGGTGCGGGTGAACATCACCGACAGTCGGGCCTGTCCGACGATCGAGACGATCTCCGTGCACGTCGCGCCGGCACGGGTGACGATCCAGCCGGGGGCGAGGGCGTTCATCGGAAGGACCAGCGTTTCGATGGAGGCGGATCTGCCCGACTGCACGATCCGCTACACGACCGATGGAAGCGCTCCGACCAAGGAGTCCCGGCGCTACCAGGGGCCTGTCTCGATCGGGAAGAGCTGCACACTGCGCGCCGCCGCGTGGTATGGCGGCGTCAGGTCGCCGCGCGAGGCGTCCGTGGAGCTGACCGCGTACTCCTCCGACTCGCTTCGACCGGCTCTCTCCTTCTTCCGCCAGCCCGACCCGGGTCTGCGCGTCGAGCGCTACGAGGGCGGCTGGCAGACCCTCGACCAGCTCGAGGGGCGCGAACCGGTCTCGAGCGGCACCTGCTCCACCTTCGACGTCGCCGAACGCTCCCGTGACGAGCACGCCGCGCTGGTCTTCCGCGGCCACGTCGAGGTGCCCGAGGACGGCATCTACGAGCTCTTCATCAGCAGCGACGACGGCTCCCGCCTGTACGTGCACGACGAGCGCCTGGTCGAGAACGACGGCCTGCACGGCATGGTCGAGCGCTCCGGCGTGATCGGCCTGAAGCAGGGCCTTCACCCGATCCGCGTCGAGTGGTTCAACGCGACCGGCGGTCTCGGCCTCCAGGTGCGCTGGTCGGGCCCGGGGTGGACTCGGGAGAAGATCCCGGCGAAGGTGTTGTTCCAGTAGTGCGCGCGGCTACGGCACCTGCCGCTCGTACGCCCCCATGTCGACCACCGGCGGGGGTCCCACGCCGGTGTCGGGGACGTTCGGGTCGTCGACGAAGCGCGGCTGGCCGTCGAGGTCGAGGGGGAGCAGCTCGTCCGTGATCCCGTCGCCGTCGAGGTCGAAGTCGTCGAGCGGTACGACGGTGTTGTCGGCGGCGTCGACGCAGGGAGAGCCGGGGCCGAGGCGCCCGCCATTCACGAAGAGCGGGTCGAGGCCGTGGTTGCCCACTCCGCCCCAGGCACCGGTCCAGCCGTGGATGCAGCAGTGGTGGAGGGGGAGGAGAGCGGAACCAGTGACGGTCAGCTGGGTGTCTTGCGTGACCTGCCCATTGCTCACGTTGTTCCAGAGAATGGTATTGGCCAGCAGGGGCGAACCACCCGTGCACGCGATCCCTCCCCCGTCGTTCGAGGCCTCGTTGTCTCGAATCGTGCAGCTGGTGATGATCGCGGTCGCGGTTTCGTAGACGTAGCTGAAAATGGCTCCCCCCTCTTGCGCTCGGTTCCGGGAGAACTCGCAGTCGGTGTAGCGGTTCACTTCGTGATGGCCGGTACCGCCGGCGAGCGCGCCCCCGCTCCCACCGACGCTTCGGTTGCCGGTGAAGGTGCAACGGAGCAGGGTAGTGTGCCAGTATCGGTGGCTGATCGCGCCCCCGTACCCGGTCGCCACGTTTCCCTGGAAGACGCAGTTGACGAAGTGCGCCGACCTGTCGTACAGGGTGTACTCGTGGGCCAGGTAGACCGCACCGCCCTGCTCCCCACGATTGTCCAGGAACGAGCAGTTGCGGGCCAGGATCCAGTCGACCGCTCCCACGTACACCCCGGCACCGTCGCGCTCGTCGGAGCCTCCACCTCCCCGGATGGTGAGTCCATCGATCTCGACGGTACCCGCACCCCAGGCCCACACCGACAGCACGCGATCGGCGTTGTCCTCGCGGTTCTGGAAGCCGGGGAGGTCGTCCCCGAGAACGTCCCCACTGAGAATGGTCGGGTGCGCCTGCCAGTTCCTCTGATCGAGATCGACCTCGTCTCCGGCGAACCCCCCATAGATGAACCCCGGGAACTTGAAGAGGAAGGACTTGCCGGTGGAGGTCCATGGAGTGATGTACACCCCCTCCGCGATCCAGATGATCCGAGGAAAGCGAAACTCCTGATCCCAGTGCTCGTAGAGCTCGTCGAAGGCGAGCTGGAGATCGTTGTACGCGAGGTCCCAGCTGGAGCCGTCGCCGCCATCGGGTGCATCGATGTCCACGTACACCGGCTCCAGGTACGGGGCGATCAGTGCGGAGTCGATCACCGAGAGCTGACCAGGGTCCGCCCAGCGGAATTCACCATCCGCGTCGACGACGTAGATCTGGAGCAGGAAGGTCTCCTGTGGATCGGGAGGCAGGAGCTGTGCGATAGGCAGCTCCACGACCAGTCGGCCATTCGAAGCGTCTCCCAGGAATGGAGGCCTGGTGGTCGGGCGCGCGATGAGTTGCGTACCGCCCAGGCTCGGAGAGATCCGAAACGCGCCGCGAGTCGCGCGAGCGATGTACACCTCGTCTCCGGGCTCGCCATCGTAGGTGATCCGTACCGTGTCGCCGTCGTACGACATGTTGTCGCAGCGCCAGGATCGGCTCGGCTCGGCGATCTCGACGACCGTGACGTCCGGACCGAGGATGGTGTCCGGGCCATAGTCTCCCCAGATCTCGCAGAACAGGCCGTAGCCCTCCCCACCCTCGCCTCCGGAAAGGGAGCTCTCCTGCAGGTAGAGGAAGCTGACTCCATGAGCGATCAGTCCCGCTCCACCATTCCCCGGCCAGGTGCACCAGTCCGGGTTCCAGCCGCCCCCGCCTTCCACCTCGGAACCACTGAGCCAGAGGGCACAATCCTCGAGCTCGATTCCGGCGGTACCATCCCACTTGCCGCTGTCCCCCAGCCCGGTCCCCCCTTTCAGCTCACAGTCGTGCAAGCTGATCGAGGAGTTCCGGGCGAGGAGCCCTCGGCGAGGCACGATCGCCTCGACTCCTGCTCGTAACCTGCATCGGACCAGGGCCACGTCGGTCGAGTCCAGCACGTGGAGACCGGGGCCGCAGCGGGGGCCGCCTTCGTAGGTACCGAACCTGCAATCCCGCGCGCGCACCGATCCGGTGCAATCGGAGATGGACAGCGCTCCGTCGCTGGAGGGGTTCGGGTCCACCACCTGGATCCCCGAGAGGGAGACCACCTGGCCCGCCTGCAGGTCCATGACGTCGATCCCGGCGATGACGATCGCGGACTCTCGAAAAGCGGCGAGGTGCACGCTCTTGGCGTTGATCTCGACCGGGCCATACTCCCCATTCCGGATCCAGATGGTATCTCCCTCGGCGGCCCAGGCCACCGCATCCGAGACTTCATCGAAGTCAGCATCATCACTCTTCGCGACGACCCACACGTCGGCGTGGAGCGTTGGAGTTGCGGAGACGATGATGAGGAGCAGCCGGGCGAGACGGAAAACGTGGCGAAGCGAAAGGGGCCAGGTCATTTTCACCATCCTTGCTTCTCAGGTGAGTTGCGAAGCCACGCGGTTGCGAGCCGCGTGACCCGATTCTCCCTCCACTCGACGGGAATAGGCAGCGCTTTCGGGTTTTTGCAGCCCCGATCGCCCCGATGGGGGCCGGAGGCGTTCCTACTTGCCGCGCGTTCGCGCCGCCATCTCGTCGAGCACTCCGCGCACGTAGCCGACCGACTCGGCCAATCCCGGCAGCGGGTCGTTGGCATCGCTCTCGTACTCGAACGCGAGGTAGCCCTGGTAGTCGATCTCGAGCAACGTGCGCAGCAGCGCCGGGAGATAGATCGCCGTAAGACCGAGCCGCGCGGTCATCGCCAGCGCCTGGTCGAGGTCGAACTTGCGCAGCGAGTAGGAGGCCATCGCCAGGTGGGCCTTCAGCGACGCCGGGTCGCCGCCGGCCGAGGTACCGGGGATCTCCTCGGGCAGGCCCTAGAGCGGGGAAGCGGCGGCCGCGGCGGCGGTGGCGCCGAGGAACGATCTGCGCGTGGGGGAGAGGCGGTTCTTCATCTTGCCCCGAGGATAGGGATTCCGGACCTCCGTGTCAGGCTTCGGCGATTTGAGCCGGGAACGCTCCAGCGGGTATCCTCGTCCCCATGGCCAGCCTCAGCATCACCAAGCACATCGCCGCGCCTCCGGAGCGCGTCTTCCAGCTCAGCACCGATCTCGAGCACTGGGCGGAGCGGATCAGCGCCATCGTGAGGGTCAGCAAGCTCACCGACGGGCCCGTCGGCGCGGGCACTCGCTTCCGCGAGACGCGGGTCGTCTTCAAGAAGGAGTCGACCGAGGAGATGGAGTTCACCGCCTTCGAGCCGGGCCAGAGCTACTCCGTCGGCTGCGAGTCGTGCGGCTGCCGCTACGACACCCGCTTCGACTTCGTCCCCGACCAGGGCGGCACCCGCGTCGAGATGACCTTGGAGACGAAGCCACTCACCTTCTTCGCCAAGGTGATGTCGCCGATCGGCCTGCTGATGGCCGGGTCGATGCGCAAGATGATCGAGAAGGACCTCGACGACCTCAAGGCGGCGGCGGAGGGGTGATCCACCGGCGCACGCCGGTCAGGGCAGTGCGGGAAGGGCGGCGACTCCGTATCATCCTCCGATGCGCGCTTCGATCCGGTTCCTCGTTCTAGCCGCCCCCCTGTTCACCCTGCCTTCGACGGTGGCGGCCTCGCCCGGAGAACGCGCGACGCTGTCCCTCGCCGGCGAGTGGACGGTGACCCTCGATCCCGAGGACGTCGGGCTGGAGGCGCGCTGGTTCGCCGGGGCGCTCTCCGGTCAGCCGATCGAGCTCCCTGGCACCACCGACCTCGCCGGGATCGGGTACGCGCTCGACCCGGCGACGATGACCTACCCCGTGCCCTTCGAGGACTCCCGCTTCCCCGGCTTCGGACCGGTGAAACGCGCCGACGAATCGGGGCACCTCACGCGGACCCACGTGTACATCGGCGCGGCGTGGTACCAGCGGACCGTTCACGTGCCCGAGGGGTGGAGTGGCAAGAACGTACAGCTCCTCCTCGAGCGCGTCATGTGGGGCTCACACGTCTGGATCGACGAGCGCCCTGTCGGCCACTTCGACAGCCTGGTCGCCGAGCACCGCTACGACCTCGGGTCGCTGGAGCCCGGTGAACATCGACTCACCGTCCGCGTCGACAACGGCCTCGTCCACCCGATCGGCATCATCGGCCACGCGTACGGCCCCGAGACGCAGACGCGGTGGAACGGGATGATCGGACGCATCGAGCTCTCCGCCGCCGCGCCCGTCCGCCTCGGTGACCTCCAGGGTTTCCCCGCCGCCGACCGCGGTTCGGTCCGCGTCGAGTTCGTCATCGAGAACGGGCTCGCGGCGCCGGCCGACGCGAAGCTGCGACTCGCGCTCCTCGACGGAGGAGAGGAGCTCGCCGCGGTGGAGCACGCGCTCCGGCTCGAGGCGGGAACGAGCTCCCTCGTGAAGACCCTGCCGGTCGAAGCGCAAGTCCGCGGCTGGGACGAGTTCGACCCGAAGACCTACACGCTCGTCGCCACCCTCACCGCGGGCGGAACGATCGACGAGCTGCGCCGCCCCCTCGGCTTTCGCCAGCTGCGCCGTGAGAAGCGGCACCTCTACCACGACGACCGACGCATCTTCCTGCGCGGGACCCTCGACTGCTGCGTCTACCCGCGCACCGGCCACCCGCCGATGACCACCCCCGAGTGGCTCGAGGTCCTCGGCACGATCCGCGAGCACGGCTTCAACCACGTACGCTTCCACTCCTGGTGTCCCCCCGAGGCCGCGTTCGAGGCGGCGGACCAGCTCGGGCTCTACCTCCAGCCGGAGACGTCCTTCTGGGTCGACAACTGGACCAGCGAGATCGGCTTGAAGCCGAAGCTCCTCGGCTTCGACGAGGGCGTCACCGAGTACGTCCGCAGCGAGATCGAGCGGATCAGCCGCGCCTACGGCAACCACCCCTCCTTCGCCTTCTTCTGCATCGGCAACGAGTTCGGGATGAAGAGCGACTGGGACGTGGCCAACCAGCTGATCGACGAGGCGAAGCGTAAGGACGGGCGCCACCTCTACAACGCGACCACCGCGCGCAAGACCGTGCCGGCCGACGACTTCTGGGTCACGCACAGCGCGCACGGCAAAGCCTCCCGCGGATTCGGTCGGAGCTACACCGACGGCACCGACTGGGACTTCTTCATCGCGACCGAGATCAGCGAGGTGCCGGTCATCGCCCACGAGACGGGCCAGCGCCCCGTCTTTCCCGACTACGACGACCTCCTGCCGAAGTTCTCGCCCCACCTCCAGCCGCACGAGCTGCGACGCTTCCGACGCCAGCTCGAGGAGGCGGGGATGCTCGATCAGGTCGAGGACTTCGAACGCGCCTCGGCCCGCTTCCAGTACCTGCAATACAAGGCGGAGCACGAGGCGTTCCTCCGCACGAACGACATGGCGGGCTACCAGCTGCTGATGCTCGGCGACTTCACCGGGCAGAGCGAGGCGCTGGTCGGGTTGCTCGACCCCTTCCTCGAGTCGAAGGGCGTGGTCTCCGCCGAGGAGATCCGTCGCTGGAACGCGCCGACCGTGGTGCTCGCGCGCTTCGTCCCTCGCGTTCTATCCGGCGACGACGAGTATCCCTTCGCCACCCTGATCGCCTTCCCGTCGGTCCGCCACCACGGACCGACGGACCTCGAGGGCGTCGAGACGACGTGGACGTTGACCTCCCGGACCGACGGGCGCGTCCTGGCCACGGGGAACCTCCCACCGGTGACGGTGCGGACCGGGGGGATCACCCCTCTCGGCGAGATCGGGGCGACGATCCCGAAGCTCCCTTCGCCGACCGCGGCGATCTTCCGCGTGCGAGCCGGCGAGGTGTCGAATCAGTGGACGCTGTGGGTCTACCCGACGCTGGAGAAGGAACCCGAGCCCGACCCGGACACCGTGGTGACCGATCGC
>CAZCAC010000074.1:0-6761 GCA_964496575.1 uncultured Planctomycetaceae bacterium | reverse complement strand
CCTCGAGCGAGGCAAGAAGGTCCTGCTCCTCGCGAACGGCCTCGAGAACGACAACACGAAGCGCACCGGCTTCGCCTCGGTCTACTGGTCCGCCGGCTGGTGGGGCGACGCCTTCTCGCACCTCGGGATCCTCTGCGACCCGACCCACCCCGCGCTGGCGGGCTTCCCCAACGACGGCCACAGCGACTGGCAGTGGCTCGAGCTGACCGAGGGCGCGACGACCTTCCGGCTCGAGGGCGCGCCCGCGGGTTTCCGCCCGATCGTGCAGCCGGTGACCGACTTCCACCACAATCGCCTGCTCGGCCAGCTCTTCGAGGCACGCGTCGGAAAGGGGCGACTGCTGGTCTCTGGATACGACCTGGAGACGAAGCTCCACGAGCGCGTCGCCGCCCGCCAGCTGCGTCGCAGCCTCATCGGGTACCTCCGCTCCGAGGATTTCCAACCGGAGTACGAGCTCCCCGAGGAGCTCCTGCGGAAGTGGCTCTACCACCACGAGGAGGTGACGGTGGTCGACGAGAGCGAGGTCCCCACCGGAAAGGGCGAGTTCCACGTGCTCGCCGCTTTTCGCCTGGAGGAGAAGCACGTCGATCGCCCCTGGAAGCTGGAGTACGACCAGCCGCTCTTCCTCTCCAGCACGCCCACCTGGGAGGTTCGCGGCGGCTGCTGGGCCGACGACGTCGGATGTGCCTGGCACGGCAACCCGCTCGAGGTGACGATCCAGCACGTGGGGTTGGCCTCCACGGGCGGAGTGCTCTACGCACACCTCCACGACTGGAACGAGCTCGGCCGCCGCGGCAAGCTGATCGTCGAGGGGCGGACGCTGACCCTCGGCGCCCACGGCGGCGACGGTGTCTGGGTCGCGCTGCCCGTGTCCGCCGAGGACCTCTCCGACAACCGCATCGAGCTGCGCGCCGAGCCGACCACCGGCCCCAACCTGATGATCACCGAGTGCCTCTTCGTTCGCGACGAGGAATGAGCGCCTTCGTTTGAGAATCGGGTCTCGCGCCGTACGCTCTCCGTAGATGAAGATCCTCCTGGTCAGCCACCGCTACCCGCCCGAGCACTCCGCCGGCACCGAGGTCTACACCGCGAACCTGGCGCGGGCGCTGGTCGAGCGGGGGCACCACGTCGAGGTCTTCACCGCGGAGAAGGAGATCTCGCGCCAGCACCTCTCGCTCCACTCGCGCGAGCACGATGGCATCCGCGTCCACGAGCTGATCAACAACCTCCACTACGAGGAGTTTCGCGAGAGCTGGGATCACCCGCCGATCGACCTCGTCTTCGGCGAGCTGCTCGACGAGCTCACCCCCGACCTGGTCCACTTCCATCACCTGCTCTACCTCTCGGCCGGCTGCGTCGAGGAGGCGGTCGCGCACGAGCTCCCGGTCGTCTTCACCCTGCACGACTTCTGGCTGCAGTGCCCGCGTCTCGGACAGCGTATCCGCGCCGACGGCGAGCTCTGCCGCGAGATCGACTTCGAGACCTGCGGTCACTGCCTCGCCGACTTCCGCTACGCCAACTCGCGAGGGGAGCAGCGGATGGCGGAGTGGCTCGCGGGGCTGCGCAGCCTCACCGGCTTGAACCTCGCCTCGCTCGCGCGCCACGTCGGCGACCGGTTGCGGGCGAAGGAGCCGCGCGGTGAGGCCGCCCCGGTCGATTCCGCGGTGGCTGCGGCCCTGCGCGCGGAGGTCGAGGTGCGCGACGCCGAGCTGCGCGAGCGGCTCACGCAGTCGGTCGATCTCTTTCTCTCGCCGAGTCGCTTCCTGCGCGAGGCCTTCCTCGAGTGGGGGCTCCCCCCGGACCGCATCGAGCACCTGCGCAGCGGCGTCGACCTCGGCGCTTTCAGCTCGAAAGGGCGAACGCCGCGCGGCGAGCCGCTGCGGATCGGCTTCGTCGGTTCGCTGGTGCGTGTCAAGGGCCCGCACGTCCTGCTCGAGGCGTGGCGCGAGCTCGCGCCGGAGACGCGCGCGCGCGCCACGCTCGAGGTCTTCGGTCCCCCCGGCCACGACCTCGACTACCAGGAACAGCTGGCCGACCTCACCCGTGCCGGCGGCGCGACCCTGCCCGGCCCGCTGCACCGCGACGAGGTGCCGCGGATCCTGCGCGAGCTCGACCTGCTCGTCGTGCCCAGCGTCTGGTTCGAGAACCAGCCGCTGGTGATCCTCGAGGCCCTCGGCAGCGCCTGCCCACTGCTCGTCTCCGACCTCGGCGGCATGGCGGAGCTGGTGGAGGAGGGGTCCAGCGGCTGGCGCTTCGCCACCGGCGACGTGCGCGCCCTCGCCGCCGCCCTCACCGAGGTGATCGAGGCACCCGACCGCCTCGACACCCTCTACTCGACGCCGCCGGACCTGCCGAGCGTCGACGACCAGGTGGACGCGATCGAGGACGTCTACCGCCGCCTGGTCGGGCGTGGGGCGCGGCGGTGAAGGTCCTCCTCTGCGTCCACGGCTTCCCCCCCGAGCAGATCGGCGGCACCGAGCTGGCCGCGCAGGCGCTGGCTCGCGCGCTGGTGCGCGGCGGTCACGAGGTGGTCGTCGTCGCCGGCTCGATCGAGCGCGCCGCGGGGGAGGACGTCGAGCGACGCGACGATGAGGAGGCGTTCGAGGGTGGAGCGCTGCGCATCCACCGGCTCGCGCGCCCCGACCTCTACTTCGATCACTGGCAGAAGAGCCGCTCGGTTCGCATCGCCGCCGCCTTCCGCGCGCTGCTTCGCGAGGAGCGACCCGACGTGGTGCACGTCCACCACTGGATCCGTCTCACCCGCGACCTGGTGGCGATCGCCGCCACGCAGGGGGTCCCCGCGGTGGTGAGCCTGCACGACTCCTGGATCTCCTGCCCGCTGGCCTTCCGGGTGCGACCCGCCGACGGGGCGATCTGCGATCGGCCGCTCGCGGCGACGACCTGCCTGCCCTGCGTCGGCCCGCTGCCCCCGCGCACGCCATGGGTCCCGATGGAGATGCAGTTCATGGCGTTCGCCCAGCGGGAGAGCGACCTGCTCCGGGAGCTGCGGCTGGCCCGGGCGGTACTGGTCCCGACGATTGGACACGGCGAGAGGCTGCGCGGGTTCCTCGGCGCTGACGCGGCGGCTCTCGAGCTCACCGCCGTCCCGCCCGCCGCGCCGCCGGTCTGGCAGCGACCCGAGCCGCTGCCCGCTCCCGGCCCCGGCGAGACGTTGCGGCTCGGCTCCTGGGGAAGGCTCTCGCGCCTCAAGGGCATCGACCTTCTCCTCGAGGCCCTCGACGACTCCGCACCCATCGAGCTGGTCCTGGCCGGCGAAGAGGACTTTCCCGGCCTCCTGGAGGAGCTTCGCCGCCGCCTCCCCCGCGCGCGCGTCGAAGCCCACGGCGCCTTCGACCACGCCACCCTCGACCGGCACCCGGTGACTCGCGTCCACGCGATGATCGGCGCCAGCCGCGCCCCGGAGAGCTTCGGCCTGGTGCTCGAGGAAGCGCGCGCCCTCGGCCTGCCCGCGATCCTGCCCGACCACGGCGCGTACGCCGAGCGCGCCGGGGAGGAGACCGGTGCGCTGCTCTACCCGCCCGGCGATGCGGCCGGGCTGCGCGAGCGGCTGCGCGGCCTGCTCGATTCTCCCGCGCGTCTCGAGAGCCTCCGCGCCGCCGTGCCCCCGCCGGTGAGCGAGGAGGTGCTGGTCGAGCGCCACCTCGAGCTCTACCGCGCCACCCTCGACGCCGGACCCCCCGGCGACGCGCCCGAGGAGGAGTGGTACGCCGAGCGGATGGAGCTCTTCGCCGAAGAGCAGTGGGATCGCAGTCTTTCCAGTTACTCCGCGGAGCAGCTGGGGTTCAGCGGGGACCCCGCAACGTGAAGAACCGCACGACTCGACCCGACATGAACCGACCCCTCGATCGGAACCGCTCGCTTCCGGCGACCCTCGTCTTCGCCGCTCTCCTCCCGCTCGCGAGCGCGTGCGCGAGCGGCGGGGACCAGCCGGTGGAACCCCTCACTCCCGAGGCAGAGCTCCCCGAGTCGTACCGCCACGCCTGGCGCGCCTGGTACGAGGAGAGCGAGGAGTGGCCTCGGCTGCGCGAGCAGGTGCCCGAGGATCCCGAGCTCGCCGCGTTCCTGGTCGACAACCTCGTCCGCGTGATGGTGCGCTTCTACGACCACGCCGCGCTGGCCGAGCGCGGTGAGCTGCCCGGGCCCTTCGAGCGCGCCCGCCGCGAGCTGATCTACCTCGCGCCGCACTCCGCGCCGGTCTGCATCGAGCTGGTCGTGGTGGGGGACGGGCCGGTCGCGTTCCTGGCCAGCGACGTACTCGATTCGATCGACGACCCGCGCTGGTCGCTGCCGGTGGCCGAGCGGCTGGCCGGCGATGACGCCAAGGAGCGGCGGCGCGCGGCGGGGCTGCTGGCCCTGCTCCCGCACGCCCGGGGCGACGAGGAGCGGGTCTGGGACCTGCTGGAGACGGCGGCGCTGAAGGACCCCGAGTGGAGCGTCCGCGCCCAGGCGGTGGAGACGGTGGGGGTCCGTGCCGCCCTGGTCCGGGAGCTCTCCCGCCCGCGCCGCATCCTCAGCCTGGCGCTCGCCGCCGACGACTCGAAGGTGGTGCAGACCGCCTGCGTCGCGCTGGGCTCGACCCGCGACCCCCGCGCCGTGCCCGCCGTGATCAACCTGCTGGAGAAGCTGGAGCGGGAAGGGCGCAACGTCGGCACCGCCCGGGCCGCCCAGGCCTGCCTCTGCGCCCTGACCGGTGAGAGCCGCGAGCGCGAGGTCGCCGAGTGGCGGGCGTGGTGGCGGGAGAATCGTCCCTGAGGCCAGCGGGCGGGCTCAAATGACAGGAGCTCCGGCCCCGCCGGTAACAGCGGCATGAGATAGGGGTAGATCCGGAGTCGGTCGGGGACCATGCGTTCCGACCGCGGCCTCCCCGGCACCCCCAGCGCTCTACTCTCCGCACCCCTCATGGCTCTCTCCCTCCGGACCGCCCTCGTCGGCGCTCTCGCCTTCGTGGCCCTCGGACTCCCGGCCGTCTCCTCGGCCCCCGATCCCGCCGCTCCCGCCGCTCCCGCTCCCCTCGGTCGCGACGACCAGAAGATCAAGGAGCTGGTCGCGCGCATCGAATCCGCCCGGCACATGCGCGACGGGCGCCTCTTCAAGCAGCTGACGGCGTTCAAGAGCAACGCCTCCTTCGAGGCGATCAAGCGCGTCACCAAGCCCTTGCAGGGCGAGCATCAGCTCAAGTGGGCCTACGCCGCGTTCGAGAACTACAAGGGCGTCGATGGTCTCGAGGGCAAGGCGATCGAGTGGGTCGCCAGCAAGGCGATCAAGGGGCGTGAGCCGCAGCGGCGTGCGGCGGCGCGCGGGCTGGCCCGCTTCGGGATGGCGGCGGAGAGCGAGCTGCGCTTGCTGCTCACCCGCAGCAAGGACCCGAAGGTGCGCGCGTGGGCGGTCGGGCCGCTGGTGCCCTCGCTGACCGCGGAGGGGACGCCCGGCGCGCTCGGCCAGATCCTGGACAACGCCAGGCCGGGGCCTTCGGGCTCTCGCGAGGCGCTCGCCAGCGCGCTCGGGGCCTTCCTCGGCGAGCGCAACACGCAGGCCTTCTTCGGCTTCCTGCGCGGGCGCGAGCCCTCGCCGGCGATGGCGGTGATGGCGATCGAAGTGATCCGCGACCGGCAGGAGCCGGGGGTCGCCAGGGCGCTGATCTCGGCGATGAAGAGCTCGGACTCCTCGGTGCAGCTGGCGGCGATGGCCGCGCTCGACGCGCGCGGCGAGACCTCGCACGCCACCGCGCTGGGCAAGCTGATCAGGGACGACGACGAGCTCGTGCGGCGCCAGGCGGTGATCTCGCTGGGGCGGTTGCGCGGAGCGGACGAGAGCCTGATCGACGAGCTGCGCGACCTCGCGACCGCCAAGGACCCGGCGACGCGGCAGGGCGCGGTGGTCGCCCTCGCCGAGCTGCGCACGCAGGAGGCACTCCAGGCGCTCTACCTCTTGCTCGCGGACACCGATCACCTGGTGCGGCGCGAGGCGCTGCAAGAGGTCGGCAACCTGCGCCGACGCGAGACGCTGCCCGCGCTGATCGGGCGCCTCAACGGCGAGAAGGGGCGGCTGAAGATCGACCTGATCACCACCCTGCGGCTGATCACCGGTCTCGACAACGGCACGTCGTACGACCGCTGGAAGCGCTGGTACGACGCCGAGGGCGAGACCTTCGAGATCCCCGACTACGACGCCGCCTTGCGCGCGGAGCGCGAGCGGCAGCGCCACAAGCGCGAGGGTCGGACGGTCACTTCCTTCTACGGGTTGAAGATCGTCAGCGATCGCATCTGCTTCGTGCTCGACGTCTCCGGCTCGATGCAGGCGCAGAGCGGGCGGGGCACGCGGATCCACACGGCCAAGCAGCAGCTGCTCGACGTGCTGGAGAAGTACCCCGAGGGCGATCTCTTCAACGTGATCTTCTTCTCCAGCGACGCCTACCCCTGGCAGGACGAGCTGGCCCGGATGAACAAGAAGACGCGCAAGGCCGCGCTCGAGTACGTCAGCCGGCAGACCGCGGATGGCGCGACCGCGCTCTACGACGCGCTGGAGCTCGCGTTCGAGGACCGGCGCATCGATACGATCTTCCTCCTGACCGACGGTCAGCCCACCGGCGGGAAGGTTGATGATCCGGGGCAGATCCGACAGGAGGTCAGGCGCTGGAACGCCTCGCGGCACGTGGAGATCAACTGCATCTCCGTGGGGGGGGGCAGCCAGCTGCTGAAGCAGCTCGCCAGTGATTCGAAGGGGGAGTACAAGGAGGTCCG
>CAZCAC010000073.1:0-42620 GCA_964496575.1 uncultured Planctomycetaceae bacterium | reverse complement strand
CTCTCTCTTCTGCTTCTCCTCTCTGTGTCCTCTGTGTCCTCTGTGGTTTATTTCTGGTTGTCAGAACGGTTGGTGCGGCCGCAATATCCTCGCGCGCCTGGCGCCAGCTGCTCAATACCGGTAGTGATCCGGCTTGTACGGCCCCTCGATCGGGACCCCGAGGTAGTCCGATTGCTCCTTGGTCATCACCGTCAGCTTCACCCCGAGCTTGTCGAGGTGCAACCGCGCCACCCGCTCGTCCAGGTGCTTCGGCAAGGTGTAGACCTTGTTCTCGTACAGCGAGGCGTTGTTGAACAGCTCGATCTGCGCCATCACCTGGTTGGTGAAGGAATTCGACATCACGAAGCTCGGGTGACCCGTCGCGCAGCCGAGGTTCAGGAGGCGGCCCTCCGCCAGCACGATCACCGCGTGGCCGTCGGGGAAGATCCAGCGGTCGACCTGGTTGCCGTGCTCGCCGGGGTTCTTGATGTTGTCCTTCACGATCCCGGAGATCTTGGCCAGACCGGCCATGTCGATCTCGTTGTCGAAGTGGCCGATGTTGCCGACGATCGCGTTGTGCTTCATCTTCGACATGTGGTCGGCGGTGATGATCTGGAAGTTGCCGGTGGTGGTGATGAACAGGTCCGCGTAGGCGACCACGTCCTCGACGCGCTTCACCTCGTAGCCCTCCATCGACGCCTGCAAGGCGCAGATCGGGTCGATCTCGGTGACGATCACCCGGGCGCCCTGGCCCTTGAGCGACTGGGCGCAGCCCTTGCCGACGTCGCCGTAGCCGCAGATCACCGCGACCTTGCCCGACAGCATCACGTCCGTCGCGCGGCAGATGCCGTCGACGAGGCTGTGGCGGCAGCCGTAGAGGTTGTCGAACTTGCTCTTGGTCACCGAGTCATTGACGTTCATCGCCGGGAACGGCAGCTCGCCGCGCTCGACCATCTGGTAGAGGCGGTGCACCCCGGTGGTGGTCTCCTCGGAGACACCCTTGATCTGGGCGGAGATCTTGGTGAAGCGGTCCTTGCTCTCCTCCAGCAGCGACTTCAGCCGTTTCAGGAGCTCGGCCCAGTCCTCGCCGGCGTTCTCGTTCGGCTCGGGGACCGCGCCCGCGGCCTCGAACTCGGCGCCCTTCAGCACCATCATCGTCGCGTCGCCGCCGTCGTCGAGGATCATGTTCGGGCCGTCGCCGTTCGGCCAGCAGAGCGCCTTCTCGGTGCACCACCAGTACTCCTCGAGCGTTTCACCCTTCCAGGCGAAGACGGGGATCCCCGCGGGCTTCTCGGGCGTGCCCTTCGGGCCGACCGCCACCGCCGCCGCGGCATGGTCCTGCGTGGAGAAGATGTTGCAGGAGGCCCAGCGCACCTCCGCGCCGAGCTCCAGCAGCGTCTCGATCAGGACCGCGGTCTGGATCGTCATGTGCAGGGAGCCGGTGATCTTCGCGCCGGCGAGCGGCGCCTTGCCCGCGTACTCCTCGCGAAGCGCCATCAGGCCGGGCATCTCGTGCTCGGCCAGCTCGATCTCCTTGCGGCCGAACTCGGCGAGGGTCAGGTCGGCGACCTTGTAATCGGACTCGGTGGTGGTGGTCATGGTCGGTGGGGCGTCGCTGCGCCGGTTGGGTTGATGGGTAGGCTAGAGAAGCGCGATCGGGTGCGCGTTTCAAGCGTCGCGCGGCACCCGGCCGCGGACGATGTACAGGGGAAGCGCTTCCTCGCCCTCTTCGGAGGCAGCGCCTTCGGGAGAAGGGCGGTACTGGTCGTCGACGATCTCCAGGGACAGATCGACAAAACCCGCCCGCTCGAGGCGGCCGGCGACGAAGCTCGAGTCGAGGCCGAGGTGCTGGTCACCGAGCTGCTCGTGCATCCACTCCTGGCGGTGGGGGGCGAGCTCGAGGATGACCGCGGTCCCCCCCGGACGGACGATCCGGAAGACCTCGTCCAGGCACGGGAGCGGATCGCTCAGGTGGTGGAGGACCATCGCACAGACCGCGCCGTCGACCTCGTCGTCGGCGATCGGCAGGGAGTCGAGCTCCCCCGGGCGCAGCTCGATGCTCGTGCCCGCCGGCGTCGGCTCCAGCCGCTTGCGCGCCTGGTCGAGCATGCCCAGCGAGCGGTCGACGCAGATCACCCTGGCGCACAGGCCGAGGAAGGCCTGCGCGACGTAGCCGGTGCCGCAGCCGAGGTCCGCGATCACCAGCTCGGGGGCGAGGAAGCTGGCGGCGACGCGCTGGCGCGCCTGCCCCGAGGCGAAGTCGACCCCGATCGTCTCCCACTCGCCGGCGACCCGGTCGAAGAAATCGCGGCTCTTCTGGCGCCGCTCGTCGAGCACCACGCGCAGGCGGGCGAGGTCCTCGGCGATCTCGCGCGTCCCCTCGAGCCCCGGCCGCAGCGCGGCCCACAGCGCCGGGCCGAGACCGTCCTGCTCCGAACTGCCCGCCGACTCGACGGCGCCAATGGCGAGCTGGAGGAAGTGGCTGGTGCCGACGCGCCGCTGCCGGAGCAGGTCGAACTCGCGGATCACCCGCAGGTGGTTGCTGACCCGGCTCTGCGCCAGGCCGAGCGCCCGGGACAGCTCGCCCACCGAGAGCTCGTGCTCGGCCAGCAGGGAGAGGATCCGCAGGCGGATCGGATCTCCCAGCGCCTTGAGCAGGGCGGCGAGCCGGTCGGTGTCCTCGAGGGCCTTCAACATTGCATCATGATCGGCTGATATAGGCCCGGATCACAAGATGCCGGTGCGTATTTTTGCCCGGAGGGGCCAGCTTCTGACCCGGATCGGGGTCGAGGGGCCGCGTCGCTCAGTCGATCTCGGCCGGCTCGATCTCCAGCACCTCGACCTCGATCTGGCCGCCGGGGAGCTGGATCGTCGCCCGGTCGCCGGCGTGCAGCCCGAGCAGCCCCTGCGCCAGGGGCGCGCGGTAGGAGACGACGTGCTCGCCCTTGTCGCCGTCCCAGGGACCGAGCAGGACGATCCGGACCGGGCCGTCCTGGGCGGTGTCGCGGTAGACGACCTGCGTGCCCGGCGAGACGGTGTCCTCGGGCAGGATCGCGTTCTCCAGGAGCTGCGCCTTGCCGATCCCCGCCTCGATGTCGGCGACGCGCCGGGAGAGGTTGCCCTTCTCGGCGATCGCCGCTTCCCACTCGGCGTTCTCGGAGATGTCGCCCATCGCCGCGGCGCGACCGATCGCCTGCTCGTTCTCGGGGATCTTGACCTCCTTCAGCTCCTTCAGCTCTCGCGCCTTCTGCTCGAGGCCGCTGCGGGTCGTCCAGATGTAGTCGTCGTGCCAGAAGAAGTGCTGCCCCGCGGTCTCGGTGTCGTCCTCGGCGTGGATCGAGATGGAGGTGACGAGGTTGTCGATCGCCTCCTCGACACCGCGCTGCATCAGGAGCTGCAGGCTGTGCACCTCCGACTTGGTCGCGCCCTCGAGGAGCCTCTCCAGCACCGGCTCGCGCCCGGAGGTCAGGAAGTCGACCAGCTTGGTGTGCGTGCGCCCGAGATCGGGAGTCTGGCGCCGCATGGCGAAGAGCTGCGCGGCCATGGTGAGGAAGGCCTGCGCGCGGGCGAGCGGCGGCGGGAACTCGCCCTCCAGCTTGTCGGCCTCGGCGTGCTTGGCCAGGGCGACCAGGACGTGCGGGGCACGCGCCGGGCGGGTGAGCAGGTAGCGGTAGCGCTCGCCCAGCTCCCGCTGCTTCTTCGCCGTGATCAGCCGCTCCAGCATGCCGCGGACCATCCCCGGTGCGGCGTGGTCGAGGTTCCTGCAGGCCTCGTCGACCCAGGTCTCGCCGAAGAGCTCGATCAGGAGCTCGATCGCCTGCTCCTGCGTCTGGGTGGTCGGGAGCGTCTGGAAGATCTTCCAGAGAGCGGGCACGCGGGTGGGACCTTCGCCGCTGGCGTCCTCGGCCACCGCGGCGTCGAGCATCGCCCTCAGCGGCTCGGGCGTCTCCTCCAGCTTCTCGCGCAGGAGCAGCCACGCGGCCAGGCGCTGGCCGAGATCCTCCTCCTCGTCCTCCGCGCCCTGGGCGACCGCCTCGAGGCTCAGGTCGCGGAGGACGGGATCGACCTCCTCGCCGGCGAGGAACTCCCGGGCACGGGTGATCACCTCCTGCAGGGAGGCGGCGTGGGCGAGCTGGCGGCGCAGCTGCTCCTCGGGGTCCGCCGCGGTCAGGAGCAGGTGGACCTCTATCTTCTTGCCGCTGCCGATGACCTTGAACCACTCGCTGTTCTCGGCGAGCCGCTTCGCCTTGCGCCACCACGCGGAGTACGCGCTCCCCTCGATGCCCACCTGGGCCAGCGCGTTCTTGATCGCCGCCGAGGTGGCCCGACCGTGGTGACGCGTCACCACCGCCTTCAGCGCCTCGAGCGGGTTCCTCTTGATCTCGGTCTTGAGCCCGTCGGCGTCGCGGTAGGAGCGCGCGCGCAGGTCGCCCTCCACCAGGGGCTCGAAGATGTCGAGCGCCGCGCTGAAGGGGAAGAAGTCGCGCCGCCCGTTCTGGAAGCGCACGTGGATGACCGTCTCGTCCTCGGTCAGGTCGAAGATCTCGCCCGTGCCCCAGCCGGCGGGGTGGAAGATCAGGCCGCCGATCTTGAACTGCTGCAGCTTGGTGAACGCACCCCACGACTTGCGCACCTGGCCGGGATCGCCGAGCCCGGTCAGCTCCAGCGCGCGGTCCCACCACGGCTCCTTTCCCCACGCCGCCTCGGCGTGCTTCATCAAGGGCTCGACGAGGCCTCCGGTCGCGGCGCCCGCCTGGATCGCGGTGCCGAGGAGGCGCGCCGCGTCATCGTGACGCTCGGCGATCTCGAGCAGCTCGACGTGCTGCTTGACCAGCGGTACGCAGCGGGTGATCCGCTTCTTGTCTCCCGCGAGCTTGAGTGCGACGCACAGCTCGTCGATCGAGCCGTCCCCTCCCATCAGCTCGGTCCAGGCGTCGTCGAAGTCTTGCCACTTGTCCTGGGTGACGTAGATCGGAAGGCTCATCGCTAGGCGCTCCTCGGCTGTGCACCGACCCGAAAAAAAGCAGTGACGGAACCGCCCCCGCGCGGGGGCCGGGGCTCCCGAGCGAGGGCGTGAACACCAGATCGTGCCCGATCTGACCCTGCAGGTCCACAATCGAGGTGGACCTTCCTCCACCTTTTCGCCCGATTTCGAGGAGCTCGCCCCGATCAGTCGACGGCGAGCAGCAGCCCCTTCAGGTAGCTGGAGCGGGGGAAATCGGGGCGCTGGGGGTGGTCGGGGCCCGCCTCGAACGCCTCCAGGACGCGCAGCTGCCGCTCGGCGCGGCGGGCGGCCCGGAAGACCATGCCCGCGAAGCTCGTCCGGTCGACCGCGCCCGAGCAGGAGAAGGTGGCCAGGAGCCCCCCGGGAGCGACGCAGCCGATGGCGAGGGCGTTCAGGTCCCCGTACTTCTGCAGCCCCTCCTCGAGGTAGCGCTTGCCCGGCACGATCTTGTGCGGGTCGAGGACCAGCACCCGGCTGCGGCGCCGGAGGGCGAGCTGTTCGCGTAGGAAGGGGAAGGCGTCGGTGTGGACGAACTCGACGTCCGCGCCGTTCGCTCGCGCCGAGGCGCGCGCGCTCTCGAGGACCACCTCGTCGATGTCGATCCCGCGCACCGATCGCGCTCCCGCCGCGGCGGCGTGCAGGGCGAACCCGCCGACGTTGCAGCACAGGTCGAGCACGTCGGCCCCCGCGCAGAAGCTCGCCACCTTGCGGCGATTCTCCCGCTGATCGCAGAAGAAGCCGGTCTTGTGTCCGCCGCCGGGTTGGATGCGAAAGCGGACGCCGTACTCCTGGACCTCGAGCTCGCCGAGCTCTTCAGTCTCTTCCTCCGGCTCGAAGCGCTCGGCGCGCCGGGCGGCGGTGGGGACGCGGTGAACGATCCGGTGCCCGGGGTAGAGCTCCTCCAGCGCCTGGGTGACCTCGCGGCGGAGCCGGTAGAAGCCGAAGGCGTGGTACTCCGCGACGAGGACGTCGCCGAGCCGGTCGACGATCAGCCCGGAGAGGTCGTCCCCCTCGGCGTGGACGACCCGGTACGCGTCGGTCACCTCCGGCAGCCGCAGGAGCTTCTTCCGCAGCCGGTCGGCGGCGGCGATCCGCCGGCGCAGGAACTCGCGCGGGTGATCGAGCTCGCTCTTCCGGCCGCGCGAAATCACACGCACCCGGATGTCGGAGGCGGGGTTGTACAGCCCGTGGCCGATGAAACGGTCGGCGCGGTCGCGCACCTCGACCACCCCCCCCGGCTCGACGTCGTCGGACGGCTCGCCCAGCTGCCGCGCGTAGAGCCACGGCCCGCGGGGCAGCACGTCGCTCTGGAAGACGATCCGGGGTCGGTGGGTGCGCATGGGGAGAAGAGGGCTTCTGGCCGCTGGCCGCCGGCGGAGGGAAACGAACGGCGGCGGACGATTGCCGGCCGTAAGGGAAGTTCAACCTTGGCGGTTTCCGGGGAAGGTGGGTACCGTCCTGGGCCCCGAGAGCCTACAGCCAACCGCCCCTCTCCGAGCGCGAATTGCCCCCGGCTTCCGTGCGAACGGCCCACCGCCAACAGCGAATAGCTACTCTCCCATGCTGCTTCTCGCCCTCCTGCAAGTCGTCGCCCTCGAGGGCGGCACCGTCCACTCGATGGTCCCCGGCGAGTCTCCCCGGCGAGCGACGGTGCTGGTCGAGGAGGGGCGGATCGTCGCGGTGGGGGAGGCGCTCGAGGTTCCCGAGGACGCGCTCCGCGTCGATCTCGCCGGAAAGCACCTGGTGCCGGGGCTGGTCGACGGGATGATCCACCACGACCTCGAGCACGACCCGCTCTACCTCCTCTCGGGGGTCACGCTGACCCGCGACATGGGCAACGACCTCGCGCGGATCTTCGTCTCCGCGAGCCCCGGCGCGCGCGACGCGATGCCCGGGCCGGAGCTGTGGATCTGCGGGGCGATCTTCGACGGCGCGCCGCCGGCCACCACCGAGGCGGCCGTGGTCGTCACCCCCGAGGACGTCGACAACAAGCTGCCGCGCCTCGTGGAGCGAGGCATCGACTTCGTCACCTTCCACCTCGGGATTCCGGAGGAGGCCTGGAGCGCGCTGATCGAGCGCAGCCACGAGAACAACCTCCAGGTGTGGGGGCCGGTGCCGCGCGGAGGGGAGCTCGCCCGGGTGCTGGCGGCGGGGCAGGACGGGATCTGCTACCTCGAGGGAATCGCCGGCCCGGGAGGGACCGGCTCCGACGAGGCCATCGCCACGGCCGTCGCCGCGGTCGCCGAGAGCGGCGCCGCCGTGACCCCGCTGCTCGGGGTCTACGCGTACCGCTTCGAGAGCCCCGGCGAGGACCCGCCGGCGCTGAACTTCCTCGCGCCCTGGTACGCCGACTGGTGGAAGCACGACCTGGAACAGCGGCGGGCGTCGCTCGCCGACCCGAGCTGGGTCGAGGGTGCGCGCGCCCAGCTGGCCCGGCTGCAGGCGGTGCTGCGCGACCTCTGGCGAGCGGGCGTGCCGCTGGTCCCCGGCTCGGCCGCGCCCAACCCGTGGCTGATGCCGGGGGAAGCGCTGCACGACGAGCTGGCGCTCTGGGTCGAGGCGGGGATCCCGCCAGCCGAGGTGCTGCGCCTGGCCACCGCGGGAGCTGCGAGCGCGATCGGCTGCGACGAGCGCGGGACGATCCAGGCCGGGCAGGTCGCCGACCTCCTGGTGGTGGCCGGCGACCCGACCGAGGACCTCGGCGTCCTGCGCGAGCCGCAGGGCGTGATGGTGCGCGGCCGGTGGCTCGATGCGGACCTCCTGGGGCAGCTGCGCGAGGCGCTGCTCGAGGCGCAGGAGAGGGCCCGCCTGCAGGCCTCGCTCCCGCTGGAGGTCGAGAAGCCGGAGCTCCCCGAGGGCACGGTGGTGCTCGAGGGGCGCGTCGAGAGCGTCGCCTTCGACCGGGTGGTCGCCGCCGAGGAGTACTGGGTGGTGCGCTGCCACGACAACGACACCGCCTGGTGCGCCCGGCTGGTGGCGCCCGGGGGAATCGGCTATCCGCCGAGCCAGCAGACCCAGGTGCAGCGCTTCCGCGACGGCAAGCTGAACGCGTTCGAGATCGATGTTCGAAGTGGTAGCCTCGAATACCGCGTAGAAGGGCGGCAGGTCGGCGGTCAGTTCCGCATCAAGCGGTGGGTCGGCGAGGCGTACCTCGACACCAACTCGACCGCCGGTCGCCCGGTGCTGGTGGACCTCGGCATGGCGCTGCCCGGGATGATCCTGGCACACTACCGCAAGGAGGGGCTGATGCCGATCGTGTATTTCGAGGACCTGGATCCGGTGCTGGCCAGCTGGGAGATGCAGGTCGGTGACGGGGACGTCTACCTGGTCAAGACCCCGATCGGCCCGCAGGTGCTCAAGGTCCTCGAGGGGGGCGGGCTCGACAAGCTGGCCCGCGTCGAGGGGAACTCGACGGCGCGCTACCAGTCGGTGCGCAGCACCACCTTCGGCGGGCCGGGGATGATCCCGCGCGTCGAGCGCGAGCGGGCGAAGGAAGCCGCGAAGGGCGGGGCCGCCCCTTCCGGAGAGAAGAGCGAGCGCTAGCCGATGGACGCGCCCGAGGCCGGACCCTCGCCCCCCGCGGGCCGCGAGGTCGCCTTCGAGGGCAACCGCGACGTGCCCCTCGCCCGCCCGGGAGAGTTCGCGCCGCTCGTCCTGGGCCCGCTGGTCATCGATCCGCCGGTGGTGCTCGCCCCGATGGCGGGAGTGACCAACGTCCCGTTCCGCCGGCTGTGCCGGGGATTCGGCGCCGGGCTCTACGTCTCCGAGATGATCACCGCGCGGGGCTACCGCTGCGGGAACGAGATGACCCGGCTGATGGCCAGTGGCGATCGGGAGGAGTACCCCCGCTCGGTCCAGATCTACGGCTCCGACCCGGTCGACGTCGGCGAGGTCGTCGCCGCCCTGGTCGACGACGGCGTCGACCACGTCGACCTGAACTTCGGCTGCCCGGTGCCGAAGGTGACTCGCCACGGGGGCGGCAGCGCCATCCCGCTGAAACCGCGCCTGCTCGCCCGCCTGGTGCGCGCCGCGGTCCGCTCGGCCGGGACGGCGCCGATCACCATCAAGGTCCGCAAGGGGATCGACGAGGAGCTGCTCACCTACCTCGACGCCGGGCGCGTGGCCGAGGAGGAAGGCGCGGCGGGGATCGCCCTGCACGCGCGCACCGCGGCGCAGCTCTACAGCGGCGAGGCGGACTGGCCGGCGATCGCCCGGCTGAAGGCGGAGTGCTCTGTTCCCGTGCTCGGCAACGGCGACATCTGGGAGTGCTGGGACGCCTTGCGGATGATGCGCGAGACCGGCTGCGACGGGGTGGTGATCGGGCGCGGCTGCCTGGGCCGCCCGTGGCTCTTCCGCGAGCTCAGCCACGTGTTCGCCGGGCGCGAGCCGGAGACCCCGCCGAGCTTCGGCGAGATCACCCGGATCATGGAGCGGCACGCGGAGGCCCTCGTCGAGTTCTTCGGCGAGCGCGGCGTCCAGCAGATGCGCAAGTGGTGCGCCTGGTACACGAAGGGCTTCGCCGGCTCCGCCGCCGCTCGAGGGAAGCTCGCGCGGATGGAGTCGCTCGAGGAGATGCGCGAGGTGCTCGGGGCCCTCGACCCCGACGCGCCGTTCCCGGTGCACTCCCTCCGCGTCAACCGCGCCAAGCGCGGCGGCACGCAGAAGGTGCGGCTGCCCGAGGGCTTCCTCGAGGACCGGGACGACGACACGCCGCCGCGCGGCCCGCACACCCCCGAGGAGATCGCCGCCTGGGAGCGGGCCCTGGGTGGCGGCTGATGCGCGAGGTCCGCGAGATCATCGTGGTCGGCGCCGGCGCCGCCGGTCTGTGGGCGGCCGCGCGCGCGGCGGGTCACGGCGCCGAGGTGCTGCTGCTGGAGAAGACGCCGCGCACGGGGACCAAGATCCTGGCCAGCGGCGGGGGGCGCTGCAACCTGACCACCACCCTGGACGCCGAGGGCGCCGGGCGGCTGTTCGGCCCGGCGGGGCACCGCTTCCTGCGCTCCGCGCTGCGGGCCACGCCGCCCGAGCGGGTGCGCGCGGTCTTCGCCGAGCTCGGCGTGGCGACCGAGGAGGCGCCGCTGGAGAAGGTCTTCCCCTCGAGCGGGAGGGCCCGGGAGGTGCGCGACGCCCTCGAGCGATGGGCGGTCCGGTCGGGGGTCGAGCTGCGGTTCGACGCGGCGGTCTCCGAGGTCGAGGCGACCGATGGCGAGGGCTACCGCCTCCGGCTGGAGAGTGGCGCGGAGCTGCACACCGGCCAGCTCCTGCTCTGCCCCGGGGGGAAGAGCTACCCGCGCACCGGGACGGTCGGCGACGGCTACCGCTGGCTCGAGGCGCTCGGGCTGGAGGTGGTGCCCCCGGTGCCGGCGCTGGCGCCGCTCTCGAGCCCGGAGGAATGGGTGCGCCAGCTGACCGGCATCGCGCTGCCGGAGGTCGAGGTTCGCCTGCTCGGTCCGGGCGCCGAGGAGCTGGGCCGCCGCCGCCGGCCGCTGCTCTTCACGCACCGCGGAGTCTCGGGGCCGGCGGCGATGGACCTCTCCGGAGCGGTCGCCCGGCGGCAGCAGGACGGCGGGCAGCAGACCTTCGAGCTCGCCGTCGACCTCTTCCCGGACGTCTCTCGCGAGGCGCTGCGCGCCGCGCTCGTCGAGGGCGCCGCGCGCGGAGGGGGAGCCTCGGTGGTCCGGGCGCTGCCCGCGCCGGTCCCGAGGCGCGTGCTGGAGGCGGTCTGCCGCCGGGCGGGAGTGGGCGACACCCCCGCGCTGGCGCACCTGACGCGCGCCGCCCGCCACGAGCTGGTCGAGGCGCTCAAGGGGCTCCGCATCCCGGTCGACGGGACGCTCGGCTTCGAGCAGGCGGAGGTGACTCGCGGCGGGCTCTCCCTGCGCGAGGTCGACCCGCGTACCATGCGGGTCAATTGCCACCCCGGTCTGCACGTCTTCGGCGAGCTGCTCGACGTCGACGGTCCGATCGGGGGACTCAACTTCCAGGCGGCCTTCGCCACCGCCGAGCTCGCCGCGCGCTCCGCCGCGAGGATAGAAACCCCGTGACCCGCACCATCCTCATCCTCTACGCGCTCACCAGCGTCATCGCCTTCTTCCTCTACGGCTTCGACAAGCGCCGCGCGAGGAAGGGCGGCTGCCGCATCCCCGAGGTGTGGCTGCACGGATTCGAGCTCTTCGGCGGCTTCCCCGGCGCCTTCCTCGGCCAGCGCGTCTTTCACCACAAGACGCGCAAGGTCTCCTTCCAGATCGTCTTCTGGCTGATCGTCATCGGCCACGCCGCCTTCTGGGTCTGGTGGTGGACTCGCGGCGGCGAGACGCCTTCCGAGTAGGCCGCTACTTCTCCTCGAGCACGCCGGCGGCGCGCAGCACCTCGATCAGCTTGGCGCGCACCCGCAGCCCGTCGTGGTGCAGGGTGTCGCGGCGTCGCTCTCCCGCCTCCCTGAGCTTCTTCGAGCGATCGACCTTCCTCACCCACGACTCGAGGAAGCGCTTCCACTTCTTCGCGCCGGGCAGCTTCTTGGCCATCTTCTCCGGCGTGCTGTCCAGGTCGTCCCATAGCGAGTGGAAGCGATCGCGGTTGGCGTCGTAGCCGTCGCGCAGCGCGGGGTAGCCGGTGAGGAAGCACCGCGCCATCGCGTGGCGTATTCCGCGGTAGTGGTGGGCGTCGGCGAAGAGCTCGCCGATCTTCTCGTAGAGCGCGTCGTGCTTGGAGGTCGGCACGGGCGCGACGTAGCGCCGCCAGTCGCCGGTCAGATCGTGGTAGACGCCGAGGATGTCGACGTCGGGCATCTCCATGTTGGAGGCGGAGGCCCAGGCGTCGTAGAGGGTGAGCCCGGTGTAGACGCGTCCCGCCCGGTCGGTGTAGGCGTGGTCGAAGGCGGTCAGGGCCTGGCGCTGCTCGCCGCCGTCGAGCTGCTGCTCGACCAGCGCCTCGGCGAGGTCGAGGTCGGGCGGGAAGCCGCGCAGCGCGTTGCGGAAGAGTCGGTCGGGGTCGTCCAGGCGCTGGGTGCGCCGCAGCTCCCCGGAGGGGTAGTGGTAGATCCAGGCGCTGTCGAGGCGGCGCTCCGGCACCCGGTAGAAGAACTCCTTGCGCAGCTTCTCGACCCTCGCGCTGCTCTCGAGCAGCTCCTTCCGGCGGATCGGCTGCTTCGGCGCGTGGACCGCGGGGTCGTACCAGGGCGCGGGCTCCGCGATCGGCCAGAGCCCGGGATCCTGCTCCTGGCTCGCGAGGACGAAGTCGACGAGCCCCTGCTGGAAGGTGCCGAGCCACCTCGCCTCCTGGCGGAACCACTCGGCGAGCTCGCGCTTCACCTCGACGTCGAGGGCGTCCCAGGCGCGCTGGACCTCCTCGTCGGTGGGGCCCTCCTGCGCGTGGAGGGCGGGGAGGATCGGGGCGCAGGCGAGGAGCAGGTGGGGGAGCAGCATCGAGGGGGGGATCCTAGGCCGAGACGTCCCGTGTGCGGAGGGTCGGGGGAGGAAAAAGGCGTCCTGGCGCCTCTATCGGCACCTGCCCCGGAGATAACCGGATTCCAGCCCCCTGCCGCGCCTCGACCGGCCCCCAAATGAAGTCGGGGGGCGACTCGCAAGCGGGCCGCCCCCCAGGTGGCAAGAGAACCGAGCGAGGGGGAAGGCGCCCTCGGAATGCCCGGTCTATGGCTCGAACGGCTCGCCTCTCCCCGCGCTGGGGCACCAGATGCGAATCTCGCACCGGTCGGACCCAGGTCACCGCAACCCAGGGATCCGACTGGCCCTCTCGGGACAGTGAGGTCGCTGGTGCGCCCGGAAAGGCGAATTGCCGTCGAAGCCAATGAAAAGTACCCCCCCTCGTGTGGCGGGGTCGGGGAGCCGGGAAAAAAACACCGGCCGCCCGTTTCACGACGACCGGCGGCGCCGCCGCGGACGGCGGCGGTTGCGGCGCACCTGGCGGCGCTCGTTCTCGACCGCCGCCTCGTCCATCTCCAGGGCCTTCTCGTAGCGCTCCTCCCACCCCTTGTAGATGTCCCAGCCCTCGCCGCGCGCCTCGCAGCGGAGGCGGAAGAGCTCGAGGGCCTCGGGGAACTCCTCGGCGAGGCAGAAGAGGCGGGGGCGGAAGCGGCGGCCGGAGGGGCGAGTGAAGAGGCGCTGCTGGAAGATGATCCGCCGCGTGCGGCCGGAGTCGCGGCGGGAGATGCGGGCGTTGCCGGTGAGGGGCTCGAGCACCTCGCCGGTGACCACCTGGAAGTCGGGGGGCGGGCCGGGCAGGGTGCGGGTCGCGGCGTTCGCCTGCCGTTCGGCGAGGTCGTGGTAGAGCACCGAGAGGCAGACCGCCGTGCTCGGCTCGTAGCCGTCGTGTACCGCGGTGTCGAGCGCGGCGAGCAGGAGCCAGAACGCGTCGGCTCGCTTCTGACCCTTCGGGCTCGCCTCCGCCAGCGGGCCGAGGTGGTGGTCGATGTCGGGCAGGATCACCGCCAGGGCCCCGCACTGGCGCAGCTTCTGGAAGGCGCCGAGCGCGGTCCCCGAGCGCATCAGCCGCAGGATCTCCTCGAGCACCCGAGGCGGCGCCGAGCGCGACAGCTCGGTCGCGTACTCGCACATCGCCCTCCAGGTCTCCTCCTCGATGTGGAAGCCGAGACGCGTCGCGAACTTGATCGCGCGCAGGATGCGCACCGGGTCCTCGGGGATGCGGGTGAAGGGATCGCCGATGGTGCGCAGGAGCCCCGCGTCGAGGTCGCGCAGGCCGCCGACCCAGTCGAGGATCCGCTCCCGCGTCGGGTCGAGGAAGAGCCCGTTGACGGTGAAGTCGCGCCGGCGGGCGTCCTCCTCGGCGCTGCCGTACGTGTTGTCCTCGGTGATCAGGAGGTCCTCCTCGTCGCCGTTCCGCATCGAGGGCTCGCGGCGGAAGGTGGCGGTCTCGATCACCGAGTCCTTGCCGTAGCGGATGTGCACCAGCCGGAAGCGCCGGCCGATGATGTGGCTGTTGCGGGGGAAGAGGCGGCGGACCTGGCGCGGGTGGGCGGTCGTGGCGACGTCGAAATCCTTCGGCTTCATGCCCACCAGGAGGTCGCGGACGCAGCCCCCCACGAGGTAGGCCTCGTAGCCCTGGCGCTCGAGGCGGGAGATGACCCGCAGCGAGTGCTCCCCGGCGACCCGCTCGACCAGCTCCTTGGCCTCGACGATCCGGGGCTCGCCGGCAGTCGGAGCGGGGTCGGGGGCGGGGATGGAGGAGTCGGGGGGCATGGGTCGGGGGCTACTCGCTTTTCGGCCGGCGGCCAGGGGCAACCTTAGTCGGCGGGAAGTGGCGAACAAGGGGGAAGGCCCCGGTGCAGGCCCTTGCGGCCCCGCCCGGCCACCGGTACCCTTCGCAGCCATAAAGGGCAGTAGCTCTAATTGGTTAGAGCGGCTGATTCCAAATCAGCAGGATCGGGGTTCGAGTCCCTGCTGCCCTGCCAGCCCGCCCCCCGCTGCCGCGTCCCGTTTCGCTGATGAGCCGCCGAGAGGACCCCGACCCCGAAGACCTGGAAGAATCCGGCCCGGAGGATGGGGAGCCCGAAGTGGGCCCCCTCGACGGCGAGGAGATCTTCGAGGAGAACGACCTTCCCGACCTCGACGACGAGGACGACGAGGAAGAGGAGGACGGTGAGGACGAGGACGAGGACGAAGAGGCGGAGGAGGACGGCGCCGAAAAGGGGGACGAGGCGGCCGGCGACGCGGCTCCGGCGGCCAAGAAGAAGACCAAGAAGGCCGTCGACCCGGAGAACGAGCCTCCCGGGCCGGACGTCCCCGCGCCGACCCAGGCGAAGATGCGCCAGGCCCTCGAGTGGGCCTTCGCGGGTCAGGACGTCACCGACGAACTTCTCGACCTCTTCACCGAGCACGCGCGGATGATGCTCGAGGCGAACCGCAAGGTGAACCTCACCGCGATCATCGACCCCAAGGAGGTCGCCGCCAAGCACTACCTCGACTCCTGGCGCGTCACCCAGATGATGTCACTGATGGGGCGCAAGGTGGTCGACCTCGGCACCGGCCCGGGGTTCCCCGGCCTGCCGATCGCGATGGCGGAGATGCACTGCAAGGTGTGCCTCGTCGACTCGACCAAGAAGAAGGCGGACTTCCTGCAGGGCTGCGTCGACGAGCTCGGCCTCAAGAACGTGACGGTGCACTGGGGCCGCGCGGAGGAGTACCTGATCACCGAGCGCTGCGACGTGGTGGTGGTCCGCGCGGTGAGCTCGGTGCGGGAGAACGTCCGCGTGCTGCGCAAGGTCCGGCACTCGCTGAAGGACCTGGTGATGCTCAAGGGCAGCTCGTGGTCGCGCGAGGTGCGCGCCGGCGAGCGGGAGGCGGAGCGCCTCGGCTTCACCCTGGACACCGTGTGGGAGCACGAGCTCCCCGAAGAGATGGGCAAGCGCGCGATCCTGATCTACCGCGCTCCCGGTGGTCAGGGGCTATAGTCAGGGGGCCATGGGCGGAGCGAGGTGTGGTGCCCGAGGGGGGAGTCGAACCCCCACTCCCTTAGCGGGAACATGGACCTGAACCATGCGCGTCTGCCAATTCCGCCACCCGGGCTGGTTGAGCGGGGGAAGATACGGGGCCCCGGGGGGGGCGTCAACGCCTGCCGGGCAGTTATCTGCCCGGCTTGCCGTTAGACTCCGGTGATGGCCGGCAAGGGCAAGGCGGAGGAGTACCGCAGCATCACGCGCAACCGGAAGGCGCGCCACTCGTTCGAGATCCTGGAGGAGCTCGAGTGTGGCGTGGTCCTCGTCGGGACCGAGGTGAAGAGCCTGCGCGCCGGTCACGGCTCGATCGCCGAGGCCTACGGCCGGATCCGCGGCGGGGAGCTCTTCCTCGTCGGAGCGAACATCCCCGAGTACCGCCACGGCAACGTCTTCAACCACCCGCCGGTGCGCGACCGCAAGCTCCTGGCTCACCGCCGGGAGATCCACCGCTGGAACAAGAAGGTTCGGGAGCGCGGGATGACCCTGATCCCCCTGGAGATCTACTTCCAGGGCAGCCGGATCAAGGTCAAGCTCGGCCTCTGCCGCGGCAAGCGGATGTACGACAAGCGTCAGGCGCAGCGTAAGCGGGACGACGAGCGGGCGATGGATCGGGCGCGGATGCGGCGGCGGTAGGTTGCGACCGGGAGGGAGGAGGAGAGCGCCCGTTTTTTGGGCCCAAACCCCCTATGAACCCTTCCCGACCGTGCTAGCTTGGCCCTGGACACCGAAAGGGGGCGCACTGGTTTCGACCGGTTTCGTTCGGCTTCGGGTCGCGTGCCGGGGACCCCGGGTCACCCCGCTAAACATCCTGGGAACGGCATTTACTTGCCAACGACTTTGCACTCGCTGCCTAATTAGTGGCAGCCGTTCCCACGAGGAGTGCCCGTGGCCTCGTGGGGACGACAACAGCGGGCTGGCCGGAAAGCCCCGCTCCTCGGCGGACCGGCGAGACAACAGGGGAGCTGGCCAGAGGGTCACCCGTCCACGGGCGGCTCCGAGGCGAGAACCAAATCGTGGACTACGCACGTAGACGCTCGTCGCGCGGGGACTCCGGGACGCGGGTTCGATTCCCGCCGCCTCCACCATCCCGATCCCAAGGATCGCGGATCCCCGGTTGTTCGCAGATCCAGAGGCCCTAGACTTCCCGCGTGAAGCACGCCGCGAGCCGCCTGGGCGCCGTCCTCCTCGGCGCATTCGGGAGCTGTCTCTTCGCCACGTCCTGCAGCACGCTGGAGAAGATCGCCTCCCTCGATTTCATCGACCTGCCCGATTCCCGGGTGGCCAACCTGGAGGCGTTGCACAGCCCCTCGGGGGGGCACCGCTACACCGCCCAGATGGTCGGCGACATCGGCTTCGTCGCCGGGCAGCAGAACTGGAGCGTCGCCGGCGTCCAGCTGGGACGACCGCCCTCGGAGGATCCGACCGCGGCGCGGGAGGAGACCTTCGAGAACCCGGCCGAGAAGTGCCTCGAGCTCCTGACCGAGCTGCTCGACTTCGACTCGGGCGATCGGCCGCGTCTGGCCTGCCTCCAGGTCGCCTGGTGCGCGCGCCTCGCCGCCGAGGATCCCTCGGTGCTCACCCGCGAGCGCGCGGTGCTCGGGATGGGGCCGCTCGGCGCCCGGGTCGACTTCGATCGCCTCCTCCTCCTCGCACCGGAGACCCCGCGCGCCGGACCCGAGGAGGTCGCCGAGCTGCTCTCCGATCTGCTCGGCGCCGCGCGGGCGGAGCGCGAGGGGATGCGCCTCCTCAGAGGGGGCGAGGTGCCGGACCTGGCCGAGGCGATCACCGCCGTGCGCGAGACGACCTTCGACATCGACGGGGCCCGCCGCGTGCTGGCCGCGGTCGGCGCCCTGCTGCAAGGGACCGGTGAAGGCAACGTCGGCTACGCCGAGCTCCTCGAACTGGCCGCCCACCTGCAGCGGCAGACGATCGGCCTCGGCCTCGGCGTCGCCGTCGCCGACGAGAGCCCGGTGGTGCGGGCAGCCGTCGCCCGCGCGGCGGTCGAGGCGGGCGGCGATTCGATGCTGGCGCGCTTCATGAACATGCTCACCGCCGAGCGCGATCCGCGGGCGCTGCGTCCCTTCTTCCAGCTCCTGATCGACCGCGGGTTGCCGGAGCGCCCCGAGGAGCTCAGCGAGGACGAGTACGTCGTGCTGCGCGAGCGCTGGCTCGACGGCATCGTCGCGCACGCGGTGGAGAATCCCGACAGCACGATCCGGGTCAAGGCGATGCAGGCGCTGGGCCGGATCACCGAGGACGGGCCGGGCAGCCTCCGCGAGGAGGACTGGGAAGCGTGGTGGTATGAGCGCATCGACCGGAAGCGCGCGGAGCTGGGTCTCGAGCCGATCCCCGATGCCGTCGGCGAGACCGAGGGCGACAGCCCGTGAGCGAAGAGGGCGCCGAGCCGGGAAGCGAGGGACGCGGTAGCGGGGCGAGGCGTCGCGGGCGCTGGCTGCGTTCGCTCAAGTTCGTCATCGCCGTGGCGCTCCTCTTCTTCGTGGCGAACCGCCTCCCCTGGAGCGACTCGCTGCGCTGGCTGGAAGGGGAGCAGCTGCTCGAGGTGGAGGGGGAGATCGAGGGCGGCTGGCGCTCGCAGCAGATCACCTTCCACTTGGACCCGGAGACGACGCTCGCCGAGAGCTGGCCGGAGGAGGCGCGCACCGCGGCCCGCGAGGGCGGCGCCCTCCACGTCGCCCGCCCCGAGAGTCCCGACGAGGCGACCCCGGGCGGCCACTACGAGTGGCGACCGGGGATGCCGCGCGTCTTCCTCGACCTGCGCGCGGTGGGGCTCCTCGCCGCGTTCGGCGCCTTCATGATGGGCGTCTTCTTCGGGGTGACCCGGTGGTGGCGCCTCCTCGCTCTGGCGGAGTGCCCCTGCAGCTGGTGGAACGCGCTGCGGCTCTCCTTCCTGGGCCTCTTCTTCAACCTGGTGATGCCGGGGCTGACCGGCGGCGACCTGCCCAAGGCGATCCTGGTCGTGCGCGAGAACCCCGAGCGCCGCGCCGCCGCACTGGCCACGGTGGTGATCGATCGGCTGGTCGGGCTGTGGACGCTGGTCACCCTGGCGACGGTGGTGATCTGGCTCGGGGGCGAGCTCTTCGTCCCGCTGCGCTGGCCCGCCGCCGGAGCGCTGGTGGCGGCCACCGCGGGCATGGCTCTCCTGCTCGCCTCGGGGCCGCGCCGCCTCCTGCGCCTCGATCGACTGATCGAGCGCCTGCCGTACGCGGCCCGCTGGAAGCGGCTGGAGGAGGCGGCGCTCGTCTTCAAGGGGAAGCCACTGGAGCTCGGGTTCTCCCTCTTCTGCTCGCTGGGAAACCACCTGTTCGTCATCGCCGGGATCTGGGCGATCGGCCGTGCCTTCGGCGACCTGCACGACTTCGGCACCTACGTCGCGATCACCCCGGTGGCCAACGTGATCACCGCCCTGCCCCTCTCGCCCGGCGGCTGGGGGGTCGGCGAGGCGGCCTTCGGGACGCTCTTCGCGATGATCGGCGCCGAGGCGGCGCTGGGGGTGGCGGTCAGCGTCACCTACCGGCTGTGCAACGCGGCGTTCAGCCTGCTCGGCGGGATCTTCCTCTTGGCTCCCGGCGGCGCCTCGGTGCGCGACGAGGTGCGCGAGGTGGAGAGCGTACTCCCCGATTGACGCCGCCTGCCCGAATCGTTGTCATCCCTTTCGCCGTTCCTTCCTCTCCCTCCGCGATCCCCCTTCGCCGCGCCCATCACCATGAGCCTCCTCGTCCTCGGTACGCTCGCCTACGACCTCATCGAGACCGCGTACGATCGCCGCGAGGACGTCCTCGGGGGATCGGCGACCTACTGCTCGGTGGCGGCGAGCCACTACACCTCGCCGCGCCTGGTCGGGGTCGTCGGGAAGGACTTCGCGCGCGCGGACGTCGAGGTCCTCGAGCAGCACGGGGTCGACACCGAAGGGCTGGAGTTCGCCGAGGGCGAGACCTTCCGGTGGGGCGGGCGCTACGAGGCGGACTGGAACACGCGCCACACCCTCTACACCCACCTGAACGTCCTGGAGACCTTCGACCCCAAGGTGCCGGCGAGCTACCGCGACTCGAGGTTCGTCTTCCTCGCCAACACCGCGCCGGCGGTGCAACTCAAGGCGCTCGACCAGGTCGAGGCGCCGGAGTTCGTGATGGCGGACACGATGAACCTGTGGATCGACATCGCGCGCCCCGAGCTCGACCAGCTCCTCGGCCGCCTCGACGCGGTGGTGGTCAACGACGAGGAGGCGCGGATGCTGACCGGCGAGAACAACCTGATCCGCGCCGCGGACCGCGTGCGGGAGCTGGGGCCGCGCATCGTCGTGGTCAAGAAGGGCGAGCACGGCGCCTTCATCATCGGCGAGGACCTGCACTTCTCGCTGCCCGCCTACCCGATCCTGGACGTCGTCGATCCGACCGGGGCCGGGGACTCCTTCGCCGGTGGCTTCATGGGCCACGTCGCCGCCGCCGGGAACACCGACTCGGCGACGCTGCGCCAGGCGATGGTCCACGGCACGGTGGCGGCCTCCTTCTCGGTGCAGGACTTCGGCGTGAAGCCCCTCGCCGGGCGCACGGCGGAGGAGCTCGCGGGGCGCTACGGTGACCTGCTGAGGATCGTCACGGTCTAGGAAGAAGCCGTCGGCCATCGGCTAGCTGAGCATGGTTCGCCTCTTCGTCGCTTTGGCGCTGGCCGAGAAGATCGGCGCGGAGCTCTGTGCGCTCACCGCGCCGGTGCTCGCCGGCGGGCCGCGGACGTACCCGCCGCGCGACCTGCACCTGACGCTCCACTTCATCGGGTCGGTACCGGGGGGGGAGCGGGAGGGGATCGAACGGAGCCTCGACGGGGCGCTCGCGGGGCTCGCGCGTCCGCGCCTCTCGATCGACTCGACCGGCTGCTTCCCGGCCCGCGGTCGACCGCGGATCTGGTGGGCCGGGGTGGGGGAGCGCGAGGAGGAGGGGCGCCTCGACGCGATCTTCCGGGCGGTGGAGCGGGCATTGGTCGCGCCGGAGGAGCGCTCGGAGGAGTGGGCCCCGCACCTGACCCTGGGGCGGACCGCGCGACGGGGCGGGGAGGGGCTCCGCGCGCGGAAGGAGCGCTTTCTCGAGCTGCGCCCCGCGCTCGAGTGGGACCCCGAGGCGGTCACGCTGGTCGAGTCGCGCCTCGAGCGCCCCGAGCAGCGGTACCGGCCGGTAGCGAGCTGGCCCTTGCGCGGCTGACCCCCTCGAGGAGGGCGGCTCGACCTTTCGGGCGGTTCGGCGTGACCGGAGGAGGGGATCGCCGTCTCTCTTTTGTCGGTGGCGATCGATCCGGGAAAAACCCGAACAAACACCGAACCGCTCTTGGTCACGCCCAGGGCGCCACCTATCATCGTCGCGCCACCTATCATCGTCGGAAGGCCCTCGGGGCCGGCTCCTCGCGGATCGGCTCGAGTCGCTCATCCGACACACCTTCTTTCATTTCCACCCGGTCATCCATCCCCACCCAGTCAACACCGAGCCATGAAGAGCAGCAGCCGTTCGAAGTCCGACAGCAAGGCCAAGGTCCACAGCGATCGTCGCGAGGACAAGACGGACGCGGAGCGGAGCCGGGCCCTCCTCGCCGCCGTGGGCGACATCGAGCGCGCCTACGGCAAGGGCTCGATCATGCGCCTGGGGGATGCCGGGCACCTGGCCCGCGAGATCCAGTGCATCAGCACCGGCTCGATCGCCCTCGACGTCGGCCTCGGCGGGCGCGGGCTGCCGCGCGGCCGGGTGGTCGAGATCTACGGTCCCGAGTCCTCCGGCAAGACCACCCTGAGCCTGCACGTGGTGGCCAACGCCCAGAAGGGGGGCGGGATCTGCGCCTTCGTCGACGCCGAGCACGCCCTCGATCCGGCGTACGCGCGTAAACTGGGGGTGCAGCTCGACGACCTCCTGGTCAGCCAGCCCGACACCGGCGAGCAGGCGCTGGAGATCGTCGAGACGCTGGTGCGCTCCAACGCGGTCGACGTGGTGGTGATCGACTCGGTCGCCGCCCTGGTGCCCCGCGCGGAGATCGAGGGGGAGATGGGGGACAGCTTCGTCGGCCTGCACGCGCGGCTGATGAGCCAGGCGCTGCGCAAGCTGACCGCGGCGATCGCCAAGTCGGAGTGCATGGTGATCTTCATCAACCAGATCCGCGAGAAGATCGGGGTGATGTTCGGCAGCCCTGAGACCACCACCGGCGGGCGGGCGCTGAAGTTCTACGCCTCGGTGCGCCTCGACATCCGCCGCATCGGCCAGATCAAGGATGGCGACCAGGTGGTCGGCAACCGGACGAAGGTCACCGTGGCCAAGAACAAGATCGCCCCGCCCTTCCGGAAGGTCGAGTTCGACATCCTCTTCAACCGCGGGATCAGCCGCGAGGGCGAGCTGCTCGACCAGGGGATGAGCGCGAACCTGGTCGTGCGCTCGGGCACCTGGTACTCGCTGAAGCACCCCGAGGACGGCGAGATCCGCCTCGGGCAGGGGCAGGAGCGGGCGCGCCGCTTCCTGATCGACAACCCCGACCTCGCCGACGCCCTCGAGGGGTGGATCCGCGAGGGGGTGGAGAAGGCGGCGGCGGAGGCGGCGGCCGCCGCGGCCCCCGCACCGAGGGCGGGGAGCGGAGGGCCGACGGTATCCGCCGGAGGGGGGTCCGCCGAAGGGGGGCCCGCCGGATCCGCCAAAGGGGCGAAGGGCGCGCCGAGGAGCAAGGGCCAGCCGGCGCCCCCGGCCGCTACCCAGGGGAGCGCGGCCACCAAGGGGAGCGCGGCCGGGTCGCGGAAGTAGCCGCCGCTCCGGCGCAATCGGGTCCGAGCGGGGATGACCTCCCCGACCCGCGCCCTATACTCTCACGCCCCCGCGGATCTACCGATCCGCGGGGGCTCTCCCATTCTCCACCCTCCTGAACCGAGCCGATCCCCCGCTCCGATCCGAGATCGCGATGAGCTCCAATCCCGACGTCTCCAAGGTCCAGCGCACGGCCGCGCAGGTGCGACGCGACTTCCTCGATTTCTTCGTGGAGCGGGCGCACCGCGAGGTGCCCTCCGCCGCGGTCTTCCCGCAGGACGACCCGACGCTGCTCTTCACCAACGCCGGGATGAACCAGTTCAAGGACGTCTTCCTCGGCACCGGCAGCCGTGACTACCAGCGGGCCGTCGACACGCAGAAGTGCCTGCGCGTCTCCGGCAAGCACAACGACCTCGAGGAGGTGGGGCGCGACACCTACCACCACACCTTCTTCGAGATGCTCGGGAACTGGTCCTTCGGCGACTACTTCAAGCGCGAGGCGATCACCTGGGCGTGGGAGCTCCTGACCGGGGTGTGGGGGCTGCCGCCGGAGCGCCTCTGGGTCACCGTGTTCGAGGGCGATCCCGAGCAGGGCGTCCCCGCCGACGAGGAGGTGGAGCGGATCTGGATCGAGGCGGGGGTCGCTCCGGAACGGGTCCTGCGCTGCGGCAAGGCGGATAACTTCTGGGAAATGGGCGAGACCGGTCCGTGCGGGCCGTGCACCGAGATCCACATCGACCGCGGCGGCCCCGAGACCGACCGCGCCGACGGCGCCGACCCGGAGATCGGCGTCAACGCCGGGAACGAGCGCTTCATCGAGCTCTGGAACCTGGTCTTCATCCAGTTCAACCGCCTCGACGACGGCTCGTTGCGCGAGCTGCCGGCGAAGCACGTCGACACCGGCATGGGCTTCGAGCGCATCGTCTCGGTGCTGCAGGGCAAGAGCTCCAACTACGACACCGATCTGTGGGAGCCGATCTTCGCGTCGATCGGCGAGCTCACCGGCAAGAGCTACGGCGAGAGCGACGAGGAGACCCAGGTCGCCTTCCGCGTCGTCGCCGATCACCTGCGCGCGGTCACCTGCGCGATCGCCGACGGCGCGTCGCCCTCGAATACGGGGCGCGGATACGTCCTGCGAAGGCTGATCCGGCGCGCGGCGCGCTTCGGACGCCAGGTGCTCTCGATGGAGGAGCCGTTCCTCTACCGCGTGGCGGAATCGGTCTCCGATGTGCTCGGCGTCGCCTTCCCGGATATCCCGAAGCGCCTGGAGCACGTGCAGCTGATCCTGCGGGAGGAGGAGAACTCCTTCGGCCGGACCCTCGGGCGGGGGCTGTCGGAGTACCGGAAGCTGGCGGATCGCGTGCGCGGCGAGGGCGGCACCGTGCTGCCCGGAGCGGAGGCCTACGAGCTGTTTGCCACCTACGGCTTCCCGCAGGACCTGGTCGAGCAGATGACCGAGGAGGACGGGCTGGAGCTCGACCGGGAGGGGTGGACGGCCTCCCAGCTCGCTCACCAGGCAGCGAGCCGGACGGAAGGGAGCTTCCAGCAGCTCCTCTCCGGCGAGGAGTCGGAGGGGATCGCCGAAACGGTCTCGACCTTCCACGAGGCGGGAGTCGAGAGTGTGCGCGCCGAAGCCGAGGTGCTGGCCTTCTTCCCCTCGACGGGGGAGGGGAGCCCGGCCCGGCTCGTGCTGTCGAGGAGCCCCTTCTACGCCGAGTCAGGGGGGCAGTGCGGTGACCGTGGCCGCATCGCAGGGCCGGAGTTCACCTTCGAGGTCGAGGACACCAGGAGGGCCGGGAGCATCGTCGTGCACCTCGGCCGCGCGAGCGGCGCGATTCAGAACGGCACCGCCGTCACCGCGGAGGTCGATGGCGACGCGCGGCGGGCGATCCGGCGCAACCACACCGCGACGCACCTCATGCACGAGGCGCTGCGGCAGGTGCTCGGCGAGCACGTCGCCCAGCAGGGCTCCTACGTCGGGCCCGATCGCCTGCGCTTCGACTTCACCAACCCCCGGGGGGTGAGTCACGAGGAGCTGGAGGAGATCGAGCGGCGCGTCGCGCGCGAGGTGCGGGAGAACCACCCGGTGGAGACGACCGTCGAGGCGCTCGAGGCGGCGAAGGCGCGCGGGGCCACCGCGCTCTTCGGCGAGAAGTACGACGAGCAGGTGCGGGTCGTCGAGGTCCCGGGCTTCTCCACCGAGCTGTGCGGCGGGACCCACGTCGCCGCCACCGGCGAGGTCGGCGGCTTCACCATCCTCTCCGAGCGAGCCATCTCCGCGGGGATCCGACGCATCGAGGCGCTGACCGGCGCGGCGGCCCAGGAGGAGGCGCAGCGCCACCGACGCCTCCTGCGCGAGTCCGCCGCGATCCTGAAGACGCAGCCGGAGGAGGTCGCCGCTCGGATCGGGGTCCTGCAGGAGAAGCTCAAGGAGATCGGCAGGCAGAAGAAGAAGAGCGCCGGCGGGGACGTCGCCGCGGTGTTCGATCGGGTCAAGGCGGAACTCGCCGAGTCGGGGGGGATCCTCGGCGGGGCGTTCGACACCCCCGAGCTCGACGGCAAGAGCGTCGAGGAGCTCGCCGCGCGGGTGGCCAGCCTCGGGGAATCGATCGCCGTGGTGCTGGTCGGTCGCGAAGGGGAGCGGGTCCCCTTCCAGGTCCTCTGCACGGGGGCGGCGCAGGAGCGCGGCCTGAAAGCCGGGGTCTTGGCCAAGGCCTTCGGCCAGCGCCTGAAGGGGGGTGGAGGGGGCCGACCCGAGCGCGCCCAGGGACAGGGCACCGACCCCGGAGCGGTCGCGGACGCCCTGGAATGGGTCAGAGGGGAGCTCTCCGGCTCCAGCGCCGGCTGAGGCCGGTCGGGGCCGGGGTCGCTTCCCGTCGCGGAGAAGGCGCCCCGGCGTTGACACCCTTTCGGGCGGGAGCTAGCCTGTTCCGCCTTCCGAACATCGGCCGGGCCTCGCTAGGAGTCCCGGTCGATTCATCCGTATTCCCACTGACCCGGCCCGTCCCTCGGTCTCATGGCACACCCCAAGCGCCGCATTTCCAAGCACAAGAAGCGGATCCGCCGCTCCCACCTGGCCCTCGAAGTCCAGGCCCCGAATCACTGCGCGCGCTGCGGCGCGGCGGTGAGGCCGCACCGCGTCTGTGACAGCTGCGGCTACTACGGATTCGACAAGGGCGGCTCCAAGGGAATGGAAGTCCTGCAGAAGGAGGAGCTCTAGTCGCCGCGCGGCCCGCTCCCCGGGCCAGGCCATCGAGATGAATTCCCGGCGAATAGCCCTGGACGTGATGGGTGGCGACGACGCCCCGCGGGCCCTGCTGCGGGGCGCGATTCGTGCCTGCTCCTCGGAGGTGAAGAATCCCTTACCCCCGGACCGGATCCTGTTGGTCGGGGACGAGGACCGGATCGCCGAGACGCTCGAGGAAGCGGGCGAGGATCCCGGCTTCACCGTCGTGCACGCGACGCAGGTGGTGGAGATGCACGAGGGCCCGGCGATCGCCATGCGCCGGAAGCCCGACTCCTCGATCGCCCGGGCGGTGAACGCGGTTCGCGAGGGGGAAGCGGGTGCGGTCGTTTCGATGGGGAACACCGGCGCGCTGGTCGCCTCGGCGACGCGCGGGCTGGGCACGCTCCCGGGAGTCAAGCGCCCGGGGATCGCAGTGACCCTGAACTTCCGCGGCCAGCACCTGACGCTGCTCGACATGGGCGCCAACATCGCGCCGAAACCCGAGCATCTCCTGCAGTACGCCCAGATGGGCTCGACCTACTCGCGAGAGATCCTCGGCTGCGAGGAGCCGCGCATCGCTCTCCTGAACATCGGTGCCGAGGACAGCAAGGGCACGGGGCTTTTGAAGGGGGCGTACGCGCTTCTGTCCGACTCGGTGATGAACTTCGTCGGCAACATCGAAGGAGACAAGCTCTTCTCCGGCGAGGCGGACGTGGTGGTGATCGACGGGTTCACGGGGAACGTCGTGCTCAAGCTCCTCGAGGGCTTCTCGAACTTGATGTTGCGCCTGGTCCTGGGCGAACTGAAGTCACACGGCGTCGACTGGGCTCCCGAGGCCCTGAACAACGTCCGCAGGAACATCGACTACGCCGAGTACGGCGGCGCGCTTCTCCTCGGAGTCGCCGGCGCGGTGGTGGTGGGCCATGGCCGCTCCGACGAGGTGGCCGTCTCGAATGCCCTGTCCCTGGCCTCGAACTACCTCGACGCGGGGGTGAACGAGGGCATCGTGCAAAGAGTCGCGTCCGCCGCTCGCAAGAAGGCAGCGCGCTAGACCGCCGCATCTGGACCCACGGTGCTCTACGAGATCCAATCCACAGCGTTTCCGCGGGAGACGCGCAGAGGAGCGTCTGAATGAGTCAGAACCGATCCGTTGGAATCGCCGGAACCGGTCACTACGTCCCCGACCGCGTGGTGACGAACGAGTACTTCGCTCAGTTCGTCGACACCAGCGACGAGTGGATTCGCCAGCGGACCGGCATCCGCGAGCGGCGTTTCCTCGAGGAAGGCAAGGCCCTCAGCGACATGTGCGTGCCCGCCGCGCAGCAGGCGCTCGAGGCCGCGGGGACCGACCCCGCCGAGGTCGACCTGATCATCGTCGCCACCATCTCCCCCGATCAGTACGTGCCCGCGGCGGCGCCCAAGATCCAGCGGGGGCTGGGAGCGAAGAACGCCGCGGCGTTCGACATCAGCGCCGCCTGCGCCGGGTTCATCACCGGACTGGACGTCGGCCGGAACGCGATTCTCGCCGGCCAGGCGAAGAACGTCCTGGTGCTGGGGAGCGAGTGCCTCTCTCGCGTCATCGACATGAGCGACCGCACCTCCTGCATCCTCTTCGGGGACGGGGCCGGCGCCGCCCTGCTCCGCGCTCAGGAGCCGGGGGGGCCGGGTGAGATCCTGCGGATCGGCCTGGGCACCGACGGCGAGGGCTACGAGTTCATCCAGCTGCCCGGCGGCGGTTCAATGCGGCCAGCGAGCTTCGAGACGGTCGAGGCGCGGGAGCACTACCTCCGCGTGCGCGGCCGGGAGGTGTACCGCTTCGCGGTCACCACCATGGAGCGCTCGACCCGGGAGATGCTCGAGGGGTACTCGCTCGACGAGCTCGGGCACCTCGTTCCGCACCAGGTCAACCTGCGCATCATCGAGTCGGCGGTCAACAAGCTCGACATCCCGATGGACAAGGTGATCGTCAACATCGAGAAGTACGGCAATACCAGTGCGGCCAGCGTTCCGATCGCGCTCGATGAAGCGGCGCGCGACGGCCGCCTGGAGCGTGGCAAGCTGATCGTCATGACCGCCTTCGGGGCGGGACTCGTCTGGGGGGGTGCGCTGGTTCGCTGGTAGGCGACCCTGCACCGACAAGGAACAGGAGGAAGTGAAGAGATGAGCGAAGGCATTCTCTTTCCCGGTCAGGGAGCACAGTTCGAGGGGATGGGGCGCGACTGGTGCGAGGCGCACGAGCCGGCCCGGAAGACCTTCGAGGAAGCCGATTCCGTCCTGGGCTTCTCCTTGAGCGAGAAGTGCTGGTCGTCCGGCGACGAGGTGAACCGCACCGACATCGCCCAGCCGGGGATCTTCACCACCAGCGTGGCGATCCTGCGCACCCTGCGCGAGGCGGGCAAGGCGCCCGAGGTGGTCGGTATGTGCTCGGGGCTCAGCCTCGGCGAGTACACCGCTCTCTGGGCCGCCGGCTCGCTGCGCTTCGAGGACGCGCTCCGCCTGGTGCGGCTGCGCGGCGAGGCGATGCAGGACGCGAGCGAGGCGTACCCCAGCTCGATGGTCTCCCTGATGGGCGCGGACGAGGCGACCGCCTTCACCCTGGCCGAGCTCGGCTCGAAGGCGGGCTTCTGCTCGGTGGCCAACTTGAACGCACCGGGGCAGGTGATCGTCTCCGGCGAGCTCGCCGCCCTCGAGGTCGTCGAGAACGAGGCCAAGGCGCACGGCGTCCGTCGCACGCGACGACTGGTGGTGGCGGGTGGTTTCCACTCCGAATGCATGCGACCCGCGGCGGACCGCCTCGCGGCCGCGCTGGAGAGCGTCGAGATCGCCACCCCCGAGGTGCCCTTCGTCAGCAACGTCAACGGCGGGCCGACCGCCGATCCCGCCCAGATCAAGAGCCAGCTCGCCGCCCAGGTGTGCGCGCCGGTCCTCTGGGAGAAGTCGATGCGCTGGGCGATCGCCGAGGGCCTGAACCGGTTCCTGGAGCCCGGACCGGGCCAGGTGCTGGCCGGGCTGATGCGCAAGATCGACAAGGAAGTAGTGGTCCGCTCCGCGGCGACCCCCGCCGAAGTGTTCTCCTGAGCCCTGAAGGCGCTTTTCCGAGCCGTTGCGCGTTCCCCTCGACCCCCCTATAGTCCCCCCCCCGCCCGTCGACTAACCTTTTCAGCGCCGGAGCCCCAGCCGATCCACGGTCGCCGACCGCGGGCTGAGCCGCCGGCCAAACCCTCGACCCCAAATTCAAGGATGACTGAGGTGAGTGATTCCTCCGTGCACGACCGCGTAGTCCGCATCGTCTGCGACCAGATGGGTGCTTCGGCCGACAAGGTCACCCCCGAGAGCTCGTTCATCAACGATCTCGGCGCCGACTCGCTCGACACCGTCGAGCTCGTCATGGAGCTGGAAGACGAGTTCGAGATCTCCATCCCCGACGAGGACGCCGAGAAGATCCAGACCGTCGGTGCCGCGATCGAGTACATCGAATCCAAGCTCTGATCCACCCCCAACGGTGCCCGAAGTCACGTCGTCCGGGGAGCCGCCACGCGCGCCCCGGGGAACTCGATGAGTGGGCTCCGCACCAATTCCAGTCCGCTTCGTACCAGCTTCCAATCCCGGAGATCCCATGCGCCGTGTCGTGATCACCGGCCTGGGGACGATCAACGCCCTGGGCCTCGATGTCGAGACCACGTGGACCCGCCTGCTCGGGGGGGAGAACGGTATCGACACCATCACCCGCTTCGACGCGAGTCAGCACCCCGTGCAGATCGCGGCGATGGTGGAGTGGAACGTCGACGACCACTTCCCGAAGCCGCAGCAACGCAAGCTCGATCCCTTCACCATGTGGGCGCTGATGTGCACCAGGGAGGCGCTGCGCGATGCCGGCCTGGAGGACATCTCCACCCTCTCCGAGGAGGAGCGGGAGAAGTTCGGCGCCATCATCGGCACCGGCATCGGGGGCATCACCGGCATCGAGGAACAGCACATCCTCATGCAGGAGAAGGGTGCGCGCCGCGTGAGCCCGCACTTCATCCCCCGCATCATGGCCAACGCCGTGAGCGGTCAGGTGTCGATCGAGAACGGCCTGCTCGGGACCTCCTACACGACCTCCAGCGCCTGCGCCTCCTCGGGGCACGCGATCGGGGCGGCCTGGCGCTCGATCCAGTGCGGCGAGTCCGACCTGGTGGTGACCGGCGGCGCCGAGTCCGCGACCACCCCGCTGGGGCTCGCCGGCTTCTGCTCCGCCAAGGCGCTCTCGACCCGCAACGACGACCCCGGTGCGGCCAGCCGGCCCTTCGACAAGGACCGCGACGGCTTCGTGATGGGGGAAGGGTGCGGCATCCTGATCTTCGAGGAGTACGAGCGCGCGAAGGCGCGTGACGCGGAGATCTACGCCGAGGTCAAGGGCTTCGGGTCCACCGACGACGCCTTCCACATCACCGCCCCCAAGGAGGACGGCGGAGGGCCGGCGCGGGCGATGGGGATCGCCATGCGCAGCGGGGGAGTCGAGCCCGACACCGTCGACTACATCAACGCCCACGGGACCAGCACCGCCTACAACGACGCCATCGAGACGCGCGCGATCCGCCGCGCCTTCGGCGCCCACGCCGACTCCCTGGTCGTCTCCTCGACCAAGTCGATGATCGGGCACCTGATGGGGGCCTCCTCGGCGGTCGAGCTGGTGGCCACGACGCTCTCGGTGAAGCACGGCCGCGTGCACCCCACCCGCAACTACACGACGCCCGACCCCGATTGCGACCTCGACTACGTCCCGAACGAAGCGCGGGAGATGAAGGTGCGCAACGCGCTCTCCAACTCCCTGGGATTCGGCGGACACAACGTCTCGATCTGCATCGGTCAGCCCGATTGATTCCACCGGCGTCCCTCGCGGGACGCACCAGCACGCCGGGGACGCTGCCCCGGCAGGAGCCCAGCCTTGCAAGAGAAGTTCCGTCAACTGCTGCACGAGTACAAGAAGGAAGTCTTCCGCGCGGAGCACGACAAGGACAGCGTCGCGGATATCACCGCGGAGTGTCTGCACCTCACCGAGGACGTGATCCAGCAGAACTACAGCTATCACTTCCACAAGCTGCCGGACGCCAATCGCGCGGAGATCATCAACATGATCAACAACTACACGCGCGAAGCGATCCTGCCGCCGCTGGTGGAGGCGCTGGTGCGTCGCCAGGTGATCCAGGACAAGAAGATCGCCGCCCTGGTGCATCTCGTCGAGCATCTCTTCGAAGAGCTCTCCAGCGACCCCGCCACGGCCCCGGCCGAGTGAGCGTCGCGGGGTGGGCACTGCACCCCGACCTCCCGGGAGAGGGTGATGCGCGGTTTGTGGCTGGCGAAGGGCGCCGCGCGGCTGCGTGACGACCTGCCCCGACCGGAGGCGGCGCCCGGCCTGACGCGCGTGCGCGTTCACCGGGTCGGGATCTGTGCGACCGACCTGGCGCTGTCGCGCGGCTACCTGGCGTTCGAGGGCACCCCGGGACACGAGTTCGTCGGCACCGCGCTCGACGGCCCGCTCGCCGGCCAGCGCGTGGTGGGGGAGATCAACGCCGGCTGCGGAGCGTGCCCCGAGTGCGTCCGCGGCGATCCCCGCCACTGCGCGGAGCGCGTGACGCTCGGCATCGCCGGGCTGCCCGGCGCCCTCGCCGAGGAGTTGCAGCTGCCGTCGGGGAACGTGTTGCCGGTACCCGACGGGGTGCCCGACGACCTGGCGGTCTTCACCGAGCCGCTGGCCGCCGCGCTGGCGGTCCTCGAGGCGTTGCCCGCGACCTTCCGCGCCGGCGACCGGGTGCTCGTCGCGGGGGACGGCCGGCTGGGGCTTCTCATCGCCCACGCGCTGGCGCGCCACGGCGCGCGGGTGGAGGTGGCCGGGCGGCATCCCGAGCGTCAGGCGCTCCTGCCCGAGGGGGCCCGGCTCCTCACCGGCCTGCTCGAGGAGGGAGCCGCGCCCCCTCGCGAGCGCCCCTTCGACCTCGTCGTCGAGGCCACCGGCTCTGGAGAGGTCCTGCCCCGAGCTCTCTCCCTGGTGCGCCCCCGCGGGACGCTGGTGCTCAAGACGACCACCGAGCGGCCGGTGACGATCGACCTCGCCCCGCTGGTGATCGACGAGATCCGGCTGGTCGGATCGCGTTGCGGGCGCTTCGCTCCGGCGCTGGAGTGGCTCGCCGCTGACCCGCCTCCCGTGGCCGCGATGATCGGAGCGCGCTTCTCCCTGGAGGAAGCGGCCCAGGCGCTGCGACGAGCCGAGGAGGGCGACTGCCTCAAGGTCCTGGTCGACGTGCTCGCGCGATGAAGACTCCCACGACGGCCGAGCTGCGGGAGCGCGCCGCGGCGCATCGACAGGAGCACGTCTTCGCGTTCTTCGACTCGCTGGACCAGGCCGAGCGAGCCGGGCTCCTGGAGCAGCTCGCCCGGGTCGACTTCGAGCAGGTGTCGGAGCAGGCGCGGCTCTTCCTCGAGGGGCCCGCGCGGACTCGCGACGAGGAGGCGGGGCTCGTCCCCGTGGAGGTCTTTCCCCTGCGCCGCAGCGCCGAGCAGGAGCGACTCGCCGCCGAGGCGGTGGCGCGAGGCGAGGAGCTCCTCGCGGCCGGAGCGGTGGCGCCCCTCCTGGTCGCCGGAGGACAGGGGTCGCGCCTCGGCTTCGAGGGGCCGAAGGGCGCCTTTCCCGTGGCTCCCGTCAGCGGGCGCACCCTCTACGAGCTCCACGCCCGCTCGGTGCGCGCGGCGGGGCGGCGCTACGAGCGGGCCCTGCCGTGGTTCGTGATGACCTCCCCGGCGAACGATCGCGCGACCCGGGCCTTCTTCGACGCTCGGGGTTTCTTCGGCCTCGACCGCGACCAGGTCTGCTTCGTGCCCCAAGCGATGCAGCCCGCGCTCGACCCCGAGGGGCGGATCGTGATGGCGACGCGCAGCTCGCTCTTCCTCGCGCCCGACGGCCACGGCGGCGTGTTCGACGCGCTCGGCCGCGGCGGGGCCCTTGAGGCGGCGCGCGAGCGCGGGGTGGAGTACTTCTCCTACGTTCAGGTCGACAACCCGCTGGCCCGGGCGCTCGATCCCCTCTTCGTCGGTCTGCACGCGATCGCCGGGGCGCGGATGTCGAGCAAGGTGCTGAAGAAGCGCGATGCGAACGAGGGCCTGGGAGTGACCGGGGAGCGTGGCGGTCGGATCCGCTGCATCGAGTACTCCGACCTCTCCGAACGGATGCGCGAGGCGCGTGACGCGGACGGCGAGCTGGTGTGGGGAATGGGGGGGATCGCCATGCACCTCTTCACCCTCGAGCTCGCCGAGGAGCTGTCCGGCTCGGGGACCGCCTTGCCCTGGCATGTGGCCCGGAAGAGGATCCGGGGGATCGACGCGAGCGGCGCGGAGGTCTCGCTGGAGGGCGTGAAGTTCGAGCGCTTCGTCTTCGACGCGCTCACCCGGAGTCCGCGGAGCGTCACCCTGGAGGTGGCGCGCGAGGAGCAGTTCTCGCCGCTGAAGAACCGCGAGGGCCTCGATTCTCCCGAGAGCGTGCGGCGGGACCTCCGCCGGCTGCACGCGGGCTGGGTGCGGGAGGCCGGGCTGGAGCTACCGCCTCCACCGGCCGAGGGGGTCCCACCCGCCGTCGAGGTCGACCCGCTGCTGGCGGAGAGCGGCGCGGAGCTTCGCGCCCGGGGAGCCGTGACCCCGGTGCGACGTGAAACGGGCTGGCTCTACGAATAAGATGTGTGGACGAGCTGATGAGTGAACCCATTCGAGTCGGTGTGATCGGTGCCGGAGGGCGCCTCGGGAGCCACTCCTGTGCGCTGATCGAAGAGAGCCGCGATCTCTCGCTGGTCGCCCGCCTCGGATCGAGCGACGACCTCGAGCGGGGACTGCGTGAGGGCGAGGCCCACGTCGGACTCGACCTGACCGTCGCGGGGCTCGGCGGCGACCACGGCCTGGTCATGCTCGAGGCGGGCGTGCGGCCGGTGATCGGCACCAGCGGGATCAGCATCGAGGAGAACCGGCGCCTCGACGAGGCGGCGCGGGCCCGGGGCCTGGGTGGTCTCGTCGTGCCGAACTTCAGCCTGGGGATGTGGCTGCTCCAGCGAGCCTGCGAGGAGGCGGCGCGCTTCTTCCCCCACGCCGAGATCGTCGAGTCGCACTCGATCACCAAGCGCGACGCGCCGTCGGGGACCTCGACCGATACCGCCGAGCGGATCTCCCGGGCTCGCGGCGAGGAGGAGCCGGGGGACACGCCGATCCACTCGGTCCGGCTTCCCGGCGTGCTCTCCAACCAGGAGGTGATCTTCGGGGGAGAGGGCGAGCTTCTGCGCCTCCGCCACGAGACCTACCACCTCTCCAGCTTCTCCGCCGGCATCCTGGCCGCCCTGCGCTACGCTGCCACCGCCGAGGGGGTGGGGCGGGGGATCGGGCTCGCCTTCGAGGCGCGAGGCGTGCGCTGACCCGCTCGCAGCCGATTTCCGCGCGCCGGGCAGCGTTTGCGCCGGGAGCACACCCCCTTGAATCCTCCGGGGAGCGATCTAGGCTTGGGGGTGTGCCAGGGTGGCGGAATTGGCAGACGCGGTGGATTCAAAATCCACTTCCCGCAAGGGAGTAGGGGTTCGAGTCCCCTCCTTGGTACCAGCCCCTTTCCCACGCCCCGCGAGCTTCCCTCGCGGCAGGAGTGCCGCTTGCCTCAGCCGCACAGCCAAGAGCTCGACCATCCGATCACCGACCCGCTGGCCGCGACCCTGCTGCCGGTGTTGATGCACCGGATGAACAACACGACCCAGCTCCTCTCGACCCTCAACACGCTGAGCGCGCGAGGCGGGGAGGTGAACTGGCTCGAGGAGCGCGCGGGGGACCTCGCGCACGCCTCCGAGTCGATCGACCAGACCGGGTACCTGCTGGCGATCCTCGCCTGCGCCTCGGGAGCCGACCTGCTCCTGGAGCGCCGCGTCTCCGGCGGCCTGGGGATCGCGGTTCGCGCGGTCGGCAAGGCGCTCAAGCGCGAGCGTCGTTTCCTGGCCGACCCGGACCGCGCCTTGCCGCTGCTCGCGCCGGACGTGAAGAACGGCTGGGAGCTGCCCTGGGCGTTCGCCTCGCTCCTGCTCCAGGCCGGCCGGTCGCTCGAGGAGGAAGGGACCCTGGAGTGGCAGCTGCTCGAGGAGGAATCCGCCTGGGTCCTGGTGTCCGACGCGTCCCCGCCGGATCGATTCGAGAGCCTCGTCTCCGCGATCGAGCGCCGTCTACCCGAGTGCGCGCTCGACGTGCGCCGCCACGGTTGGAGCTGGCGAATGCCTGCACCGTGGCTGTCCAAGTGATATCCTCTGCGCCATGAACATCTTCGAAGGTAACCCCAGTGCCCAGGACGGCTCGGCCGGTCCCCCGAAGGGCGATCCCGAACGCGTCGCCGCCGTCCAGAAGGTGCTCGACATGATCCGCCCGAACCTCCAGGCCGACGGGGGGGACGTGCAACTGATCGGCGTGGACGACGCGGGCGTGGTCGAAGTGAGCCTGATGGGCGCGTGCGCGGGCTGTCAGATGAAGACGATGACCCTGCGGGACGCGATGGAGCCGTTCATCAAGCAGCACCTCGACTGGGTCACCGGGCTGAAGTCCGTCTGATCTTCTCGCAGTCGGTTTCCGCGCGCTGCGCGCAGACCCATCCGGGCTGAAACCCATCGGGGCGGTAGCGCCGCTCCCTCAGTCGACCTTCTTCTCCTCGGAGCTCTCCGCTTCCTCCGTCGCGCTCGATGAGCCGCTGTCGAGGAGGGTGCGCAGGTAGTCGCCCGACTCCGTCTGCTTCCGGGCGAGGATCGGCCACTGGGTGGTGACCACCTCGAGGACGCTCTTGCTGTAGGTCCCTTCGAGGGTCTTCTGCATCCAGTTCTGGGGGGAGAGATACGCCAGCCCCAGGAGGATCGCCGAGTGCAGGACGAGGCCGGTCGCCAGTCCAGCGACCAGGCCGCCGAAGCGGTCGACGAAGCCGAGCTTCATCGCCTCGAGGCTCTTCTTGCCGATGGTGCCGAGCAGGGCCGTGATGACGATGCCGACGATGAAGACTCCGACCCAGACCAGGCCGGTCGCGACCTCCGAGGGCATGTCGGTGGTCTCCGCCAGCCAGTCGCCCCACGGACCGGAGAGGAAGCGGGCCAGGAAGGCGGCGCCGACCAGGCCGACGAGGCGGATGACCTGCCACCACAGGCCGCGGAGCAGGCCGAGCAGGGTGAACAGGCCGCAGATTCCCGCGCCCAGCCAGTCGATCCACTCGAGGGTGAAGCCGGTCTCGGCGGCGGTCTCCTGGATCAGCAGGGGGAGTGAGTCGTTCATGGCTCTGGAGGGTGTCGTGGCGGTGCTGGTTCGAGGAGGAGAGCGGACCACAGGAGTGGTCGCGCTTCAACCCCCTCGCTCCCCGGGACGTTCGAGGAGGAGGGGAGGACGGTTCTGGGGGGCGGGTTCCGGGGTGACCCGGCTAGAATAGAGGCTTCGCCGCCCCACGGCGGGTGTGCCGAGTGATGAGAATCTCCACCGAACAGTTCGAGAAGGGACTCGAGGCGTTTCACGCCCTGGTCCAGGGTGACCCCGCGCTGCGCGCGGAGCTCGAGGGGAGCATCGACGGTTTCCTCGCCGAACCCGGCCTGCTCGCCGAGGGAGGGCCCCCGGCGGAAGCCGCGCGGCGGCGGCACCTCGAGTGGTTTCTGTTCGAAAAGGTCAGCGAGCACCTCGACGGGCTCCCGGTGGAGATGCTGCTGGCGCGCTGGAGGGAGCGCGTCGACGAGGAGCTCCACGACCACCTCGAGGCGTTCCTCCAGTCGCAGGCGGGGATCTTCGAGGTCACCACCGGCGAGGAGGACGCGGGGACGTGGCTGTGCGACGTCGCCGGGCTGGGCGAGTTCCCGCTGGACGAGCCGGAGATGGCCGCGATCGTCCGCCCCGGCGACCTGATCGTGGGCCGGATATTCCCGGTCGGGGACGCGCTGCACCGCGTCTCCGCCGGCGCCGGGTTCTTCCGCGACCCGAGATTGCGGGAGGCGATCCAGCACGACCTCGAGCGCGTGCGCGGCTCGCGCCCGCACCCCCTGATCCGCCTCTCGCAGGCGGAGCTGGAGCGGATGTTCTGGGGACCGAGCGCGGAGACCCCGGCGGCGAGCGATCCGGTGGGGGAGCTGAAGAGCTTCCTCGAGAGTGGGGGAGTGGCGCCGGCGACGGTGGAGAGCTGGTGCCGCCTCCTGGCGCGGACCCCCTACGACCCGGAGACCATCGCTCCCGCCGTCGCCGATCCACTGGCGGGGATGCTCGATGCGATCGCGTTCGATACGAAGCTCGACCTCGATCGAGCCCGAGCGCTCTTCCTCGCCGCCTGGACTCGCCTGGCCGAGAAGGAGCGCGCGCCGGCGACCGACCCGTCACGAGGAGAAGCGGACATCGCGCGAGCGATCGCCGAGTTCGACGCCGATCGCGCGCGAGGGCTCGACGTCGAGGAGTCCTTCAGAGAGCTCGAGCGGCGACTCGGGATCGACGACGACGAGGACGACGAGGATCGCGACGCGCCCGACTTTCCCGGAGTGGTCGCGGCGATGATCGAGGAGTTCCTCTGGGAGACGGAACAGGAGCTCGGGGCGGACGAAGCGACTCGTCACGAGGGGCTGCGCATCTTCGGCGGCTACACCGGGGAGCTGGGAGTCTTCGAGAACCTGAGCCCGCGCGAGTTCCTGACCTTCGCCGCGTTCTGGCTGCCCGAGAGCCGGCGCCTGCGCAGCGGGGCGGAGGCGGAGCGAATGGTGCGGGCGCTGGCCCGGTTCAGTCGCTGGGCCCGGAGGACGCAAGGACTCGAGTCCCTCGACCAGACCCTGCTCGATCAGCTCGACGGGCTCCACGAGTCGCTGCCGAGAGTGGTCGTGGCCAACGCGCTGCTGCCGGTCGATCGCGAGAACCCGGGTGAGCTCTTCGAGTTCGTGGATAGAAGCGACGACGGGCGCGCGCGCCTTCGTGATCGCGAGGGCGAGGAGCGCGAGATCGCGCTCGACGATCGGCTCATCGCGTTGCTACGAGGCGGGGACCTCCTGCGCGGCTACACGCACGACGACGGTGCGTTCGTCGTCGGCTGCTGCTATCCGCCGGAAGCGATCGCGCTCAAGCCGATGGAGTCCTGATCGATTCGCCCGGGAGCGACCGGATGGAGCCGCCCCCTTGATTGCGACTTCCTAGAGGAGAGTCAGCGAGCGTAGGTGACCGGGATCTGGACCTCGCAGCAGAGCTGCGCGAACTCCTTCACCTCGGATGGCGAGATCAGGTACGTCTCGCGGATCGGACCGTCCTCGACCCAGCCCATCGTCTGCATGTAGCTGTAGAGCCCCGGGTAGCAGCGAGGGACCTCGGGGTAGGAGCCGGCCGCAAAGGCGTAGACGACGGTCGTACTGGGCAGGACGTCGTAGTCGAGCACGCCCGTCGGCTCGACGGGATGGTCGACCGGTACGCAGGCCCGGGAGCGCAGCTGGTCCACCGGGACCTGGCCGGGGTCGTCGTAAAAGAGCGTGAACGGCGGCCCGGCCGGTTCGAAACCCTGCTCGAGCATCGCCCGCTGAACCAGCGGCAGGTGGCGCCCGGTCTCGACGTACGATCCGGTGCACTCGATGAAGACGTAGGGCTGGTCGAGGCGCTGCTTCCAGTTGGCGTGGACGCGCTCGAACGGCGGCTCGCTGATCGGCAGGTCGGGCTGGAACGAGTGCCGGTACTGGACCAGCGGCCCGGTCGCTCGCGGCGCGCCGGAGATCGACTGGTGGGTCGGGTCTCCGGTCGGGATGCCGCAGGCGAAGAGGAGCGGAAGGAAGGCGAGAGCGAAGAGCTGGCGGAGGATCGTCATCGGCGTGTCGTGGCAGGGGGTGTCACCGATACCTGTCGGCAGGATCGCCACGGACCTTGTGGCGAGCGGCATTCTGGCGGCTCGGATCCCCGCTGACGGTGCCGTCCGGGGCGATTCGGGCCCGGTGGGCCTCGCATTGCTCCCCCCTCCATGAGGTCTGATAATGTACATTATGTTGCACAGTGAACCGGGTGGGGTCGTCGAGTGGACACCCCGCAGGCCGGTCCACCCCTCTCCCGAGGATCGCCGTCGGGGGTCTCGGCGATCCGCGGGCGACGACGCCCGGTCCGGCCGACGCTGCAAAGCGACGGCGATGACCACGGGGTTCCGCGGTGCCCTTTGTTAGGATCCCGCGCCCACGAGGACGAAGATGCCGCGCAAGTACTGCTTCCTGAACTCCGAACGCCCGTGCGACGCCACCTGCAAGGCGGCGTTCGAGGTCGACGATCCGGTCGAGAACATCGACTGCTACTTCGTTTGGCTCGCCTACCACCTCGGCGAGGGACTGTACGAGGTGAAGCGGGCGATGGAGCGGATGGGCTTCCCGGGGCCGCCGTTCGAGCCGGGCGGCGGCGGCTCCAGCCCGAAGAAGCCGAAGGGCTTCCCCAACAACTGACCGGAATCGACGGCGAGCAGACCCGGGCTCGCCGATCCGGGGGTCCGGAATATTTCGGTGGTGCTTTTGGCCGGGAGGCCACGCCGGTAGCCTTCAGGGCAGGGCTCCGGATACGACCTGCGGGTCCGGGGCGATTCCTGTCATCCCCTCCCCTAGCCCACCACTGCAAACACGATGCTCAGCTGGTTGATACGGACGTTCCGCTCGTCGATCGGCAAGAAGGTGCTGATGGCCCTGACGGGGCTGTGCGCGATCGGATTCCTCTTCGTTCACGCGGGGGGCAACATGACCTTCTACGCCGACAGTGACGGGGCCGCCTTCGACACGTACGCGGACACGATCGGCGGTAATCCCCTGCTGCCCCTGGCCGAGGCCCTGCTCGCCGCGTTGTTCATCGCGCACATCGCGCTGGGCATCACCGTGACACTGGGCAACCGCGCGGCGCGCAGCGTCGGCTACGCGCGCCGGCAGAACCACGGGGGCCGAACCGCGGGTTCCGGGACGATGTGGATCACCGGCCTCATCGTCCTCGTCTTCCTGATCATCCACCTCATCGACTTCCGGATGCAGAAGGAAGAGGGCGTCTCCTTCGCCGCGTTGATGCGCGAGAGGCTCTCGCAACCACTCGGAGCGGGGATCTACACCATCGGAGTGGCCGCCCTGGGCCTCCACCTCACGCACGCCTTCAAGAGCGCGCTGCAGACCCTGGGGCTGAACCATCCGAAGTACAACGAGTTCGTGTCCTGGGTGAGCATCGGCCTCGGAGTCCTGCTCGGGATCGCCTTCGTCTCTTTCCCCGTCTACCTGTTCATCGAGGGAGGCGCCTGATGGTCACCAAGCTCGACTCGAAGTGCCCGAGCGGTCCGATCGAGAACCGCTGGAGCCAGTACAAGTTCGACCTGAAGCTGGTCAACCCGGCCAACCGGCGCAAGTACACCGTGATCGTCGTCGGCACCGGCCTGGCCGGGGCCTCGGCGGCGGCGTCGCTCGGGGAGATGGGCTACAACGTCCTGAACTTCTGCATCCAGGACAGCCCTCGCCGCGCTCACTCGATCGCCGCGCAGGGCGGGATCAACGCGGCCAAGAACTACCCCAACGACGGCGACAGCGTCTACCGCCTCTTCTACGACACGGTCAAGGGCGGTGACTTCCGCGCGCGCGAGTCGAACGTGTACCGGCTGGCGGAGGTTTCGAACGCGATCATCGACCAGTGCACCGCTCAGGGCGTCCCGTTCGCGCGGGAGTACGGCGGGCTGCTCGACAACCGCTCCTTCGGCGGCGCACAGGTCTCGCGGACCTTCTACGCGCGCGGCCAGACCGGCCAGCAGCTCCTGCTCGGCGCGTACTCGGCGCTGATGCGGCAGGTGAGCACCGGCAAGGTGAAGCTCTTCCCGCGCCGCGAGATGGTCGACCTGGCGGTGATCGACGGGCAGGCGCGCGGCATCGTGGCGCGCAACCTGATCACCGGCGAGTACGAGCGCTACGCCGCCGACGCGGTGCTCCTGTGCACCGGCGGCTACGGGAACGTCTTCCACCTCTCGACCAACGCCAAGGCGTCGAACGCCAGCGCCGCCTGGCGCTGCCACAAGCGCGGCGCGTTCTTCGCCAACCCCTGCTTCACTCAGATCCACCCGACCTGCATCCCCGTCTCCGGCGACTACCAGTCGAAGCTCACCTTGATGAGCGAGTCGCTGCGCAACGACGGCCGGGTCTGGGTGCCGGCGAAGGCGGGCGACGCGCGTCCACCCACGCAGGTCCCCGAGGAGGAGCGCGACTACTACCTCGAGCGCCGCTACCCGGCCTTCGGCAACCTGGCGCCCCGCGACATCTCCTCGCGGGCGGCGAAGATCGTCTGCGACGACGGGCACGGCGTCGGTGCGACGAAGCAGGCGGTGTGCCTGGACTTCCGCGATGCGATCGAGCGCGACGGGCGGTCGGTGATCGAGGCGAAGTACGGGAACCTCTTCCAGATGTATCAGATGATCACCGGAGAGGATCCCTACCAGGTGCCGATGCACATCTACCCGGCGGTGCACTACACCATGGGCGGGTTGTGGGTCGACTACAACCTGGAGAGCACCATCCCCGGGCTCTTCGTGCTCGGCGAGGCGAACTTCTCCGACCACGGCGCGAACCGGCTCGGCGCGAGCGCGCTGATGCAGGGCCTCGCGGACGGGTACTTCGTGGCTCCGTCGACGGTCACCGTGCAGATCGCGGGAAGGCAGCGGGAGCCGGTGACCACCGACCATCCCGTCTTCGCCGAGATCGAGGACACCGCCCGCTCCCACTACCAGCGGATCCTCGACGTGAAGGGCGATCGCAGCACCACCTCGATCCACCGCGAGCTCGGCCTGATCATGTGGGAGAAGGTCGGCATGGGACGCAACGCCCAGGGCCTGGCGGAGGCGGCCCAGGAGATCCGCGAGCTGCGCGAGGCCTTCTGGAACGAGATCAAGGTCCCCGGGACCGCCGATCACCTCAACGCGGGCCTCGAGGACGCCGGGCGTCTGGCGGACTTCCTCGAGCTCGCCGAGCTGTTCGCGGTCGACGCCCTGCACCGCGAGGAGTCCTGCGGCGGCCACTTCCGCGAGGAGTACCAGACCGAGGACGGCGAAGCGCTGCGGCGCGACGACGAGTTCTCCTACGCCGCCGCCTGGGAGTTCCAGGGGGTCGGCGAGGCGGAGACGCTGCACAAGGAGGAGCTGGAGTTCGAATACGTCAAGCTGGCGACGAGGAGCTACAAATGAGCGGGCAAGACCACCCCGATTCGATCGACCTGACCCTCCACGTCTGGCGCCAGGAAGGTCCCGAGGCTTCGGGCGGCTTCATGGTCCGCGAGCTGAAGGGCGTCTCCACGCACATGTCCTTCCTGGAGATGATGGACGTGATGAACGAGGAGCTGATCGCCGAGGGCACCGAGCCGGTCGCTTTCGACCACGACTGCCGCGAGGGGATCTGCGGGATGTGCAGCCTGGTGATCAACGGACAGGTCCACGGACCGATCCCCGAGATCACCACTTGCCAGCTCCACATGCGCCATTTCAACGACGGCGAGTCGATCTACATCGAGCCGTTCCGCGCGGACGGGTTCCCGATCGTGCGCGACCTGGTGGTCGACCGTACGGCGCTGGATCGGATCATCGCCGCCGGCGGCTACGTCTCGGTCAATACCGGCGCCCCGCCGGATTCCAACTCCGTCCCCATCCCCAAGCGCAACGCCGACCTGGCGATGGACGCGGCGGCCTGCATCGGCTGCGGCGGCTGCGTGGCGTCGTGCCCCAACGCGGCGGCGATGCTCTTTACCGGCGCCAAGGTGTCCCAGCTGGCCCTGCTACCGCAGGGAGGCCCGGAGCGGACGCGGCGCGTGCAGGCGATGGTGGCGACGATGGACAGGGAGGGGTTTGGCAACTGTACCAACGAGTACGAGTGCATGGCCGCGTGCCCGAAGGGGATCGACATCAGCAACATCGCGCGCATGAATCGCGAGTTCTTGAGGGCTTCGTTCTGCGGTGACGACTAGTCTACGGTTCTGACTCCAGGGGATGATCACAGAGACCGGAGAGACCGGAGAAGAGCGACAGAGAACACGGAGACCAGAACCAGAACCGGAACCAGAGATTTAACCACAGAGGACACAGAGGACACAGAGATCAGAACCAGAAGAAGATAATTACCAGAAGAACCGGCTTCGCCGATTCTTCTGGTA
>CAZCAC010000072.1:0-43062 GCA_964496575.1 uncultured Planctomycetaceae bacterium | reverse complement strand
CTGATCTCTGTGAACTCTGTGTCCTCTGTGGTTAATTCTCTGGTTCTGGTTCTGGCTCTTCTCTCTGTGGTTTCTGCCTGGTATTGCTTTCAGGTGGGCCGAGACGACCTTCTCCCCCGCTGCCTTCCATGGACATGGCTAGGCGACCCGCAACACCAGGGTCACCCCGGCCTCGATCCTGACCAGGGACTCGAGCTTCACCCAAAGCCGAGTCCCGTCCAGCCTGGACTCCAGCGGGATCTCCTCCTCGTCGAGAGTGGCCCGTATCTGCTTCGGGACGAGGCCCTCGACGAGATCGATCGCGATCTCCCCCACCCACAGGAGACCGTGGCGCACGGTGATCCAGTTGCGCTGCTCTCCCCCACTCCTCCGCTGGCCGATCGTCCCCCACCCCTCCGCGGAGGTGAAGGGAGCGCGGAAGTCCTCCGGGCCGATTCGCGGGGAGAATGCGAGGAAGCCCCGCGGTCCGTGGTACTCCCAGCCGCAGGCGGCCACGAACACGCCGTAGACCGACATCGCGCGGCCGTAGTGGTCGGAGCACTCGATCTCGTTGTAGGGGTTGCGGCGTGAGGCGTGGTAGCGGTCGTGGATCGCTCGCGTGACCGCCAGTCCCTCCTCGACCAGGTTCTCCCAGACCATGTGCGCGGCGACCTGGTACTCGAAGCCGGTCATGCACTCGTTCATGTACATCGCCGCCCAGGCGCTGTTGCCCGCGCCGGTGGCTCTCTCTTCGCCACCTTTCGGGAACGTGCACATCAGGAGCCCCGCTTCGCCGGGAACCGCGTACCAGCGGCCCCCCTGGATCACCTTCATCCAGTCGCGGTAGACGCCGATGTCGGGCGCGAAGCTGTACTTCCACAAGGAGCACAGCGCGGAGACCGTCTCCTTCTCCGGCAAGATCCGACCCAGGCCGACCTGGTGAGCCCACGCCTGACCGTAGACCTGGTCGATGTGGCAGCCATCGTTGGTGCTGTTCGCCTCGGGGTGCTCGGGGTCGGGGACGTGGATGAAGTACTCGCCGTTGAAGAGCTGGCGGGTGAGCTCTGTTGATCCCGTTTCGAGATTCCTGCTGCACAACACGGCGAATTCGACATCACCGACCTCCAGCGCCATCGCCCGTCCGGCCGCCACCGCCGCGAGGTAGAGCGAGCTCAGCCAGGCCATCGGGCCATACCACGACGCGTCGAGGGTGTTGTACTGCGCGCCCTCGAGCAGGCCGTTGCCGTCTCGATCCTCGGCGATCATGTACTCGACCGCGCGCTTGATCCGCGGCCACATCCGGGCCAGGTAGTGGTCGTTCCCGGACATCAGGTGCTCCCGATACGCACGCAGGATGCAGCCGCACTGGCCGTCGTGCGCGACGTGGCGGCCGAATTCCGCGCGGTAGTCGATCGCTCCGCTGTCCCCGTGGAAGGCGCGGCCGAAGTCGATCTCCTCGCGCAGGTAGCGCTCGACCTCGGGGAAGATCCGCCCCGTCGCCTGGGCGTAGCCCCAGACGTGCGTGCAGGTGCCGGCACAGCAGCCGATCCCCTCCCAGAACCAGAAACGGCCGTCCTCGAAGCGGTGGCAGGTGTTGGTCGCCAGCGTGGCTGTCGGGACGAAGGTGCGATCGAGCAGCCACCACGGCAGCGTCGAGTCGTACCAGGTGTCGCGCCAGCGCAGCGTCTGCTGGGTCAGCTCCTCCAGCGCGGCGTGCAGGGAGCGCGCCACCGCGAACGCATCGGCCCAGCGGCTCGCGTACCAGCGGCGAACGCCGGGCAGGCCGGGGATCTGCAGGTTGGGGAAGTACCAGGCGATGAGGAAAGTGACCGTCTCGGACTCACCCGGCGCGAGCTCCACGCTCCGCCCCAGTCGCGAGAGGGCGTCGGGATCCTCTGCCGGCTCGATGAGCTCGGCGGACCCGTCGAGCGCTACGCAGAAGGAGCCGAAGTCGGGGAGCTTCTCAGGCTCACTTTCGGTGCGCGGCGTATCGCTGAAGACGATCTCGTCGATGCCGATGTTGCCCCAGCCGCCCGACTCGGCGTCGACCACCTGAAGGCGTGCCTCCCGCCCCTCGAGGTCGGTCACGTCGAAGGAATCGAAGTGCATCCGGTTCGCGTTGCGGCCGGTCGCCGTGCGCACCACCTCCCCGTCGACGAGGAGGTTGAGGCAGGTCCTGCCCTGGTGCGCTCCACCACCGATGCGGAAGTTGATGTGCCGCCGGATGATCGTGAAGGGGCGGCTGGTCAGCGTGCCGGTGTGCTGGTCGCCGGCGCGCACGTCCTCGTCGTTGCGGGTCTGGTGCGAGTTGACGAGGCGCTCGCCTTCCTGGTTCATCTCGCCCTGGTAGAGCGCGACGTCGATCTCGTGTAGTGGCGTCTTGCCGAACGCGGTTCCCTCGACCTCCCAGCCGTCGTAGGTGCCCGACTCGAAGTCCTCGAAGACGACGGCGGGCCGCGCGGGCGACTCCTCCACGGCAGGGGGCGACGCCGAGCAGAAGATCGCCGCGCACGAGCCGCTCGAGCCGTCGGCGGCCGATAGCTTCATCATCCGGGCATGCGAGGCGCGGCTCTTGACCAGCACCGGGTTCTGGAACTCCAGCGTCAGGCGACACGTGACGAGCTCTTCACTCTCGTTGGTCAGCGTGTAGCGCAGCACAGTCGCCGGGTACGACGAGCGCTCGACGTCGAGCGGGACGAAGGGACTGAACGCCTCCAGGCGCGTGTGGAGAGGCCAATCGGTCGCCGGGTACTCGACCGTTCCGACCGGGTACTCGCCGCGGAAGCGCGCGCCGGTCCAGCCGCGCCGGTCCAGGTGCCTCCGCTCCCCGCCGATCTCGGCGACCGCGCCGAGCTCGAAGGGCGCCCGCTGCGTCGGCGGATCGACGTAGTTGGCGCCGTCCCGCTCGCGCAACGAAGCGCCGCGGAAGTCGACGCGGCCGCGCGGCACGCAGCCCTCGTGGTGCTCGTTGAAGATGTCCCAGTTCCACAGCTTCCCGTCGCCGCCGAGGTACACCGTTCCGGCAAAAAGACCACCCACGGGCAAGCCGATGAACTCCAGCTCCTTCCCGGAGTAGATCTCCGGCTCCCCGCGCGCGAGGAGCGAGCTCACCCAGGCGGGATCGAGCTTCTTGTCGGCCGGGATCGGAAAGCCGTCCTGGAGGGTGAAGGGTCCCGCCAGGGCCCGCCCGCCGAAGAGGGTCAGGCCAGCCGTGCCCGAGGCGGCCAGGAAGTCGCGGCGACTCGGCTCACCGCCGCCGCCATCACATCCACGAGAAGCGCTGCTGTTCGACATCGGGTAACTCCTCGACCGCCGGAGAGGAAACCGCGGCGGTCACGCGCTACTTCTTCCCCTTCTTCTCCTTCATCTTCTCGATCTCCTTCTTGCGATCGAGATAGCTCGTCCCGTCGGTGATCCACTCGGGTGCGTCTTCGCCCTTGAGGTAGTGCCCGAACCACTCCTTGACGCGGTAGTGGTAGTCGACCTGGTTCGGCTCCTCGGAGAGCCCGTGGTTCTCGCCCTCGTAGACGAGCATCACCAGCTGCTTCTGCGCCAGGCGCGCGGCGTTGTACATCTCGACGCCCTGGTTCCAGTCGACCGCCCCGTCCTCGTCGCCGAACGCGATCAGGAGCGGAGCCTCCATCTTCTCGATCCCGAAGATCGGCGAGTTCTTGATGTAGGTCTCGACGTCGCGCCAGAAGGGCCGGTCCATCCGCCCCTGGCTCTCGTGGAAGATCCAGCCGTCGGGCATGCCGGAGTTCCAGTAGACGCTGCCGGACATGCTCATCATGTTGGTCAGCGGCGCGCCCGCGACTCCGGCCGCGAAGGTGTCGCAGTGGGTGACCAGGAACGCTGTCTGGTACGCGCCCCACGAGTGGCCGACGATCCCGACCTTGGCCGGATCGACGCTGCCCATAGCGATGACCTTCTCGACCGCCGGCACGACGCACTCCACCGACGAGACGCCGGGGTTCTGCGGCCGGTAGACGATGTCCGGACGCAGCACGAAGTAACCTTCCGCGGTGAAGACGCTCGTGTTGTACGGGTGCGTCTCCGAGGGAGAGCCGTACGAGTGCAGCGTCTGGGAGAGCTCCTCGTAGATGTAGACGATCATCGGGTACTTCTTCCCTTCCTCGTACCCGGCCGGATAGGCGAGCGCTCCCTGCAACTCGACGCCGGTCGTGCTCGTGTAGTCGATCAGCTCGGTGTGCCCCCAAAGGTAGTCGTCCTGGAAGGGGTTGGTCGCGGTCGCCTGCCGCGGCTTCGCGAGGTCTGGCCCGCCGACGAAGATGTCCGGCGAGTCGTCGAAGGCCATCTCGACCCAGCAGTAGATCTCCGCGTCCTCCGCCTTGACCAGCCCGCGAATCGAGGCGTCCTCGTAGATCAACACCTCGGGCAGCTCCGCCTCGACCAGCCGGGCGTAGCCCGACCTCTTGGTGCGATCGCCGTAGAGGGAGAGGTACACGTCCTGGCTGGCGTCGATGCCGTCCTTCTCCTTCTCGCGGTCGAGGATCACCCGCCGGTGGCGGATCTGCTTCTCGGCGCCGCGGGTCAAGCGCACGCGGGTGGAGCCGTCGGCCCGGAAGTACCAGATGTCGAACTCGTCGTAGAGCAGCACGCTGGCCCCGCCCTTCAGCCAGCCGCCGACGCCGTAGGGACGCTTCTCGTCGGTCAGGCTGCTGTCCTCCACGTCGACGAATGGAGTCTCGAGCGCGCCGGTCAGGTTGCGGTGCTCCCCGCTCGCGACCTCGAAGCTCCAGCAGTGTCCGTCCTTGAGGTAGAGGAAGTACCGGCCGCCCGGTCCCGAGCCGAGCTGGTACTTGATCCGTTCGGCGATCTTCGAGCGCTTGCCGGTCGCGACGTCGATGAGGTACAGATCGTCGACCGTGGGACCGTAGCGCTTCTCCTCCTCGTAAGGAGTGTTGTCGCTGCCCACCGCGTGCTTCTGACCGTCGAGCAGCAGCACGTCCTCGGTCAGCTCGTTCCCGAGCTGCACCAGTCCCCGCTCGTCGAGCCAGAGCGCGGCGAGGTGACTCTTGCGCTCGTCGCGGGGGGCCGTCTTCTTCTGCCGGGGGATGATGTCGATGTCCTTGGCGTGCCACACGTCGACCCCGGCGGGGTCCCTCAGCGTCTCTCGAAGGGACTTGGTCTCCTCCCCGGCGTCCTTCTCCTCGCCCTTCTTCTTCTCCTTCCCCTTCTCCTTGGCGGCCTTCTCGGGCTTCTTCTCGGCGCCTTCCTCCGGGGCGGGCTTCTCCTTCTCGTCCTTCTCGTCCTTCCCTTCTTCCTTCTCCTGCTTGCCGGCGTCGCCCTCGGACTTCTCCTTATCCGGGGCCTTCGGTTTCTCCTCCTCGTCCTCCTCGTCCCCCTCACGCTCCTTCAGCCCGAAGAAGAGCGCCGAGCCGTCGTCCGCCCACTGCAATCTCGCGCTGTCGACGATCCGCATCCCTTCGGGGAAGCCCTCGTCCTCGTCAGGGTCGTAGACGCGGGCCTTCGGCTTCTTCGAGTCGAGCCCGCGCCAGCTGAGCACGAGGTGAGTCGGCTCCTCGTCCTTCTTCTCCGGTTTCGCTGCTTCCTTGTTCTCGCCCTTGCCCTTCTTCCCCTTCTCGTCCTCCTCCACCTCCTTCTTGGACTTCACCTCGAGCACGGCGAGGTCCGCGGCGTCCTCGCGCCAGGTCAGCGCCGTGTACTTCTCATCCGCCGATACGAGCGTCCTCAGCAGGCCGGTCTTCGCATCGTACACGCGCACGCCATTGCCCGCCTTGTCCTCGGCGTCAATGATCATCGCCAGCAGCGTGCCGTCGTCGTTCCACTCGTAGCTGCCGACGTTGCCGAAGTTCGTGTCGATCCCGGTCGCCAGGTCACGGACGATGATGTCCACGCCGCGGCTCTTGCGCCCCTCGATCGGATGACGGCGCATGATCAGGTAGGCGCCGTCGTCGCTGAAGCCGAACGAGGCGACATCTTCCACCTCGGTCGTCTCCCCGGTCACCAGGTCGTGCAGCCCCAGGTCGGAGCGGAGCGGCTTCTTGCTCTTCTGCAGCTTCTCCCGCTCCTTCTTCGAGACGCCGATGCGGAAGGCGAGCCACTTGCTGTCCGCCGAGAACTCGGCGCCCGAGGCGTGCTCGAAGACCTCCTTCGAGTCGGTCGCGAGCATGCGCAGCCGCAGCTCGCGATCTCCATCGACGCGCCGCACGTCGTAGGCCAGCCAGCGGCCGTCGGGGGAGAGCTCACCGCCGCGGAGCGACTCCCACTTCGCGTAGTCGGCGGGAACGACGGGGCGCTTCTCCGCCGCGGCGGGGGGAGCCGAGCCCTTCTCGGAGCCCTCCTCCTGGACGAGGAACGGCGGAGCGATGAACGATACGGCCAGAATGGCCACCGAGAGCGGGGAGAGCAGCATGGGGTCGATCACAGCAGGGGTTCTCGAAAAGGTGGGCGGGTCGCCCTCGCACTCCAATGTATCGGTCCCCTCCCGCCACGGGGTTCAGACCCTGTTGCATTGCGGTCCCGTCCGCGAGGATATACGCACGCAATACCGAACTCACCGGCTCCCCGGCCCTGACCCGACCCCGATCCCGATGCGCCACCTCACCCTGCTCGTCTCGCTCCTCGTCCTGCCTCTGGCCTCGGCCCTCGCCACCTCCACGCCGGTCGAGGAGGAGAAGGACGTCCGGCTGGAGCACTTCCAGCGCGCCATGCGGTTCACCGCTCACATCGAGGGCGGAACGATCACCCCGAACTGGATGCCGGACGGCGAGAGCTTCTGGTACTCCGAGGGTGGGCTGAAGGACCGGGTCTTCCTGGTGCAGCGCCCCGACGGCGAGGGTCCGCGGCCGCTCTTCGATCGGGAACGCGTGCGTGCGGCGATCGAGGAGGCGACGGGCAGGGCCCCGCGCGGCGAGGGAATTCCCTTTGGCAGCTTCACCTTTCGCGACGAGGGCGAGACGGTTCGGTTCAAGATCAAGCGAAGCGTCTACGACCTGCGCCTCGCCGACTACTCGTTGACCGAGGTGCCCGAGGAGGAGGTCGAGCGGGAGCAGCGCGCCAGGCCACAGACCCTGCGTGCGGGTTTCACCGTCGGGGCGGAGGCGATCCGGGAGGTGCCCTCTCCCGACGGTGAGGTGCTGCTGCGCGCCGAGGAGAACAACCTCTCCCTGCGTCACGTGGAGAACGACGAGGTCACGCCGCTGACCGAGGACGGGGAGGAGGACGAGGTCACGCCGCTGACCGAGGACGGGGAGGAGGACCTCGAGTGGGGCGGCGGCGTCTGGTCGTCCGACGGGAAACGGATCGCCGCCACGCGCAGCGACTCGCGCGAGGTCCCCAAGCTGCCGGTGATCGACTGGCTGCAGGCCACCGAGGAGATCGAGTTCTTCCCGTATTCACGCTCCGGTCAGGCGGTGCCGCTCAGCGAGGTCTGGATCATCGAGGTGGAGTCGGGCGATCGAACGCGAGTGGAGGGTACGGGGCGCGAGGACGAGTACGTCTTTCCGATCGGCTGGCGCGAGGACGGCTCGGAGCTGGTCCTCTTCCGGCTGCACCGTGAGTTCCAGAAGCTCGAGGTGCTCGCCGCGAATCCGCAGACGGGCGAGTCGCGAGTGGTGCTGACCGAGACCAGCGAGACCTTCATCGGCGGGCTGGAGCTCCTGGTCACCATGGCGGGACTCCTCACCGACGTCGGGGACGACGAGCGCTTCCTGTGGCGCTCCGATCGTTCGGGCTGGCGCCACCTCTACCTGTACGACTCTTCGGGGAAGGAGCTCGCACAGGTCACGAGCGGCGAGTTCCCGATCGAGGCGGTCCAGGCGATCGACCTGGAGCGGGGCTGGGTCTACTTCACCGCGCACGCCGAGAAGGACCCCTACGAGACGCACCTCTACCGCGCTCACCTCGACGGCAGCGGCTTTCAGCGCCTGACCGAGGGCCCCGGGGAGCACGCGATTCTGTTCTCGCCGTCGAAGAACACCTTCCTCGACACCTTCTCCTCGCCGCTTCACCCGCCGCGCACCGAGTACCGCCGCGCCGATGGCGAGCTCTTGTGCGTGGTCGCCGAGGCGGACATCAGCGGCCTGGAGGAGAGCGGCTGGTCTCCTCCCGAGAAGTTCATCGTGCCCGCGGCGGACGGCACGACGCCACTGCACGGCTTGCTCTTCAAGCCGCACGACTTCGACCCGTCACGCAAGTACCCGATCCTGGACAGCATCTACAACGGCCCGTTCGTCTCCTGGGTGCCGCACACCTTCGTCGACTTCGTCGGCATCCGGGCGCAGGCCTACGCCGAGCTGGGCTTCCTGGTGATGGTCGTCGACGGTCGCGGCACCACGGGTCGCAGCAAGGCCTTCCAGGACGTCGTCTACCGGAGTTTTGGCCAGAACGAGATCCCCGACCACGCGGCGGCGCTGCACGCGCTGGCGGCGGAGCGCCCGTACATCGATCTCGACCGGGTGGGTATCTTCGGCGGATCGTGGGGAGGATACATGACCGTGCGCGCGATGGTGACTCACCCGGAGGTCTATCACGTGGGCGTGGCGGCGGCGCCGGTCTACGACCTCTACGACCACGCGGCGGCGGCGATCGAGGGCTACATGGGCACGCCGGAGCACAACCCCGAAGGCTACGAAGCCGCTTCGAGCATCGAGCTCGCGGACCAGCTGCGGGGCAAGCTGCTCCTGATCCACGGCACGAGCGACGTCAACGCGCCGATCTCGACGACGATGAAGATGACCCACGCCTTGATCCAGGCCGGGAAGCAGCACGACCTGATCATCGTGCCCCAGGCGGACCACTCGATGGGCAGCGGCGGGGAATACATCTCCGTGGCGGAGCGCGAGTACTTCCGGGAGCATCTGCACCCGGAGAGGGTGGCGAGGGTGGATTGATCGCGAAGTTGGCTAAGCCCTCGGGTTCGCTGCCCTACAGTGATCGCTCCCACCCGAGGTGACATCAAGTTGGCAATGGGGTCCTGATCTCGCTGATCATCAGGGGCACGAACTGCGCACTCAGGTGGCTCCAGGCGGACCACGGCGAGGCACAAGATGATCATGATGTCGGCCCCTGCGGTTGGAGAGACACCCGGAGTTCCTATCCCTCATCTCGTCGGCAGGTCGGCAGTATCGCTTCTTCACGAAGAGACCGTTCATGCGTTCGGTCTCCATCAGCAGCGTCTCGACACGGATGGCGATTCGTCGTTGTGGAAGTACGCTGCATCAGGGCACCGCGATGGTGTTTCCTTCCGGAACAAGGGCGGTGTTGACCAGCGCGTCGAAGACGGCCACGGCGGCGTAGTGCTCCTGGACCGGCACGGTTGCCGCTCCCGCGTTCGTCTCGGCCAGAATCACTGATTCGCGCAACGTGAAGACGTCTCGGATCGGGGTCGCCGAGCCGTAGACTCTCGTCGCGACCGAGCCGGGGGCGGGCCGCCATTCGAGGCGCATCCCGCCCACCTCGGGAGTCGCAACGACCTGCTGGACCTGCGCCACCTCGACCTGGCGGCGAGCGACGTCGAAGAGCCCGAGGGCCGCGTCCATCGAAGTCTGAGTCCCCGGAGTGATGTCCGTGATCAGGACGGCGGTGAGCCCTCGCCTTCGATCGACCCAGAGGTAGCTTCCCCAGGCACCGGCGCCGAGAATCTCCTCGACGTGACCGGTGGCGGGGTCCTCCGCCAGGATCCAGCCGCCGAAGCCGTAGTCGGGATCAGTTCCGTAGGGATAGAGGGGATGAGCCGGCGGGAAGGGCGTGTAGTACTCGGGCAGCCCGCGGGTCTCGTTGGCGAAGAGCTGTTCGATCGAGTCATTCGAAAGCACCCGCGCGCCTGCGAACCACCCTCGATCGACGATCATCTGTGCGTAGTTGATCGTCTCCTCGGCGCTGCTGCGCAACCCTCCCGCGATGGCCGGATTGAGGCCGAACTACCCGTAGTCCGCCTCGGGCATACCGCAGCGATCGAGGATCCGTGCTCGGGCGATGTCCTCCCACTCCGCACCGGTGCGAAGGACGGCGAGTTGCCCGGTGGTCTGCATCCCGGCGCCGTCGTAGCCCAGCCGTGTGCCGGGACGGAACACGAGCGTGCCGGTCAGGCCGATCAGGGCGACCGATTGTTCCAGCGTGAACCTCGGGTCTCGCTCGTACGCGATGGGAGCGTCGATTCCGTGCCGCATCGACCAGCAGTCCAGGATGGTGGGGTCGCCGATTCCCCTCGCGTCGAACAGCGGGAAGGAGCTCCCCAGGCGCTCGTCGAGCGAAAGTACTTGATCGTCGCGAAGGGCGAGGATGACCCCGGCCGAGATGGTCTTGGTGAACGAGGCGAGTCGCGTCTTCGTGTCGTAGTGGATGTCTCCGGCCTGGAAGCGGAACAGCTCGGTACCATCCTGCCGTACGATCACCGCGACGTGTCCCTCGAGGTCCCGGAGCTCGGATCGTAGCAAGTACTCCGCGGAGGAGAAATCGTAAGGCACCTGGCCTGATGAGCTCCCGAGAGCCTGGGAAGCGAGCGCGGCCGTGACCAAGAGGAGAGAGTGGATTCGGGGCATTGAAAAGCAGTGGAGTTGGGGTTGGAGTCGAGCCCGGACCATGCATGAACATGCACACCAGACTTCGCAACCGGCCGTCTTCGACGGCCTCTCGGCCCCTGGAGGCACTTCTCGGAGCCTGGCTTCCTCGACGACCCGTTCAGGGTCGCCTGCGTCGCCAGAACCCGCAAAGCACCACCAGGAACCGAGTTGCTGTGTATGGAGCACATCTTCATGAATAGTCCGGGCTAGAGGTCGGTTCTCGATCCGACTCTGAAGACAAACCCCTCGCCGTGGCGACGGTTCCGGTGTGAATCGGGCATTCGAGAGACACGGATACGGAACCGCGTTCTCCATCGCCACTTCCGCGGTCATCGTGATGCCCCCTGAATCACGGAAGTGTCGGAGGAGATCGCGGTTCCGTAGCACGAATGCGGGTGAATCGGTAGAACCGGTGAGGCGGGGAGGTGTTGAGTTGGGTTGGAGGACGGCGCCATGACGCGGAGCGAATCCACCAACGAGCTACTAGGGACAGAAGACCACCTCGAGCCCATCGGTGAAGTTCCACGGATCCCCCACCGCCGGGTGGTCGCGATACCAGTACTGGAAGTAGCGCGTGTCGCCGGGCTGGATCGGGTCGCCGGGCACATCGGTGAAGTCGAACTGGCGGACGACGAAGCCGGCGGCGTTGCTCAGGTCCGGCGGATTCAGCCGCTCCATACCCGCAGCCGCAATGCAGAGATAGCCCGAGCCGTGTGGCCAGGGATCCCGATCATAGGGACCGAAGAAGAAGAGCCCGAAGTCGTTCGGAGGCAGTGGCCCTGCGCGTAGGTGGAAGTCGTTGAGCGAGATGCTCGGGATCCCAGCCATGCCGATGATGGCGGGCTCGCCGGTGGTGTTGTCATTGGCGGTGCAGTAGTTGGTTGCGAAGCACTCACAATCGTCGGGAATGCCGTTGCCGTTCAAGTCGGGATCGCACTCATCGGGGATTCCATTGTCGTTGCAGTCCAGGCTGATCCCACCCGCTACATCGCACTCATCAGGGATTTGATTGAGATTGCAGTCCTGGCTCGCACCGGAAGCGAGGTCCGCCCCATCGGGGATGCCATTGCCGTTGCAGTCGAACAGGTCGGCGAAGGAGTAGACGAACACTTCGCCGCCGTAGTGGCTGCAGTCCACTGCCCCCACGGCGAGATCCGCCAAGCCGTCGCCATCCCAGTCCCGGGACCCATCCAGGCTCGTCCCGAAGCCGGAGGATCCGGTGAGCTGCAGGAGCTGCGCCCCGCTGGCCCCGGAGCGCAGCTCGACGACCCCGTCGCAGCTGTTGTCGGCGCCCCCGATCGCGTACTCGGCGATTCCGTCGCCGTCAAGATCCTGGAGCGTCACGACCGCGTAGCGCCAGAATAGGTCCGTCTGCAGGGCCGGAGGAAGATACTCATCACGGAGCAGGGAGCCATCCTGACCCGACAGGACCCGAACGTACTCCACGGCATGGCCCCAAGGACCGGTGATGGCGACCACATCCGGAGTGCCATCGGTGTTTACATCGATGTCTCCGGTGACGTCCATCCCGAGAAAGTCCGGGATGTCGTCACCGAGGACCGTCCAGAGCCGCGAACCACCGGCACCGGAGAACATGTGGACTCGACCCGGTCCGACGCCCCCTCCCTGGGTCCAGTCCCACTGGCCGCCCACCACATCGGGGATCCCGTCGCCGTTCACGTCGCCGGTCCTCGCCACTCGATTCAGCCGGTCGCCGTGTCCGGGAGGTATGGTCCACTCGCTGAGCACTGCCCCGCTGACCCCCGATCGGATCTGCATGGTGCGTTCATCGACGAGTGCGTAGTCGGCCCAACCATCTCCGTCCAGATCGTCGTGCTGGGTGATCTCGAAACCGGAGAAGGCGTGGGAGCGAACGAGTGACCCATCAGCTCCTGAACGAACCTCGTGAAGCGGAGTCGAACCGAGGGACTCCCGCGAGCCGATCAGGTACTCCGCGATTCCGTCGCCGGTGATGTCCGGGAGACCGTCGATGGACACGCCATAGGCCTCCACATCGGAACCTACCGTCGAGTGGTACAGAACGGTACCCGTCATGCCCGAGATGATGAAGGGACCGTCCCCCCAGGATCCGATTCCGATCTCGGGGGTGCCGTCACCGTCGAGATCGTCCAAAACCGCGACCGAATATGCGAAGCGGTGCGGGGTCGGGTCAGCGTAGTGAAACACTTGTTGCTGGGCCCCGGCCGGCTCAGGGCAGCACAGGGCACCGAGCACCGCGAGGAGGGGATAGGTTGGCAGGGACTGCTTGCGCATGAGGTTCTCCTCACCTTCGGGGATGAAAACACCGAATCGGGGACGGACGGCAGGGAGTGAGATTGATGACTCTCAACTGGAGAAGGTGGTTCCGGCGGACATTCGCTACGCCTGACTCCGGAAAACCGCGGTCCTGCGCCTACTTCCTGGCCAGCACGAACAGCATCCTCGGCCGCACCTCTCCCTCACGCCTGCCCATTCCTACCAACAGATCGTCGAGGCCATCTCCGTTGACATCCGGAGCTGGAGCCACAGAGGGCGCACCACCAGGCGCACCGACGACCTCCAGCAACGGCACCTCTGTAGCGGTGGAGAAGACGATGGCGAAGGGCACCCATACTTCTGGCTCGATCCCGAACTTCATCTTCCGTCGGCCGTGCACGGCGATGTCCCGAAGGTGATCGTGGTTGAAGTCGTTGACCAGGCGCGGCAGACAGTACTCCTCTCCTTCGGTCGCTGGCGGATAAGTGTGCAAGACTCTCCATGTGCTGCCGGAGAGCACGAGGATCCCGTGGGTCTTGGAGAAGGTCAACAGGTCCGCGTGCCCATCGCGATCCTGATCGCCGCCGAAGGCCACGTACTTGCCCAGGAGGTCGAACACGCCCTCTCCAACGATCTTGTGAATCAGCGGAAACTCCGCAGCAGCATCCCCCGAATGAACATAGACCGCCCCCGAGTCCCAGAACGGAGCATCCTCGTGGTACGCACCCACCGCGAAATCGGGTACCCCGTCAGCGTTCACGTCGCCAACCCCGCAGCTGGAATGTCCGAAGTGGTCACACTGCTCGTGACCGGGGAGGTGCGCCAGCACGCGAAGCTCAGGCAGGCTCAGCAACTTGGCACATCCCCAGCCTCCCGCCTCGCTCTCGGTGGTCGAGACGATGGCGGCGTGGCTCCCCGGGCCGCCCAGCTCGCCGAGGTAGTCGAGGCCGAAGCCGAGGCCGAGATTCTGGTTCAGGCTCGTCCCCGCCACACGCCCGAGTACGACCCCCGTGCGCCCCGAGTGGAGCACGACGTAGCCCGTCCTATCCCCGCTTCTGGAGCCGTGCTGCGGCGCGCTCACCAGCAGCTCGGCGGCACCATCGCCGTCGAGGTCGGGAACGAAGACGAGGCCGTGACCGTAGTCGTCACCCGGGTCCCCGTCGAGTTCGAGCAGGAGCGCCCCGTCCTTTCCCGAGCGAATCTCCACGTGATCGGGGTGCTCGTGCACGTGCAGCGCAAAGTCATTGACTCCGTCCCCATCGACGTCCCTACCGCCGGCGGAGTTGAAGGACACGAGCTCACCCGGCGGGCCCCCATCGAAGGTGAAGACCCCATCCTCCGTACTGAGATCGATGACGGTCTGCGCATCCGGACGACCGGCTGTTGATGTGTCGACCACCGGCGCTCGCTTCTCGACCTCCGATCCCACACCACGCACTCGAAGGCGCAAGGCCGGATCCCAGTGCACGGTGCGATCGGACTTGCGGCGGGGCAGGGCGTTCGTCCGCAGGATCCAGGCCGCCTCCCCGAATGCTCGGTAGCGAACGTGAAGCTCTCGCGCGCCCGATTCGCGCAGAGCGCGACGGAGCTCCTCCTGAATGGATGGGTCCAGGGCCCGCCCTCGATCGCTGTCCCAGGGGGCAGCACCCCAGGGGAGCATCGGGTGGAGGGCCTCCGCGCTCGCCCCCATCTCGATGAGCAGCCACTGGTCGGGGTGGACATCGAGGTAGAGCTCGGGGTCAGCGATCCCGAGTACCTGGATCTCCTCGATGTCTTCGATCTCGTCCGGCAGCGGGATCGTGAAGCGCAGCACGCCCTCCCGCGATGGATCGACCACTCCCAACCCGACGCGATGGACGAGGGTGTCCGAGTACCCGTCACGCTCCTTCGTCTCCCAGCGCAGCGCCAGGTTCTCCATCTGTACCCGATCAGGGTCGACAAGGGGATCGAGCGGACTGCTCACCAGGATGCTATGCCAGGGATCCTCGACCGAATCGAGCTCGACCATCACCGATCGCGTCCTACCGTCGTGGATGGAGATCGGGATCTCTCGCGGACGGTATCCGATGCACTCGATACGAAGGGTGTAGGGCTCCTCGCTTACCGGAAGCGGAAAGGTGCTGATTCCGGGCGCAGTCGCCTCGAGTGTCCCAGGGCAACTGAGGGCCACGCCGAAGCTCCCGTGGTGATCCGAGCGATCCGCCGGGCGCACCCCAACCTGAACGAATCCGACCGGCTCTCCCGCCCACTTGCCGGAAAGCTCGGGCAGGGGCCTTTGCTGACTGTAGATTCGGCCGAAGGGCAGAAAGAAGCGACTCGCGCCTCCATCCTGCACGTCGATGGTGAAGGTGTAGCGATACGTGCCGTCGAAGAACTCTAGCTCGTGCGCGCCCCGGATCCAGAGGGAGAGGCTGAGGGGGAGGCTCGCCACTGTCTGGTCTCCGTCCACCCACACTCCGGATGGACGCACCTCGAGCGCGTCGACCGCAATCGAGATCGGCAGTTTGTTCGAAGACCACGAACCCAGCCAGACAAGTGCGCCGGCCATCAGCACGAGTCCCACCGTCCTGACCGGTCGTCGCACGACCCAGTGCCAGAACCGCACCCCCGGTCCCAGCCTCCGCAGGCCGGGCTTTCGCCCCTCCCGCAACGCCTTCAGATCCCCGATCAGCGCTGCCGCATCCACGTACCGATCGCGCCGGTCCGGCTCCAGCAATCGCGACAGCACCCCCGCGAGTCCTTTGGGCAACCCGGCTAAGAACCTCGCCGAGAACCTCCCACTCCCCCGCGCGATCCTCGCCAGCGTCTTCAGCGCTCCTTCGCGCACGAGGAGCCGCTTCCCCGTCGCCAACTCGAGCATCACCAGGCCTAGCGCGTAGAGATCCGCCCTCCCGTCGAGGTCGCGCACCCCGCGCAGCTGCTCCGGCGCCATGTACAGCGGCGTGCCCACCACCTCGCCCGTACGACTCACCCCGAACGCCGCGCCCTCACGCCTGGCCAGGCCGAAGTCGAGGACCTTCACCACGCCGTCCGTGGCGCGCACCACGTTCGAGGGCTTCAGGTCGCGGTGCAACACCCCGCGCTCGTGGGCGTGCTCCAACGCGGAGGCGATCGACAAACCCACCTCCAGCGCCAACGCGACCCGGTCCGCGGGCGTACGGTCGTCGTCGATCAAACGTTCCACCGGCTCCCCCTCGATCAGCTCCGTCGCGACCCACGCGTAACCCTGCTCGACGCCGCTGGCGACCACTCGCACGATCGAAGGGTGATCGAGCCGGGCGGTGATCCGCGCCTCGCGCAGGATCGCGTCGCGGCTGGCGGCGCCGTTGCCGAGGCTCGGGTTCAGCAGCTTGAGCGCGATGTGCTCGCCATTACCTTCGGGCCGTTCGTCGATCGCCTCGTACACGAGCCCCGCCGAGCCCTCCCCCAGCTCGCGCAGCAGCGTGAAGCCGGCGAAACGCAGATGACCGTCCTCGTCGGGCTGGAGCACTCGCACCAGCGAGGGCAACGGAGCCTCCTCCTCGACCGCCAGCAAGGTGGTGAGCCGATCGAACGCCTCTGCACTCCGCTCGCCGAAACGCGCGGCGAAGGTCTCGGCCCGCAGCTCCGGGTTGGAGGCGCGCGCCTCGCACCACTCGTCCCACAGCGCGTCCGATTCGGGGAGCTGGACGTCACTCATCTTCATCACGCTCGCGTAGCTTCTGCAAGCTGCGGTGGAAAATGACGCGGGCGTTTCCCTCGGAGATCTCCAGCCGCTCGCCAATGTCTCGGAAGGATTCCCCATCTATCACACGCGCGAGCACCACCTGACGCTCGCGCTCGGTAAGGCTGCGGAGGCGACCACGGATCCAGCGCCCCGAATCGCGAGCCGTCGCTACCCGCGAGGGCGTCTGCTCGTTGCCCGACATTCGCGACCACCGCGCGTCGACGAGGTCCAGCCCACGGCGTCGTGACTCGTTCGCCGCGTGGTGACACAGGATCTTCAGCAACCAGCCGCGGAACGCGGCGAGGTTCGGGAAGCGCTTGCCGTCGATCGTGTGCAGAGCCTCTCGCTCGGTCTCCTGCGCGAGATCGCCACTCTCCATCCACGCGCGCAGCCGAGAGCCCATCAGCCGACGCGCTCTCCGCTTCAACCAGGAGTGCTGCTTTTCCAGATCCTCGAGGTCCATCTCTCTCCCGGGAATCAGCCGCGCGGAGCGCATCGAAGCGCTCTTCCGGTTCGAGAATACGTGAGGTGTTCATCCCTGGCAATCGGTCGAGACTGTGATTCGTGCACCGAATAGGGAAGGGGAGCATTCCCTGGAAACGTTACAACCGATCGGCATTCCCGCCCGATTCCAGGCCGACGAGCTCGAAGCTCCAGCCGCTCAATCGCCGCTCTGGTTCGCCCCCGGAACCACCTGCTCCACGCTCTCCAGCACCGGGGTCACGACCAACGAGCCCGAGCGGAGCAGGCTGAGCATCGCCCCGATATCGGCAGCACTGAACGGCCCGTCGATGATGAACTCCGTGCCCAGCGTGGTCCTGATCGTCGCCAGGCTCACGATCACGCCGTCGATAACGATGGCGAGTCCTCTGTCGATGTACTCGGTCGTGAACTCGCTGAAATCGGCCCCCCTCCCCGGGTCCAGCTCCAGGCCGAGGACCGGGTAGCCCATTCGATCGGTGGTCGGGTAGACGCTCAGCAGATCGGCGTCGGTGAAGGTCCACTCCTCCTTCTGGTTCCAGAGCAGCTCGATCCCCGCCGGTTGGACCTGACCCGTCTCCCTGTCGACGACTCGCCTCGGGAACACGCGCAGGTCATGGGTCTTCTGGTCACCGGTCGCCAGTGACTCGTTGTACACCGACCACGGGGCCTCCGGATTCGCCCGCCGCCACTCCTCGGCCCTGGTCCGTTCGCCGGTCAGACTGGTCCCGGGAGGAAAGTCCCCCTCCTCGGCGGCGATCAAGAACTGCAACAAGCCGCGAGTCTCGATCCGGGAACGAACCTGTTCGGTATCGTCGGCATCGGCCGGGTCGGCCGGGATCTGGACGACGAAGCGGTCCTTCCCCTCGATCTCCCAGAAGAGCTCTCGCTCGCCGCTGGGATCGACTCGCTCGCGCAGGATCTCGATCACCTGCCGCACCAGCTCGTCCCTCGATTCGTACTGGTCCTGGGTGATGATGCCTCCCTCGAGGGCCTCGTCCCAGTCCACCCGATACGTCAGACACGCCCCCCCGGCGCTCAGGTCCAGCCCGAGATGCACCGGCTCGTCGTCCTTCCCGCAACCCGGCAACAGCGCAACTGGGATCACGAGGGCCAGGGACGAGAAGAAGCTCCAGATCAGTTTGCGGTGTTCCTTCATGGTCATTTCTGGTGGCGCGCCAGCGCTGCGGTCGACGGGCGGGTCCGGGGCGACGTCAAGGTACCGGAATGGAAACGAAGCCGCCGACCCTCACCCCGATTTGGCCGGGCTGTACAGGGCGAGCGCCGGCGAATTCACTCCGCTGTCGATCTCGCGGGGACAGAGCCAGCTCACAGCTCCCGCGAGACCCTCCACGGAATCGCCGCCACCTGGTAGTCGTCCTCGTAGACCACTCGCCCCGGCTGGTCGACGCGCTGCAGCTCGACGTGGAGACCGTGCTCGCGGAGGATCCAGATCAGGTCCCAGACGCGGCTCACGCACTCACCGCCGTCCGACTTGAAGAAGAAGATCGCGGTCTCCTCGTCGAGATCGGGCGAAGGAAGATACTCGCCGAACCACCTCAGGACCTCGTTCAACCGCTCGACGTACTCCCCGGCGACTCGCCCCTCGCGCCGGAGATCGCCCGCCGCGACGAAGACGCCGCATCGCCGTCCACTCCAGTCGTCCCTCTCGACGATCGAGAAGCGCACGTAGCGGACCCGACCGATCTCGCCCCAGGACTCGCCGTCCCAGGAGTACCAGCCCTGCCTCTCGCCGCCCCGCCGGTCCAGGCCGCGGATCAGGTCTCGGCAGCGCGCGCGGTCGATCTTGCGCTTGAAGTAGCCCATTTTGGTTCTCTCCGGCCCCAGTCTAGCTCGGCGGCTCGGCCGTGAGCCCTCCCCATTCCAGTTGAATGGGTCGACCCGCGAAGCGTAGGCTGCACCCTGTCGACCCCCCGATTCAGAGCATTCACCGAGCGGTATTCGAATGGTCCCGACCTGGCGAGAAGAGTGGGAAAGCGCCCAGGCGCGCGTCGAAGAGCACCGGCGCCTCCTGGAGCGAGCGGCGATCCAGCGGCAGCGCGACGAAGAGCTCGAGCAGCGCTGTGCCGAGCTCCGCCGCCGGTACGAGCTGGAGCGCGAGGACGTGGAGAAGCTGCAGGGACTCGGTTTCCAGGCGCTCTGGCGGACGGTGATGGGCGACCGCAAGGAGCTCTTGAAGAAGGAAGAGGCCGAGGCGGCGGAGGCGAAGATTCGCTACCGCGACGCCTGCGCCGAGCGTGACCTTCGCCGGGAGAAGCTCGCGACGCTGGAGGCCCGCGCGGCGGAGCTGGAGGGCGCGGAGAAGGAGGTCGAGGCTCTGTCCCTGCGCCGCGAACAGGAGCTGCGCCTCGACTCCAGCCCGCGCGGCCGCGAGGTCGACGCCCTGCTCCGGCAGCGGGACGAGCTGTTGCGCGAGCGGCGGGAGATCAAGGAGGCGCAGACCGCCGGAGATGACGCGGGCAATGCGCTGGACAAGGCCCACGAGATCCTGCAGAGCGCGGGGCGCTGGGGGCTGTACGACATGCTCGGCGGCGGGCTGATCGCCACCGCGATCAAGCACGGCAAGCTCGACGAGGCCCGCCAGTGGCTCGAGCACGCCGGGCACGCATTGTGGGACTTCGAGCAGGAGCTCCGCGACGTCGGCGAGATCTCACTGCCGACGATCGACCTCGAGCCCTTGCACGTCTCGCTCGACTACTTCCTCGACGGATTCCTCGTCGACGCGTTCGTCCAGAACCGGATCACCCGGGCTCGAGACCACGCGCGACAGGCCGCCGGAGAGGTCGAGGAGATCCAGCGCGGGCTCGACAGGCGGCGGGCGGAGCTCGACGAGGAGCTGGAGCGCGGGCGGGCCCGGCTGGAGGAGCTCGTCGGGAACGACCGAGGGTGACGAGGTTCGCCGCGGAGCGAGTAGAATCCACCCATGGAGATCGTCCCTTTCGAGACCGAACGCTTCTTCGCCGAGCACGAGTTCACCGCGCCGCACCTGCTCTGCGCCTCCGACTGCGAGACGCTCTCGATCGACGAGCTGCTCGAGATCGCGGGCACCGATCACCGGGCGCTGGGTGACCTGCGGCTCGGCTACACCGACACGCGGGGAGCCCTGGATCTGCGCGAGCGGATCGCCGGGCTGTACGAGGGCGTCGACCCCGAAGAGGTGGTCGGCCTCTCCTCCCCCGAGGAAGGGATCTTCATCGCCATGCACGCCCTCCTCGAACCGGGGGACGAGGTGGTCGTGGTCAGCCCCTGCTACGACTCGTTGCACAATCTCGCCGCGCACCTCGGCTGCGCAGTCGTGCGCTGGCCCGTGGTCGAGAGCGACGAACCACCGGGGGGGTGGCGGCTCGATCTGGACTCGCTGCGAGAGCACCTCGAGCGCCGGCCGAAGCTGGTGATCGTCAACTTCCCGCACAACCCGACCGGAGTCCTGCCCACCGTCGAGGAGTGGCGGACGATCGTCCGGGAGGTCGAGCGCTCCGGGGCGTGGCTCTTCTGCGACGAGATGTACCGCGGGCTGGAGTACAAGCGGGAGGCGCGTCTCGCCTCGGGGTGCGAGGTCGGGTCACGGACGCTCACGTTGAGCGGACTTTCCAAGACCTACGGCCTCCCGGGGCTGCGCAGCGGCTGGCTGGCGGTGCACGACTCCGCACTGCGCGAGCGGCTCTTCGGCTGGAAGGACTACACCTCGATCTGCGCCAGCGCGCCGAGCGAGCGGCTGGGCACCATCGCCCTCGGAGTCGCCGAGAAGCTGGCGCGGCGGTGCCGGAGCATCGTGATGGAGAACCTTCGCCTCGCCGACACTCTCTTCGCGCGGCACGCGGAGCTGCTGCGCTGGAACCGACCGCGCGCGGGGTCGGTGGCGCTCGTCGGGCTGCGCGGGGAACGCTCCGCGAGAGGATTCTGCGAGACCGCCCTGGAGCGCCAGGGAGTCCTGCTCCTGCCCGGAGAGTGTCTGGGCTCCGACGACCGTCACTTCCGGGTCGGCTTCGGCCGCGCCGGTTTCGCGGCCAGCCTGGCGCGCTTCGGTGAGTTCCTGGAGAGCGCCGGGTAAACGCTCTTCGAACAGCGCGAGGCGGGATCCGAGGGTCTCGATCGCCCCGAGGACGGGGCGATCGAGTAGCCTTTCCCCGCATCGGCCCGGCCCGAGCGATCGCCTCCGTCGGCCGGGCGACTGACCACCTTGCCCATCGAAGAGGAGAGAGACCATGTCCTGTCGAACACCGGCGAGTGACTCGAACAGACGACGCGTTTCATCCACTGCCCGCCAGGTCGTGCTCACGGCCGTGCTCCTGTGGAGCCTCATCTGGGCCAGCCTCCCACTCTCGCACGCCGGCTCGCCAGCACTCCCGCCGGAGCAATGCGACGCCTGCCAGGGTGATCACGAGGTCGTCCTGTGTGACGCGCACCTCGCCCGAGAAACCGAGGTGCTGAAAGCTCAGAAGCCGAAGCTCGAGCGCCGCAGCGAGAAGCGTCGGATCGAGGCGATGGAGGAGATCGCCGCGCTGACGCAGGCGCACTCGAACGCGCCCTCCCCCACCGTCGCGCGGCTCCTGGGCTCGATGCTCGTGGTCGAGTCGACCCTGGTCAAGAAGAGGGCCGCGGAGCTCCTGGCCGATGGGCAGCACCGGCGGACCACCCTGGAGATGATGATCGCCGCGGTCGATCCCCTGACCCGTGAACTGGAGGAGCAGATGGAGCGCTTCCTCGAGCTGGAAGCCGTGGTCACGAGGGAATCACCGAAGAAGAAAGGCAAGGAGGTGACTCTCGATGACCTCCAGGAGAAGATCGATGCGCTCGATGAGGCGATGGTGCTGGACGAGAAGCTCGAGGCGCTGAACGAGACCCGCGGCGCCTTCGCCCGATGCCTCGCAACGATTCCCGACGATCGTTCCATCGCTGCGCTGGAGAAGCTGCTGCTGCCTGACGAGATGCGGCTGAATCGAGAGGTGGTCGTGGAGAGCCTCCTGGCGTTCGGCACCGCCTCGTCGGTCGAGCCCGTGATCGGTTCGCTGAAGCCGTTCGTGAAGATGCTCCGCGAGACCGAAGACCAGGTGAAGAAGGCTCGCCGCACCAGGCTGCCCAGGACACCGGGCTGGTACAAGGGGAGCAAGGAGCAGTGGGTCGCCCGCAAGCAGAAGGAGAAGGAGGCGAGGGTCGCCACGTTTCAGGAGCGCCTGGACGAGGCGACGGCCGTCGTCGAGACCCTTCACGACATGCTCACGAAGTTCGCCGAGAAGAACGCCCTGAGCACGCCGCCGAAATGGGACCGCAAGCGCTTTCATTCGGCGTGGATGGCGTGGTACAGGAAGAACATGACCGACCTGAACGCGCCTCCGGGGAACATCCGCTGAGAGTCGGACTCCGTACTGTCATCCAGTGCCCTGGCGCGCGATCCTCACCATTGCCGGCCTTCACGCCGCCCTGATCCTCTGGGCGGGGTGGGCGTGGATCCACGGGCCGTTCCAGGGTGAAGGCGTCATCGACGGCGCCGAGGTGCTGGCGCTCGCCCTCGAGGGGAGCGCCGGGCCGTTCGAGACGAAGAGCCCGCTCTACCCGGCACTGCTGGGCTGGGTGCTCGGGCTCACCGGCGAGGTCCCCTGGACCGTGGCGCTCTGCGGCCTCGTCTCGTCGGTAGCGGTGCTCCTGGGTGTGGCCTTCCTCACGTTCCGGCTCGCCGGGCGGCGCGCCGCGGTCGTCGCCGCGCTCCTGTACGCCTTGTCCGGCAGCACGCTCGCCTTCTCCGTTCAGCCGCTGCCGACCGTCTTCGCCGCGGCGCTGCTCGTCTGGGGAGCGGCGCTGCTCGCCCGAGATACCGACTCGCCGGGCCGCGGCTCCGCCCTGCTGGCCGGGGCCTTGCTCGCCGCCTCGATCTTCGCGCGCCTCTCCCTCCTGCCCGCGGCGCTCCTCTTGCTGGTCTGGGCCGTGCGCCGGCGGCGGTACGCGCTGGTCGGAGCGCTCGGGGTGGCCGTGCTCCTCGGCACGACGTTCGGCGGACGCTCGTGGCCCGAGGGAGGCGGACTGAACCTGCGGCTGGCCAACTCCGGACAGCGCAGCGGGATCACCGACATCCGACCGGGTCCGCGCTACCACGCGCTGCGCTGGCAGGCGGTCGAGAGCCAGTACCAGCACGAGCCCTTGCGCGACCTCGATGAGGAACAGTACCGGCTACTCGAGCTCGAGGTGCTCGCCGATCCCGGAGGAGCCATTCGCACGCTCTCGAACAAGCTCCAGCTCTTCTGGCACGGAACCGAGATCGTCGCCTCCGCCGACTTCCGTCACGGGCTGGAGCGGATGCCCCCGGCGAAGCTCCTGCTCTGGAGCTTTGCGCTGATCGCTCCGCTGGCCTTGGTCGGTCTGTGCCGGCGACGGCCGACAGTCCTATGGCTGGCGGTCGCCGGCGTGCTCGCGGCCAACGTCCTCTTCGCCACCTGCGCCCGCTACCGCTTCCCCGCCCTGCCCTTCCTCTGCGCGGCGGCGGGGATCGCCGTGGCGAGCACCCGCTCGAGGCGCGAGCTCTGGTGGCTCGGCGGCGCGCTGCTCTGCACCGCGCCGAACTGGACCGGCGTACGGCTCGTCCTGCCCGGGGACGGCTGGGTCCAGGAGGGTTTTCTCGCGATGCAGCGCGATCGCACCTCGGACGAGGCGCTGGCCACCCTCGAGGAAGCGAACCGCCTGGGCGACGACGCGCGCGGTGCGTACCTGCTCGGGTTGTGCCACGAACGACGCTGGCAGGCTGGCGGAGGGGCCGAGCTCGAGCGGGCGCTCAAAGGCTATCGGCGAGCACTGCGGATCGAACCGGACTACCCCGAGGCCGCCGAGAACCTGGTCGCGGCGCTGCTGCGGGCGGGCCGTGTTCCCGAGGCGAGAACGACCGCGATCGAATGGCTCGAGAGGATCCCGCGCGCCGGCTTCCTCGAGCTCAACCTCGCCGGGATCCTCGAGGCCGAAGGTGATGCCGCCGGAGCACGCGAGCATGCCGCGCGCGGCCACCGGATGATGGCGCTCCGCTCCCTCTCGCAGAACGAGCTGGAGAGCGCCCGGTTGCACGCGACCGAGGCGCGGAAGCTGGGAGTGGTGGATCGCCACCTCGACGGGCTCTTCTCGGGGCCGTAGCAACAAGCGGAGAGCGCCGTCGGGAAGACTCTCACGAGTCTCGGATCATGAACGGTCGACCGGCTTCGTATCCTTCGCCGATGCGATTCCCACACTCCCCCCCCGGTCCACACGAGCACTCCTTCGGACAGGAGGAGAGCCGCGCCGGTGAGCGACGCACCTGGATCGTCGTCGTTCTCACCGCGGCGACGATGGTGGTGGAGATCGTCGCGGGGGTGGCGTTCGGCTCGATGGCGCTGCTCGCGGACGGCCTGCACATGGCCTCGCACGCGGTCGCACTCTCCATCGCCGCGGTCGCCTACGTCTACGCCCGCAAGCACGCCTTCGACCCGCGCTTCAGCTTCGGCACCGGCAAGGTCAACTCGCTGGCGGGTTTCACCGGCGCGGTGCTGCTCTTCCTGTTCGCCTTCGCGATGGCGTGGGAGAGCGTCGAGCGCTTCATCTCTCCCACCGAGATCGCCTTCGACCAAGCGCTGATCGTCGCCGGGGTGGGGCTGCTGGTGAACCTGGTCAGCGCGGTGATCCTGGGCGGACACCACGTCGGGCACTCGCACGATCACGACCGCGGTCATCACCACGCACAGGATCACGACGACCACAACCTGCGCGCCGCCTACCTGCACGTCATCGCCGATGCGGTGACTTCACTGGCCGCGATCGTCGCGCTGCTCGCCGGCAAGTACCTTGGACTCGCGTGGATGGATCCCGCGATGGGGATCGTCGGGGCCGTGCTCGTCGCGAGGTGGTCGGTCGGGCTGATCCGCGACTCGGGCCGCGTCCTCCTCGATCACCAGGCCCCGGAGGAGCTGCGCGAGGAGCTGCGAGCGGCGCTGGAGGCGGCGGGCGCGAGCGAGGTCACCGACCTCCACCTGTGGAGCGTGGGTCCGGGAATCTGGGCGCTGGAGGTCGCGCTGGTCGACGATGAGCGGAAGCCGCCCGGCCACTACAAGGCGTCGATCCCCGAGACCCTTTTCGTCGTACACGCGACGGTCGAAGTGCACGAGAGGGCGAGTGGAGATCCGCGCTGATCGCGCTCAGAAGAGCAGCATCATCAGGGCGATCGCCAGCACCGCGCCGACACCTGCCGCCGCCGCCAGCTTGCCATAGCGCGGTGCGAGCGGCATGTCGGTCCAGTCGTCGAGGATGACGGTTCTGGGGGCGTCCTCGACCATCGACTCGAAGCAGTACTCCGAGCTCGTGCTCTTCGAACCGGTCATCCCCCCACCGTCCGGAGGAGACTGGATCGAGTCCTCCCAGCCGACCTCATCGAGCGTCGCCTGGATCATTCGCGCGAGCTTCGGCGGGAACTCGTCGAGGGTGAACTCGACTTCCTCCCCATCGATGGTGAAATCGGGTATGAACGTCAGCACTCCACCTTCGCCAGCTCCACCGGGTTCGTCGTCCAGGTCACGGCGGGTGTGCCGGACGGTCCTGGTGCGCCGCACCTGACGGCCCTGGTCGTCGGTGAACTCCTCGGACTCGGAGTGCTCGACGGTGTGCTCGTCGGGCACGTCGACGAGGAAGCCGCAGTACTCGCACTGCAGGAACTTGTCGCGGTGCTCCCCTCGCCAGGTGGGCTGGAGAGATCCGCGGCAGCGGGGGCATTCGCGAGGGGTGGTCTTCATGGGAGGAGCTCCACGAGAGCGCACGGAGCCCCTCCTATCATCGGCCAGAGCGCCGGGGCGGCTGAAACCACCCCGGACGCTCATTTCGGGGTCAGGAACTGGTGACGCGCAGCTCCTCGCCGGGGCGCAGCTCCAGCTCGTAGTTGTCGTGGACGTGCGCGATCTCCAGGCCGGCCTTGCGGTAGATGCGCACCGCCCCGGTCAAGTTCTCGCCGTCGGCGTGCAGGCCGACCCTCTCGATCCCGCGTTCGTGGAGAGCCTTGATCCCCTGCAGCAGGAACGCCGTCCCCAGCCCCCGCCGGCGCCACGGCGGCCGGACGGCCAGGATCATCAGGTAGCCCTGCTCCTGATCGTCGGGAGCCTTCTCCGAGCAGATCAGGAAGCCGGCGATCTCGTCCCCGTCCCAGGCGACGAACCAGAGCTTCTCGTCGGTCAGCGGGTCGGTGTCGAAGTCGTGCTTCCACTGCTCGTAGCGCTCTTCGAAGGGAGTCTCGAAGTAGCCCTAGTGATCGCGGAAGCCCTCTTCACTCGCCGCGCAGATCGCGCGGTCGTGATTCGAGCGATCGACCGGACGCAGCTCGAGCCCGTCGGGCCAGACCGGCTCCACGGGAGTCGGTGGGACGGTCATTCCCATCTTCACGAAGTGGCGCGTGAGGGCGAAGCCCCGAGCGGTCAGGAGCTCCTCGGTTGGCCGATGGCCACGGATGAACCAGGTGTGCAGCGAGACCCGGGCCCCTTCCGGTGCCAGCTCGAGCCACTCCCGGGAGCGCGCCTCGGACCAGGCGGTGAGGAAGGTGCCGATGCCGTGGCCGCGGGCCTCGGGCGCGACGTAGCCGAAGAAGGCCGGGGCGATGGCGGGCGACTGGTAGCTGGTGAAGGCGGCGCCGACCAGCTCGCCCTTCTCGTCGAGGACCAGCCGCGAGTCGCACGCGGGATCGAAGCGGGGACGGGACCAGAGCATGTGGTAGAAGGAAGGATCCCACCGATCCTTCCCGACCATCTCCCGATCGCAGTGATTGGCCAGTGCGGTGAACGCCTCGACGTCGTCGAGGCTTCCGGGACGAACGGTGAACCCCTCGGGGGGAGCGGGTTCGATTCGTCCCGAGATCGGTGTGGGCATGGAGTGGACTCCAGGGTGAGAGGATTCACGAGGAAGGCCGGGACGAGGAGATCCGGATCTCCCTAGCGAGTCGCTGAATGGTACCGAACGTGGCGGGCGAGCGAATCCTCGCCTTCATCTAGAGGCCTTGGTTCCCGAAAACTGGTGATCGCGAGTCAGGTTTCACACCAAGGCCTCGGGTCTCAACGGCGCCAGCCGTTGAACCAAAGGATAGCCACGTGCCGCTCGCGCACGTAGCGGGGCTGGGGCGCCAGCCCCGCTAGATCTCGTAGTCGCGCCGAGCCAGGTCCTCGGGCCGCGCCCCTTCCGAGGAGAGCGGCGTCAGGCGGAAGTGGAAGGAGTAGTGCGCCGCGGGCAGCCGGTACTCGGGGTGGGGCAGCCGCCCCCAGCTCGTGTCCCCGCCGACCCCCATCTGCCGGAAGTCGAGGTTGACCGTGGTCGAGTCGCGCCGCGGCAGCTCGTGCGGGTGTTTGGCCGCCTCGAGGTTGGGCATGTTCGCTCCGCTCACACTTCTGGGCAAGCGGGAGAGGATACCACGGACCGCGAGGATGCTCCGGCGGTCTCCCTTGCACCAGCCAGCCCGGGCCGTAGGATCTCCCGGCCCACCTCCCCACGCCCGCGAAGAAGGACCTGACGTGAAACACCTCATCATCTACAGCCACCCGAACCCCGAGAGCTTCAACCACGCGATCCTCGAGACCTACGCGAGCGCCTTGAAGGACGCCGGACACGAGGTGCGCGTTCGGGATCTCTACGCCGAGTCCTTCGATCCGGTCCTGCCGAGTGCGGACCTGGCCGTGATGGCCAAGGGCGAGATCCCCGAGAGCGTCAAGAGCGAGCAGGCCCACGTCGCCTGGGCCGACGTCCTGACGCTCATCTATCCCCTCTGGTGGGCCGGTCCACCGGCGATCGCGAAGGGCTACCTCGACCGCGTCTTCTCCGCCGGCTTCGCGTACTCCTTCGGCCCCGGTGGCCTGCAGCGTCTGCTCACCGACAAGCAGGTGGCCACGATCGTGACCATCGGGGACACCGAGGAGAACTACCGGGAGAAGGGCTTCTTCGAGAGCATGGACAAGCTGATGGACGAGGTCACCTTCGACTTCTCCGGCATCCAGCCGCTCTGGCACGAGTACTTCGGCTCGGTTCCGCTCGTCTCGGACGCCGAGCGGAAGAAGATGCTCGAAAAGGTCCGTGGCCTGGCCGCGGCCTTCGGGGCCTCCTGACTCAGCGAGTGATCCGCACGCCCGCGTCGAGGCTCAGCGGATCGGGCAGCACTCGAATCGCGCGCACCGGCGGCTCCTCGCCCAGTTCCAGGGTCACCGAGTAGTCGCCGGGCTCGACGCTGCCGCCGCCGAAGCCACCCGGCCTCCGCCCCTGCTGACCACCGCCGCCCCGAGCGCTGCGCTGCGCGCGCAGGTTCCAGCGAACCACGTGCAGGCCGGCCTCGGCCGAACCCTCGATCGTCTGCAGCTCCCGACCGGTCGCGTCGCGCACGGAAAGTCGCGGCGCCTCCTCGAGCTTCGAGGGCAGGTAGTAGTAGATCGCGGCGCCTCGAGCCGGGTTCTGCCCCAGGAAGCGCCCTGACGCGCTGAGCGTCGCCGAGGGCAGCTGGTTCCAGATCCGCGCCGGCTGGACGGGGAAGAGGTACGGATCGCCGGAGAGCCGCCGCGCGCTGATCGACTGCAGCGGTGCGATGTCCGCGATCCAGACCCCGCGCCCGTGCGTCCCCGCGACGAGGTCCGCCTCGTCGGGATGGATCAGAAGATCGTGCACCGGCACGGTCGGGAGCTTCGTGTCGAACGGAGTCCACGACTCGCCGCGATCGATCGAGACGTAGCAGCCGAACTCGGTGCCGACGAAGAGGAGACTCTCGTTCCTCGGGTCTACCGCGATGGTGCGCACCGAACCTTCGGGCAGGCCGGCGACGATTCGCGTCCAGATCTTTCCCGCGTCCTCGCTGACGAAGACGTGGGGGGCGAAATCGTTCGAGCGGTGCCCGTCCAGCGTGAGGAACACGGTGTCGGTATCGTGCGGCGAGGGTTCGATGTCGCTGACGTACAGCGGCTGCTCGATCCCGGGTAGACCGGCGACGATGTCCTTCCACTCCCCTCCCCCGTCGAGCGTGCGCCAAAGCGCGCCGTCGTCGGTGCCGACGTAGAGCAGCTCTTCGTCGCGCGGCGACTGCGCCAGCGCCGTCGCCGTGCCCCGCTCGGCGCGGCTGATCTCCGGGCTGATGATCTGTGAGCTCCGGCCACCGTCGATCGAGCGATAGACCACCGCCCCGGCGAAGAAGACGATCTGTGAGTTGTGCGGGGAGAGGAAGAAGGGGGTGTTCCAGTTGAAACGCCCCCGTCCGCCGGCGGGAGCGACCCTCTGACGCTCGCCGGTGCGCAGGTCGAGGCGTGCGATCGCGCCGTTCTGGCTCTCGCTGAAGACGATGGCCGGATCGTCGGGATCGACGGCGCAGTGAAAGCCGTCGCCACCGCCCACCGTGATCCAGTCACTGACGGCGATGCCACCGGTACGCCTGGCACTCGGCCCGCCCCAGCTGCCGTTGTCCTGCAGGCCGCCGTAGACCCAGTACGGTGTCTGCCGGTCGACCGCGATGTTGTAGAACTGCGCGATCGGCAGCACGTCGAGGTGGTCCCAGGTCGCGCTGTCGTCCCAGGTCACGTAGAGGCCGCCGTCGCCGCCGAGGATCACGTGCTCGCTGTCCTCGGGGTCGATCCACATCGCGTGGTGGTCGGCGTGCACACTGCGCCCGGTCACCTCGAAGGTCTCGCCGCCGTCGCGCGAGACGTGCAGCTGGATCCCGAGCACCCAGAGCTGCTTCTCGTCGCTCGGGTCGACCCGGATCTGACTGTAGTAGAAAGGGCGCGGGTTGATGCTGTTGATCCGCGTCCAGGTCGTGCCGCGGTCGTCGGAGCGGAAGACGCCGCCGCTCTCGAGGCCGTCCTCGCCCTGCTCCTTCTGCGCGTTGGCGACCTGGCCGCCCTGCGAGCCGGCGAAGCTCCTGGCGCGGCTGTTCAGGAGCTTGCCGAGGAGGTGGAGGGTGCCGGTCAGCACCGTTCCCTCGCGGCTGAACTCGATCTCCGCATCGTCACCGGGACCGTACTTCCGGAGCGTCTTCGCGAGGTGGGCCTGGCCCTCGATGGTGACGTCGCCGACGCGCGTGACCACGTCGCCGACCACCAGCCCGGCCTGCGCCGCGGACTCGCCTTCGCGCACGAAGGTGAGGACGCAGCCCCCCGTCTCGTGATCCGCGCCCTTGATCCCCAGCGAAGCGCGATCCTCGGAGCGCGGCGGCGCGCCCCGCTCACCGGTGCGCTCGGTCTCGACGATCGCGTAGAGGATCCGCGGGTCGGCTCCGTAGAGGTCGATACCGATCCGCCCCATCGGCTCGGTCGGGAGGCCGTTGTGCAGCCGCTCGAAGGAGTTGCCGCCGTCGGTCGAGCGCCAGAGCCCCGAGCCGGGGCCGGTGCGTACCGCCGGGTCGTTCGAGTCGAACTCGTCGCGCTGCCGCTGGTAGGTTGCGGCGTACACCACCTCGGGGCGCGTCGGGTCGATGCGCACGTCGATGCAACCGGTGCTCTCGTCGACGTAGAGCACCTGTTTCCAGCTCTCGCCGCCGTCGAGGGTGCGGTACAACCCGCGCTCGGGGTTCGGGCCCCAGGTGCTGCCCATCGCCGCGACGTAGACGGTCGACGGTTCTGTCGGGTGGATCGCTATCCCGCCGATGTGGCGCGTGAGCTCGAGGCCCTGGTGCGCCCACGTCTTCCCCCCGTCGTCGGAACGATACACGCCGTTCCCCCAGGAGACGGAGTTGCGCGCGTTCGCCTCGCCGGTGCCGACCCAGACCGTCTCCGGGGCGGAGGGCGCGATCGCCACCGCGCCGACCGAGGAGGAGCCCTCGTGCTCGAAGACCGGCGCGAAGGTCGTGCCATTGCTGGTCGTCTTGAAGAGCCCGCCGGTCGCGGAGGCGACGTACCAGGTGCTGTGCCGGGTCGGGTGGACCGCCAGGTCGGTCAGTCGACCGCCCATGTTGGCGGGGCCGATGCAGCGCCAGGGAAACGCCGCGACGTCCTTCTCGGTCAGGGTCGGGGCTTCCGCCGGCGGGGCGGCGGCGAGGATCAGGGGCAGGAGGGCGAGGGTGAGGATCACGGTGGGTCTCCGATGCCGGCCGGCATTGCTGGAACGATGACGAGCGGAGGAGGCCGGCTGCCCTCCCCCGCTCGCGTCCTGGATGGTGCGGGTCCCGCCCGCAAGCGGGCTAGATCTCGAAGAGCGCGAGTGCCGCTTCCGGCACTTCGTACTCGGTCTTGCCGACCTTGGCGAAGGTCAGGGTGCGGGTCGTGGTGCGCTCGAACTCGCGGTCCCTCATGAAGCCGGAGATGGTGACCTCGAAGACGGCGGAGGAGATGACTCCATTCTTCGCCTGGATGGTGAAGGTGCCCACGGTGTCGAACTGCGGACCTTCGTCACCTCCGCCACGGCGACCCCCGCGCACGCCGCGCATGCGGCGGCCGGCCAGGGTCCCGGCGGCTTCCTCGGTGAGGCTGCCGGTGTAGATGACGAGGCCATCCGCGCCGGCCTTCCTCTCGACCTTCTCGATCTTCGCGCCGAAGCCGGCCAGGTCCTGATGAGGAGCGTTGACGCTGACCAGCGAGAAGAGCGCCCGGTTGAAGCCACCGAGGCTGGCCCGCCCGCCACCGCGTTCGCCGCCACCTTCGCCGCCGCCTTCGCCGCCGCGCTCGCCGCCGCGCTCGCCACCGCGTTCACCGCCGCGAGCACCACCGGCGCCGCGACCGCGCCGCATGCTCTCGCGATCGAAGAGCGTCCACTCCCCTTCCTCGATCTTGTAGACGAGCTGATCGAGGTCCTTGTAGGCCTCGGTCTCGCCCACCGAGAGCCGCATCGGCAGGTCGGTGTTGAAGGCGCCCTTGGTGACGGAGGGTTCCCGTTGCTGCCGGCGCGCGGGGCGTTCTTCCCCACCACCTTCGCCGCCGCCGCGGCCTTCCCCACCACCGGCCTCGCCACCGCCACGGCCTTCACCGCCGCGGCCTTCACCGCCGCGATCTCGACCGCCGAAGCCGCCGCCGCTGCTCTCGGACTTGGCGGTGAACTCGTAGCTCTTCGCCTTGGACAGCACGTCGGTCAGGGTGACGAGCTCCTTCTGCGGGTCGGCCACGTCCTGGGCGACCGGCTCCTGGGGGGGCGCGAGGGAGAGGGCCAGGGTGGCGCAGGTGATGAGACTCAGCACTTCGATCCTCCTCTTGAGGGGCCGCTAGCGGCGTTGCCGCGCGCGGGCCGTTGCCGCGAGCGGTGGAGACGGGGTGGAGGTCGCTCACTCCGAGCGCCGTCCGAACAGCACCGATGCTACCGCTCCTCGGCGGCTGCGGAGGGGCGGCTGTGGGGTGAACGCCTGTCGTGTTGCCAGCGGTACGCTCCAGGTTGCGAGGTGAGGAACGGAGTGGGCCGCTCCATCCTCGGAGCTGCGTAACTGAACTGTAATCCCCGTGGGGAGGCGTCCCTCTCCCGCGAAACCCCAGCCTAGTCCGCCCAGCGGATTCCCTTCGGCCGCTCGTCCGCCGGCAGCATCTGGATCGTGGAGCTGTAGACCAGCGCCGATCCGGGACCGGTCTTGGCGGAGATGATGCGCACCTCGGTGATGGCGTCTTCGATCAGGGTGAAGCGATGCTCCCCCTCGATCTGCTCCTTCCCGACGCGCAGCCTCAGCCGCACGATCCGGCCACCTTCGAGCCCGCTGAACTCGGTGACGCCGGCGGTGAGCTCTTCCTCCGTGACGAGGTGTCGGTGCATCGAGACCCACCGTTCGGGAGACTTGAAAGGCTCGGTGCCCTTGCCCCCCTGCGGATCGAACCCCCCGTAGGTCTCCTCCTTCTCTCGCTGACGCTCCTCCCGCTGTCGCTGACGATCCTCCCGACTCAGCCGTTTTCCCTGCCCCGGTCGATTCCGACCACCGCGATGGCCGCGCTTCGCCTTCTCCTCTTCGCCCGCTTCTTCCTGCCTGTCCCGGGCGCGCCCTTGATTCTGGATCGTGAGGCTGGCGAGGGCGACATCGACGCTCTCGGTCGCGAGGCGCGGCCCGAGGCTCCCCGCTTCATCGCTCTCGCTCCGGAAGACCCCGCGACTGTCCTCCGCGCTGGTGGTACCGCGGCGGTTGCGCCGATTCGGCGCCGTGTTCTTGTCGTTCTTTCGGTTGTTCCTGTCGGCCTTGCCGCGAGTATTGACCTTCCCTCCACCCCGGCCCCCGCTGTCGGAGGGCTTCACCGCCGGAGTGGGCTGGCGCAGCGCGACCAGCTCCACCGAGATGTGCGACCCATCCCTGGGCACGCCATCGAGCAGGACCCGGATCCCGGCCGTGCCGGGCACGGTCACCTCCGCTCGGGTGTTGCCCTGGAGCGAGTGCAGGTCCGACGGCTCGACTCTCGGCCGCCCCCGCGGTCCCACGGCCAGACGCCAGGGCCCCTCGTCCGGTGCGTCGAGGGAGAACTGGCCGGATCGGGAAGTGAGCGTCGTGACGTAATAGGCGAGGTCCACGCCCGGGGGCGGGTACCCCTGGTCGGGACGGAGGAGGTAGACCCGCTCGTTGACGATGGGATGGCCGAAGCGGTCGGTGATGGCGCCTTCGAGGCTCCGCCGATCGGCCTTCACCACGGGGGCGGGCCGCTCGGTGGTCGGCCGGGCGAGGGGCTGCGCCACCGGCTGGTCCGGGTCACCGTCGTCGTCCCGGGTCTCGCCGCCACGCGTGGCCAGGGTCGAGGGCAGGAGCTCCGGCTCCGGCGCCCCGGCCGTTCCACTCCCCCCGCCCATCCGGGCGAGGAGCCAGGTGGCCGTGGCCACCACGACGAGGAGGAGCAGGAGGGCGTTGCGCATGGGTGGAAGATAGCAGAAGGACGAGAAGTCGTCTCTACGAGCCGATCGGGCGGCGGGTCGGGGGGCCGCCAGGCCCCATTCCGTATCGGGCCAGACTGATCCCCACCTGAAACACGAACCGGCCGCGGAGTTCTTCCGCGGCCGGCGGCTTTTTCGGCTGCCCGGGGCTCCCCGGGGCGGGATTCCCCTCCGGCGCCTTCGGGCGCGCGGTCCCTACGAGGACGCCTCCACGTAGCTCGGTACCTGATCGAAGTTGAGATACCGGTAGATCTCCCCCGCCGAGGTGTCGATCGAGCGGACGGCCTCGCGGTACTCCTCCACCGTCGGGATCTTGCCCAGGATGGCGGTCACCGCGGCCAGCTCCGCGGAGGCGAGGAAGACGTCCGCGCCGTCGCCGAGGCGGTTGGGGAAGTTGCGGGTCGAGGTCGAGACCGCCGTCGACTTCGGCGCGACCCGGGCCTGGTTGCCCATGCACAGGCTGCAGCCGGGGATCTCGGTGCGGGCGCCGGCGGTGGCGTACGCGGCGTAGATCCCCTCGGAGATCAGCTGCTCCTCGTCCATCTTGGTCGGCGGCACGACCCACAGGCGCGACGCGACCGGCTTCCCGTGGTCGGCGAAGAGGCGGCCCGCGGCGCGGAAGTGACCGATGTTGGTCATGCAGGAGCCGATGAACACCTCGTCGATCGGCGTGCCGGCGACCTGCGACAGGAGGCGCACGTCGTCGGGATCGTTGGGGCAGGCGAGGATCGGCTCGGTGATCTCGCTCATGTTCACCTCGATCACCTTGACGTAGTCCCCGTTCTCGTCGGCCTCCAGGAGCTTCGGATCGGCGAGCCACGCCTCCATCGACTTCGCGCGGCGCTCGAGCATCTCGGCGTCCTGGTACCCCTGCGCGATCATCCAGCGCAGGAGCACGACGTTGGAGCGCAGGTACTCGGCGACCGACTCCACCCCCAGCTGGATCGCACAGCCGGCGGCGGAGCGCTCGGCGGACGCGTCGGAGAGCTCGAACGCCTGCTCGACCTTGAGGTCCGGCAGGCCTTCGATCTCGAGGATGCGGCCGGAGAAGATGTTCTTCTTGCCCTCCTTGGGCACGGTCAGGTCACCCGACTGGATCGCGGCGTGGGGAATTGCGTTGACCAGGTCGCGCAGGGTGATCCCCGGCTGCATCTCGCCGGTGAAGCGCACCAGCACCGACTCGGGCATGTCGAGCGGCATCAGCCCCTGCGCGGCCGCGAAGGCGACGAGACCCGAACCGGCGGGGAACGAGACGCCCAGCGGGAAACGCGTGTGCGAGTCGCCGCCGGTGCCCACCTGGTCGGGCAGGATCATCCGGTTCAGCCAGGAGTGGATCACGCCGTCGCCGGGGCGCAGCGCGATCCCGCCGCGTCTCTCGAAGAAGCCGGGCAGCGTGGTGTGCGTCTTGACGTCGACCGGCTTGGGATACGCCGCGGTGTGGCAGAAGGACTGCATCACCAGGTCGGCGGAGAACTTGAGGCAGGCCAGCTCGGAGAGCTCGTCGCGCGTCATCGGTCCGGTGGTGTCCTGGGAGCCGACCGAGGACATCACGGGCTCGCAGTACGCGCCGGGGCGCACGCCCTGGCCTTCGGGCAGGCCGCTGGCGCGGCCGACGATCTTCTGCGCCAGCGTGTAGCCCTTGCCGCTGTCGGGAACCGGCGCGGGCTTGCGGAACACCTCCGACTCGGGCAAGCCCAAGCTCGCGCGCGCCCTGGCGGTCAGGCCGCGCCCGATGATCAGCGGGATCCGCCCACCGGCGCGCACCTCGTCGAGGATCACCTCGCTCTTGTACTCGAAGCTCGCGACGGTCTCGCCCCCTTCGTTCACGATCCGCTTCTCCAGCGGCAGGATGGTGATCACGTCCCCCATCGCCATCTTGGAGACGTCGCACTCGATCGGCAGCGCGCCGGAGTCCTCCATCGTGTTGAAGAAGATCGGCGCGATCTTGCCGCCGAGGCAGACGCCGCCGGCTCGCTTGTTGGGGACGTTGGGGATGTCCTCACCCATGTACCACAAGACCGAGTTGGTCGCCGACTTGCGCGAGGAGCCGGTGCCGACGACGTCACCGACGTAGGCGAGCGGGTGTCCCTTGCCCTTCAGCTCCTCGATCTGCTTCACCGCGTCGGTGATCCCCGGCCGCGGGTTCTTCAGCATCGCCAGGGCGTGCAGCGGGATGTCGGGGCGCGACCAGGCGTCGGGCGCCGGCGAGAGGTCGTCGGTGTTGGTCTCCCCTTCGACCATGAAGACGGTGACGGTCATCCGCTCGGGGACGTCGGGGCGGTTGGTGAACCACTCCGCCTCGGCCCAGGAGGTGATAACCGCCCTGGCGTGCTCGTTGCCCGCTTTCGCCTTCGCCTCGACGTCGGCGAAGGCGTCGGCGACGAGCAGAGTCCTCTTCAGCTGCTCGGCCGCCAGAGCGCCGAGCGCCCCGTCGTCGAGCAGCTCGACCAGCGGCGCGACGTTGTAGCCGCCGAGCATCGTGCCGAGGATCTCGACCGCCCGCTCCTTCGTCACCAGCGGGCTGCTCGCCGCGCCGCGCGCGAGCTCGGCGAGAAAAGCCGCCTTCACCTCGGCGGCGGGATCGACGCCGGCGGGCACGCGGTTCTCGAGGAGGTCGACCAGAGTCTCCTCCTCGCCGGCGGGCGGGCTCTTCAGGAGCTCGACCAGCGCGGTCATCTGCTCGGCGGAGAGGGGAAGCGGCGGGAGCCCGGAGTCGGCACGCTCGGCGACGTGTTGGCGGTACTCGGTCAGCATGGCGGGTCGGCCTCCTCGGCCGGGTCTTCGCCCTGGAAGGGGCTTCTCGGGGTTCTGAAATGGGATTCGCGGGACGGAGGGTCAGTCTAGGCCTGGACAGCCCCATGCAGGAAATCGATAATATGCATCGACGCTATAGACTTCGCGCATGTCTGACCTGCTCCTGCTCCAGTCCTTCCTCGAGGTCGCCAAGAGCGGCACGATCAGCCGGGCGGCGGGCCACCTGTTCGTGACGCAGCCCGCTCTCTCGCGGCGCCTCCAGCTGCTGGAGCAGGAGCTCGGGGCGGTCCTCTTCGAGCGCACCCCGCGCGGGGTGGCGCTGACCGAGGAGGGTCGCTTCGTCCAGCGGGAGGCGCGCGTCCTGCTCGAGCGCTACGGGCACCTGAAGGACGGCGTCGCCGCGCTCGCGAACCTCGAGGCGGGCACGGTGCGCATCGGCGGCGGGGCGACAGCGGTGTCGTTCCTGCTGCCGGAGGCGATCGCCTCGTTCCAGCGCTCCTACCCCGGCGTGCTCTTCCAGGTCAAGGAGGCGGGTAGCCGCGACGTCGAGCGCGACGTCGCCGCCGAACGGTTGGAGCTGGGTATCGTCACCTTGCCGATCGAGCACACGCTGGCGGGCGAGCTGGAGGTGTCGCCGCTCGTCACCGATCGCATCGTCCTGGTCGCCGCCGCCGATCATCCCCTCGCCCGACGCCAGCGGATCCCCGTCGCCGACCTCGAGGGGCAGGACGTCGTCGGATTCGAGTCGCCGAGTGCCATCCGGACGTTGATCGACGACGCCCTGCGCGAGGTCGGCGTTACCGTGCACGTGGTGATGGAGCTGCGCTCGATCCCGGCGATCCTGCGGATGGTGACGACGACTCGCCGTCTGGCCTTCGTCAGCCGGCTGGGGGTCGGACCGAGCGTATGGGGACGGCACGAGGAGATCACCCCGGTCGAGGTGGAGGGATTGGAGATCAACCGCAACCTGGCGGTGATCGCCAAGAAGGGGCGGCCCCTGTCGCCGGCGTCGGTGGCCTTCGCGGGGGAGCTGGAGGGGCACCGCGACTGACCCCGCCTCCCACCACCGGCGGAACGACCACCAGGGCACGAAGTAGCCGGCCGCGGCCAACACGCGGCCGACTCACCGAGAATGGAGATCTGCCCCGCGAGAGCTCCTACCTGGCGCGATCAAGGCAGCCAGGTGATCTTGTAACCGTTCGACGCGTTGAACTGCGCGGCGCAGGGCGACATGTAGGGGTTGCGGTACCAGAGCTGGTAGTACTTGGTGTCGCCCGCACTGACGTTCCCCGCCTTGACCGAGATCGGAGTCGCCCAGACCGAGGTGTCGGAGTAGCCGGTTCCATCGGAGAAACGCACCCCGAGGCGCTTGAGCTGACCGCCGGCGCACTGCAGGCCGTCACCCCAGAGGTTGCCGGGGGACAGGTCGTTGTTCGCCTGGAAGTAGAGACCGCTCTGGTTGTGCTCGGTGTGCTCGCCGACGAGCACGAGGGTGTCGCTGCTGATGCTGGGAGTGCCGGTCGCGGTCAGTCGCGCACCCGAGGCGTACTGCCCGTTCGCACAACCCGCTCCGGCCAGGGAGCCGTCGCCATTGTTGCCGCAGGGGCAGGGCGTGCCGCTGCCGTCCCCGACGCAGTAAATGTTCGGATCGTAGGCGAGGGCCTCGACGACGCCGTGGACCTCGTTGTAGAAGAAGCCCACATCGGGATAGCCGATCAGGTCGTTCCAGGTCCCGTCGGCGTGGTCGTGGCGGAAGTGAGCGTAGTGCTCCCACCCGTTGCCGTTGTTCGGTGCACCCGTCCAGTTCTCGTATCCGGGGGTCTCGCCACTGGCCCAGACCCACGTACCCTCGACCTCGGCGTCGTTGTACCCGAGCCAGAAGCTCTGCGGCTCTCCGCCCCAGTTGTGGAAGGTCTGCTGCAGCCAGTCCTGTTCCCCCTGGTCGTTGACGGTGACCAGGTGTCCGCCCAGATTGATGGCCGCCACCTGGGCGAGGGACCAGGAGGGCGGCTCGAGAATGTGGTAGGTCCTTCCGTTGCCGGGGTAGACCGCGGTGCCGAGGCTCGCCGGGAGGCTGGCCGCGCTGATCTTGAACTGCCCGGAGCCGGCATTCTGCTCGACCGGAGTGCCGATGCGGATCAGGTAGTCGACGCCCGCTTCGGCGCCGAAGATCACCGTCGCGTACGCGCCGGCGTTCAGGTAGCGCGCCACCAGCGTCCGCCCATCCGCAGTAGTGCAGCCGTACCGATAGATGGCGATCGCGTCGAAGACGTGGTTGTTCGGGATGTCGGTCGAGACCTCGTAGGCCGCATCGGAAGGGGCGGTCCAGGAGAACCACACGTCCTTGTAGAGCTGCCGGAGTCCCGCCGACGGATTGACACCGAGGTTTTCCGCGTACCCGTCGGTGGTCGCGCTACCCGCGTTGAAGGAGAAAGTCCCGGTGCCGGCGATCGCCTGCGCACTGGCGCAGTCGTCCGCTCCCTGGGCAGTGGCGTGCGCGGAGAAGAGACACAGACCTGCGACCGCGAGGAGAGCGATGGGGTGCTTCATGGGATCTGCCTGGGCTGGATCGGTGGGTTGGAACTGACGGAGCGCGGGGGAGCGGGTCCCCCACCCCAAGTTTCCCCACGTTGGAGTTTTCGCCCTGACTTTCTGAGAAATCCCTCCGAGAATCTGCGGATTCGCTGTTGCGCTGGTGGCAGCGGCACCCCGAACGAGAGGGAGCCGGCCGCGGACGTCCGCGGCCGGGTCGTGGAGACTGGAGATTCGGCCCGCGAGAGCTCCTCCCTGGCGGGTCCATTCGAATCAGAGCGTCCAGCTCACCGCGTAGCCGTTCGACGCGTTGAAGTCGTTCCCGCAGGGGGAGCCGCTCGGGTTGCGGTACCAGCACTGGTAGTACTTGGTGTCGCCCGCCGTGACGTTCCCGGCCTTGACCGAGATCGGCAGCGCGTAGCCCGAGGTATCGGAGTAGCCCGTGGCGTCGGAGAAAACGACTCCGAGGCGCTTGAGCTGACCACCGGTGCACCGCAGGCCGTCCCCCCAGACGGTGCCCGGGGAGAGGTCGCTGTCGGCCTGGAAGTAGAGGCCCGCCTGGCTCGGCTCGAGGCCGGTCGTCGCCAGCTCCAGGGTGTCGGCGGCGAGGCTCGCCGTCCCGCTGCCCGCCAGCTGCGCGCCGGAGGCGAAAGCACCGTTCGCGCAACCGGAGCCTGGAACGCTGCCGTCGTTGTCGTTGCCGCACGGGCAGGGCGTGCCGTCCGCCGGGTCGCCGAAGCAGTAGGGAACACCCGTCTCGTGGGGGCTTGCCGTCCAGGCGTAGAAGCGGGAGTTCGCCAGGGGGTACATCGAGTACAGCGTCCAGTTCACCCCCTGGGCGTCCCAGTCGTAGCCGTACCATCCGGTCGTGGCGGCCCCGGTCCACTGTCGACCCCAGCCGTAGCCTCTCTGGCCAGGGGACGACCAGTCGATGAAGAACGGGGCGGGAGTCTGCAGGCCGATTCCACCGCTGATCCCGAATTCCGCCCGAAGGTCGCGGATCATGTCGAATTGAAGACCGCCGGGCACCTGGCTGCGGAAAATGCCCTGCTCCGACAACCCCGAATACACGGTATCGTCGGCGTTGTTGTAGAGGTAGAAGTAGCCGAGCTCGTCGACCGCGATGCCGGCCATCCAGTTCCAGCCGAGAGGACCGCTGTCCTGAATCGTGCCCTCGTAGGTTACGTACCCCGAGATCAGATCTATGCTGACGAGCACGCTCGCCGGGGCATTCACGCCGTACATCTTGCCATCGACCGGGTTGTACGCCATCCCGTGTACCTCCACGTTGGTGGAAGGGCCGATCGGCTGTAACGACGCTGTCGCGGGGTCCACCAGGTAGAGCTGGCCTGGCCCCCAGAGCGGCGACTCATAGGCGTAGAGCTCTCCGCTCCCGGAGAACTCGAGGGCTCTGATGAGCTTGGTGCCCAATGGTCCGATGTGCTGGATGGAGGACTCGGGGTCCGAGTATTCGACCCTCCCGAGATGGAAGTTCGTGCCAGAGGGGCCGGTGTAGACGACGTAGAGCTCTTTCATCGTCGTCCGCGAATTGTGCTTGGTGGGAACGTAGGCGTGACCCGCAGCTGCCGCCAGCGATGCGATCAGGAGGGCCAGGGAGGTGGTTTGGAGGAGATGCCTCATGCTGTAGTTCCTCGTGTTCTGGAGAAGGGCTCTGGTGGGTGGTGCGATGCAGTCGTGGATGTGCGCTCAGGGGCTTCAGGGCAACCAGGAGATTCTGTACCCGTTGGAGGCTCTGGAGCAGTTGATCGCCCCGTGGGTGGCGTCGAAGGCGGGGAACCACGCCCTCTGTCAACCGGTTCCTCCCCGGCGGAGTTTTCGCCGGGAGTTCCTGAGAAACACCCCCGAGAAACTGGCGCAGCAAGACGAAGGAAGGTGGCAGTTGCCCGACCAGGGGTAGGCAGCTCGGGAACACCTGGCGCCCAGGCACACCGAACGAGACAGAGCCGGCCGCGGGTGACCCGCGGCCGGCTCATGGAGACAGGAGATTCGACCCGCGAGAGCTTCCTCGCTGGGGTCCATCCATATCAGGGCAACCAGGTGATCTCGTAGCCGTTCGAGGTGTTGCTCTCGGTGCCGCAGGGCGAGCCGCTGGCGTCCCGGAGCCACGCCTGGTAGTACAGCGTGTCGCCAGCCGAGATCGGGTGGCCGAGACCCGCCGAGCGGGCGGTGACCGTCATCGGGTACATCCTGGCGAAACCAGTCGCGTCCGACGTCGTGACCTTCAGGCGGAGCAGACCGCCGCCGGCGCAGCGAACGCCGTCGCCGAGGAAGAGGCCCGCGCCGTCGGTGTTGCCGGTCGCCTGGAAGAAGAGGACCGAGTCGCTGATCGGACCGCGCAGCACCTTGAGGCGCAGGGTATCGTTGGTCACGCTCGGCTCGCCGGTAGCGTAGAGGCGCGCACCCGCCGAGGAGTCGTCGTGCGCGCAGCCCGCGCCGAGGGGATCGGTCCCGTCGTTGTCGTTGCTGCAGGGGCAGGGGTTGCCCTGAGCGGTGGTGCCGAAGCAGTACGCCGTGCCCGGAGTGGGCAGGTAGTCGAGCGGAGTGACCATGCCGCTGGCCAGGCCCGCGATGTCGGCGGCGCTCAGGAGGCCATCGTAGAACGCGAGATCGTCGAGCCCGCTGTCCTGGGCGTCGGAGCCGTTGGTGGAGTCTCCGCCGTTGATGACTCCGATGTCCATGTCCTGTGTCGGGTAGATCTGCCCGGTCGCGGAGCTCAGGATCGTGAAGGTGCCCTGCGACACGCCGTCGAAGTACACCTCGCCCACGAAGTTTGTACGGTCGACGGTCACCGCCACGTGGACCCACTGATCCGTAGCGAAGTACACCGGGAGGGTGTTGTTCGAGATGGTCGCGGCGCCTTCGTCGTCGTCCATGCGAAAGTTGTAGAGCGGAGTCGCATTCGTACCGAGCTGGAGCCCGGTGGTCGTCCCGGTCAGGCAGTCGAAGATGCGCGGGCCCTTGATGTCGCCGTCGGAGGTGTTGTCGTACACCCAGTAGCTGAAGGACCAGTCCCCGGTGCCGAAGTCGAGCGCGGTGGGGTTCGTGCCGTCGTGCACGTCCGCGGAGACGAATCCTCCACCGGCGGAGACGGCGTTGCGGATTGTGTTGAGGGACGCCCCGGATCCCGGGTAGGCCTCGCCGTAGGTGGCGTGGATGCTGAGATCGGGGGTGCCGACGGCGCTGCCGGTGACGCGACCGACGTCGTCGCTCATGGTCGAGAAGTCCCAGTAGTTGGTGACCGTCTGAGCCTGGGAGGTGGAGGCCTCGCTGCCAGAGCCAGAGCGGAGGTGATAGAGATCAGTTTCATGGCTAGTTTGCTGAGAGGTTGATGCTGTTGTCTGTGATGGATTGCCTGGACTCAGGGCAGCCAGGTGATCTGGTAGCCGTTCGAGGCGTTGAACTGAGCGGCGCAGGGCGACAGGTAGGGGTTGCGGTACCACAGCTGGTAGTACTTGGTGTCACCCGCGCTGACGTTCCCCGCCTTGACCGAGATCGGAGTGGACCACGCCGAGGTGTCGGAGTATCCGGTACCGTCGGAGAAGCGCACGCCGAGGCGCTTGAGCTGGCCGCCGGCGCACTGCAAACCATCTCCCCAGAGGTTCCCCGGGGAAAGATCGTTGTTGGCCTGGAAGTAGAGGCCGCTCTGGTTGTGCTCGGTGTGCTCGCCGATCAGGATCAGCGTGTCGCTGCTGATGCTGGCCGTACCGCTCGCGGTCAACCGGGCACCCGAGGCGTACTGACCGTTGGCGCAACCTGCGCCGGGCAGTGAGCCGTCGCCATTGCAGGGCTCCTGACATAGGTGCGTGGAGTGGCGGCATTGGCCGAATGCCGTTCATTCACGATGAGGGGGTGCGTCATAAGGTATGCAACGCTTTGACGGGGGCCGCGATCGACACCGACCAGGGAGCGAGCCCGACACGCCGTTTCCCTGCTGAGCCATGAGCGGATGGTTGCATGAATCGGGGCGCATGTGTCAGGAGCCCTGCATTGTTG
>CAZCAC010000071.1:0-43082 GCA_964496575.1 uncultured Planctomycetaceae bacterium | reverse complement strand
CTGCGCCCTCGCTGCTTTCATCCTGAAACGCCCTCGCAGAGTGTGAACGGTTACGACGAGCGACTGGAGTCGCTGGAGATCCGGCTGGATGAGAGCGACGAAGACAGCACCTTCGAGGAGGTCTTCGGAGCCGTGGATATCCACGGCTACATCTCGCAGGGTTACATGCGCAGCAACAAGAACAACTTCCTGACCGAGTCCAGTGGAGGCTCGTTCCAGTTCAACGAGCTGGGCATCAACTTCAGCGTCGAGCTGAGCGATCAGCTGCACGCCGGGCTGCAGCTCGCCAGCCGGGACCTGGGATCGCTGGGTAACAGCAAGATCCTCGTCGACTGGGCGTTCATGGACTACCACTATCAGGACTGGATGGGCCTGAGAGTGGGCAGGGTCAAGATGCCCTTCGGGCTGTACAACGAGACCCGAGACGTCGACATGCTGCGGACGTCCATCCTGCTGCCCCAGGGGGTCTACAACGAGAACTTCCGCGATTCGCTCACCGGGGTCCAAGGGCTGGGGCTCTACGGCACCATCCCGCTGGCTTCGGCCGGAGACCTCGACTATCAGGCGTTGGTCGGAACGACCAACATCGACACCGATTCAGGCGCAGCCCGAGCGTTCCAGGACTCATTCGGGATGGTGGTCTCGGACCTACACGTGAACACCAGCTCGATCTACTCACTGCGCTGGGACACGCCCGTCGAGGGGCTCCTGCTCGCCGGTACCTATCTGGACTCGAACCTGCGCGCGCGAGGGGTGGTTCCGGGCATCGGCTTGACCGAGTCGGATACGAACCCGACCTCGATGCGGGTCCTGTCCGCCGAGTACACCTGGAACGACCTGATCCTCGCGGCGGAGTGGCTGCGGATGATCACCGATTCGTCGGTGCGGGAGTTGACCGGGGGGACCACGATCGTCACGGATCGTCGAGAATCGGAAGGCTACTACCTCAGCGCGGCCTATCGCTTCTCCGAGCTGTTCGAGCTGGGCTCCTACTACTCGATCTACTACCACCGGATCGATGACCGGGACGGCAACGGTCTGGTGGCCCTGGGGAAACCCGCGCACGGTGCGTGGCTGAAGGACATCGCAGTGACGACCCGCTTCGACCTGACCGAGAACTGGGTGTTCAAGCTCGAGGGACACCTCATGGACGGAACGGCGGGGCTCTCTCCTTCGTTGAATCCCGCGGGGACTTCACAGGACTGGATCCTCGGGCTGGCCAAGATCACCGTTAGCTTCTGAGTGGGCTTCGGCGGGAGCGCGGCTCGGGTCGAAGCGAGTCGTTCACCCGACCATCGAGCTCACCTCTCCATCAAGAGCCGCAGCCAGGCGCGAGCGGCGGTCCACTCTCGCTTCACGGTGGAGACGGAGATGTCGAGCACCTCGGCAATGGTGGCGTTCTCGAGCCCCGCATAGAAGCGCAGCTCGACCAGTCGGGCCTTGAGGGGATCGGCCTCGCCGAGCTTCTCCAGCGCTTCGTCGAGTGCGATCAGGTCGACCACGTCCATCGAAACGCCTTCGACGTGGGAGACGTCCAGCTCCACGCGCTGCGCTCCACCCCCGCGCTTCAACCGCCCGCGATCCCGAGCGTGGTTGATCAGGATGCGGCGCATGGCGGTCGCCGCGGCGCAGTAGAAGCGACCCCGGTCGAGGCGCGACAGGTGATCACCGGCGAGTCTCAACCACACCTCGTTGACCAGCGCTGTCGCCTGCAGGGTGTGGTTCTTGCGCTCCGCGTTCATGTGACGCGCGGCGAGGCGCCGCAGCTCGTCGTAGAGCTCCGGGAAGAGCGCGTCCGTGTCGTTCGAGAGTTCCTGCTTCATCGAGCTCCGGGGGAGTCTACTCCCGGCCGGGTCGCCCGCGATCCACTCGCCACGTGCTCCAGCGCCTACTCACCCCAGTGAATCGAATCGACCCGCCCAAGAGGCCAGCAACTCGTACAATGGTACGGTATCCTCGCAGCTCGTTCCCGAAAACGGGCTTTTCCCCGAGGCCCGGATCGCCATGTCCACACGACCCGACGACCGCCGGCGCATCGAGCAGATATTCCTCGCGGCCCTCGAATTGCCCCAGGACGACCGCGAACGGTATCTCGCCGGCGCCTGTCACGGAGAGCCGGAGACCCGGAAGCTGGTCGATGACCTGCTGCGCCACTCGGAGGAAGAGGGGAGCTTCCTCGAGGAGCCGGTGCTCGGTGCCCGGTTCGATCTCGATGAGCTGCTGAGAGGCGGGAGCAGCGGAGATGCCGGGCGAACCGGGGCGCGGTCCTCCTCGACGCCGAGTACCCGAGGTCGTCGCATCGGCGACTACGAGCTTCGCGAGGAGCTCGGCCACGGCGGGCAGGGGTACGTCTACCTCGCGCACGACATGCACCTCGACCGGGACGTCGCCCTGAAGCTGCTGCCGGAGACGTTGAGCTACTCGGAACGCGCTCGCCAGCGCTTCGAGCGAGAGGCGGCCGCGGCCTCACGGCTCGATCACCCCGGGATCTGCACCGTCTACGAGGTGGGGGAGGAGAGCGGAATTCCCTACATCGTCATGCAGTACGTTCGGGGCGAGACGCTGCAGCAGCGCATCACCGATTGTCGCGAGCGGGCCGATGGCGACTCGCGCACCCCTTGTGTCGATCTCGAGTCGGGCTCGGACAGTGATCAGGAAACACCCTCCTCCCGCATCGCCTCGACGGGTAGTCGCCGCGTCGCGGAGCTGGTCCGCTTCGGCGAGGAAGCCGCGCTCGCCCTTCACGAAGCACACGAGGCGGGGCTGGTGCATCGCGACGTCAAGCCGGCCAACATCATGGTCACGCCCGGCGGCCACGCGGTCATCCTCGACTTCGGTCTGGCGCGCGAGGACGACGACGACGCGAGCGTCTTCACCCGGACTGGCGCGCTCCTGGGAACGCGCGCGTACATGTCTCCCGAGCAGGTCTCGCCGGAAAAGGGGAAGGTGAGGGTGGATCGCCGGTCGGACGTCTACTCGCTGGGCGTGTCACTGTACGAGAGTCTCACCCTGAACCGCCCCTTCGCCGACGAGAGCGGCGAGAAGCTGTTCCGGGCGATCCTGACCCAGGAGGCTCCGGATCCGCGCAAGGCCAATCCGGCGATTCCCCAGGACCTGGCCGTCGTGCTGAGCAAGGCGATGGCCAAGGAGCGCCGGCACCGCTACCAGACTGCCCTGGAGCTCGCCGGGGATCTCGGTCGAATCAGGGAGTTCAAGCCGATTCGGGCCCGGCCACCCAGCCTCGCCTACCGCGCGTCCCGCTTCTACCGCCGGCACCAGGGTGTCTGCAACGCGGCCGGGTTGGGGGCGGGCGTCGTCGTCGCGCTGGTGACCTACTTCTACGCGCTGGGGCCGTGGTTCGAGAGCCGGGAGGCCTACGCCGCCGAGCGCGACCGGGTGCGCGCGCTCGTCGACGAGCGTCGCGAGCTCAGCACCGGCGTCCACGATCGGTGCGCGGCGGCGGAGTCGGCATGGGCAGCGGGGCGGTTCGAGGAGGCGCAGGCGCGAGTCGAAGCGCTGCTCGAGCAGGCCAGGGCGGTCGACCTGAGGATGATCGAGCACTCCGACTACCCGGAGATCCGCCCCCAGGAGGAGGAGGAGCTCGCGACGATCCTGGAACACACACGCGAGTCGATGGCCAGGGCGCTCCTGCTGGACGCCAGGCTCGGTCGGCTCGGGGTCGAGCGCCGGGGACCCGAGGCGGAGGGCACCTCGTCGGAAGACCGGCTCAACCGCTGGATCGAGTCCAGCTCGCGGGCCTTCGTCATGGCCGCCGGGGGTAACCCTGCGACGGCCAGTCCGACGGCGCGTGAGGCGCTGATCACCCTGGGCGATGCCCTGTTCCGGAGCGGTCAGTTCGCGCAGGCCACCGTCCCATTCGACATGGCGCGGACGCTGCTGCCCTCAGACGGGGATGCGCAGGCGGTCGCGATCTACGGCGGGCTGGCGCGAGCACTGGAAGCCGGGGGGAGCTTCCACGCCGCGGCGGGGGCCTACGAGCGCATCCGGCAGATCGCCGCTTCGGATCGGGAGAAGGCCCGCGCCGAACGCACCCTCGCCATCTACGACGATCTCTTCCCGGAGCGGGACTACGAGATCGTGGGGGCCCTCATGGGCTCGGGGGACCTCGACGGCGATGGAGTGGACGAGCTGGTCTCCCGCGACGACGGGGGGGTGCTCCGCGTCTACGAGCTCTTCGGCGAGGACCGGGAACGGTACACCGAAGCCAGGCTCCTGGCCCGGACCCGGTGGCAGGAGGACGAGGCCTGGTCCGACCCGCCGGAGTTCTGCAGTCTCATCGCCGATGTCTGGGGAGATGATCGCCTCGAGGTCGTCTTCGCGTGGTCGAGCCCGAAGAACAAGGTGGGGCGGCTCCAGGTGTTCTCCCTCGCCCCGGAGCCGCACCCCGTCGAGGAGCGGCTCCGGGAGATCGCCTGGTTCCCACAGACCGAAGAACCGGGTTTCCTCTCCGCGATCGACACCGATCGCGACCGTCGCCCCGAGCTGTGGCTGGGGCAAGGGTGGTTCGACCGGAGGATGAGGGCCTTCGACCTCTTCGCCCACCCGGAAATCGGCGGTACCGGCTCGGTTCAACTGACCCCGTTCTTCGATCAGGCGATCTCTTGCGACATCGAGTCCTTCGTCTTTCGGGAGTTCGAGGATTCCCGTCCCGGTGGCGAGTTCGTGCTGCTCCTCGGGGCGTGGACGCAGTTCCGGCTGGCGCTGGCCCGGCTGGAGTACGACGACGAGGGCAGCGCGGAGCTGCACATGGTCTCCTCGATGACCGAGCAGGTGGTCGGGTACCAGAGCTCCCTCCATCCGTGCCCGGGGGACGACGAGGCCGTGCTCCTCCTACACTCGCCGAGCCAGTGGGGGATCGAGCAGCGCCGCCTCGAACGCAGTCACCTGCTCGACACGGGTTTTTATTTATGCCGGGTCGAGGATACGTTCTCTGAACCGAAGAGGCTGTTCTCCCGGAGCCCCGATTCCGTCGAGAGCGCGCGCCTGAGAGCGAGGACTGGCTCGATCCTGAGCTGTGTGCTGGGGGGCGTCGGTGAGTGTCTGCTCTGGCTCGAGATTGGCTATCAGCCGTACGCCTGCCGGATCATCCCCACCGAGGCGCTGCTGGAGGAGGGCGCCGTTCCCCTTCTCTTCGACGGCTTTTGCGCCTCCGACATGTCCAAGGGAGACCTGAACGGCGACGGAGACGACGAGCTCTACTTCACTCCCCTGGAGGACTCCTCCATCGGCCGGAGGCCGGCGAGGAAGGTGCGGGTGCTGGGGCTCGACGGTACGACGAAGATCGAGCGAGCACCTCTCGTCGAGGTGGGGAGCGCGGGGCTGGGGCTCGGCTCCGGCACCGAGGACTGGCCCAAGATGCTGAAGTACCTGGGCTGCTATGCGCAGGCGATCGAGGCCTATCGCGAGCTCCTCGAGGTCACCGATCCCTCGGATCACCACGAGATCCATCGCTCGATCGCGGACTGTTGCCGGGCGGAAGGGGACCTCGAACGGACGGCGGAGGCCCTCGGCCGGGCCGCGGAGCTCGGGAACGTGTGGGAGGTGACCCAGGCACAGGTCGACCGGGCCGGAGTCCTGCGCGAGCTGCAGCGGTGGGAGGAGGCGCACGAGGCGCTGAGGTCGGCCGACCGGTACGGGCGCGTGACCAGCGACCTACGAACCCTGAGGGCGGAGATCGAGGGTGCGCTGGAGCGGATGGCGAGCTGGCCGCTGGTCCCCTTCTCGTCGGAGCGCGTTCCGCTGATCACCAACCCGCTCGTCTGCGCGCCGCACGAGGAGGGAGTGTCCCTGCTCGGGGCCTCGATGTACCGCACGCGCCTGCTCTACCCGCTCCACTACCGGGGTGGTCGATTCGAGATCCACCTCGAGGTGAATCCCCTGCGCGCCGACTGGCAGACGACGACCAGTATCGTGCTCGCTCGCGATCTCGTTTCCCCCGAGGAGGACGATCGCCTGCGTGTGGAGGGGGACGGGGGCCGCATCGTGCAGGTGAGGCTGAAGTCGGACGGGAGCTCGCTCGTACCGATCCGATTCATCAACGCCTTCGGCCCGAAGGGGAGCCCGCTGGTGAAGCTCCCTACCTGCTTGATTCCAGAGGGTGACTTCCGCTACGAGCTGGGCGAGCCCTTCGAGATCGTGATCACCTATCTGCCGTTCACTCGCCAGATCCAGGTCGACATCGGAGGCGATCCCCGCGCGCCGCTCTGGCGGAAGTGGTGGCTGATCGACCAACCACTCGAGCCCGGGGAGACGGTGTGGCTGGGAATCGGGGCGGGAGTCGAGGCCAGGAACGCCATCGCCCTGCAGTGCGAGAACGAGATCCGGGACCTGACCGTCCTGGCCTCCCACCTGGAGCCGGTCGACTTCCAGCCGCGAAGCGCCTGGGAGCACCTGCTGGTGGGGAACGGACTCTTCGCCCGGGGGGATCACGAGTCGGCGATCGCCAGCTACGACGCCGCCCTGCCGATGCTGGAAGCGGCAGAGACCGGCGAGGCGACACAGACCGAACGCGCCAGCCGGAGCGCCGCCCTGTTCTGGCGGGCCCTCGCGCTGCGGCACGCATCGCCCGGTGCCGAAGTGGGGGTGACCGACCTGCGGCGGGCCTTCCACCTGGCCCCTCTGGGCTGCCTGCGTCGCCTGCAGGAGTCCGGGAGCCGGCTGAGCGAGAGCGATCTCGCGCTGCTCCGACGGGTCTTCGAGGAGGAGGTGCTGGCGGACTCCACCGATCTGGCGGGCGAGCTGGTGAGGTTCCTGGATCCGGAGCGCGACGACGGCCAAGCGGTGCTCGATCCGCTCGAGGAGCTCCCCGAGGTCCTGATCGACGCCTTCGGCCCGACCTTCTGCGGGGACCTCTTCACCTCGCGTCCCGAGCTCGCCGGGAGGAGCGCTCATCAGCTCGAGCTGAGCCGGGCGGAGCTCCTGATGACCAAGGGCGAGTGTGCGCGGGGCCTAGAGGCCTTCGAGAGGCTCATCGATGACCGGAGCTCGGCGACGCTCCACGAGGATCGAGTCACCATGTTGCGGTGGATGGGAGGCTGCCCGGACGAGGATCCCCTTCACCCCTGCAACCGGCGATGTGCACCGAACCGGGAGCGATTCATCCGAGATGCCCTCCCCGAGCTGGGCGCCGCCGCGGATGAGCTGGACGAGACGCGAGGACGCCCTTTCTACAACCTGGCGAAGCTGGCGTTCCTGGATGGGGGGCGCGCCGACGCGGAGAGGCTACTGGCGACGATCCTGGAGCACGATCCCACGCCCGCGTTGCGCAGCGACGCCGAGCTCCTTCTCCAGCGGCTCCGGGCGGGGGAGGTTCGTTGAGCGCACGGCGCCCTCACTCGTAGAGCTGCTTCATCAACCAGGGGTCGGCGGTGCGCTGCTGGAAGGCGAGGAGCCTGGCCTGCAGCTCGCGGAGGAGCTCCGCGTGGGCCGGATCGGCGGCGAGATTCGTCGATTCCAGCGGATCGGTCGCCAGATCGTACAGCTCGTACTCGGGGCGCTGGATGTAGTCGCGAACGGTGCGCGCGCCGTACATCGCGTCCGGCCCATGCTGGTAGGCGCTCTGCCACGTCGGCGAGTCCCAGAGGTCGGTAGCGAAGGGGAAGGGCAGCGGGTGGGCGAGGTTCCAGATCAGCTTGTAGCGCCGCCCGCGGACCACACGCATCGGATAGTACATCTGGATCTCGTGGAAGGTGTGCGAGGCGTAGACCTCGTCCCAGCCCTCGGGCGACTCCTCCTCGAGGATCGAGAGGAAGGAGCGGCCGTGCAGGCCGTGCTTCGCCGGCATCTGGTCAGCGAGGCGGCGCACCTGGACCTGGAGGTCGTAGACGGGGGTCTCCACACCGGCGAGCTCGAGCAGGGTGGGAGTGAGGTCGACCCAGCTGATCATCGCCGGGTTGACGCGACCTCGCACCTTCGACCTCGGGTCGCGCACGATCAGCGGCGCGCGGAGCCCCGGCTCGTAGGTGGTGGTCTTGGCCCCCGGGAAGGCGATGCCGTGGTCGGACAGGTAGAGGATGAAGGTGTCGTCGTACCGTCCGGTCTCCTTCAGGATCTGGAGCAGCCGGCCGATCCCCTGGTCGAGGCGCGAGACCGACCGGTAGTACTCGACCAGCTCGGCGCGCGCGGCTTCGTTGTCGGGGAGGAAGCCGGGGACGATCACCTCGGCGGGATCGAAGGTGACCTGCTCGACGCCCTCGTACCCCCCGGGGCGATTCCCGAAGTTGTCGGCGATGGTGAGGTCCTCGCTCGACGCCTCGCTCCCGTCGGCCCGGCGCTTGCCGCCGCGGTGGGGATCGTAGGTCGCGAAGTAGAAGAAGAACGGGCGCTCGTCCTCGCTCTCGAGGAACTCGCGCGACCGTTCCGCCATCGCGACCACGTTGCGGCTCCCGAAACGAATCCTGGTCTCGAACTCGTACACCGAGGCCGGCTCGACGTGGTACTTCCCGATGATCCCGGTCCGGTAGCCGCCCTCGCCCAGCAGGTTGGGCAGGCTCCGGAGGTGGTCCCAGGAGGCGAAGTGGTGGTAGTCGTGAGTGTGCCCGTACTGCCCCGTGCGATGGTTGTGCAGCCCGGAGAGGATCACCGAACGGCTAGCGCTGCAGCTCGCCGTGGTGGCGAAGGCGTGGGTGAAGAGGACGCCATCGGCGGCGAGGGAGTCGAGGTGAGGGGTCTCGATGACGGGGTTGCCGTAGGCGCCGAGGTCCTGGCCGTGGTCGTCGGCGACGATCAGGAGGATGTTGGGGCGGGGATCGGTGGGGTCGTGGCCCGAAACCGGGGGAGACATCGCCATCGTGGCAGCCGCCAGCACCACCGCGAGGGTGATCTCATGGCTCCGCTCGGACATGACTCTCTGGCACTTCGGCTCGCCGTTCTGCTGTTCCATCTCATTCACCTCGCTGGGTCTCGATCCGTTCATCACCTGAACACATGCAGTACGTCCTCCTCGAAGGAGAGCAGATCCTTCGGCTCGGTCGCCCTCAGGTTCACCTGCTGCCGTTTCGTGATCTCGATCTTCTCCCGGTCCACCCTGCCGCGGTGCCAGTGGTACATGAGGCCGAGATATCGCGTTGCGCCCGACTCGACCGCACCACGGATCGAGGTGAGCCAGCGGTCCGCTTCCGGCTGGGGGCTGTTCGCGACCGCCCGAGCGGTCCGTGCGCGCTTCTCCTTCACGCGGCGCTTGTTCTCCAGCCATTTCTCGATCTTCGCCTCACCCCACCCCTTGTTCCGGAGCTTGCGCAGTTCCGTGGACAGATCGTGTTCTCCGGATCGATCGCTACCGGCCAGGGACCCGATCGCCGTCCCGCAGTCGCAGCCCTTGCCCGTTCCGGCCGCGTAGACCTCTTTCGTGTCGAGCTGGGCCAGCACGTACCGGTTGTCGACGGTCTCGAGCGGATCCAGGAAGAACTCGCTGACCCGCTCGAGATCGGCGTCGCCGGGGAGGACGAAGGTGATGATCGTGCACATGCGAAGAGGAATCTCGCGTCTCGGTGCGCCCCGCCTAGGGAATCCGCCAGCGACACATCCCGTCGCTCGGCCGGAACACCATCTGCTGCACGGTGATGTCCATCACGATCTCGGGATCGGTCAGGTGGGAGAAGCACTCCTCCGGCGTCGGCGGGGCGGCACTCAGGAGCTGCGTGATCCGGTCGTAGCGCGAACAGGACGAGGCCTCCAGCTCGTTCTTCGGCTCCCCGGTCTCGTAGTCCATCGTGAGGTAGTCGTTGGTGGCGCAGAGCGCCCCCGTCCCCTCCGGTCCGCGCAAGGCGTGGCGCGTCGGGGTTCGCTCGATGACCACCATCTCGCCGGCGCTCGCCCCGGTGACCAGCAGCAGGCAGTCGCTCGGGGTCGGCGCCCTGGACAGTCGCTCGACCGCCTCCGCCCAGGTCGTCGCCTCTTCGAGCACCGAGCGGATCAGGAAGACCACCGGCGTGGCGAGCTGCGTGGGCTCTCCGCTGAACACCGCGTTGAGGGTGATCGCGAAGCGGCCCGGCGCCATCCCCGAGAAGGCGCCGACGAAACCCGGCCAGCCTACGGTGACGAACTCCCCCGCGGGAGCGCCGACGAAGCGGGCGACCAGCGTGTTGTCCGCCAGCAGCCGGTTCTCCGTCCACCAGTCGAGGTTCCGCGCATGCAGCGGACCCTGCTCGGTGTCGACGGCGAACGCCGTGCACCCGAAGCGCGACTTGAGCAGGTCGTAGTATGCGTTGCACAGCAGCACCCGGGCGGGTGGCTCATCGAGCTGTCGCGCGAGCGAGTCGATCTCCAGCCGGTAGTCCTCGGGCAGCACGGCTTCGGCCAGGTCCTGAGCCATGTCGACGAGCCCGTCGATCGACTCCATTCCACCGAAGTAGACCTCGAAGAGGCGGCGTGCCTGCTCGATCCGCGCGGGGGAGAGGGACCACCGCTCGCCGGGCGGTCGCTGCAGATCGACGATGAGCTCTTCCATCACTTGTCTCCGGGGATCGAGGTCACCCGTACCAGCGCCACGTTGTGACCCTTCCCGTACCATTCTCGGCGACTCGCTTCCGCGGCCCACTGATCGACGAGAGCGTCCGCCGGCGAGTGCAGGCGGAAGACTTCGCCATTCCCCCGGCAACCGTACACCGCATGAACGGTGGGGTCGAGGTCGCCTCCCGGTTCGAGCCGAGCGAGCAGTTGCGGTCCGTGAGGGGCCTCCTCGGCCGTGACGTTCTCCAGCTCCAGGCCGTGCCAGACGAGCAACGAGTAGAGGTAGTCGTGCGCGTTCCGCACCGCGGGGTTGATCACCACGCTCCCCGCTCTCTCCGCCACCGGCCCGGAGGTCGCGACCATCTTCTCCAGCCGTGCACAGTTGATGCCGAAGCGCCACTCCTCCGTCGAGTGGATCGACCAGCCGTTCGCCGTGACCCAGCCCAGCATCGTCACGACCAGGAGCGTCCGGAAGCCCGTCCCGTTCCGCCACGCCCAGAGCAGCCGGAAACCCGCTCCGATCATGAGGGCCGCGCCGATCGATCCGGCGTAGCCGTAGCGTGAGCCGGCGATGGGGAAGGGACCGGGGAGCGCCGGCAGCATCCCCAAGAGGGCGACGAACAGGCCGAGCAGCAGGAGCGGTTCCCGTCGCCGCCAGTACCATCCGGCCAGGGCAATCCCCACCGCCAGGGTGAGGCCGATCTCCACCGAGGTGACGGTCCAGCCCGCCGTGTCCAGCTTTCGGGGCCAGGCGAGCCAGGCGAAGTTGCAGAACAGCTCGGGAATCAGGGCGGGGTGGAATTCGTACCGCCCGACCGTCGGCAGGTCGGCCCACAAGGAGGGGCGGAAGGCGAGGCCCAGGTAGATGGCGGCGAAGATCGCCAGCGGGGCGTAGCGGCGCAGCGCCTTCACCGAGAGCACCTCACGCCACCCGTTGCGGAGGAGATCGAGCCCCAGGAACAGGGGCGCGGCGAGGACACAGTCCTCCTTGAAACCCGCGGAGAGGACGAGGAAACCGAACGCCGCGAGGTAGGCGATTCCCCGCCGCAGCGGTCGGTCGCCTCCGGTGGTGAGGAAGACGTCCCAGGCGATCCCCGCCGCTACCAGCGGAACCACCGACAGCAGGGTGCTGTTGGCGGCGATCCACAGCACCACCTCGTGCGATCCGTAGAAGAGGGCGAAGACGAAGCCGGTCACGGCGGCCTGGATCCACCGACCGGTGAGGCGCTGCACCAGGACGACGACCAGGATCGAGCCGATCCAGTGGCCGAGCATCCCCGCCAGGTATCGCCCCGCCGGCTCCAGGCCGAAGAGCGACCAGAGGAGGCCGTTCCACGGCGTGTACAGCGGTCGGAGGTGCGGCGTCGCCTCGATCCCGCGAGCCGAGGACCACAGGAGGAGCGGGTCGTCGAGCGGGAAGTAGAAGTTGTCGAGGACGGAGGAGTAGGCCAGGAAGATCGCCACCGCGAGCAGCGCGCACACCGCCCCCAGCGTGATTCGAAGGTGCGATGGCGAGGAGGGGCTCGTGCTCAGCATGCGGCCGGCGGCGACTCGATCGAGGTCGGACGAGGGAGATCCTCCTCGCTCCAGATGCTCATTGCCAGCGCCTCGGGCCCTTACTTCTCTGGAGGCGAAGGGGCTCTCAGCTCCGGCCGAGGATCTCCTCGTACAGCGCGACCATCTTCCCGGCGACGCCGGTCCAGGAGAAGCCGGCCCGCGCGTACTCGGCGGCGTGGCGGCCCTTGGTGAGCTTGGTCTCGCCACGCACCTCCAGGGCGATGCGGGCGGCGAGCGCCTCGGGGTTCTCCATCTCGACCAGACCGCCGACCTCGTCGTGGACGAAGTCGGGCAGGCCCCCGGCGTCGGTCGCCACCACCGGGGTGCCGCAGGCCATCGCCTCGATCGCGACCAGCCCGAACGGTTCGATTCGCGAGGGCACCACCGAGACGCTGGCGGCCGAGTAGATCCGCGCCACCGTCCGCTGGTCCTGGTGGCCGAGGAAGATCAGTCGTTCGAGACCGTGACGCGCCGCCCGCTCGCGCAACTCGCCGTCGAGCTGGCCGAAGCCGACGATCACCGTCGTCACCCCCGGCAGCTCCCTCTCGTAACGCGCCGCGGCGTCGATCAGGACGTCGACCCCCTTGAAGTCGGTCAGCTTGCCGACGAAGCTGATGATCCGCTCGGTATCCGCCGGGAGCCCGAACTCGGCGACCAGGTCGGACACCGAGACGTCGAGCGGCGAGAAGATGTCGGTGCTGAAGCCGTTGAGCAGGATGGTGCTCTTGCCCGCCGGCAGGGCGTAGAGGCTGTCGATGTCCCCCTGCACCTGGCTGGAGACGGCGATGATCCGGGCGGCGCCGGCGATCCCCTCGTCGACGAGGGGTCGGTAGCGCTCGTCCTGTTTGTAGCCCATCTGGTCGGTGCCGTGCGCCGTGGCGAGGTACGGCAGGCCGGTCCGCGATGCGCAGTACGGCGTCACCCAGCAGTGCTGGCAGTGGATGATGTCGGGGCGCATCCGCTCGACCAAGCGGTCGGTCGCGTCCTGATAGGCCTTCACGTACGACTCGATCTGCCCGGAGTCGAGCTCGTAGAAGGTCGTGTTGCTCTTGGGGTGCGTGGTGAAGCACGGGAAGTTGAAAGGCACCCGCCCGCCGTTCCCGCCGGCCTCGGAGAAGAGGATCGTCTCCACCTCGAAGGGAAAGCCCTCGATCGGCTCGGTGTCCGGCGCGATCACCGCCACCTCGTGCCCCAGCCTGACCAGCTCGCGCGCCACGTTCTGGGTGTAGATTCCGCTCCCCGAGCCTTCGAGGGGGAAGTGGTTGGGTACGAGGATCTTCATGTGGATTCCGCGGTTCGCTCGAGGTCGTGGGCCCGGTCCGTGAAGCGCGGGAGTCTAGCCTGCTCGGCCCCTCCCGCCGAGAGCCTCCAGGCCCGAGTCGGCCGGCTTCGCCGTGGTACCCCAGAGGCGTCCAGTGCCGGGCCCTCTCCGGAGGCTGCCGCAGGAGACGGGGCGGACCCCTCCCGATTTGATGGTGGGGTGGCCTTTTTTTGCTGTAAACTACAACTGTTGTAATCTGCAACCGTATGACCGACCCACCCGATGAAGACCACCCGGATCCGACACTTTCGGCGCGTCCTGCGCCGCTTCACGCGTCTCATCGACGCCCAGCTCAAGTCGTGCTGCGACGCGGTGACCTTCGCCCAGTGCCTGGTCCTGCTCGAGGTCGAGGAGCTCGAGGGCCCGACGGTGGGGGAGATCGCGTCGAACCTCCGGCTCGACACCAGCACCCTGAGCCGGACCCTCGATGGCCTGGAGGCCCGGGGGCTGGTCGAGCGGGTGCGAGGCGATCACGATCGACGCGTCGTCACGATCCGCCTGACCGCCAGCGGTGAGGCCGAGTGCCGCTCGATCAACGAGGACAACGACGGTCTCTGGCGCGCGGTCCTCGAGCGGATCCCCGCTTCCCGGCGTGACGCCGTCATCGGGAACTTCGAGGTACTCGTACAGGCCTTCCTGGACTGCGAGGAGGAGGCGAGCTGCGCGGCACGACGCTCCGCCCGCGATCCGGACGGCGACCAGGAGAAGTGACATGCGACGATCGGCGATCCTCTTCACCCTGCTGATTCTCACCTGGCCCGGAGGACTCACCTCGGCGAGCTCCGGGGAGATGGACGACGCTGGCCCGGTCCTCGACTGGCCGCAGTGGCGCGGGCCGAATCGAGACGCCGTCTCCGCCGAGACGGGACTGCTTCGAGAGTGGCCCGAGGAGGGGCCGCGAGAGATCTGGCGCGTCGAGGCCGGGGCGGGATTCTCGGGCGTCTCCGTGGTCGGCAAGGGCCTCTACACGATGTGGGACGAAGCGGGCGAGCAGCACCTCGTCTGCCTGGACGCCACGAACGGGGAGGAGAGGTGGCGCCAGCGGATGGGAGCCGGATTCAAGAGTTCCTGGGGGAACGGACCCCGCTCCACTCCGCTGGTGCACGAGCGGATCGTCTACGCGTTCGGGACCCAGGGCCTGCTGCTCGCCGCCGACGCGGAGACGGGATCTCCGGTCTGGGAGTGCGATCTCGTCGAGGTCTTCGAGGCTCGGCTGCCCACCTACGGTTACGCCTCCTCGCCGATGATCACCGGTGAGAAGCTCCTCGTCGAGACGGCGGGAGGCGACGCCGCGTACACCGCGTTCGACAGGCGGACGGGCGACATTCTCTGGGTCGCTCACGAGGATTCTCCCGCCTACTCCTCACCGATCGAGATCACGCTGCACGGCGTCGAGCAGATCGTCTTCTGGAGCGCGGCTGGCGTTCACGCCCTCGATGGCGAGGCCGGCGACGAGCTGTGGAACCACGGCTGGCGCACCGACTGTTCCGCCACGGGGGACCCGCTGGGTTGCACGACCCCGATCTTCGTCGCTCCCGACCAGCTCTTCCTCTCCAGCGGCTCTGGAGCCGCCCTCATCCGGATCCTCCGCGAGGAAGACGAGTACCAGGTGAAGACCGTCTGGGCCTCGCGGGAGATGCACAACGACGTCAACTCCTCCCTGCTGTTCGGCGATCACGTCTACGGCTTCGATCGCGGCGTACTGAAGTGCCTGGATGCTCGCACCGGCGTGGTCCGGTGGAAGGCGAGGGGATACCACAAGGGCTCGTTGATCGCCGCCGATGGGCAGCTGCTCGTGCTCGGGGAGAGCGGCGAGCTCGCCCTGGTGGACGCGGATCCGGGAGGATTCCACGAGCGGAGCCGGTTTGCGGTTCTGGACGGGAAGAACTGGACGACCCCGACCCTCGCTGGCGGCCGGCTGTACCTGCGCAACCACGAGGAGCTCGTCTGCCTCGACCTCCGGCGGTGAAGGGCGCGCTGGCATCGGGCCCTCGGCGCCGCGGACGTTAGTGACCCGGACGGGAACTGCTCGCGCTACACTTCCGACCATCGCCGACGATCACCACCCGCGCCCGGGTCGAGCCGGGTCGAAGCAGAGGAGACCGACGTGACCCTTTCGAGAGAACAGCTGGAAGCGTTCGAACGCTTCTACGACTCCGCCCGCCACAACGACGTTCTGGAGCCGAAGACGACCTTGCTCGTACATCTCGCCGCGGGGATGGCCCAGGGGTGCTATCCGTGAGTGAAGCACTACCTCGGCGTGGCCGGGGAGGAGGGGATCACCGAGGAGGAGATCGGCGCCGTGCAGGCGATCGTGATGGCCGTCTCCGCCGGGAGGATCAAGGCTCAGCTCCGGGAGGTGAAGGGCAGGAGCGGGCGGGGCGGCGCCTAGCCCGGGCCCCATCGCCTCGAGACCGGATCGCCCCCCCGGCAGCTCGAGGCTGTCGGGGGGGCGATTCCCCAGCTTCCCCGGGTCGGTCGCTCAGTCCGAGTAGTGGAACCCCATGTCGACCACCCCGGTATCGGGCCCTCCCGTGGGGCTGGTCGTCCCGTCGATCATCGGGGAGAGGGGATCGCCGGTGTCCACGCAGGGGGACAGGACCTGATCGAGGTAGTAGTCCCCCTTGGCGTTGCTGACGAACCACGGGGGCAGGTAGAAGACGGCGGTCCCGGGGATCGGCACGTCGGAGTACCTGGCCGTGATTCCCGGCGGCCAGTCGGAGATCTCCGGGCCGAACGTCGCGTGGTTTCCGTAGACGATGCAGTTGGTCATCAGGATGGTGCTGTTCACGTTGCGGATCCCTCCGCCATAGCCCATGTTTCCTCCCGTCGCCGCCCAGTTGTCCGCGATGGTGAGGTTGGTCATCACCTGGTTCCCGGCCCAGGAGTCGATCCCTCCGCCGGAGAAGCCACCGTCGTTGTCGGTGCGGTTCCGGATCACCAGGTTGTTGATCAGCACCGCATCACAGGGATTGTTCATCCCCAGCGCGATACCTCCTCCGTCGTCGGAGGAGCGGTTGTCGTCGATGATGTTGCCGGTGAAGAGAGGCGCGCCGCCGTGGGCGAAGATCCCACCGCCGTGCCCCTGCCAGTCCCCGGGCAGGCCGGCCTCGTTGTCCCGGATGATGTTCCCGTCGAGGTGCGCGTCGCTGTCCCGCAGGTAGACGCCTCCTCCCAGGCCGTCCCAGCCGATGTCGTCGATGTCGTAGACGATGTTGTTCTCGATGATGTTGCCGGCGATCGTCGGTGAGGAGTCGATGCAGAAGATGCCGCCGCCGCACCAGGCGCCGTCGGGCGCACCGTTCCCGTTGGTGATGGTGAAGCCCTCCAGGCGCGTGCTTCGCTGCTCTCCGCGGTAGAAGGCCACGACCGGTTCGAAGGGGAAGGCAGCGCCGTCGATGACGGTCACCGAGGGACCCAGCTCGCTCTTCACGATGATGTCCTTGCCCCGGAACTGGAGCGTCTCGTTGTAGACACCTGGTCCCACGATGATCAGCTGGCCGTCCTTGGCCGCCCAGATGGCTCCGCTGATCGTCGGGAAGTCAACGGGCACGTACCAGGTGACCCCCTTGGGAGGCAGGAGGGATCGGCCGGCGCCCAGGGACCCCGCGGTGAAAGTACCGATCGTCGTCATTCCCGCCACCTCCACCTCGAGGGTGGGCACGAAGGAGCCGTGTTCCTTGGTCCGGAAGTGCACGCCGGGATTCCAGCTGTCCGGGACGGGGTTGGCGAGCTGCCAGCCGTGGTTGGGGAGCGCACCGTCGACGAACGCCTGTACGTCTCCGCCGACGTCCCACTGCATCCAGCCGTAGCTGGCGGGCACGACCGCGCTCGCGGAGGCGGTCGCGGCCAGGGGCGGGCGGTTGTTCCAGGTCGCGGTCGACTCGTCCCAGGCGCCGGTGATCCGGCGGCACTCGAGGGTCCGTCCGGCGGGCTCGCTCCACTTGTGCCAGTAGTACAGCTTCAGCGTCGCCGACAGGACCTGCGCTCCGGGGGGGAGGCTGGAGAGGTCGAATTCGATCAGCGTGTCGATCTCCCAGATCCCCGAACCGGCGTCCCGCACCACCGTCGCGGCCATGTGGCCGTGGGTGGTAGCGGGCTCGCAGCACTGATCGACGAAGGTATCGTCCGACGGCTGGAAGTGGTGGGTGGTCTGGGCCGAGGCGCTGATCTGGAGGGCCGCCAGGGCCGCTGCCGGCAGCATCGCGTACTTCATCATCGTTCTCCTTGTTGGGGCTCGTGGCCACATGGGTTTCGGTGAGGGGACAGATCAGCGATGGCATCCGGCGCCGGGCCGCATCACCCCCGCTTCGTCGGGTCGGGCGGAGGATGGGCGCCGGCGGGGGCATGGATTCCGGGATTTCTTTCCTCCGCCGGGGTACGGAGCCGGTGAGCCCCCCTGGCGGGGCTCCGGCGCTCGTTCCCGGGGCGATCAGTCAGCTCGGGGGCTCTCGGCGCCCTCTCGAGATTCCCGGAAGTCCCTGAAGGGCCTCGTTCTCCCACTCCGCCTTGGAGGTGAGATCCGGCCCTGCCCCCTCCGCCGAGATGCCGGCGGTGAGGCCCGGCCCCGTCCCTCCTCGTGCGGCGAACCCGCCGGACACCCAGGAAGAGCCCGATGGAGCCGATCCAGATCAAGATCAATATCAACTCCCTCTCCCTCCTCGCCGGCACTGTCGTCATCAGCGGCGCCCTCCTCCTCTCCTCGTGGCAGGGCACGTGGAACACCAAGCAGTGGAACCTGACCGCCGAGCAGGTCGAGATCCTCAGCCACATGAGCATGACCACGATCGACGACGGGTACGGGAATCCGCTCGAGACGATCGAGATCCACGGCTGCAACGTACGGATCGTGAACGGGCTCGGGAACACCTACACGGCGAACGGTCTCGGGAACCTGATCGTGGGGTACAACGAGCTCGGCAACGTCAACGGTGACGACCGGACCGGCTCGCACAACTACGTCGGCGGTCGGGAGAACAGTTACAGCAGGTGGGCCGGTGCGGTCTTCGGCCGGGACAACACGATCAGTTACAACCTGGCGACCGTCCTGGGGGGTCACGAGAACACGGCCGGCTCGGGCGGGTCGGTCGTCGTCGGTGGCAAGGGGAACCTGGCCGCAGCCGAGGACGCCGTTGTGGGCGGCGGTTACATGAACACGGCCAGTGGTGTCTGGAGCGTGGTCAGTGGCGGTCACACGAACACGGCCAGTGTGCAGGCCGCCACGGTCGCCGGTGGGCACGATAACGAGGCGAATGGCCCTCAATCGACCGTGAGCGGGGGAACCGCGAACGTCACCACCGGAACGTTCGCGAGCGTGACCGGCGGTCGGGGCAACGAGGCAGCCGGCGACTCCTCCACCATCGCCGGAGGTCTCTTCGCGCTGGAGAGCCGACACAACTACACGGCGACCACCGAGCTTGAGGTCAACGGCACCGCCTCGGTCGACGTGCTGGCGATCGGGCAGTAGAGGACGTCCCGAACGTCGGCTCCGGTCGGGTGCCGAAGGGACGGTCGACTCGAGAGCCGAGGCGGTGAGTGGAGTGACACGAACCATGGGGGCTCCCGATTCGCCCCTGGAGAGCGAGGCACCCCCGTGGTGACTCGCTCTCCTCTTCTCCGTCCTCACCATGCAGACCGCGTCCGCCGACGGCTCCGCCGTCGAGCCGGTCGAGGGCTACCGGCGCGAAGTCGACCGATCAGGGCCTCGCCGCTAATCCCGCGGCACGTCCTGATGCCGGATGTCCCGCGCTTCGACCACGAAGACGACGTCCTCGGCGATGTTGGTCGCGAGGTCGCCGATCCGCTCCAGGTTGCGGGAGATCGACAGGATCGCCACCGCGGTGTCCACGGCCTCGGGGTCGCTCTTCATCCGCTTCAAGAGAACCTCGAAGTGGCCGCGGTTCAGCTCGTCCACCTCGTCGTCCATGTCGACCACCTGGCGGGCGAGTGCGGAGTCGCCCCGCACGAACGCGTCGAGGGCGTCGCGCAGCATCTTCGCAGCGCACTCCATCATCCGCTCGATCGCGACCGGCTCGCCCAGCTCCGGGGCGTCGATCAGCTGGCGCATCCGGTCGCAGATGTTCGAGGCGAGGTCGCCGATCCGCTCCAGGTCGTTGACGATCTTCATCGCGGCGGTGACGAAGCGCAGGTCGCTCGCCACCGGCTGGTAGAGGGCCAGCACCTTGAGGATCTCCTCGTCGATCTCCAGCTGCAGCCGGTCGATCCGCTCCTCGAGGGTGCTCATGTTCTCGATGCGAGAAACGTCGCGGAGCGAGACCGCCGTGCGCGCCTGGTGGAAGGCGTCCTCGACCAGCCCGCCCATGTTGAGAACGCGTTGCTTGATCTGCTCGAGATCGCGGCGAAGGTGTGTCGTCATGGCGATCAGCCGAAGCGGCCGGTGATGTAGTCCTCGGTCTTCTTCTCGCTCGGCTGAGTGAACAGCTTGCCGGTTTCGTCGACCTCGATCAGGTCCCCCTGGAACATGAAGGCGGTGCGATCGGCGATGCGCCCCGCCTGCTGCAGGTTGTGGGTGACGATCGCCACCGTGTAGTTCTCGCGCAGCTCGCGGATCAGCTCTTCGATGCGGGTGGTGGCGATCGGATCGAGCGCCGAGCAGGGCTCGTCCATGAGCAGCACCTCCGGCGACATCGCCAGTGCCCGCGCGATGCAGAGGCGCTGCTGCTGGCCGCCGGAGAGAGAGAGGGCCGAGGTCTTCAGCTTGTCCTTCACCTCCTCCCACAGCGCCGCCTCACGCAGCGTGCGTTCGATCAGCTCGTCGTAGTCCCCCTGGTAGCCCGCCATCCGCGGAGCCCAGGTGATGTTGGCGGCGATCGACTTTGGAAAGGGGTTGGGGCGCTGGAAGACCATGCCGATCCGCTGGCGCAGTTCGACCGGGTCCACGCCCGAGCCGTAGATGTCCACTCCGCCGAAGATCACCTGGCCCTCGAGGCGACAACCTTCGATGAAGTCGTTCATCCGGTTGAAGCAGCGCAGCAGCGTGCTCTTGCCGCACCCCGAGGGGCCGATGATGGCGAGGACCTGCTTCTCGGGGACCTCCAGGTCGACGTCGCGCACCGCGTCGGAGTCGCCGTAGTAGATCGTCGCGCCGACCGTCTCGATGGCGATCCCGGTCTTTGACGTGGTGGTGGTGGGTACGCTCATGTGATGCGGCGCTTCTCGGCCCGGTTGCGGAGCAGGACGACGATCGCGTTCATGGTGAAGAGGACGACCAGCAGCACGATGATGCCCGCGGCGGCCACCGAATGGAAGTCGGCCTGCGGTCGAGACGCCCAGTTGAAGATCTGGATCGGCATCGCGGTGAAGGGGTCGTTGAGCGTCTCCGGAGTGAAGGCGACGTAGGTCAGGGCGCCCATCATCACCAGCGGCGCGGTCTCGCCCAGCGCCCGGGAGAGGGCCAGCACCACGCCGGTCAGGATCCCCGGCGACGCCGCGGGCAGGACGTGGTGGCGGACGCACTGCCAGCGGGTGCTGCCGAGTCCGAACGCCGCCTGGCGCAGGGAGTCAGGGACCGCGCGCAGCGCCTCGCGAGTGGCCATGATCAGGAGCGGCAGCACCAGCAGCGACAGCGTCGCCGCGCCCGCCAGCACCGAGCGCCCGAAGGGCAGGGAGAGCCCGAGGAACGTGGTGTCCTCCTCGAAGACACTGAACATCCGCACGAAGGCGATCAGCCCGAGCAGCCCGTAGAGGATCGAGGGCACGCCGGCGAGGTTGGCGATCAGGAGCTCCAGGATCTGGTGAAAGCGTCCCTTCTTCGAGTACTCCTCGAGGTAGATCGCGCCAGCGACGCCGACCGGCACGCTGATCGCCGTCGTGAGGGCGATCACCCACAGGCTGCCGTAGAGCGCGGCCTTGAAGCCCGCCTTGTGCGGCATTCGCGAGGGGAAGTTCTGCAGGAAATCGAGATTCAGCCACGGCAGCCCCTGCCGCAGCACTCCGAAGAGGAGGATCCCCAGGGCGACGAACCCGATCAGCGTGGCGCTGAGGGCCAGCCACTTGAAGAGCCGGTCCTTGCGGTGACGCCTCGACAGGTCGGCGCCGAACTCGGCACGACCGTTCACGAGTACACCTCCCGGTAGCGCCCGCGGATCCAGAAGGAGAACATGTTCATCAGGAGCGTCATCGCGAACAACGTCAGCCCCACGGCGAAGATCGTCCGGTACTCGACGGTGCCCGCCGGCGTGTCGCCCAGGCTGACCTGCACGATGTAGCCGGTCATCGTCTGGATCGACTCCAGCGGGTTCAAGGTCATGCGCGGCGTGGCGCCCGCGGCCATGGTGACGATCATCGTCTCACCGATCGCCCGCCCCATCGCCAGCACGTAGGAGGAGAGGATCCCCGAAAGCGCCGCGGGGAAGACGACGCCGGTCGTCACCTCGCGCTTGGTCGCGCCGAGCCCGAAGCCCGCTTCGCGCAGGGCGCGCGGCACCGAGCGCATCGCGTCGTCCGAGAGCGAAGCGACGGTAGGGATGACCATGATGGCGACCACCATCCCCGCCGAGAGCGCGTTGAAGACCGACGCCTGCGGCAGGATGCCGCGCAGGATCGGGGTCACCACCACGATGGCAAAATAGCCGTAGACCACCGTGGGAATCCCCGCCAGCACCTCGAGCATCGGCTTGAGGATCGAGCGCGCGCGGTCGCTGGCGTACTCGGAGAGGTACATCGCCGCGAGGCTCCCGATTGGGATCACCAGCAGCGTGGCGACCAGCGTGACCAGGAGCGTCCCCCCGACGAGCGGCAGCACGCCGAAGTGCCGCGGCTCCATCAGCGGCGCCCAGGTCGTTCCGGTGAGGAACTCCCAGGGGCTCACCTCCTCGAAGAAGGGCAGCGACTCCTTGAGGAGGACGAACAGGATCCCGAAGCTGATCAGAATCGAGAAGGCGGCGCTGACCTGGAGGACTCTCCGGATCAACGCCTCGCGCACCTTGCGGCCCGGGTGCCTGGCCCGGAGCGAGTTGTCGCCAGTCTCGATCGTCATCGGCGTACCGCCAGTCCCCCCCCGTCCAGGGGTGGAGAAGAACACTGGGGCGTGACTCCCGGCCCTACTGGTAGAGCTCGGCGATGGTCCCGGTCTTGCCGGCTTCGGTTCCGGTGACGCGATTCTCATAGCGCTTCATCAGGCCGTCGTAGATCGCCTGCGGGAACGGGACGTAGCCGACCTCGCCGGCGAGACTCCTGGCGCTCTCCAGGTAGAAGCGGATGAACGCGTCGACCTCGGGGCGCTCGGTCGCGTCGACCCGCGCGTAGATGAACAGCGGCCGGGAGAGGGGGGTGTAGGTGGCGTTCTCGACCGTCTCCATGCTCGGGACCACGGGGCCGTTCCCGCCGTCGATGGCTACGACGCCGAGCTGGTCCTTGTTCTCGACGTAGTAGGCCAGCCCGAAGAAGGCGATGCCGTCGGGGTCACCCGCGACGCCGCGGACCAGGACGTTGTCGTCCTCGGAGAAGGTCGCGTCGGGGCGGCAGTTGCCGGACTTGCCGTTCACCGTCTCGGTGAAGTAGTCGAAGGTGCCGGAGTCCTGACCGGGGGCGTAGAGGTTGAACTCGCGATCCGGCCAGCCGGCGCGGATGTCGCTCCACTTCTTGGAAGCGGAGTCGGCGGCCCACATGGCGCGCAGCTCGGCAACGGTCATCGACCTGGCGAAGTCGTTCTTCTTGTTGACCACCACGGCGAGGCCGTCGTAGGCGACGGGCAGCTCGAGGTAGTCGATGCTCGCCGCGGCGCACCCTTTTTGTTCCTTGTCCTTGATGTAGCGCGACGCGTCGGAGATGTCCGTCTCGCCCGCCATGAACTTCTTGAAGCCGCCACCGGTACCGGAGACGCCGACGGTCACGCGGACGTCGGGCTGGACGCCGCGGAATTCTTCCGCGACCGCCTCGGTGATGGGGAAGACGGTGGATGAGCCGTCGATGGAAACGGTGCCGGATAGGCGATCGGCGGCCTGGGCCTCGTTGCTGCCGGAGTCGCCACAACCGCTGACCAGGGTGGCCAGCGAAGCGATGATGAGGATGTTCTTCATTCCTTCATCCTCGGCCCTCTCCGTGAAGGCTTCGTGAAGATGCCGCGCATCCTCGATGAAGGGATGCTCAGCTCCCGAGCGGGAGGGTCAGCCGGAAGGTGCTGCCCTCCCCCGGGGCGCTCGAGAGTTCCACCCGGCCGTGGTGGGCGGCCATCACGTGGCGCACGATGGCGAGCCCCAGACCGGTCCCGCCGAGCTTGCGCGAGCGGGCCTTGTCGACGCGGTAGAAGCGCTCGAAGATGCGATCATGCTCCGCCGGAGCGATGCCGGGGCCTCGATCGATCACCTCGACCACGACCTCCGCGTCCTGCCGGGAGAGGCGCAAGGTGACCGTCTCGCCCTCGGGCGAGTACTTGATCGCGTTGGAGAGCAGGTTGGAGATGGCCACGCCGAGGATCTGCGCGTCCGCCTCGACCGGCAGGGGCTCGTCCTCGTCCAGCTCGACCTCCATCGTGATCTCGCGGGATCGAGCCAGGTCGCCGGAATCTCGCACCGCTTCCTCGACCACGTCGACGAGGCTCAGCGTCTCCAGCTCCAGGGTGCGTTCCTCGGACTCCAGCCGCGCCAGCGAGAGCAGATCGGTGACGATCGCGGTCAGGCGGTCCGTGTTCTGGTTCGCCTTGGCGAGGAAGGAGTGCCGCTGCTCCTCGGGCATCTCCGGGTTCTCGAGGACCGCCTCGAGGTAGCCCGCCATCGCGGTCAGCGGCGTCTTCAGCTCGTGCGAGACGTTGGAGACGAAGTCGCGGCGCACCGCTTCCAGGCGGCGCAGCTCGGTGATGTCGTGCAGGACCAGCACGAAGCCTCGCGGCTCGCCGCCCTCCCCGGGGAGCCGCACCGCGGAGAGCTCCACGTTGCGCTCCGTACCATTGGTCTGGAGCGAGGTCTCCGCCTGGTGCGGCCTGTCGTCCTCCGCGCAGGCGGCGAGGAGATCGGCGAGCTCGACGTTGCGGGAGAGCTCCCAGAGGCGCTTTCCCTGGACCGGACCCGGGGGCAGGCCGAGTAGCTTCCGCGCGTTGGCGTTGACGAACAGCACGCGCTGCTCGCCGTCGAGCGCCAGGAGGCCGCTGGCCATCGCCGAGAGGATCGCCTCGCGCTCCGCCCCGTCGCGCTCGACCCGCTCCATCTTCTCCTGCAGCTGATCGGCCATGGTGTTGACCGCGTCCGCCAGCTGGCCGACCTCGTCACCGCTGTCGACGCGCAGGCGGTGGGTGGGCCGGCCCTCGCCGACCTCGCCGACCAGCGCGGCGATCTCGCGGAGCGGCCGGGTCAGGCGGCGCGTGAAGAGGAAGGCGAGCCCCAGCGCCACCATCCCGGCGAGCGCGGCGCCCCCCTCGAGGGCCCGGCGGAGCTCGGCGGCGCGCTGGTCGCGGTCGTGGACCGAGCGGGCCACCCGGGCGTAGGCGCGGAGCTCGCCATCCACCTCGACCGGCAGGGCGTAGTAGGTCATCTCCCGCTCCAGCGTCCGGCTGTAGCGAGTGATCGGGCGGCCGGGATCGACGACCTCCGCTCGCCCGCCGTGGTTGTCCATCGAGGCGGGATCTTCGCGGTTGTCGTAGAGCACCTCGCCGCCTGCTGCGATCAGGGTGAAGCGGGTCTCCGCCAGCCCCTCGGTCATCTCCGCCAGGGGGGCGATGTCGAAGCGTTGCGTCTCGCCGGACCAGGCCAGCGCGGCGGCGGTGCGCGCCAGCTGCGTCTCCCGAGCCACGTTCCGCTCCGTCTCGCGGACGTAGTGCCGATCCAGACTCGGCAGGGCGATGAGGTAGACCACCAGCGCGGCGACGACGATCGCCGCCACCATGATCCCGAAGACCTTCCAGAAGAACCCGGCTCGTCGCATGCTTTCCTCGGGTTATACGAGCTCCGCGAAGCGGTAGCCGATGGCCCGGACCGTCTCGATCAGGTCTCGGTGTAGCCCAAGCTTCTTGCGGATCGTCCGGATGTGGGCGTCGACGCTGCGATCGAAGGCCGCGGCCAGCTCACCACGCGAGTCGGCGAGGATCTGGCTGCGGTTGAAGATCCGCCCCGGGTGGCTGGCGAGAAGCTGGAGGATCTTGAACTCGGTCGCGGTCAGCTCCAGCTCGCCGTCCTCGAGCCAGGCCTTGTGCCGCTCCGGATCGATCCGCAGCGGGCCCTGGCTGATCGCCGTGCGGTCCTTCTCCGCGACCGGCGGCTGGGAGAGGCGGCGCAGCACCGACTGGCAGCGGGCGACCAGCTCCTTGGCGCTGAAGGGCTTGGTGACGTAGTCGTCGGCGCCGAGGCCGAGGCCGAGCACGATATCGGACTCCTCGCCCTTGGCGGTGACCACCACGATGCCGATCTCGGAGGTCTCGTCCGACTCCTTGAGCTGGCGGCAGATCTCCAACCCGTTCACGTCGGGCAGCATCAAGTCGAGCAGCACGAGATCCGGCATGTCGCGCCGGATCTTCTCCAGACCGGTGGCCCCGTTCTCGGCGCAGTCGACGGCGAAGCCCTCGCGGGAGAGGGTGTACTCGAGGATCTCGCGGATGTCCTCCTCGTCCTCGACGATGGTGATCTTGGGCTGTCCCATTGCGCGTCAACCTACGATTAGATCATGAAGATCGCGTGAAAACCCGGCGTCCTCGGCGCGATCCCGTCGACCGGGCCCCCGACGGCACGAGGCTCGGCGGCCGGACGGCGGTAACTCCTCCGTGAAGGCACTCGGGGAGCGCGTTGGCAAGGCGCCGTGCCAGGGACGGTGATCCGGCGCTGGAGTGCCACGTCGGGGACTGCGGGGGGGCCCCGGCGGGGGAGGGCTGGAGCCTCGGGGCGGCGCTGTCGACAAGTCTCGACGGGGGTGGCGGTTTGATGGATCGCCGCCCACGTGATCCAATGCGGGGCCCGCCCCTGGCGCGCCACCGCCCGTGCGCCGCTATCCCACCGGAGAGACGCAGCATGACCCCCTCTGCCCGAAAATTCCCGTTCTACGCCGTTTTCGCCCTCCTCGCCGTCGCCACCGCCGTTCCGGCGCAGGAGCCCGGCGAGTTCCCCGGCCACGGCATCCTCCCCAAGGAGGAGACCGGGGCGAAGCGCTTCCTCGACCGCTTCCCGGACTACGACGGGCGGGGGATCGTCGTCGCCATCTTCGATACCGGCGTGGATCCCGGGGCCCCGGGGCTGCAGGTGACGACCGACGGCAAGCCGAAGATCATCGACCTGGTCGACGGGACTGGCAGCGGCGACGTCGACACCTCGACCGTGGCCGAGGCCAAGGGCGGTGCGCTGGCCGGCCTCTCCGGGCGGAGCCTTACCATCGACCCCGGCTGGAACAACCCCAGCGGCGAGTTCCACCTCGGCGTGAAGCCGGCGTACGAGCTGTACCCCGAAGACCTGGTGCCCCGCCTGAAGCAAAAGCGCGGCGCAAAGTGGGCGGAGCGTCAGCGCGCCGCCGTCGTCGCCCTCCAGCGCCAGCTCGCGGCCTGGGACGAGGCGACGCCCGCGCCGAACGTGGAGCAGAAGAAGGAGCGCGACGAGCTCGCGCTGCAGCTCTCCTTGCTGGAGAAGCGGCGCTACTCCGACCCGGGTCCGATCTTCGACTGCGTCGTCTTCCACGACGGGAAGGTGTGGCGCGCGGCGATCGACACCGACGAGGACGGGGACCTCACCGACGAGGACCTCATGACCAACTTCCGCCTGGAGCGGCAGTACGACACCTTCGGTGACGAGGACCTGCTCAACTACGCGGTCAACATCTACGAGGACGGTGACATCCTGTCGATCGTCGCCGACTCGGGCGCGCACGGTACGCACTGCGCCGGCATCGTGGCTGCGAACTTCCCCGATCAACCCGAGCGGAACGGCCTGGCTCCGGGCGCCCAGCTGATCTCGGTCAAGATCGGTGACACGCGCCTCGCCTCGGCGTCGTGCGGCACCGGCGAGGTCCGCGGATGCGTCGCGGTGCTCGAGAACGAGTGCGACCTGATCAACATGAGCTTCGGCGGTCCGACGGCGGATCCCAACGACGGCCGGACGATGGAGATCTACGACGACCTCGTCTGGAAGCAGGGGGTGATCTTCGTCTCCTCCGCGGGCAACGACGGCCCGGCGCTGTCGACCGCCGGATCGCCCGGCGCGACGACCGAGTCGCTCTTCGGGATCGGCGCGTACATCTCCCCGGAGATGCTCGAGATGCAGTACGCCTCGCGCGAGACGACGCAGCCCTTCAACTACACCTTCACCTCGCGCGGACCGACGTACGACGGCTCGCTGGGCGTGAAGTTCGCGGCGCCCGGCGGCGCGATCGCGCCGGTGCCGAACTGGACCCTCCAGGGCACGCAGCAGATGCACGGCACGTCGATGGCCTCGCCCAACGCCTGCGGCAACATCGCGCTGATGCTCTCGGGGCTGAAGGAGCGAGGGATCGGCTGGTCCCCGCCCAGCGTGCTGCGCGCGGTCGAGAACACCTGCGCCCCCGTCGAGGGGGTCAGCGAGCTGACCGTCGGCCGCGGCCTGATGCAGACCGACCACGCCTTCGACTACTTCGTAGAGAACAGCGGCAACACCGACGAGAACGTGCGCTTCGACGTTCGGGTGCAGACGCATGGAGGCGGTCGCGGGATCTACCTGCGGGAGCCGTACCAGGTCGCCGAGCCGCAGGACGCGCGGATCATCATCGATCCGATCTTCCCCGAGGACGCCCCCAACCGCGCCAAGGTCGACTACGAGCTGAACGTCCGGTTCGAGGTCACCGAGGAGTGGATTCAGTGCGCCGAGCACCTGGTGATGCAGCAGGGGGGCCGCCGCGTCGACGTTCGCGTCGATCCGACGCGCCTCTCGAAGGGGGCGCACTACGCGGAGATCCGCGGCTTCGACGCCACCCGCCCCGACCGGGGCCCGATCTTCCGCGTTCCGGTCACCGTGATCCGCGGCGACGAGGTCGACCGGGACGACTGGACCTGGCGGGAGCGCATCCGCTTCGGCCCCGGCTACGAGCAGCGGCACTTCCTCGTCGTTCCCGAGGGGGCGACCTGGGCCGACCTGCGGATGAAGCGCCTCGACGAGAATCAGGACATCAACGTGCTGGTGATGCAGGCCGTACAGCTGGTGCCCGGGCACCCGTTCGGCGACTACGGGGCCAAGGGGTACCTGCGGCTCGCCGCGGGCGAGGAGCAGGTCCAGAGCTTCAAGGTGGTCGGGGGCCGCGTCCTCGAGCTGGTCTTCGGCGAGTACACCACGTACCTCGGCCGCGGCGAGATCGATGCGGAGCTCACGTTCCACGGCATCGTGCCCGACGAGCATACGTTGACGATCGACGGGAGCGAGCTGCGCACTCGGCTGAACCTGGAGACGCCGCTGCGCAAGGAACACGTCGCGCCTTCGGGGCGACTGACCACGCTCCGCCGCCCGATCCGCCCGACCAGCTCGGAGATCCGCCCCCTCGGCGGCCGGCGAGACAAGCTGCCGGAGGAGCGGCAGGTGTACGAGCTGGTGCTCGAGTACCCGCTGCACATCGATACGGCGGGTACCTACACCCCGCGCATCTCGGCGCTGAACATCGCCGATGAGAAGACCTGGCAGTCGCGGGTGTGGATGATCTTCGACTCGGCGAAGCGCCGGGTCGCGACGGGCTGGCTCGAACCCGGGGGCGTGCGGCTGGAGAAGGGCGACTACAAGCTCTTCTTCCACACGCGCCTCGATCGCCCCGAGTGGCTGGAGAAGGTCGACGACCTGGTGCTGATGCTCGATCATCCGCTCGGATCGCCGGTGGGCCTGAGCTTCCACGAGGACCCCGACGGCGCGACCTTCGGCGGCGGCGCGTATCGCGGCGCTACCCTGGCGCGCGGCGCCCGTGTCCAGCTGAACGTCACCGCGGGCAAGGCCCCCGGCAACGCGAAACCCGGCGACTTGCTGATCGGTAGCGTCCACTACGGTGACGAGAACGGTCACGGCGACGGTCATCGCCCCGGCGGCTATCCGGTGGTCTACGTCGTCCCGCCGAAGGCGAACAGCAATAAGAGAGTCACCGCGGTCGCCGCGAAGAAGGCTCAGCCGTCCTCGGAGGAGCGCTATCAGGAGGCGCTGCTCGAGTTCAAGGTGAAGCAGCTGGCGGGGCTCCGCGGCGAGAAGGATCGCGTGCTCTTCGACCAGCTCGTCGACGAGATCTTCGGCGAGGTGCCGAACCACCTGCCGGTGCTGATCGAGCAGCTGAAGCGCGCCGACGGGGCGAAGCGCGAGGAGCACCTGCCCGCCGTGGTCGAGGCCGCCGACCGCGTGATCGGCCGGATCGACCAGACGGCGCTGGCCGCGCACTACGGCGTGAACCCCGATCCCGACGCCGGGGACGCGGCGAAGGAGATGGACGAGCAGAAGGCGACCCTGACCGATGCTCTGTTCCGCAAGGCGCACGCGTTGTTCGATCTCGCGGGCGAGGCTCCGGTCAACGGCAGCGGCGACAGGACATCGGCCGAGGCGTTCGAGGCCGCGTGGTCCGATCTGCGGCGCTGGGTCGACACGACTTCGGGGCGTTATCTCGAACTGCACATCGAGCGCGAACGCCGGGCGGGTCGCCTCGCCGCGGCGCTGAAGCTGCTCGATGGCAAGATCAAGGGGGACTCCACCAACCGGAGGCTGTACGAGCAGCGGATCGAGCTGCTCGACGAGCTCGGGTGGACGCACTGGAAGGAGTACGAGGAGATCCGACAGCTGATCCGGTTTCCGCGGGACTATCCGCCGTTCTAGGTCAGTTGGGGTGATGGTGCTGGTGGCCTCGGTGGGTTCTGGATACCCCAGTCCCAGGACTACCCAGAACCCACCGAGGCGACCCGTGCAACTACACGAAGCCCACCGACCAGCGAACCCGGGCCGTAGCTTCCCGCGAGAACGAGAAGCGAACCAGCGGACCATCGACAACGACCTCGGCGCCCTCACCCCCGAACTCCGCACCGACCGCCGCGAATCCCCCCGGCACGTGCACCGTCACCTCGTACGGATCGCCCCGTACCACCGCGCTGCTGCCCGAGAGCACCCTCGACTCCGGGTCCCAGTCGAGCCGCAGCACGTCCACCGCACCCTGCGTGATGTGGCGCGAGGTGGAGAGGAGTTGCGGGTGATCCTGACGCTCGCGCAGCACCAGGATCTGGGTGCCGCCGGCGGACAGGGACGGGACCTCGAAGCGGTCGGTGTGAGAGCCCAGGAACCGCCTCGCCCAGAACTCGTAGATCAGGTACTCGCGACCCTCGTGAAGCCCCAGGTCGCTCATCCTCACCGCCTCCGCCGGCAGCTCCTCACCTCCCCAGTTGAAGTGCGCCAGCACCGTCCAGCTATCGAACGGGCGCTCGATCTCCATCATCCACCAGTTGCAGACCGCGCCCGTCTGGTCCGCGTCGATCGGGCTCGGCGGGCCGCCGCCCAGGATGTCGGTGCGTTCCATCGCCGCCAGGGTGTCGGTCTTCGACGGGTTGAAGTCGTACAGCTGGCCCGGGACGGTGAAGAGGATCGGGGCGGCGCGCTTGACGCCCTCCAGGTTCGCCGGGTTCGCGTAGACCTCCCAGCGGTCGCTCAGCATCAAGAGCCCGCTGGCCATCGAGACCAGACACGGGCGCTGGATCGCGTCGGTCGCGCTCGCCTCGACGGCCTCGACCTGCGTCACGTTGCCCTCCTCCGCGGGTTTCCAGTGCGGCAGGATGTCGCAGTGGTCGGGATCGTTGCGCCAGACGATGCCGTTCCAGGAGTTGTACTGCTGCAAGGTCGCCGGGCCGAAGCCGTCACCGCCCAGACGGCACGCGTCCGCGATTCCGATCGACTCGGGTAGGACGCCCCAGCAGGAGAGCATGAAGATGTCGCGCCCGAGCTCCTCGCGAGCCGCGCCGAGGTACCGGCGGTAGGTGTCCGCGGGGGTCGCGCCCTGCGTCGCGAGGTGATCGATCGCGTGGTGGTAGGCGTCGTAGAGCAGGTGTCGCAGCGAGTCGATCTTGACGTAGCGGAAGCCGAGGTCGCGGAAGCCGCGCTCGGTCGCGCGGACCACCGCCGCCAGCGCCTCCTCGTTGTTGGCGTCGAGGCCGTAGCCGACCCACGGGCCCTTGAACAGCTCGCCGTCCGCGTTGCGCACGAACCAGTCGGGGTGCTCCTTCACCAGCTCCTCGTCGTGGAACGCCGAGTAGACCCAGATCCCCGGCTCGAAGCGTCCCGCACGGATCGTCTCCACGGCGCCCCGGGCGCCGCCGGGGAACTTCCTCTCGTCCCACTCCAGCCAGCCCTTCGCGAGGCCCATCGAGGTCTGGAACGTGTCGTCGATCTGCACGTACTGGTAGCCGTAGTCGGCGAGGTTCTGCGCCGCGAGCACCTCGACCACCTTCTCCAGCGTCGCCTGGTCGAAGCCGGTCCGGTACGCCCACCACGAGCACCAGCCGGCGATCGACCCCCGCCAGACCCGGTAGGTCCACGGCTCGAAGTGGGGGAGGTTCTTGTGGCGCTGGTAGTACAGCGGGCGGAAGACGAGCTCGATGCTCTGTCCGGAGCTGCCCCAGAAGAAGCTCCGCTCGCTCCCGTCCGGTCCCGTCGGGGCGATGTTCGTCGCGCCGTCGCCCGGACCACTCAGTACCCAGTCCCAGCGGCGGTCGTACACCGCGTTGTTGCGCAGGTTCGAGCTGCGCCCCGAGACCGCCCGGATCAGCGGGAAGCGCTCCTGGGCGGCCGTGCGCGTCTCCGCGGCGATCGCCTCCCCGCTGGCCAGGACCCCGCCGATCAGGTGCAGCTCGACGTCGGTCCTGGCGGTGAGGGTGATCCGCTGCTCGAGCCGGTGACCCTCGGTGGTGGCGACGGCCACGTCGACCTCGCCGGGTCGAGCGGGTCGCGGCTCCGCTCCCTCGCGGATCATCGGTGCACCGGCGAAGATCGTCGAATCGCGGAAGGAGATCGTCAGCGTCGCCTCTTCCGGGTCCCAGCGGACCTCCGCGGCCACGTTGAGCGACTCGCCGTCGACGGGGGCGTCGCCGGCACTCCGGGACGTCGCGAGGGGAGCGGTCAGCAACAAGGCGGCCGCGAGGGCGGCGAACCGCGCGTGGAACGTGGCAATCATGGATCGTTTCCCTTCACGGAACAGGGGGACGTGGTGGGGCACCAGCATACGTCGCGCTTCGGTGTCCGAGGTACCGCCCCGCCACGCTTCCCGCTACCATGCGGGGCAGACCCAACCGGAGGTGACCGCAATGCCCCTCGAGACAGCCCGAGACATCATGACCCCGCTGGATCAGTACGCGGTGGTCGACGAGAGCGCCACGATCGTGGAGGCGCTGCAGGAGCTCGAACGAGCTCAGACCCTGGTCCCCGAGGGAATGGCCCCGCACCGCGCGGTGCTGGTGCGCAACTCGGCGGGGGAGATCACCGGCAAGCTGGGTCACCACGGCTTCCTCGCCGGCCTGGAGCCGCGCTACCTCGAGACCGACAAGCCGACGATCTCCCACACGGGTTACTCACAGGAGTTCCTCAGCTCGATGCTGGAGCAGATGCCCCTGTGGCAGAATGACTTCGACACGTACGTCCGGCGGGCGATGACCACCACGGTCGCCGAGGTGATGCACCCGATCGCCGAGCACATCGACATCGACGCCCCCATCGGCGAGGTGATCCACCAGATCATCACCTGCGAGGCGATCTCGCTCCTGGTCACCGAGGGCACCCGGCCGGTCGGGATGTTGCGCGTCTCCGACCTCTTCTCCGTCGTGTCCAAGAACATCAAGCGGCGGGCGGGCGAGCTGGCCGGCGAGTAGAGGGGCGGCGGGGCGCCGGTCGAGGCCGCCGGTGGCACCGGTTCCCGGGTCCCGGTCCTGACTCTGTTCAGGGCGAGAGCCTTCCCAGCTCTGCGACCTCGGCGAATCTAGAGCGCGAATCCTTGGATCACGCTTTTTCCCTTTTGCAGCCTTGCTCCTGACCCGGGCCCAACTGGCCCTCGACTACCGCTGATCTCTGCGTCTACTGCAACGGAAACACCTCTGCGCGGCTGAACGCGCCGGGGCGCCTCCTGGGGAGGTGAGGCCCCGGCGAGCTCGAGTCCTCGTACCGACAGCGACCGCGACACAACGGAATACATGAACTGGGAGCAGGCTCGCAGGCTCCTGCGCTTCACGCAGGGACCGCGAGCCCGACACCGAAGGAGGCCGACCAGGGCCGCTCCTCCGTCCCCGCCAGGGGTGATCGGCGGAGCGCGGGCGGGGTCCGTCTGTGTCGCGAGTGGCAAGGGGGGCACCGGCAAGTCCGTCTTCACCGCCTCCCTGGCGACCCGCCTCGCCGTCCGCGGCCGGACGCTGATCGTCGACGCCGACATGGGGATCGGCAATGCCCACATCCTGCAGGGCATCTCTCCGGAGCGCTCCTTCGTCGAGCTGGTCGCCGGCACCGCGGCGCCGAAGGAGATCGTCTCCCCCTGTGCCGCCCAGCTCGACCTGATCGCCGCCGGGTCGGGGGTGTCGAACATGGCCGAGCTCACTCCCTTCGAGCTGCACCGCATCGCGGAGGCTCTGGAGCTCCTGGAGACCGAGTACCGCTTCCTCCTGGTCGACTCCGCGGCCGGGGTCTCCAACCAGACCATCGCCTTCGCCGCCGCTTCCGACCTGGTGGTCCTGGTCACCACGCCGGACGTGACCGCGATGACCGACGCCTACGCGTTCCTCAAGGTCCTCTGGCGCAGCCGCCCTTCCGCCTGTCCGCTGCTGGTGGTCAACCGCGCCGGGGATTTTCCTGAGGCGCGAGCGGTGGTGAAGCGGATGGAGACGGTGAGCCAGAAGTTCCTCGAGCGCGTCCCCCGCTGGATCGGCTGGGTGCCCGAGGACCCCGCCGTGCGGACCGCGGTCAACGCCCGGGCGGCGGTCGTGAGTCACCAGCCGGAGTCCCCCGCCGCCCAGGCGCTCGATCACCTGGCGGTGATGGTGCTGGAGGAGCTCTCGCGCCTGCACACCGCCGGGATGGGCCGCACCCTGATGGGGCGGGTCGCCTACTCGCCCCGACTCGGCTGATCCCTCGGGTCCCGCTCCTCGCGGAGCCACTGCTGGACGCGCTGCTCGGTCCGGGGGCCGATTCCGCGTACCTCGCTGAGGTCGAAGCCCTCGCCTCTCCTCGACCAGCGCAGCCGAGCGATAGCGCCCGCCCGCGCCGGTCCGATCCCCGGCAGGCGTTCCAGCTCCCGGGGCGGGGAGGTCGCGAGGTCGACCGGTGGGGCTCGCGGCGGCGCGCTCGGCCCTCGCGTCGCGCAGGCGTGGTGCCTCGCCAGCGTCGCCGAGGCGAAGAGCCAGCCGCACAAGAGGAGGAGCCAGGCGGGCTGGCTCCGCGGGGATTCCCTTCCGTTCATTCTGGAAATGACGGTCGGGGCGGAGAACGGTACCGCCTCGATCCCGAGGTGGTGTCGGAGAGCCCGGCAGCGTACCTTCTGGGCCGTGCCCATTCCCCTGCCCGACGTCCTGGCCGGTCTCCTGCCGCCGGAGGTGCTCGACTCCGCCGTGCGTGCCGCGCTCGCCGAGGACCGCCGGGGTGGAGACATCACCTCGGAGAACGCCCTTCCTCCGGAGCGGCGAGCGCTCGCCCGCCTGGTCGCCAAGGAGGAGGGAGTGCTGGCCGGCCTGCCGGTCTTCCTGCGCACGTTCGAGCTGTGCGATCCCGAGTGCACCGTCGAGACCTACGCCGCCGACGGGGACAAGATCGCGCCGCAGCAGGCGCTCGCCCGGATCGAGGGCCGGGCCCGGGCCCTCCTGCTCGCCGAGCGCACCGCGCTCAATTTTCTGCAGCGGATGTGCGGAATCGCTACCTTGACGGCGCGTTACGTGAGACTGGCGGCGGGGACGGTGCGGGTGCTGGACACCCGCAAGACCACTCCTGGGCTGCGCGCCTTCGAGAAGTACGCGGTGCGCTGCGGGGGGGGGGAGAACCACCGCTTCGGCCTCTTCGACGAGGTGATGATCAAGGACAACCACATCGACCTCTCCGGGAACGGGGCGGAGGAGCTGGCCCGGCGCGTGCGCGCGGGGGTCGGTCCAGAGGTGCGGATGACCGTCGAGGCTCGCGACGCGGAGGAGGCGGAAGGAGCCGTCCGCGGCGGCGCCGACGTGGTGCTGCTGGACAACATGGGGCCGGAGCTCCTGGCCCGCATCGCACCGAAGTTGCGAGAGCTCGCCGGAGAGCGGGGCCGGTCGGTGGAGCTGGAGGCCTCGGGGGGAATCGACGAAGGCTCGGCGCCGGCGATCGCCACCTGCGGGCTCGACCGCATCTCGATCGGCGCGTTGACCCACTCGGCTCCCGCTCTCGACCTCTCCGTGTACCTGGACTCCGCCCCATGACCGGCGAGCTTCCCCCGCACGAGCTGCACCTCGACCTGCCCGCCGCGCACAGCGCGGGGCGGATGGCGCGGCAGGTGGTCGGGCGCTTCGCCCTGGAGAAGGGCGTGCCCGAGGCTGAGATCGGCACCCTCGAGCTGGTCACCAGCGAGCTCCTCTCCAACGCGGTCGACCACGGCGGCGGAGGGTCGGCGATGGAGGAGGAGGACCTGGAGGAGGACGTGCGGATGCAGCTGCGGCTCTTCGTCTCCGGAAGGGAGTGGGAGCTGCGCGTCGCCGACCAGGGGGGCGGGAACCCGAAGGAGGTGGCGCACTACCTCGACGCGAACGCCCTGCCCGACCTCGAGGACGAGCGTGGTCGCGGCTTCTTCCTCCTGGTGCAGATGGTCGACGAGGTGACCGTGTGCGATTCGGAGGACGGCAAGGGGCTGGAGTTCCGGGCCCGCAAGGGGCTCGAACCCTCCGGGTGAAGGGCCGGACCACGATGGAGCGGGACTCGAGGTCGGCCGCTCTGCGCGCCTTGCGGAGAGTGGGTGGGGGGTTGCAGCGCCTGCCCCGCCGTCTCGCCTGGATCCCCGTCCTGGCCTGGGTCGCCCTGATCTGGTACCTGTCGTCGCAGAGCTCCGACGACGAGCCGAGTCCGCCGTGGCTCGGTTTCGTCAGCAACCTGGCGCACGCGCCGCTGTTCGGGCTGCTCGCGCTGTGGCTCGCCCTGCTCCTGCCTCGCGAGGGGGGGTGGCCGCGACTCACGAGGTGGGCGATCGCGGGTCTTCTCGCCGGCGTGGTCCTATACGGCGTCGCCGACGAGCTCCACCAGTCCACGGTGGAGGGGCGCGACGCCTCCCTGCTCGACATCATCACCGATGGGGTCGGGGCCGCCTGCACCCTGTGGATCGTGCACTACGTCGGCGGCAGCGGGGCGAGCGAGGGGGGGCTGTGGAAGCGGCTGGCCCTCGGGGTGCTCGCCTGTGCGACCGCGGCGCTGTGCGCTTCGGTGCTGTAGGCGGCGGAAAGCGCCGCCGCGCGCGCTACACTCCCTCCTTCCCCCGTTCCAGGAGTCGATCCCGTGACCACCGCCGACCTCGAGACCTATCAGAGCCCTCTCGCCGGCCGCTACGCGAGTCGGGCGATGCGCGTCCTCTTCTCGCCCAGGACCAAGTTCACCACCTGGCGCCGCTTGTGGCTGGCGCTGGCGGAGAGCGAGGCGGAGCTGGGCCTCGCGATCGAGGAGGAGCAGCTGGCCGAGCTGCGCGCGACGGTCGAGGACCTCGACCTCGAGAAGGCGGAGGAGTACGAGAAGAAGCTGCGCCATGATGTGATGAGCCACATCCACGCGTGGGGGGATCAGTGCCCGAAGGCGCGGGGGATTCTCCACCTCGGGGCGACGAGCTGCTACGTGACCGACAATACCGACGCGATCGTTCTGCGGGCCGGCGTGCGGATCCTGCGCGCACAGCTGGTCAGCCTGATCGGCGAGCTGAGGACCTTTGCGCGGGAGTGGCGCGCGCTGCCGACGCTGGGGTTCACGCACTACCAGCCGGCACAGGCGACGACGGTGGGCAAGCGGGCGTGTCTCTGGCTCCAGGACCTGATCGACGATCTCGCCGATCTCGACCACGCGGAGACGATGATCCGCTTTCGCGGAGTGAAGGGCACGACGGGGACCCAGGCGTCGTTCCTGGAGTTGTTCGAGGGGGATCACGGCAAGGTGCGTCGCCTCGACGAGCTGGTGGCGAAGAGAATGGGCTTCGAGAAGCGCTTCGCGGTGACCGGCCAGACCTACCCGCGCCAGCTCGACTTCCGCGTCGGTCAGGCGCTCTCCTCGATCGCGCAGACGGCGCACAAGTTCGCGACCGACCTGCGCCTGCTCTCCAATCGCAAGGAGCTGGAGGAGCCGTTCGAGGCGAAGCAGATCGGCTCGAGTGCGATGCCGTGGAAGCGCAACCCGATGCGCTCCGAACGGATCTGCTCGCTGGCGCGGCTGGTGATCAGCCATCTCGACAACACGGCGCACACCGCGGCCAACCAGTGGTTCGAGCGGACGCTCGACGACTCCGCGAACCGGCGCGTGGTGATCGCGGAGATGTTCCTCGCCACCGACGCGATCCTGAACCTCTTCCTCAACGTCGCCTCGGGGTTGGTGGTCTACCCGGCGGTGGTCGAGCGCAACCTGATGGCGGAGCTGCCGTTCCTCGCTTCCGAGGCGCTCTTGATGGAGGCGGTCAAGGCTGGGGTGGATCGCCAGGACGGCCACGAGGTGATTCGCCAGGCCAGCTTCGCCGCGGCGAAGGAGATCAAGGAGGGTCGGGAGAACGACCTCGCCGAGCGGTTGAAGAGGGAACCGGTCTTCGCCGCGGTGGCCGATCGGTTCGACTCGTTGCTCGAGCCTGGAAGGCATGTGGGGAGGGCACCGGAGCAGGTGGACGAGTTCCTGGCCGAGGAGGTGGGGCCGGTTCTGGAGCGGTATGCGGAGCTGCTGGGGGCGAAGGGTGAGGTGCGGGTCTGAGGGGGAAGGGGCGAACGCCTCGCCGGCATTGCGACCTTTCCATCCGCCTTCACCGACCCCCCCGCCAGCAGCCCCGGTTCCTACCCCGTCTCCACACGGGCCAGGAACAACCGCAACATCTGGTGCGTCAATCCCCACACACGAAACCCCTCGAAGTCCCAGCACGGCAGCGTGAGCACCTCACCGTCGTACCGCTTCTCGAAGGTCGCACTCAGCTCGCCCGAGGCCGCGTGCTTCAACGGGAACCAGAACGACGCCACCGCCTCCTCGTTGAGACGGATCTCGGATTCCTCCACCTGGCGGAAGACGAAGGGCGTGATGCCCAACGGGATCATCTCACCCCGCGCACGCGCCTGGATCGGAGCCATCTTGCCGAGCAGGGTCGCCGTCCGCTCGAGGTCGATGCTCGTCTCCTCGAGCGTCTCACGCCTCGCCGTCGCCAGCAGCGAGTCGTCGACCTCCTCCTCGCGCCCGCCGGGCAGGGAGATGTGACCGGACCAGCGGTCGCCCTCGCGCTCGGCGCGCTGCAGGAGGAGAACCTCGAGCTCCTCACCGCGGGCGCGCAAGACCATCGCCACCGCCGCGTTACTCTCCACCTGCGCGTCGAGCCGGGTGCCGGATCTCTCCGACAGCTTCTTCGCGAGTCGCTCCCAGTCGAAACCCATGCGCTCCGATCAGCTCGCCTCGGCCGCGGTCCGCTCCGCCTGCTTGCGGTCGAGCTTCTCGATCCGCTTGTCGATCTTCTTGCGCTGCTTGTTCAGACGCACCCGCTCGCGGCTCTTGTGAAAGCGGTGCGCCCACCAGGTTCCGAGCATCGGCAGCGCACCGACCGTCAGCGCACCCACGCCGGCGAAGTAGGTCTCGATCTTGCCACCCCACTCGAGGAGCGAGGTGTCCTTCGTCCAGGCGGTGCCGAAGAAGTCGAAGCCGAGGTACAGACACGCCGCCGCCCACAACCCCGACAGGATCCACATCAGCCGCAACAGCTTCATGGGATCATGCTAGCAGAAGAGACGGGGCGGGGGGCCAGACCGTAGGATCGTCAGTCGGAAGAAGCGGCCGAGGCCTTACACAACCCCAGCAGATCGAGATGGACGCAGTGAGTGGAGACCGCCCGGGCTGGCTGATCGACGTCGAGGGGACCCTGGTGATCGACAAGCGGTACCAGCCGGTGCCCGGGGCGCTCGAGTGGGTCGCCTCGCTGCGCGAGCGGGGCAGCCGGATCGCCATCCTCACCAACAACACCACCCTGACCCCCGACGAGCTGGCCGCGCGGCTGAGGGAGATCGGTTTCGGCGTTCGGGACCCGGAGATCGTCTCCAGCCAGACCCGGATGGTCGAGATCCTGCGGGAGCTGGGGGAGCCCGACTGCTGGGTCCTCGGCGCCGGGGCGCTGCGCCGGACCCTGGAGGCGGCGGGGCTCCGCGCCTTCGACCTCGCCACCGAAGAGCCGCCGCGGGAGGAGCGGCCGCGCGCCCTGGTGCTCGGCTGGATCGACAACCCCGACGGGCGGCTCCTCTCCCGGGCCGTCGAGCTGCTGCTCCGCCCCGGCACCAGCTTCGTCACCCTGCACCGCAACCGCCTCTTCCGCAACTCGGGGCGCACCGAGCCGGGGCTCGGCGCCTGGGCCGCCGCCCTGGAGTACGCGACCGGCGTCCAGGCCCGGCTGGCCGGCAAGCCCGCCCCCGCGCTCTTCCGCTCCGCCGTCGAGAAGCTCGACCTGCCGCCCGAGCGGGTGACCATGGTGGGGGACGACCCCCTCGCGGACCTCGCGCCGGCCAGGGAGCTGGGGATGGAGACGATCTTCGTGCTCTCGGGCAAGTATCCGGACGAGGCGGTGCTCCAGGGGATCGAGCCGGAGCGGCGCCCCGACCGGGTCGTGGGGAGCGTCGCGGAGCTCCGGGTCACCAGGTGAGATGACCCCGCCGCTGTCCCCGCCCCGAGCGAGGGGGACGCCGCGCGTCGAGCCGGGACACGAATCCTCGGCCCAAATCGAGGTTTGCCGACTCGATCCAGCCCCGAGAGGCTGCTAGCCTCGCCCACTGAGGATGACGATGACGCCGTTCGAACCCGCTTCCCCTTCTCCCCAGCTCCTCCTCGGGTTGATCCGCTATCTCATCCGCTTCGCTGGTCTCTGATTCTTCATCCGGACGACAGCGGAGGTCGCTCCGCCGCGGGGGTGGCGAAGCTGTCGTCGCCAGAGGAACGTACGGTTTGGTTTCGTCCAAGAGAACAGGAGATAGGTGATGAGAGTTGTGGTGCTGGGTGCGGGGCTCGTCGGGGGACCGATGGCCGTCGACCTTTCGATGGACGATCGATTCGAGGTGGTCTCGGTCGATCGCAGTGAGTCCACGCTGGCGAAGCTCGCCAGCACGAATCCCTCGGTCAAGATGCTGCGGGAGGATCTGTCCGATCCCGACAAATTGACCGAGATCATCAAGGGCGCCGGACTGGTGATGAACGCGGTGCCCGGCTTCATGGGCTACAAGACCCTGGAGACGGTGCTGCGGGCGGGAGTGAACGTGGTCGATATCGCGTTCTTTCCCGAGGATCCGTTCACCCTGAATCAACTGGCGGTCTCGAAGGGCGTGACCGCAATCGTCGACTGCGGCGTGGCGCCGGGGATGAGCAACCTGCTCGCCGGGCACGTCGATCAGCTGCTCGACAGCACCGAGACGATCCTGATCTACGTGGGCGGGTTGCCCGAGAAGCGCACCTGGCCCTACGAGTACAAGGCGGGCTTCTCGCCGATCGACGTGATCGAGCTGTACACCCGCCCCGCCCGTTACGTCGAGAACGGCACGCTGGTCACGCGCCCCGCGCTCTCCGACCCGGAGCTGCTCGAGCTCCCGGAGCTCGGCACGCTCGAGGCGTTCAACACGGACGGCCTGCGCACGCTGGCCACGACGATCGATGCGCCCAACAAGAAGGAGAAGACGCTCCGCTACGTCGGCCACATCGAGAAGATGGCCGTCCTGCGTGAGACCGGCTTCTTCGACAGGGAGGCCATGGACGTAGGCGGGGTCGAGATCAGTCCTCTCGCGCTCACGTCCAACCTGCTCTTCTCCAAGTGGAAGCTGGAGGAGGGCGAGGCCGATCTGACCGTGATGAAGGTGATCGTCGAGGGGCGCCAGGGCGGTGAGAAGAAGCGCTACACCTACGACCTCTTCGACCGCTACGACGAGAACAGCGGCGTGTCCTCGATGGCCCGCACCACCGGCTACACCGCCACCGTCGCCGCGCGGATGCTGGTCGAGGGGGTCTTCAACGAGCGGGGGGTGATCGTGCCCGAGTGGATCGGCAAGGATCAGGCCTGGGTCGACTTCATGCTCGGCGGGCTCGCCGAGCGGGGAATCCTCTACCGGGAGACGGTCGAGACCCTGATCGACTCGTAGTCGGTTTCTGCGCGTTGCGCGCAGAAAGCAGGCATGGGCAGGCCAACGAGCGCATTGCAGCTCTCGAGAATCGTGATCGGAGCAGTCCACTGACCGGTCGGGTTGCGGGCGTCAGCCCGCGCCATGGGCCTAGCCGCTCGATCCGACCCGGGCCCGGCGAGCCGTGGGGGAGAGCTCCCCGGCCAGGGGAGTTTCGCGCCAAAAAAAGGCCTTCCTTGGAAGTCGCTACTTCGCGCCCGAATCGACTACTCTCTCGGGTGCGTCCCCCCCCGGCTCTCCCCGATCTGGAAACCAGAAGTGGGAAAGCGCCACTCCTCGCCGGTTCGAAGGGCGATTTTACCTTGTCGAACCGGGGGTTGTGGTCTCGATAAGGGAGGGAAGGTCGTGTGGGGGAGAACCGCACCACCGACCACGCTCCACCCGCCTGCATCGTCCCGTGACCCAACCCGGCATCCCCAACGAGTACACCCTCTCGACGTCCTGTTACGGGACGCGGTTGGCGACCATCGAGGATCAGGCGTTCGGGGCGGTCGCAATGGGCTTCCGCCGGATCGAGCTGGGTCTCTCGCCCAAGCCGGTGCCGCTCAACGGCTTCGAGGACACCCGCCGCGAGACGGGGGTCAACGTCGTCTCGGTGGTCACCGGGTGCCTGAACCCGCGGGCCGAGAACATGTCCGGCACCAAACTCGGATCCCTCGACCCCGAATTGCGCGAGAGGGCCGTGATCTCCTGCCGCCGTCACGCCCAGCTCGCCCGCCGCTACGGCACCCCGATCGTGATCCTGCGGGGCTGCGAGGTGGAGAGCGCCACGCTCCAGGGCGACGCCGCCGCCCTGCAGGAGCGGCTCGTGGAGGAAGGGCCCACGGATCAGGTCCGACACGCCTTCACCGAGTTCGTCAACCGCTGCCAGAAGACCAGCCAGCTGCAGGTCGAGCACTTCTGCCGCTCGATCCACACCCTGAGCACCGAGTTCCCCGAGATCCGCTTCTCGATCGAGCCCGGAGCGACCTTCCTCGACCTCCTGAACTTCGAGGTGATGGGCTGGGTGCTGGACGACCTCTCGAGGCAGGGCCTCGGCTACTGGCACGACACCGGCACCGTGCAGCTGCGCCAGCGGGCGGGTCTCCCCGGTCAGGGCGCGTGGCTCGATCGCTATTCCGGGCGCATGGTGGGGGTCCACCTGCAGGACTCGGCCGGCGACGAGGCGGAGATGCCCCCCGGGCTCGGTGAAGTCGATTTCAAACTGGTCGCGGAGTACGTACCCTCTGCGGTCGAGAAGGTCGTCGAGATCAACCCGCGCCACGGTCGTTCGGAGATCCTCGCCGCCGTGCAGTTCCTGATCGACCGGGGCTTCTAGGAGCCCCGCGCACGGCGCAAGCGGACGAGCGAGGCCCCGCGGGTCCCCCGGCGGGTGAGCCTTCTCCCCGAGCGAACCATGACCGACGCTGCCGGCGGGGCGCGGCGGGGGGGGGGCGGGGGGGGGGGGGGGGGGGGGGGGGGGGGGGGGGGGGGGGG
>CAZCAC010000070.1:0-43615 GCA_964496575.1 uncultured Planctomycetaceae bacterium | reverse complement strand
CGAGGCCCCGAGGTTGCAGGAATGACTCCGCGTAGGTCAGGAGCCCTGCAATGGGACAGTGGCCTGCGAGCCTTCGACTTGATTGGCGACGTGAACTCCGATGGGGTGCCAGACCTTATATCCAGCAATACCGGTGGATGGCGCATGCATCGAATTCGCTCTGGGTGTGATTGGCATACTCTGGTGCGATATCGGAGTACACTCACGACACCGGTGGACGATGGCCACGGCTCGGATGTCGCAGGCGTCGGTATGTGGGATGGAGACGATATCCCGGACTATGCCGTTGGGGCCCCAGGTACATCCACTCAGCAGCTCTTCGAGGGCTGCGTGCGGGTCTTCAGTGGGGCAACGCACACCATGATCCAAGAGATCTCCCTTCATGTCCCCAACGACAAGATGGGACTCGGTGTGTTCGCGCTGGGAGACCTCGATGGGGACGGGCACACCGAGCTGGCGACGACAGGTGTTGGTCACAACTACGTACGCATCTACGGCGGACCGGACGGGCACCTTCTTCGCAACCACCTCGTCTATGGCAACGAGCCGCAGGTCGCGAGGTACGGTGATCTGAACGGAGATGGCTGTGACGACTACCTGATCGGTCATCACTTCGAAGGCGTTCCCCAGTACAGTGGTCGTGTCTACCTGTACTCCGGGAAGACCGGTGCGGTCCTGCGGACCTTCAACGGTTTGAGGAAGAGGGACTTCGCCGGCTTGTCGGTATGCGCCGCCGGCGACTGGAATGGCGATGGTATCGTGGATGTTGCAGCCGGGGCACCTGGTAGCTCCTTCTACCAGGGCAGTGAGCTTTCCGGCGTGTACATCTACTCGGGAGCTGACTCCTCCGTGCTGCGCTTCTTCGACGGTGCCGAGTACTCGGAGGCGACGTCTTGCTTCGGCTACGCTGTAGCGTCTGGAAAAGACGTCAACGGTGATGGCTTTCCGGATCTGTTGGTTGGGGCACCAGCACAGACCGATGATCCGCAGTACTACTGGCATGGCGCGGTGTATCTCATCTCCGGACGCACCGGGGCGACCCTCTGGGAGTGTCGGGGCGCCAATGACGATCGTTACTATCTCGGGCGCCTCGTCTATCTGATCGATGATCACGACGGAGACGGCTTGGCCGAGTGGGTCGTCTCGGACACGGACTACTCACCCTCCACTCACCAGGGGCGTGGCCGCATCACAATCTACCGCGGCAGCGTCGGCGATCGGGGCTACGCCTGCCCGACCACCATGAACTCCGCTGGAGCTGGTGCGCAGCTGTTCGCGGCGGGGCCGATCAGTCTCCGCAACAACCTGCTGAACCTGTCGGTCGAGGGTGGCACGCCTGTGGCCGCCGGGATGCTCGTCTACGGTGAGTCCGAACCCGGCGTTCCCTTTGGAGATGGATCCCTCTGCGTGAGGGCTCCGCTGCACACGGCCGGTGTCCTCATGCTCGGTTCGGACGGAGCAGGCCTCCTGCCGATCGACCTCTGGTCCCCACCTTTCTCGACCGGCCCCGGCGCGATCCAAGCCGGAGACTCCCGCGCCTTCCAGTTCCTCTACCAGGACTCCGGCACCGGCGCGCGAAACACCAGCGACTCGATCGTCATCCGCTTCGTACCCTGATCGTCGGGCGCCCTGCAACCTTCCATTCCCTCCCGAGAATGGCCCGCAGGAGCGGGGAATGGAAGAGTACGAGGGGCTGCCGGGAATCACGCCAAAGACGGGTCTCTACATCGCGCTGTTCAGCGTCCACGGGCGGATCCGGGGGCACGACCTCGAGCTCGGGCAGGCGCAAAACACCGGATGCCGAACCATCTCTAGACGGGCGTAGAAAAAATACCGAACCATGTACACTTTCGCACACTTGCGGCCCTTGCGAGGCAAAGCCTCGCAAGGGCCGCAAGTGTGCGAAAGTGTACATGGTTCGGTATTCGAGATGGTCGCCGGCAAGGTCGCCCTGGTGGTCTTGGCGCTGGCGGCCGTCGTCTCGGTATCGATCGCTCTGTGGCCTGCCGACTCGACCGCGGAAGATGGCGACCAGCTTGCAGGATTGCATCCGAGCGGAGAGCCCGAGCGAGAGACGGAGGTGCCCTCGAACTTGCCGGCTACGGACGACGACCGCGAAGCCATCGCATCCGACACCGTCCCCTCGGACGAGGGGACGACCGTACCCGCCGACCCGCGCGTCTACGTGTTGCGTGGTCTCTGTCTCGACGAGGCGAAACAACCGGTCGCAGGTATTCGCGTGGTGGCCGCGGACCTCCATGGAACGCCCTCTGCCACCTCCGGAGCCGACGGTCGCTTCACCTTGCCGATAGTCGCCCCCACCCCGCTGAGCGGGCCCTGGCAGGGCGAGCCGACCGCGGTTCGGGCGATGGCGACGACCCTCCTCTTCGAGGGGGAGCGGCATCGCGCCGACTCGAGGCGGAACGGGAGATCGATCTCGGCCGCATCGAGGTGATCACCGCGCCGCGCTCCGTCCGCGGGCGCGTCCTGAGCGGCGCCGGCCTGCCCGTCGGCGGAGCTTGCGTGTATCTCCTGAGAGACTTCGAGCTCTGTCCCGCCGAGGCGGAGCTCGCGCGCTGCGCCGTTTTCAGCTCGATGATCATCCACGTCGGCGCCTTCGGATTCGTCGAGACGGATCCCGACGGTCGCTTCCAGCTGGGCGGTGTTCCCGCCGGCGCCATTCGGCTGAGCATCTTCGCCAACGGGCACGACGGCCTCCTCACCGAGAGCCTGGATCCCGAGCTGGGGGAGCGGATAGATCTTGGAAACCTCCAGCTCGAGCCGGCTGACCCGGAACGGTCCTCGAGCGGTCGTGTCGTCACCGCGGCGGGCGAAGCCGTTCCCCACCCGTGGGTATTCACCCGCTGCTCCACCGACGGAGGGCAGAGCTCGATGAAGGGCCCGCCGATCGTGGGGGATGCGGACGGCCGCTTCCAGGTGCCGGTCCCGGTGGGCGGCAGGTGTGGCCTGCGCGTCGAGTCCGATCAGGGTTCGGCGCGGACCGGGGAGGTCGAGGCGGGCACCCACGACCTGTTCCTGGTGCTCGAGCCGACCCCCGAGGTGGAGCCTCCGGAACAGACGCTGCCGCCCCTGCCACGCGTCGCCGGAAGGGTGTCGCTCGAAGGTCGGGGGGTCCCCGGCGCGCGGGTCACCGCCTGGAGGATCGTGGAGACCGGAGCGGGGAAGACGACCGTCTCGCTCCACGCCAGCGCGGAGAGCGGGGCGGAAGGCCGCTTCGTGATCGCTGTGCCGGACAAAGGGACCTACCGCCTGCGGGCGGACTTCGGTCCGTGGAACGAGCCGCTGCTCGCCGAGTGGGGTCCGTTCGAGCCGCAACCGGACGAGGAGCAGGTGGAGGCCCTGCTCGAGCTCCGCGCGGCGGGATCGATCGCCGGCGAGCTCACGGGTTCCGGAGCGGCGGGGTCGACGGGCACGACGGTACGCGCGTACAGCGAGGGACGGCCAACCCGCACGGCGACGGTCGGCGCGGCGATGACCTTCCGCTTCGACTCGCTGCCGCCCGGCGAGTACCGCCTGGTGCGCGAGGCGACGGGGACCGCGTCGGCGGAGGAACCAATTGTCCAGGTGAAGAGTGGAGCGACGTCCGAGGTGCGGTTCGATCTCGCGGACGAGTTTCCCAGCCGGCTCCTCGGTCGGATCGTGGTCGATGGCAAGCGTCCGCGGGGGACGTGGAGGATGACCATCGTCCGGGAGAGCAAGTACGTCGACGCTCCCTCGCTGGATCGGCAGGGGAGCTTCATCGTCGAGCCGCTCGAGCCGGGCTGGTTCTCGTTGACGGCTTTCTGCCAGTCGCATCCTCCTCGCTACTTTCAAAGAGAGATGGACATCGTCGTCGGCGAGAACCACCTGGAGATCGACGTGACCACGGGGCGCCTGGAGCTCGCGGGCCTGCCCCTTCCGGACGAGGTGGATGTCTCCAGCGGGAACCTGGCCTTCACCACCTGCCTCACCTGGGAAGGGCCGGACGGCCTGAAGTGGGGTTGCTATCCGTATCGGGCGGAGAAGGGGGCCTTGACGGTCAAGCAGGTCCCCGCCGGCACGATCCGATTGCACCACCAGGAGCGGGGATCCCAGACCCCGGAGGCGGGCCCGGTGATCGCCGAGGTCGAGGTGCGCGCCGGAGAGACGACGAAGCTCGTCTTCCCGACCCGCTGAGCGGCACGTACTGCCGCCTGGTAACGGACGTCGATCCGCCTTCCGTGTTTCGGAATGGTGAACGACCGCGACTCGATGGCCGTGCAGCGCCGAATCCAACACCTCGGGTTACGGCTACACCATCTCCTCCAAGGCGGGGAACATCACCGCGGGCGACACCAAGTACTACCAGCTCTGGTACCGCAACCCGCTGAACTCGCCCTGCGCGAGCGACTTCAACACCTCCAACGGCGTGTCAGTCGCCTGGCTTCCGTAAGGAACGAGTCAGTACGGATCCTCCCTTCTCGCGCCAGTGATCGCCACTCCCGGTGGTGATCGCTGGCGCGATTGTGATGGGCGTCTTCCCGACTCCGTCGCGTACAATGACCGCTTGCCTGGAGGATTCGATGCTCTTGACCCTGTTCACTTCACTGGTCCTCGTCCAGGAGCCGGACGCGCCGCGCTTCGCCGGCTTTCCGGAACAGGACGCGATCGCCTACGAGCTCACCCTCGACGTATCACCGGTCGAAGAGCGAATCGTGGGTTCGGTGACCTACCGGTTCGCCGTGACCGCGGCGCTGAGCCGGATTCGCCTGCACGCGCAACGTGGAACCATACGGAACCAGGTTCAGTTTCACACACTTGCGGCTCCTGCGACGTAGCGCCTCGCCAGAGTCGCAGGTGAGTGAAAGTAAACCTGGTTCGGCATTGTGGTTCGGCATTGTTGGTTGAACGGGTCCATCCATATCAGGGGGTCCAGGTGACGGCGTAGCCGTTGGAGGAGTTGAAGTCGAAGCTGCAGGGCGAGCTCTGCGGATTCCGGTACCAGCACTGGTAATGCTTCGTGTCCCCAGGGCTCACGTTTCCGGCCTTGGCGGAGATCCCCACGGTCGTGAAGGAACTGCCAGCGCCGTCGGAGTGGCGCACCTCGAGCCGCCTCAGACCCCCGCCCGCGCACCGCAGCCCGTCCCCCCAGGCGATCCCCGGCGACAGGTCGTGGTCCGCCTGGAAGTACAAGCCGCTGTTGTACGGCTCCAGCCCCGTGCAGTAGAGGACCAGCGAATCGCTGCCGAGGCTCGGCGTTCCGTTGGCCAGGATCCGCGCGCCGGTGGAGAAGACCCCATTCGCACAGCCCGAGCCCGAGAGGCTGCCGTCGTTGTCGTTGTTGCAGGGGCAGGGGGTCCCGGCGCCGGGATCCCCGAAGCAGAACGGTACCCCGAGGTGTCCCGTATTCTCGTACCAGGCCAGCTTGTCGTCCCAGAAGCTCGTGGAGAGCACGTCCGCATCGCCGTCGCCGTCAAGATCGGCGGCGTGCACGCACAGAGGCCAATGCATGAGCGACGAGATGAGCTGTCGGGGGCCAAACGCCCCTCCGCCGAGGTTCTCGTACCACACGACACTGTCGTCGTAGTCGCAGGTCGAGAGCACGTCCACGTCCAGGTCTCCGTCGAGATCCGCCGCGTGGATGTGCTCCACCCAACCCGCGTGCGCCGTGATGACCCGCCGCGGGCCGAACGCGCCCCCCCCGAGGTTCTCGAACCAGGATACCGTGCTGTCAACCTTCGATGACGCGAGCACCTCCGGGCGATTGTCCCCGGTCAGATCGATCGCGTAGACACAGTTTGCGCCGCTGGCCGAGGTGGTGAGAACCTGCTTGGGGCCAAACGTGCCCCCACCGAGGTTCTCGTACCACGCCACCTCGTCGTCGTCGCTGCTCGCCGAGAGCACGTCCACGTGGCCGTCGCTGTCGAGATCGATGGCGAAGACGCTCCTCGGTCCGTCGGTCAGCGTGGTGATCACGTGACGGGCTCCGAAGCTCCCCCCGCCGAGGTTCTCGTGCCACGCGATAGTGTCCTCAGCCGAACTCGATACGATCACGTCGTTGTCGTGATCGTTGTCGAGGTCTGCTGCGTAGACGCACGAAGGGAACCGGTTCTCGGTCGAGATCAACTGCCAGTGCGCGAACAGTCCTCCGCCGAGATTCTCGTACCAGACCGTTCGGTAGTCACTGAATCCGGCACTGAGCACGTCCAGGTCGTCGTCACCGTCGAGATCCGTGGCGAAGACGTTCTGCGGATGGCTGAGGCCGCCCGGCAGGATCTGCCGCGGACCGAAGACGCCGCCGCCGAGGTTCTCGTGCCAGGCGATCGCGTGATCCAGCGAGGCCGACAGCACGTCCACGTCCTGGTCGCCGTCGAGGTCCGCGGCGAAAACGACCTGCGGGTGGTGTCCCTCCGTGGTGATCACCTGTTGAGGACCGAACTGTCCCACCGCGGGCGAGGCGAGAACGAGCAACGGGAGCGTGGGCCAGAGAGCTTGCCAGAGCTTCATGAGGAAGGCCTCCGATCTCGGGAGCATGTGGAGCAATCGTCTCCACCGAGAATATCAGGCTTTCCGGAACCCGGGGCACCTGGGCTCCTCACCCGGCTCGAACCTCCCCCTCGGACGCGATCTCCGGCCGCGGCGGTGCTGAGAAACCCCGAGAATCCCTGGACAGGCCGGCCCGTTTAGAGATGGTTCCGTATGATCGTCGCTCTCCTCTCGTTCCGCAGCGCAATGCCTACCAGCCGATGACCGCGACCATGATGTGCCAGCCCACGCCGCTGCTGAGCACGTCCGGCTTCTTGTCGGTGACGTCGGCCGGGCCGATCTCCCCTGCGTTGTACGATCCGAACAGGGGCATGTCGCAGCCGAGCGATTCCTGTATCGCTGTCAGTTCATCGCCCACGTTGTCGAGCTTGCCCTTGCGGCCGGCACAGTCAAATGCGAACGCTGCGGCGGGACACGCGCCCTTGTCCTGGAGGCCCTCCAGCGCTCGGGCCGAGGCCTGCCGGGCCGTGGTGATCACAGCGTCGTTGGTCTTGGCGCTGCTACCGGCAAGCGCGACTTCGAACTCCCCCGACAGCATCAGCGCGATCGCGGAGTCGGCCAACATTTCGCCCTGGTAGTAGACGAATGCCTGCCCGGCATTCTTGTTGGCGCTGCCGCCGATGAGCGGGAAGTCGGCGCCGACCACCGAATGCATGCCTTCGATGAGATGACCGTTCTTGGGAGAGTGGGCATCGGCGATGACGATCATGAGGCGGCAGGCGTTGCTCCTCGACAGCTTGCCGGCCAACGAGGCGCCTGCCTCGAGGAGGAGATCACGGATCTGGTCCTCGTGATCCGCCGGATTGAGCATCGCTGTCCCGAGCTCTCTCTGACAGGCCGACTCGACCGCGATGTCCTCGCCGGCGATCACCATGACACACGCGGATTCATCGCTCACCGAGCCGGCCTGCGTGAACGATCCATACGTCGAGCTACCGAAGACGAGTGCCTCGTCGAAGACGGAACAGACTCCGGCGAGGACCTTCTCCTTGCGGGTGGCCTCTTCGAAACACTCGGAGATCACCACCGCCTGTACCGATGCGTCTCCGACCCCGGCCTTCGCCCTCTGCGCGGCTGTCTGACCGGCCTCGAACGGGTCTTCCAGGGTGCACGTTGCAGAGGCGAAGCGGATGTCCTGCGTTGCCGGCGCAAGCTCCACGATCACCGGACCGGAGGACTGCTGGCTGCAGCCGGTGACTGCGGCGAAGGCGAACGCGGCCATCGCCACGAGAGCTGCCGGACTCCTGTGAATCGTGTTCATCGAGTGACTTCCTTCCCGTGCCCAGAGGTGGCGTGAGGTCCAGATCGAAGATGAGAGTACGGGCAGGCTACCGCCTGGAACTGCAGAAGGCCCATTCTATCTTGCTGTCGTAGAGCGGTGCCTCGGGCCAGGCGGCTCCCTGCCACCGGCACCATGCCAGCGCATTCCGCTGCCAGGGCCAGAGACCGGCGGCTGCACCCCAGTCGCGGATGCCCGTACCGTCGGGGTCGTGCACCAGGATCGAAAAACAGTGTTCGCGTCCGGGTTCCGCCCGAATTCCTGGCATCCGCTTCAGCGGAATCGCGCACTCGTAGTGAGTCTTTCCATCTCGGCGCACCACGAAGACCCTGGCATCGTCCACCTCCAGACCCTTCAGCGGTCTGGACTGCTCGGCCACCGTGAGTGGGTCGCCGGGCTCGATGAGCAGGAAGCACTTTCCGCCCGAGTCCGTGGCCGCAATCAGCAGCTCGTAGCGTTGAGAGGGCTCGGATGAACTGCGGGGAGTGACGGCCTCGCCTCTGGCCAGGGCAATTTGCACCGCATCGAACGGTGCAGGCGTGCTGGTCATCGGGGTGTGCGTGTCCTCGACCACGGCTACGAGCAGCGACAGATGGCGCCTGTTCCAGTACGAGCTGACGGTTGTCGCCTTGCCCCCGGCCTCGAAGACGAAGGGCACGGCATCGTCCCACTCATCGACCTCGCCGTCGATCTCGGGCGTCATGTAGGGCGAGGTGACCGCGACCACCGAACCGTCCCAGACCACCTCTCTGTCGCCTCCGACCGCGCGCACGTTCATCCGGTAGGTGTTGTCGGGCGAGTCGGTGCCCTTCTCGATCGCGAAGGCCACACGCGCGAGCGCGCCCGGCTCGATCGTGACGGGCTTGCTCGTCGAATCGAGCTTCCAGCCGCCGGGAGGGGTGACGTGGATCGTCCCTTCGTACCTGGCGTCGTGCAGGTTCTGTACCCGTACGTGCGTGAGTGGTCCGGTCGATGGCTGAACGGTGAGATGCTCCGGACGAATGGCGACGGGCGGGCCATTCGGATCGATCGGAACAGGAGACGCGCTCTCGCTGCAACCGGTGAGAATGGAAGCCGTCACCAGACCGACGGCGGTAGCTCGGGTGAGTCTTGGTCTCATATCCGGAGGATACGGAACCCGATGTACCGGACCAGCGATCCTCGGGTCGCATTCCGGCCTCCACGGAGCCTGCCCGGCCAACGGATTCCCCGTGGCGTAGAGGTCCTCCGAGGCCTCGACCAGAATCGAGCCACGGAAACGGTCCCCACCCCATGCGCCGTCCGGTGTCGAGGATCGATTAACTTTTTAGATACGACAGGGTCGGCTCGCGCTCCCGTCCGGGCCCGAGTCCCTCTGGCGAGGTCATCCCAGGGATTCTGAAGATCCTTGCATCCGGTCACGGAGTGGCCACGGACTCAGTCGGACATCGAGTCGAGCCCGGCGTCTGATATCATCGCCGGGCGCGACGATGCCGATCCGGCGCTCCCGACGGCGTGCGGCCAAAGCGCACGACAGGCCACGCTTCCACCCCCAGACGCCCCGATGAGGACACCCAAGACGACCCGGCCCTGGATCGGAATACTCCCGACCCTGATCCTCGCCCCCGCCTGCGGGCTTCAGGCCGCGGGGTCGGGCGAGGGAGACGGTGCGGGTCCCGGGGGCGGGGCCGTCGAGGCGATCTCCGTCGCCGTCGCGCCGGTGACGCGCGGCGACATCGCGCTGTCCTACTCGACCAGCGCCACGCTGCGCGCCGAGAAGAGCGCGACCGTCACCTCCCGGACGCGCGGAGTCCTCGAGGAGCTGCTCGTCGAGGAGGGGGACACGGTCTCGGCGAATCAGACGATCGCCCGCCTCGAGGACGACGAGCAGGTGCTCGCGGTCGACCGGTACGAGGAGATCGAGAAGATCAAGAACCGGGAGCTGGAGCGGCTGTCCGAGCTCAGCGAGCAGGCGATCGTCAGCCAGAACGACGTGGAGATCGTGAAGCGCGAGGCGCGGGAAGCGAAGCACAGCCTCGACCTCGCGCGGCTCGAGCTCGAGCGCACGACGATCGAGTCGCCGTTCGACGGGATCGTGGTCCTGCGCCACCTCGACGTCGGCGCGACGGTCAGCGACGGCACGCCGATCTACGACCTCGCCGACGTCGAGCCGCTGTACGCCGACGTGAGAGTCCCGGAGCGACACGTCGCCAGCCTGGCGGCGGGGCAGAACGTCTACCTCGGCGCGGACTCGCTGGAAGAGCCCGTGGAGGCGCGCATCGAACGCCTCGCGCCGGTCGTCGACGCGGCGACCGGGACGGTGAAGGTCACCGTCGCCGTCGAGCACGCCGTCGCGCTCCGCCCCGGCGCCTTCGTCGAGGTCGAGATCATCACGGACGTGCACGAGAACGCGCTGATCGTCCCGCGGTCGGCGCTCGTCGCCGAGGGTCGGCGGTGGCTCGTCTACCGGGCGACGAAGGCCGGGGACGCCGTCGAGGCGGTCGAGGTCGTGCTGGGCTACGAGGAGGACGATCGAGTCGCGATCTCCGGCACGGTCGGAGAGCGCAACCTCGAGGTGGGAGATCCGCTCGTCGTCCTCGGCGCGTCGGCGCTGTCCGACGGCGCGCCCATAAAGATCATCGAGCAAAGGGGCGGAGCTTCGAGCGAAGGCGACGAGGAAGCGACCGGCGAAGCCGTGTCGACTTCCGGCTCGGAGTAGCGGCTCGTGGCGCTCCCCGACCTCGCCGTCCGGCGCCCCGTCACGATCCTGATGGGGACGATCGCGGTGGCCGTCTTCGGCTTCCTGTCGATCGGCGGGCTCCCCGTCGAGCTCCTGCCGGACGTCTCCTACCCGACGCTCACCATCCAGACCGAGTACCCCGACGCCGCGCCCGACTCGGTCGAGCAGTTCGTCACGAAGCCCCTCGAGGAGGCGGTCGGCGTGATTCCCGGCGTGCGCGACCTGCGCAGCACGTCGCGCGCCGGCATCTCCGAGGTCGTCCTCGAATTCGAGTGGGGCGAGCCGATGGACTTCGCCTCGCTGGACGTTCGGGAGAAGCTCGGGCTGGTGCGGCTGCCGCTCGAGGCGGACATCCCGCGCGTCCTGCGCTTCGACCCCTCGCTCGACCCGATCGTCCGACTCTCGTTGACCGGGGAGCGCCCCCTCGACGACCTGCGCCAGCTCGCCGAGCGCTGGATCAAGCCGCGCCTCGAGGCGCTGCGCGGCGTGGCGGCCGCCAAGGTCCGCGGGGGCTTCGACCCGGAGGTCCGCGTCGACGTGGACATCGACCGGCTGGCCACGATGGGTCTGACGCTCGACGACGTCGCCGTCGCGCTGGAGGCGGAGAACGTGAACCGGCCCGGGGGCACGGTCGAGGACTGGGGCGCGATCTACCTCGTGCGCACGCTGCACGAGTTCGACGACCTCGACCAGATCCGGCGCACGATCGTGCGCGAGACCGCGGAGGGGCGGGTGCGCGTCGAGGACGTCGCGCGCGTGGTGCGCGGGCACCGCGATCGGGATGTCATCACGCGCAGCGCCGGGCGGGAGGGCGTCGAGCTCGCGCTCCACCGCGAGGGCTCGGCGAACACGATGAGCGTCGCGGCCGCGATCCGCGAGGAGCTCTTGCGACTCCAGGCGGACCTCCCCGAGGGCATGGAGCTCTCGCTGCTCGACGACCAGTCGACCTACATCGGCGAGGCGGTGGGACAGGTCCTCTCGGCGGCGCTGATCGGCGGCATCCTGGCGGTCCTGGTGCTCTACTTCTTTCTGCGCGACCTCCTGGCGACGTCGATCATCGCGATCTCCATTCCCGCGTCGGTGGTCGGGACCTTCCTGCCCCTGGCCCAGGCGGGCGTGACGCTCAACATCATGTCGCTCGGTGGACTGGCGCTCGGCGTCGGGATGCTGGTCGACAACTCGATCGTCGTTCTCGAGGCGATCGACCGCCACCGGCGCGCGGGTCTGTCGAGGCGCGAGGCGGCCGCGAAGGGGGCGGGCGAGGTGACCGGGGCCGTCACGGCGGCCACGCTCACCACCGTCTCGGTCTTCCTGCCCATCGTCTTCGTCGCCGGCGTCGCGGGCCAGCTCTTCCACGACCTGGCGCTGACCGTGTGCCTCTCGCTGGCCGCCTCGCTCCTCGTCTCGCTCACGGTGATCCCGACGCTCTCCTCGTTCGATCCGAAGCGGATCGGGCGAGTCGGCGGAGAGACGCTGTTTCCCTGGGACCGCGGAGCGGCGGGGCGCGAGGACCTGCCCTTCACGCTCGACCTCGGCATCTTCGTCCTGCCTCCGATCGGAAACGGGAAGCACTGGGCAAGCCGCGCGCTCACCGTCCTGCTCCTGCCGGTGCGCCTCGTGTTCGCGATCGTGCTCGGTGTCGTCGCCGGAGTCTGGTGGGCCGCCTCGTCGGTCTTCCACTTCGTGACCTGGCCGCTGGCCCGCGCCTTCGAGCAGGTCACGAGGGCCTACCTCCCGATGCTGCGCGGGGCGCTGCGTGCGCGCTGGCTCGTGCTTCCGGTCACCTTCGGCCTCTTCGCGGGAGCGATCCACGTCGGCGAGCGGCTCGGAACGAACTTGGTTCCCGACCTCGCGCAGGGCGAGTTCGCGTTCCAGTTCCGGTTCCCCGAGGAGACGACGCTCGAGAGCACCTCGGACGTGGTGGCCGGTATCGAGGAGCGCCTCGCCACCGACCCCCGGTTCGCGCGCGTGTTCTCGGTGGTCGGCAGCCTCCCCTCGACCGCCTCCGGCCGGCAGACGCTCGGGGAGAACCTCGCGCAGGTCAACTTCGTGCTGCCCGCCGAGGCGACGCCGGACGATGAAGCGGCAGCGGTCGCCCGCGTGCGCGAGCTGCTCGCGGCCTACCCGCGGCTCGAGCACGAGCTCGTGCACCCGTCGGTGCTGTCGATGCAGGCGCCCGTGGAGGTGAAGATCTTCGCCGAGGAGCTGGAAGTGCTCGAGCGCGCTTCCGCGGAGGTGGTCGCGCTCGTCGCCGCCGTCGAGGGGACGCGCGACGTCGCGACGACGGTCGAGCCCGGGAGTCCGGAGGTGAGGATCCTCCCGGACCGCGAGCGCTGCGCGGCGCTCGGGATTCCCGCCGACACCCTCAGTCGGGCGCTGGCGTCGCAGATCCGCGGACGGCTGGTCGGTGAGTTCCGCGAGCGCGAGGAGCTGCTGGACATCCGGCTGCGGGCGAGCGAGGCCGACCGCGACCGCGCCTCGGCCGTGCGCGAGCTGGACCTGCGGCTCCCCGGCGGGACCTCGGTCCCGATCTCGGCGGTCGCGGAGGTGTCGATCGGGCGGGGCCCCGCGGCGATCTACCGGGCGGGCGGGGCTCGCGTCGCCCGGGTCACGGCGGACGCGAGCGCGCGCGAGCTCGGGCGCATCCTCGAGGAGATCGGGGCCGCCGTGGCCTCGGCCGAGCTGCCGGAAGGCGCGTTCGCCGAGATCGGCGGACAGAGCGACGAGCTGAACCGATCCCTGAACAGCCTGCTGCTCGCGCTCGCCCTGGCGGTCTTCCTCGTCTTCGTGGTGATGGCGATGCAGTTCGAGTCGCTCGTGCACCCCTTCGTCATCCTGTTCACCGTGCCGCTCGGCGCGATCGGCGTGATCGCCGCGCTCGTGATCACCGACTCCGGGATCAGCGTCCTGGCCCTCATCGGCGCCGTGATGCTGGCGGGCATCGTCGTCAACAACGCGATCGTGCTCGTCGACGCGATCAACCGCCGACGCCGCGCCGGCGAGGAGCTGGGAAACGCGATCGTCGCGTCCGGCGCCGAGCGGCTGCGTCCGATCCTGATGACGACCGCGACGACGGTGCTCGCGCTCCTGCCGATGGCCCTCGGGCTGGGCGCGGGCGACGAGCTCCGGCGGCCGATGGCGATCACGGTGATCGGGGGGCTCACCGTGGCGACCCTGCTCACCCTGTTCGTGATCCCTTGCACCTACCGGGTGATGAGCCGCGCGAAGGGACGCCTGCGCCCGATCGGTACGGTCGCAGAAGGCGAAGCGCTGGAGGCCGGGGCCGCGGGCCCGTTGGGGAGGTGACGTGAAGCGCCTCCTCGAACTCGTCATCGAGCGCCCCGTGGCGACGTGCATGCTGCTCGTCTGCCTGACGGTGCTGGGCGTCGTGGCGATCTTCCGCCTCCCGCTCGACTTCCTACCGCTCGAGGCCGAGCCCGAGATGGACATCGAGGTGCCTTTCGCGGGGAGCCATCCGCTCGAGACGCTGCGCGAGATCGCGATCCCCATCGAGGAAGAGATCGCGACGATCCCCGACGTCAAGGGAATCAGCACTCGCGCCAGCTCCGGCCAGGCGCGGGTCTCGGTGCGGTTCGACCGCTCGGTGAACATCGACGTCAAGCACATGGAGGTCCGCGAGGCCGTCGAGCGCGCCCGCCCGCGGCTTCCGGAAGGCGTCGGCTTCATCCGGGTCGAGGGCGAGATCAGCGGCCCGGCGGACGGCGCGATGCTGCAGGGGCGCATCTCCGCGGAGCGCGACCTGTCGGAGTCCTGGGAGCTGCTCGACCGCCGGATCAAGCGCCCGATCGAGCGCATCAAGGGCGTGGCGAGCGTGAGCCTCTACGGCGTCGAACCGCAGGAGGTGTACGTCGAGATCGACCTCGACGCTCTCGAGGCCCACGGGATCACGACGAACGAGGTGCTCGCCGTCATCGACGCGGCCAACATCGACATGGACCTCGGCTCGATCCGCGGGGACGTCGTGCGCTACAACGTCCGCACGCTGGCTCGCTTCGAGGAGCTCGACGACGTACGGGACCTGTCGCTGGGCGAAGGGCTGCGCGTGCGGGACGTCGCCACGGTCGAGGCCCGGGAGCCCGAGGTCGACTACGGTCGCCACCTCGACCGGCGCTTCGCCGTCGGCATCGACGTGTTCAAGGAGCCGACCGCGAACACCGTCGAGACGGTCGACCGGATCATCGAGAAGATCGAGGAGATCGAGAACGATCCCGCCCTCTCGGGGATCAGCCTGCTCGTCTGGGAGAACGCCGGCGAGCACATCCGGAACGCGCTCGGCGGCCTGCGGAACGCGGGCCTGTTCGGCGGTACCCTGGCCGCCTTCGTGCTCTACTTCTTCCTCCGGCGCGTCCGGAGCACGCTGATCGTCGCGATCGCGATCCCCTTCTCTCTGGTGGTCACCTGCGGCGGCATGCTCGCGCTCGGCGCCGGGTTCAACGTGCTGACCCTGCTGGGCCTGATGCTCGGCGTGGGGATGCTGGTCGACAACGCCGTCGTGGTGATGGAGAACATCCACCGGCTTCAGGAAGCCGGGATGCCCCCACGGGAAGCGGCGAAGGTGGGCGCCCGCGACGTCGCCATGGCCGTCACGGCCTCGACGGCGACGACGATCATCGTCTGGTCGTGGCTGTTCACGGCCGAGAAGACCGAGATGGTGCTCCACATGCGGCAGAGCGCGCTGACGATCTGCCTGGCGGTGATCTGCTCGCTGATCGTCTCGCTGACCTTCATCCCGCTCGCCGCGGCGCGCCTCGCGCCGGAGGTGAAGCGCAAGCCCGGGTTCCTCCTCTCGAGGATCGCTCCCGTCTACCAGAAGCTGCTCGGCTGGACCCTGCGACACCGCTTCCTGACCCTGGTCCTGTTCCTCACCGTCGCCTCCTCCTCGGTGCTGCCGCTGCGTGCGCTCGAGATCACGGGCGATACGTCGGACCAGCAGTACAGCGTCCAGATCAACTTCCGCGTGCACGACCCGGCGACGGTGGAGGTGCTGGAGGGACACATCGACCAGGTGGAGGCCTGGCTGGACGAGCGCAAGGAGGACCTCGGCTTCGACAGCATGTACTCGTGGTACAGCGAGAACCGCGGCGTGATGATCCGGCTCTACCTCCCGCGCGAGGAGGCGACGAAGCACGCCCTGGCGGCGATGAGGGGGAAGCTCCAGGGGAATCTGCCCGAGATCCCCGGGGTCAAGCTGCAGGTCGGCGAGTCCGAGTGGTATCGCCGGCGCCGGGGCTCGGACGGGCGCCGGATGGTCGCCGTCTCGATCACCGGCGAGGATCCCGAGTACCTCGAGGTGCTGGCCTCCGGCGTCCAGCGGCGCCTCGCGGAGATCCCCGAGGCGATCGAGGTCTGGGGCCCGGACACGCAGGGGCAGAAGGAGCTGCGCATCCTCGTCGACTCGGACCGCGCGACGCTGGCCGGCGTCTCTCCGCGCACGATCGCGGAGGCCGTCGGCTTCGCGTTCCGCGGCCGGAGGCTGAGCCGGTTCCAGGCGGAGCACGGGGAGCTCGAGATGGTCGTGGGGGTCCCCGACCGCTTCGAGGAGGGCGGTGTTCAGGTCCTGAGCAACCTCGCGATTCCCGTCGCGAGCGAGGGCGCGGCCGAAGCGACCGTGCCGCTCTCCTCGCTGGCCCGGTTCGAGCTCGCGCGCATTCCTCCGCAGATCCGGCGCACGGACCGCGAGACGACTCGCAACGTCAGCGTGCAGTTCGACAACGAGCTGACGACGGACGAAGCCCAGGCCCTGGTCACGAGCCACCTGCGGAACCTGAAGCTGCCGGAGGGTTATCGGTGGAGCTTCGGCGAGTGGGGGCGCTCGCGTCAGGAGACGCTCGAGACGATGTGGAAGGGCGTCCTCATCTCGCTGGTGGTCGTGCTCCTCCTGATGGCGGCGCTCTTCGAATCGCTCACGCAGCCGCTCGCCATCCTCATCACCCTACCGTTCGCGTTCTTCGGCGCCCTCTGGGCGCTCTGGATCGGCAGCTACGAACTCGACCTGGTCGCGTTCGTCGGGCTGATCATCCTGATCGGCATCGTGGTCAACAACGGGATCGTGATGGTCGACCACGTGAACCACCTGAGGCACGAGGGCAAGCCGCGCGTCGAGGCGCTCCTGATCGGCTGCGGCCACCGGCTACGCCCGGTGCTGATGACCGCGATCACCACGATCTTCGGGCTCGTGCCCCTCGCCCTCGCGGGTGCGACGGTCGCCGGGGCTTACATCGACTCCCTGGCGGTCGTCGTGATCGGCGGACTCACGACCTCGACGACCTTCACCCTGCTCGCCCTTCCGGTCTGGTACACGACGGTCGAGGACGTCGGCTCGGTCCTGGCGCGGCTCGGCCCGCGTCCCGGGCGCCTCGCGGGGCGGATGTTCGGGTCTGCGGATCGGGAGCGCTCCGAGACGAGGGTGGAGGAAAGTGTCTGACGCCGTAACTACTCCTCGAACGACCCCTTCAGCACGAGCTTCTTCGCCGCGCCGTCCTCGCCGGTCCGCAGGACCTCGATCTCGAACTCCTCGCCCGCCTTCACGACCTTCACCGCCTTGCTGATGTCGGTCCGTCGCTCCAGCTCCTTGGCGCCGATGCGCAGGAGCCGGTCCCCCTCCCGGAGGCCGACCTTCTCCGCCAGCGAGTCGGAGCGGACCCGGCGGACCTCGATACCCTCGCCCTCGGAGCGGCCGGGGGTGACGCCGAGACGACGGCGGCTGCCCGAACCCGAACCGACGATCTGGATCCCAGCACCCTCTCGGCCCGAATCGGGCCTGGTGAACTCCGGGACGATCTCGCCGTTCGTCGCGCGGAAGGCGACGTCCAGCGCGAGGCGGGCGGCCCGCGCCGCCTTGTCCGCGTCGATCTTGTCCGCGGTGTCGGACGGCCTGTGCAGATCGCCGTGCATCCCGGTGTTGAAGAAGACCGTCGGGATCTTCTTCGCCACGAAGGGACCGCTGTCGCTCATGTTCAGGAAGTACCCGGGTGTCTGCTCGGCATCGAAGCCGTGCCGATCGTCCAGCTCCTCCACCCAGCCCTTCAGCGTGTCGCTGGCGCAGGTGGCGCTGATCTCGCGAGGCGCGTTGCGGCCGATCATGTCCAGGTTGATGTAGGCGATGATCTTCTCGGTCGGTATCTCCGTCTCGCGCAAGAACGCGCGGGACCCGACCAGCCCCTTCTCCTCGGCCCCCCAGGCGGCGAAGATCACCGAGCGGCGCGGCGGGATCTCGGCGGTGGCCAGCGCCTCCGCGATCTCCAGGACGCCCGCGGTACCCGAGGCGTTGTCATCGGCGCCGTTGTAGACCGAACCCTTCGAGCTGACGCCGACGTGGTCGTAGTGCGCGCCGACGATCACGTACTCGCCGGCGAGGTCGGGGTCGGTGCCGGGCAAGAGTCCCAGGACGTTGGTGGTGGTCTTCCGCCCGGAGCGCAAGACCTCGAGCACCACCGACTGTTCCTGCTTCGCCGCCTCCAGCAGCGCGTCGCCCAGCGTCCGACAGACCCGCACCACGGGCACGGCCGGTTCCGACCGCTCCTGAAGGAGGTCGGGGGCCAGCTCCTCGCCGGAAGCTCCGAAGCTGAGGCCGACCTCGATCACCGGGCCCGAGGCGATCTCCGGCTCTCCCCCTCGAGCCCGGGATCCGGTGGCCGCCACCTCTCCACCAGACGGCGCTACGCTCTCGCGCATCCCCGTGCGGCGACGGCCGCTGCTCTTCTCGATCCACGGATTCTCGCCGAGCAACACCACGGCGATCGCGCCCTTCTTCTCGAGCTCCTCGACCTTGGCCCGACGGTCCCGCAACCTCGTGACGTCGCCGGCCAGGACGATCCTGCCCTCGAGCGATTCCGCGCTCTCCGTGGCGAGCAGTCCCTCCACCCGACCGGTCCCGGACCCGCTCGGTACCTCCAGGAGGCTGGAGCCCTCGTGCCGGGCGCCTCCCAGGGTGATCGACGCTCCGAGCGAGCCGCTCGCCCGACCCAGCTCGAACTCCATCAGCCAGCTGTCGCCGAGCCTCGCGAGCCCCAGCTCCTGGAACTCGCTCGCGACGTAGCGAGCGGCGAGCTCCGCGCCGGGCGTCCCCGCGTTTCGTCCCTCCAGGAGGTCGGAGGCGAGGAAGTCCACGTGCGCCTGCATTTCGTGCGGGCCGATCTCCTGGAGGTCGTTCGGGAGCAGCGCCCCGATCGCGGGGGCGGCGAACAGTGCGGCGGCACACAGGCCGAGGGGGAAGAGCTGTCGGGGAGCGGACACGATGGTCACCTCGTTCCGATGGGGGTGGGGCGTGAGAGCGAAGTCGGGTGCGACGCTCGGGGTCTTCAGCGGAGTCGCTCGTTCGAATACGCAGCTCCCAGGTGGTTGTTTGTCGCGCAGGCGCCAGCAGGGACGGTGAACCACCGCCTCACCTCGTGCTTACAGATCCTCGAGGGGGCGGCGGTTCGAAGAGGTGACCGTATCATCTCCAGTCCCCCGCCGGCGCGGGACGGATCCCGACACCCTGGCTCCTCCCCGTCGATCACCGGCGACTCTACGCCGCGACCTGGCAGCGAGGCGGGGGAGAGGGCAGCGCCGTTTACCGCACCGAGGAACACGGCGAGAGCTGGGAGCGCGTCGAGGGCGGGTTCCCCACCGGCGCGGACGTCGGGCGGATCGCGCTCGACGTCGCGGCCTCCGCGCCCGGGGTCGTCTACGCGCTGGTGGTCGATCACTCGCCGCCGGGGCGGGGGCGCTACGACGTCGGCGGCATCGTGCTGCGCTCCGACGACGCCGGCCTCACCTGGCGTCGGACGAGCGAGAAGTACGTCGACACCTACGTCGGCTGGGACTTCTGCGACATCAAGGTCTCGCCGGGTGACGCGGAGACGGTCTACGTCTGCGGCTTCAAGCTGCTGCGCTCCCGGGACGGCGGGGCGACCTTTCGGCGAGCCGGCGAGAACGTGCATCGCCTGCTGCCCCTGCGCGGCACCGCGCTCCACCTGGACATGCACGAGCTGTGGATCGATCCGGTGAACCCGGCACGACTCCTGCTGGGGACCGACGGTGGTCTCTTCGTTTCGTGGGATCGCGGCGAGACGTGGCTCCACCTGAACAACCTACCGATCGCCGAGTTCTACACGGTCTCCGTGGACTCGTCCGAGCCCTACCGCATCTTCGGCGGCACCCAGGACAACGCCTCGCTGTACGGGCCCGCCTCGGTGAACATGGACGCACTCGGCTGGGATCCCTGGGAGCAGGTGTTCCTCGATCGCTGGTGCGGCGGTGACGGCTTCGTGACGCTGTCGGACCCGACCGATCCGGACGTCGTCTACTACGAGACGCAGAACGGCGAGATGCGGCGAAAGTCGCTGAGCGGTCCGATCCAGGTCGGAGCCAAGGGCGACGTCCGCATCCGCCCCCGCCCCGCCGAAGGGGAGCCGGAGCTGCGCTTCGCCTGGAACACGCCCTTCCTGATCTCCCACCACGAGCCGCGCACGCTGTACTGCGGCGCGAACAAGGTCTTTCGCTCCACCGATCGCGGCGACTCGTGGACCTGCATCAGCCCGGACCTGACGAAACGCGATCCCGGAGATCGGGGGCGCGGCGCGATCGTCTCCCTCTCCGAGTCCCCGCTGCAGCGCGGTCTGCTGTACGCGGCAGCGGGGGGCGGGCTCGTCCAGCTCACCGAGGATGATGGCGCGAGCTGGCGCCCGGTCGGGGAGGGATTGCCGGGACTCCCGCCGACGCGGGTCGTGGCTTCCGGGCACGACGCCGACACGGTCCTCGTCACCCTCTCGGGACGCGGGCGGGACGACTTCCAGGCCTACGTCTTCCGCTCCGACGATCGAGGCGCGAGCTGGCGGTCGATCACGGCCAACCTGCCCGCGGAGCCGGCGAACGTCATCGCGGAGGACCCCGCGTCTCCGGAGGTCCTCTACCTCGGGACCGACCTCGGCGTGTTCGCGTCCCTCGACCGCGGCGCGAGCTGGCTCTCCCTCTGCGGCGACCTGCCGACGGTGCCGGTCTTCGACCTGGTCGTCCACCCGCGGGAGCCCGATCTGATCATCGCGACGCACGGTCGCAGCATGTTCGTGCTGGACGTTACCCCCGTGCGCGAGCGGCTCGAGAAGTAGGGCGCGAGGCCGGCCGTGGTCGCCGGGAAGCTCCTACCCGTAGACGCGGATCAGCTCTCCCGTCATCTCTCCCTCGACCGCGCTCGCGTACGCCTCGGCCACCTCGGTCATGCCCACCGGGGTGTGGCCGGGGAAGAAGTGCCCGAGCTTCTCCGCGGCGTTCTCGACCAGACCGGGCGCGACGACGTTGATGCGCAGGCCTCGCTCCAGCTCGAGCGCCGCGGCCTTGACGAAGCTGTGGATCCCGCCGTTGACCAGCGCGGCGCTGGTGGTCATCGGCACCGGCCGCTCGCCGAGGATGCCGGTGGTCAAGGTGAACGAGCCGCCGTCGTTGATCACGCCCATTCCCAGGCGCACGAGATTCACCTGACCCATCAACTTGCTGCGGAGCCCGATGTAGAAGTCCTCCTCCTCGAGGGTGTCGAAGCGATCCCACCTGGCCGTCCCCGCCGCGCAGATCACCGCGTCGATATCGGGAATCGCCTCGTACATCTTCCGGATCGAGGCGACGTCGGCGATGTCCACGAGCACGTCGCCCGCACTCCGGCCGGCGATGATCAACTCGTGCCGATCCGCGAGGTGGTCCGCGACGGCCCGGCCGATGGTGCCGTGGCCTCCGATGAGCAGTGTCTTCATGACGAGCGACTTGGGGGAGTTTCGGGTCTCGGTGGGGTCTCTCCGACGGGAGTCAGAGCCGAGAGCTTGCGGAACGGTCCACGAGCAGTCCAGTGGCGGCCCGGGAGTGGAATCCCGGGTGGACGAGTGGGGTCCAATCGGGGCGAACTTGTCGCGACAATCCGGTCGGGGATCAAGGTTCCGGAGCGAACACCCGATCCTCAACCTGTCATCGTCCCACCGCGTCGCCGTGCCGGTGAGGACACCCGTGTGACGACAGCCCGACAGCCCCAGCGTGCCAAGATGAGCAAGACCAAAGCAGACGCCCCGAATACGACCGACGAGAGCCAGAGCGCCAACGTCGATCTCGACATCCTCAACCAGGTTCCGACCCCGGTGATGGCCGTGGACCGAGATTTCGGGATCCTCTTTCTGAACCATGCCGGCGAGGATGCCGTCGGTCTCGAGCCCGGCGGCTGGAAGGGAAAGAAGTGCCATCAACTGTTCAACACCGACCACTGCTGCACCCCCGAGTGCCGTTGCCAGCAGGCGATGGATACCAGGGCGGCCTGTACCGGAGAGACCATCGCCCACCCAGGCGGCGACTCCGTCGCCGTCCGGTACACGGGTTCTCCTATGCTCACAGATCAAGGCGAGGTGATCGGTGCGGTCGAGTACGTCGTCGACATGAGCAGCGAGGCGAAGTTCCTGGACCAGATTCGGGTCCTGGCCGCAGAGGTCGTGCAGGGCAATCTCGAACACCGCGCCGAGACGGCCGAGCTCACTGAGAACTACGAGATCCTGGTCGAGAGCGTGAACGCCGTGGTAGACGCCTTCGAGGCACCCCTCCGGGAGATCATCGACACCCTGGAACGGGTCGCTGGCGGAGACCTCACGGCCCGGGTCCTCACCGAGTACGCAGGGCGCTACGGCGACCTGAAGGGCAGCATGAACGGCCTCGCCGATAAGTTCCAGACGACCGTTCAGGAGATCCAGCAGAGCGCCACCGCTCTGGCCTCCTCCTCCGAGGAGCTCTCCGCGGTGAGCAACCAGATGACCTCCGTCTCCGAGCAGAACTCCAGCCACGCGACCAGCGTCTCGACGGCTCAGGAGGACGTGAACCACAACATCCAGTCGGTCTCGTCGGCCACCGAGGAGATGGGCGCCAGCATCCGGGAGATCGCCAAGAACGCGAGCATCGCCGCCGACGTGGCCAAGAACGCCGTCGCCGCCGCCGGCCAGTCCTCGACGAGGATGGACGAGCTGGACCGGAGCAGCACCGAGATCGGTCAGGTCATCAAGCTGATCACCTCGGTCGCCCAGCAGACGAACCTCCTGGCGCTCAACGCCACGATCGAGGCCGCCCGCGCCGGCGAGGCCGGAAAGGGATTCGCCGTGGTGGCGAACGAGGTCAAGGAGCTCGCCAAGCAGACCGCTCAGGCCACCGAGGAGATCGGCCAGAAGATCGAGGCGATCCAGCGGACCACCGGCGACGCGATGACCGGGATCGCGGAGATCAGCGAGATCATCGGTCGCGTCGACGACATCCAGCAGACGATCGCCGCGGCCGTCGAAGAGCAGACGGCCACCACCTCGGAGATCGGCCGGAGCGTCGTGGACGCCGCGAAGGGTGGGTCCGAGATCAGCGAGTACATGACCCGCATGACCGAGTCCGCCCAGGAGGCGGCATCGGGTGCGGGCAATACCCTCGAAGCGGCCAAGGCCCTGGCCTCGATGGCTGCGGACCTCGAGCGCCTGGTCGGCGAGTTCCAGGTCTGAGCCGGCGCGGAGACCGGTCAGCGGCGTCGCAGGACGAGAGCCTGCCGCCGGTGCTCGTCCTTCCGGAGCTCCAGCGACAGCTCGAGATCGGGATACCCCTCGACGCGGGCGCGCAACGTGAGCGCTCCGGCGGGGAGCGTGAGGTAGAATGTGGGCAACGGCGGTTCCGAAGTGGAGTGGGTTTGCTGACTGCCGCGCCAGGTCTTGCTCACCTGGCGATAGCCGCCTTCCGCCTTGGGCGTGAGGACGACGTGCCCGCGGCGTCTGTCCGACCCGTCCACGATCTCGATCTCGATCCTCGTCTCCGCGAAAGCGACGGCTCCCGAGTGCAGGCGTTCCTCGAGCCACGCGCGGTTGTTCGCTTCCTCTATCCCCTGGAAGCAGCGGTGCAGCTCCTCCTCGTCGACCTCTTGCCCGACGACGAGAACGTACATCTCCAGGTAGCCGAGCGAGCGTATTGCAGGATCGACGACGACCTCGAGCTCGCCCTCCAGCGGGTGCGTGAGATCGATGTCGATCTCCCGCACGGTCTCCTCGACGGTGACACGCACCACCAGCGGCTGGGCGGGAAGCTCGTGCAGGACGGCGCGGCCCTGCTCGATCTGGCCCTGGCTCGAGCGTGAGCTCGGCCCGGTCTTCATCGAGCACGGCCGTCCGTCCGATCCCAGGACCTCCACCTGGCCGCGGGAGTGCACCTCGCCGGCGGAGTCGATGACCGACAGGATCAGGGTCCGGGTCGGGTACAGGGCGAAGTCGACGCGGTGCTCACCGACCTCGTAGCGCCGCGACTCCACGCCGAGAGGTGCATAGCCCTCGGCCTGGGCCTCGATCACAATCTCGCCGGGTGAGATCCCGGTCACCTCGTAGCGCCCCTCGGGGTCGGAGAATTCATGGATACGACCCCAGCCATCTTCCCCCCTGGGGACGATCTCGAAGCGTTCGAGCGCCTCGCCGGTGATCGCATCCGTCACCGTGCCGCTGAAGGTCACCTTGCGCATCCCCTGCGGATCGAGCACCAGCTCCAGATCTCGCGTGGAGGCCCTGACCTCGAGCGAGAGCTCGAGCGAAGCGTCATCGGGCGGGTGCAGGTGCACCGTGAAGCGCCCCGGGTAGAGGTTGCCGAAGTGGAAGGCACCATCCTCGTCGGTCCTCTGCGTGTCCAGCCCCAGCGCGTGCTCCCAGGTGTGGCGCCGACCGCTGGTGTAGCCGAGGTCCACCTCGCGTTCACCCTCGATCCACACCTTCGCACCCTCCACGGGGATCCCCTCGACGTCGACGACGCGACCGGCGATCACCTCCTCGGGATCGAGCTGCACCTCGACGAACTCCCCACCACCCGGGCCGGGCACGACCGGCTGCACGACGAGAAGCGCGTGCCCCTCGTGCCGGATGCCGATCGCGTGATTCCCATCCCGCACGAGACTTGGCAGGGTGAAGCGACCGCTCTCGTCGCAGAGCTCGAAGCACTCCACCGTGTGCACGTTGCTGTAGCAGGGCCAGAAGCGCACGCGCGCGCCCACCGCCGGTAGGCCGCGGGTGTCGAAGACGCGGCCGGAGAGCTGCAGGCCCGGGTCGAGCACGATCTCCGCCGGCTGGGCACCGGTCTCGTGGTACTCCCGGTAGGCGAGGTAGGGCGCGCGTTCGGCCCGGACGCCGTGTCGCCCTCGAGGCAGCCCGACCAGCTCGAAGCGTCCCTGCCCGTCGCTGACGGCTCCGCTCTCGCCGGCGTGGAAGCGGAGGATGCCCGGGACGTCGGTCAGGAGGTGTGACGAACTCGTGCCCAGGGCGTGGCTGACGCTCAGCTCGGCACCTGCGATCGGCGCGAGGTCGGGGGCGAGCACGACGCCGTGCAGCGACTCTGCGGGCGCGAGCCGGATCTCGAGGCCTTCGGCGGTGGCGCCCGCGGCGAGGTCCCCGCGCACGCCCCACTGGCAAGCGAGGCGCGGCGTGCGGGCCGTCACGTAGAAGTTGGTACCGAGGTGCTTCAGGGTGAAGGCTCCGTCGGGACCGGACCGCGTACGCTGACAGGGCTCGTCGAAGTAGCGGTGCCAGCCGAGCACCTCCGCGTTCGGCACGGGCACGTCATCCTGGTCGAGCACCACTCCGGCGAGCGTGCCGCCCTCGTTCACGACGAGCTCGAGCTCCATCCGTTCCCCGCTCGGCAGCGAGCGGCGCAGCCAGCTCCTCGCCGGCGTCGTCCTCTCGCCCGGGTCGGCGTACACCACGCGGAGCTCCACCGTCTCGTCGAACTCGAAACGTGCCTCGCCCTCGTCGTCGGTGACGACCGTGCGTTCCGTCTGCTCGCCGTCCTGCTCGTAGCTCAGGCGGACGTCGAGTCCACCCACGGGGGCCACCTCACTCTCCTCGATCACCCGCACGACGAGCCCCGCCTCGTCGCCCACGGGTTCCAGGACGAGCTCCTCGCGGTGCGCGGGCTCGGGCGCTTCGGGACGGCTCACCACCTGCTCTGCTCGCTCGTCGGCGGGCTCGAGCTCCGCACCGGTCAGCGCCTCGTCGCGCTCCCCGCCGAGCAGCCCCGCGCTCCAGATCCCGCCGCCGATCACGGCGACGAGGACGACGAGCGACGTCAGGACGACCTTCTTGTACATCACCACACCTCCCATTCCCGACGCGCCGGCCGGCAGCTTCGCTGCTTCCTCGAGGACGCGGGCGCGCACCTGCGCGAGCCCGTGGGAACGGGTGAACCAGAGGGCGACGCCCGTGGCCAGGCTCGCCGGGAGCGCACGACGCAGCCGTCGCAGTCCCCGGGAGAGTCGCGCGCGCAGGGCGCCGCGGCTGAGATCGAGCTCGGCGGCGAGGTCGAGTGACTCGCGGCCGTGCAGGACCTTTCCCTCGACGACGGCGCGCAGCCGCGGCGGGAGCTCGGCGATCGCCCTCTCGATCAGCGAGCGCGATTCGCTCGCGGCGATCTCCTCGACCGGCTCCGGCGCCTCGTCGCGACGCAGCCGCTCCGAATCGAGCTCCCGCTGCGCCCGCCGCCGCTCGCCTCTCGCGCGGTTGACCAGGATCCCGATCAGCCACGGGGTGAGCGCGCGCTCGGGGTCGTAGCTCTCGGGATGCTCCAGCGCCGTCAGAAACGTCTCCTGGACCAGGTCGTCCGCCTGCGCGCGATCGCGGACCAGCCGCCGCGCGAGGCGCCGGAGATCGGGAGCGATCGCGTCGAAGACGGCCGTGAGCGCGGTCAGGTCACCTGATCGCGCGTAGCGGCGGTAGAGGTCGTCGACTTGGAGCTCAGCCATTCCATGGATGGTGAACCCGGTGGGGAGGGATGTGACAGGGTTTCTCGAGAAAGCACCCCGGTCAGATATCCAGGCTCTCCCCCAGCTCCGGGTACTCGGGGGTGAGCCCGTACTCCGCCTGCGCCGCCTTCCCGAGCGCCTCGCGCGAGTCGGGCTCGCCGTGCATCACCACCAGGCGCGGCTGCGAGGGCGCCATGATCCCCAGCCAGCGCATCAGGCTGGAGTGCCCGGCGTGCGCCGAGAAGCCGCCGAGGGTGTGGATCTTCGCCCGCACCTCGACCTCCTGGCCGAGGATGCGCACCATCTCCGCGCCGCGGACCAGCCGCCCGCCGGTGGTGTTCGGCGCCTGGTAGCCGACGATGACCACCGCCGTGCGCGGGCTCTCCAGGTTGTGCTTGAGGTGGTGCAGGATTCGCCCGCCGTTGCACATCCCCGCGCCGGCCATGATCAGCATCGGGCCGCTCATGTCGTTCAGCGAGCGCGAGTCGTCGGGGGTCTGCGAGTACTGCAGAGTCGAGAGGTCCCTCTTGAACTGCTGGCGCAGGCGCAGGTCGGCCATCTCCTCGTCGTAGATGCAGCGGTGCCGCATGTACAGCTCGGTCGCCTTCATCGCCAGCGGGCTGTCGAGGAAGACGGGGAACTTGGGCAGGGCGCCGGAGCGGAACGCGGCGGCCAGGTGGTAGAAGATCTGCTGCGTGCGACCGACGGCGAAGACCGGCATCAAGATCTTGTGCCGCTCGTCGTACGCCTCCTTCAGGATCGCCCGGAACTCCGCCACCGTCTCGTCGAGGCCGCGGTGCTCGCGGCCGCCGTAGGTCGACTCCACGAAGACGACGTCCGCCCGATCGGGGGGCGCGGGGTCCTTGAGGATCGGTCGGTCCCAGTAGCCGATGTCGCCGGAGAAGAGCAGCACCTTCTTCTCGCCGCCCTCCTCGACGGTCAATTCCACGCTCGCCGAGCCGATGATGTGCCCCGCCTCGTAGTAGCGCAGCGAGATTCCCGGCGCGACCTCGGTCGGGTCGTCGTAGGGAACCGGTGAGAAGGCCTGGAAGATCGCGTCGACATCCTCCTTGGTGTAGAGGGGCTCGATCAGCTCCTGCCCGCGCCGCCGCCGGCGCTTGTTGATGTAGCGCAGCGTGTGCGACTGGATGTGGGCGGAGTCCTCGAGCAGGATCTCGGCGGTGTCCAGCGTGGGCAACGTGCCGTGGACCTGCCCGCCGAAGCCGTTTTTGGCCAGGAGCGGCACGCGCCCGGCGTGGTCGAGGTGGGCGTGGGTGAGGACGACGCAGTCGAGCAGGCTGCTCTCCACGGGCAGAGGGGCGCGGTTCTGGTCGGAAGCCAGGTCGCTCCCCTGGAACATGCCGTAGTCGACCAGGACCTTGGCCCGCTCCGTCTCGAGCAGGTAGCTGGAGCCGGTGACCTCGCCGGCGGCGCCACAGGTGGTGATTCTCATTGGGTTCCTTTCGAGGTGGGGGCGGGCAGTGTAGGTGACGGTCGGGCACAGTGCGATGACGCACGCCCCCATTGCGGTCTCTCCATCGGGGTTCTCCGGCGAGTCGGTCCCTCGCGAGGAAACCTACACCTTTCCGGTATCGCTCCCTCAGGCCGTTCGGGCCGATCCGGGGCACGATCCGGCCGTCTCTCCCCCCGGTCCCGCATGGCAGAGGAACCACAAACAATGCAAAACTCACTCGCGCTCTTCCCTCTCGCGATTCTCGGTGCGACGGCGAACGCCCAGCAACAGACCCAGACCGACTGGTCCGGTGGGGAAGGCCCTCCCGGGGCGGTGGAGGTCTGGGAGGAGACCTTCGACCAGGCCGCCCGGGTGTCGTGGCGCTCGGTGTCGGGGCAGCTCGCGCTGCGCTCGGAGCGGCTGCCGAGCCCTCCGGGGCACCTGATCGGCCTCGCTCAGGTCGCGTTCGGCGTGCGCGCGGTCGATCTCGACGGAGACGGTGACACCGACGTCGTCGGAGCGGTCGAGGCGGGTGGTGAGGTGCTCTGGTGGAGGAACGACGGCGGAAGCCCGCCGGCCTGGACCGAGGAGGAGATCGACCCGGCCCTGCCCGGCGCGAACGGCCTCTACACGGGCGATCTCGACCTCGACGGGCGCCTCGACGTGGTCGTCGCCGCTCAGAATCCGACGAACGACCTGGTCTGGTACCGGAACGGCGGCGGGACTCCGATCGCCTGGACCAAGGAGGTCATCGATCCGCAGTGGACCTCCTGCTTCGAGATCTCCGTGGCGGACATCGATCTCGACGGCCGCCCCGATGTGCTGGCGCCGTCGTGGAACGCCAATCGCATCGCCTGGTGGAGGAACGCGGGGGGCGCTCCGATCGTCTGGGAGCGCGACGTCATCAACGGCTTCTTCGCCGGCGCGCACTGCGTCGAGGCGGGGGACATCGACGGCGACGGCGACATCGATACGGTCGCGACCGCGGGCACCGCCGACGAGGTCGCCTGGTGGCGCAACGACGGAGGAGACCCGATCGTCTGGACGAAGTTCCCGATCCGTTCCGGCTTCGACGGCGGGCGCTCCGTGAAGCTCGCCGACCTCGATGAGGACGGTGACCTGGACGTCGTCGGCACCTGCTGGAACAACGAGGTGACCTGGTGGCGCAACGACGGCGGGGATCCGATCGGCTGGGACGAGCAGGTGATCGACGGGAACGTCGTGGGTGGTCACCACGTGCAGGTCGCCGACGTGAACGGCGACGGGCGCCTCGACGTCCTGGTCGCGGCCTTCATGGACAATGACGTGATCTGGTACGAGAACGGTGGTGGCTCGCCGATCGACTGGGTGCGCCGGACCGTCGTCGGGAACTTCGCCATGCCGATCGAGGTCGGCGCGGCGGACCTCGACGGGGACGGAGATCTCGACGTCGTCTCCTCGTCGTACTCGACGAACGGCCGCTTTCGCTGGTGGGAGGTGACCGGGTTCGAGCCCTCGGGGAACCTGGAGAGCTCCGTGCTCGACACCGTCGCCGGGATGCCCTCGGCGCGGCTCGATTGGGACGCGACCGTTCCGACCGGGACCGCGCTCCACCTCGCCGTGCGCAGCTCCGACGACCCGAACGACCTCGGAGCCTGGTCCCCTTACATCACCACGCCTGGTGTGATCGGGGACCTCGCGCGCTACGTCCAGTACCGCGTGCAGCTGGGGACGGCCGACTCGACTCGGTCGCCGGTGGTGCGCGAGGTGCGCTTCGAGGCGCTCGAGGACTGGGTGGTCACCGAGCGGCTCTTCGGTGAGAGCTCGGGAGGTTTCGGCGGAGCGCTCGACGCGAAGGACTCGTTCGGCGTCGCCATCGCCTCGCTGGGGGACCTCGACGGGAACGGACACGACGACCTCGCGGTGGGGGCGATGCGCGACGACGACGGCATGCTCAACGCCGGGGCGGTCTGGATCCTCTTCTTCGGAGCCGAGGGGAACGTGGTGGCGGAGCAGAAGATCAGCGCCGCCGCGGGCGGCTTCGCCGGAGCTCTTTCGGCCAACGACGCCTTCGGGATCTCCGCCGCCTCGCCGGGGGACCTCGACGGGGACGGTGTCGCCGATCTCGCCGTGGGGGCGTGGCTCGACGACGACGGCGGCAGCGGACGCGGCGCCGTGTGGATCCTCTTCCTGAATACCGACGGCACGGTCAAGGCGGAGCAGAAGATCAGCTCGACCACCGGTGGGCTCGTGGGGCCGCTGCGCAACGGGGACGGCTTCGGCTACAGCCTCGACCGGGTCGGCGACCTCGACGGGGACGGCCTCGACGAGCTGGTCGTCGGCTCGATGTGGGACGACGACGGCGGCCTGAATCGCGGCGCGCTGTGGATCCTCTTCCTCGACCCCGACGGCACGGTTCGCGCCGAGCAGAAGATCAGCCAGACGGCGGGGGGCTTCGGCGGGATCCTCTCGAACGAGGATACGATCGGCGTGTCGGTCACGGGGCTGGGTGACCTCGACGGCGACGGGATCCCCGACATCGCCAGCGGCGCCGATCACGACGACGAGGGAGGGAACGAGAAGGGCGCGATCTGGGTGATCTTCCTCGAGGCCGACGGCACGGTGAAGGGGGAGCAGAAGATCAGCGGGACCGAAGGGGACTTTCCCGGCCCGCTGCCCGACAACTCGTTCCTGGGCATCGATCTCGCCTCGGCGGGCGACCTCGACGGCGACGGCCTGTCGGACCTGGTGGTGGGTCTCTCCGGACCGGTCGGAGGCGGCGGCAACGAAGGCGGGGCGTGGCTGCTCTTCCTCGACAGCGACGGGACGGTCAAGGACGGCCGGCTGATCAGCAGCACCGACGGCGGCTTCGAAGGGGAGCTCCTGCCCGACGGCTGGTTCGGGTACTCGGTGGCCGGGCTCGGCGACCACGACGGCGATGGCCGGATCGACATCGGTGTCGGAGCACCCTTCCACAGCGGCGAGGGAATCGAGCAGGGACTCTTCTGGATCCTCGGCCTGAAGGGGTGCCAGGTGTCGAGCTTCTGCACGAGCTCGGCGAACTCCGCCGGCCCGGGTGCGGTGATCGGGATGAGCGGGAGCGCCTCGATCGCCAGCGCCGAGTTCACCCTCACCGTCGACGGCGCCGTACCCGGCCAGTTCGGGCTCTTCTTCTACGGCGCGAGCCAGACGGAGTTGCCCTTCGGGAACGGACTGCTCTGCATCGCCGGCGGCGGCTCCGGCCTGTTCCGGCTCGCGCCCGCGGTCATCGCGGACGGCGCGGGGCACGCCGACCGGTGGGTCGACTTCGATGCCCCGCCCACCTCCGGAGGCGCCGGCGAGCTCGCCGCGGGCTCCACCTGGTACTTCCAGTACTGGTACCGCGACCCGGCCGGTGGAGGCGCCGGGTTCAACCTGTCCGACGGACTGCAGGTCGGCTTCTGTCCGTGAGGAAGAAGCTATCAGCCAGCAGCTTCCTCACAGCCCCCACGTGATCTCGATTCCGTTCGACGTGTTGGAGAAGGCCGCGCAGGGGCTGCCGACCGGGTCGCGGTACCACATCTGGTAGCGCCTGGTATCGCCGGCCGAGACCTCGCCCTTGACGGCGAGGTCTATGCTGGTGGCGGAGTTGCCGGAACCGTCGGTGAAGACGAGCTGCAGGCGGATCAGTCCGCCCCCGGCGCAGCGCAGCCCGTCGTTCCAGACCGATCCCAGTCCGCCGTTGACCAGGTTGTTCGCCTGGAAGTAGAGGCCAGGCTCGTCGGGAATCAGGTTGGTGCCGAAGAGCGTCATGCTGCTCGCCGAGGCGCTGGCCTGGCCGAAGCCGGTGAGGTTGGCTCCGGCGGTCGAGACGCTGTTCTCGCAGCCGTTGCCGGCCGCGCCCTGGTTGCCGCAAGGGGAGGCAGAGCCGGTGCCGTCGCAGAAGCAGTAGGCGGTGACCGGGGTGCCGGCGGTGTGGAGGAGCGCGTTGGCCATCAGCCGAGCTCCGTCGGTCGAGGCGACCCAGCCGCCGGTAAAGCAGTTGGAGGACGAGGGAAAGAGGCCGAGGTCGATCCGCCTGGAGCTGGCACCCTCCGCGACCAGCACCTTGCCGTCGCTCCACTCCGCGATCAGGGTCGACCCCGGGGTGAGCGCCGTGGAGAGAGGACGGTAGCCGCCGGTTCCGCCATCGAAGCTGGTGACCCCGGCCATCACCGGGTGCGTGGCGTCGTGCACGGCACCGAGAGTGGCCGGTCCACTGTGGTTGCCTCCCTGCGAGACGATGACCTCGTAGCCGCCCGTGACCCATCTTCCGCCGAGACGGCGTTCGGTGGTGGTCGTGCTGTTCGCGAACACGGTGACGACCACGCCGCCCCCCGCGTCGACGTAGTCCGCCGTCACGTCTCCCCAGGCGACGTAGTCCGCCGGCGTGACGTTGGTCCAGCAGATGATGGCGTCGTAGTTCTGGAGCTGAGCCAGACTCGGCGTGGTGTGGTAGACGTTGATGACGTCCACCGAGTCGAAGAGACCGGTGCCGAGGAGCTTGGCCTGCGGATCGGCGAAGTGGCACGAGGCGGTGTTGCTGTCCGCGGCCGCGACGATGGCCACGTCGATGCCCTGGGCCAGGGTCGGGCCCGCGAGGCAGAGGAGGATCGGAGTGATTCGAAGGAGCATGAGCGTTCTCCCGGTATGGCGGTCAGATCCAGGGTACCGGAAGAACGCGAGAGCGGTGAGTTGACTCGCGGGAGAGTGAGCGGCCGGGTGCTCGTCGGGGGCGAACGCCGCCGGCCACCAAATCGGAAGGAGCCGCCCGGCCAGGCCGGGCGGCTCCTCGAAAGAAGACTGCCAAGTACTAGTGCATGTGGGCGTGACCACCACCCGCAGGCGCGCTCTCCTCTTCGGGCAGCTCACTGACCAGCGCATCGGTGGTCAAGAGCAGGCTCGCCACCGACGCGGCGTTCTGCAAGGCGACGCGGACGACCTTCTTGGGGTCGATCACGCCGGAGGCCACCAGGTCCTCGTAGGCATCCGTCGCCGCGTTGTAGCCGTGGTTCTTCTCTTTCGAAGAACGGACGTTCTGGACCACGACCGAGCCGTCCTGGCCGGCGTTGGTGGCGATCTGACGCATCGGCGATTCCAGCGCCCGGCGGATGATCATCGCGCCCACGCGCTCGTCACCGGAGAGCTCCAGCTTCTCGACCGCCTTGATCGCGTCCAGCAGCGCAGTACCACCGCCGGCGACGATCCCTTCTTCGACCGCGGCGCGAGTCGCGTGCAGCGCATCCTCGACGCGGGCCTTCTTCTCTTTCATCTCCGCTTCGGTCGCGGCGCCCACGTTGATCTGGGCGACACCACCCGACAATTTGGCGAGACGCTCCTGGAGCTTCTCCTTGTCGTAGTCGGACTTGGTGTTCTCGATCTCGGCCTTGATCTGAGCGATCCGACCGGTGATCGCCTTCTTGGCGCCGGCGCCTTCGATGATGAGAGTCTCGTCCTTGGAGATGATGACCTTCTTGGCGTGACCGAGGTCCTGGATCGTGGTGTGCTCGAGCGAACCACCCGTGGCCTCGAAGACCGGGGTCGCGCCGGTGAGCACGCCGAGGTCCTCCATCATCGCCTTGCGGCGATCACCGAAACCGGGCGCCTTCACCGCGCAGCAGGGGAACGAACCCCGCAGCCGGTTGACCACCAGGGTGGCCAGCGCTTCGCCTTCGATGTCCTCGGCGATGATCAGGATCGACTTCGCCTTCTGCGCGATCTGCTCGAGGAGCGGGATCATGTCGCGGACCGACGAGATCTTCTTCTCGTGCACGAGGATGTAGGGATCCTCCAGCACGCACTCCATCGCTTGCGGATCGGAGATGAAGTGCGGCGACAGGAAGCCCTTGTCGAACTGCATCCCCTCGACCCACTCGACCTCGGTGTCGAGCGTCTTGCCTTCCTCGACGGTGATCACGCCGTCCTTGCCGACGCGCTCCATCGCCTGAGCGATCATGCCGCCGATCTCGGGGTCGTTGTTGGCGGCGATGGCGCCGACCTGGGTGATCTCCTCGCTGGTGTTGACCCTCTTGGAGGCCTTGTCGAGGCACGTGACGGTCGCCTCGACCGCGGCGTCGATGCCGCGCTTGAGGGAAACCGGGTTCGCCCCGGCCGTCACGTTCTTGAGGCCCTCGAGGAAGATCGCCTCGGCGAGGACGGTCGCCGTCGTGGTCCCGTCACCGGCCTGGTCGTTGGTCTGCGAAGCGACCTGCTTGACCAGCTGGGCGCCCATGTTCTCGTAGGGATCCTCGAGGTCGATCTCCTTGCTGACGGTGACCCCGTCCTTGGTGACGGTGGGGCTGCCGAAGGACTTCTCGATGATCACGTTGCGACCACGGGGGCCGAGCGTGATCTTCACGGCGCGGGCCAGCTGGCTCACCCCGTTCCTGATGTGCTCGCGCGCCGTGGCGTCATAGCTGATTTGTTTGGCCATGGTCAATCTCCTGGCTGTTTCGTTGGAACCGCGCTCGAGTGGCGGCTCAGCGCTCGATGACGCCGAGAATGTCGCGCTCTTCCATGATCAGGTACTCCTCACCGGCGTACTTGACCTCGGTCCCACCGTAGGAGGTGAAGAGCACGTGATCACCGACCGCGACCGACCACTCGGCGCGCTCGCCGCTGTCCAGGAGGCGACCTTCGCCGAGAGCGATGACCACGCCCTCCTTGGGCTTCTCCTTGGCGCTCTCGGGGAGCAGGATGCCGCCGGCGGTCTTCTCTTCCGGTTCGACGCGTTGCACGAGGAGGCGCTCGCCGAGGGGGCGGATGCCGACTTTGTTCTTACGGGGAGCCGTCTTGGTCTTGGCAGCCATGGCTTCTCTTCTTCTGTTTCTGTGGTAGGGAAGGTGGAGATTCTCGAACGAGACCGCCGCTCGGCGGCCGTTGATTTCAGTTTTCGTGCGGCCCGACCTCGAGCACGCGCACGACCTCCCGCCGCAGCACGGCGGGTTGGACGGGTTTGGTGAGCACGGCGGCGGCTCCCGCGGCGCGGGCGAGGATGCCGACGTCGCCGGCGGCGTCCGCGGAGCAGAGGATCGCGGGGATCCCGAGCACCTCGGCGCGGATCGCCTCCAGGATCTCGAGGCCGGTGGGACCGGGCATCTGGTGGTCGAGCACGGCCAGGTGGAGGCCGCCCCTGCGGACCAGCGCCAGGGCCTCGACCCCCGTCGCCGCGTGCAGGATCTCGAGCCCCAGCGACCCCAGCAAATCGGCGATACCCAACCGGATTTCACGGTCGTCGTCGGCGATCAGGATTCTTCGGTCGAGGGACATGCTCGTATCGCCGGGCGGTGGGGGCCCGGTGCCGGCGGAAAGCAAACGGCGTGCCGCAGGCGGGGGCCGCGCTCCGATGCCCCGCGACCCTCGATCCTCGGGCCTTCCCCCCGTGATCGTCCCGCCGGGGGCTGCCACTCTGGCAGAGCACGAGGAGGGGAATCTGGCGACCTGTCACGATGACAGGCTTTCCCGCCGCCGTGAGCGCGGGTTCGCCGCGGCCGCTATCCTACCCCGATGGACACCCCCCTCGTCTTCGACGCGCACGTCGACTCCCTGCTGCTCGCCCTCGACCTCGATCTCGACCTCGGCGAGCTCGGCCCGGGGCACCTCGACCTCCCCCGCGCCCGGGAGGGCGGCCTGGGGGCGGCGGTCTTCGCCTGCTGGGTCGCTCCCCGGTTCATCGCCACCGAGGGGGGAGCCTTCGGCCGGGCCGCGGACCTGGCCGACCGTTTCGACGCCCTGGTGGGTGCGCACCCCGACCGGATCGCCCACGTCCGGAACAGCGAGGAGCTCCTGGCCGCCCGCGATCGCGGGCAGCTCGCCGGCATCCTCGGCATCGAGGGCGGGCACGCGATCGAGGAGAGCCTGGAGAAGCTCGAGTGGTTCCACGATCGCGGCCTGCGGGTCATGACCCTGGTCTGGTGGAACCACCTCTCCTGGATCCGCTCCAGCGCCGAGAAGGCGGGCCCCGACATCCCGGAGGGGCTCGCGCCCTTCGGCCGCCGCGTGGTCGAGAAGATGAACGAGCTCGGCATCGTGATCGACCTCTCCCACACCTGCGAGCGCTCGTTCCTCGACGCGATCGAGGCCAGCTCGCGCCCCGTCTTCGCCAGCCACTCCGGCTGCCAGCGGGTGCACGACCACCCCCGCAACGTCTCCGACGAGCAGCTCCGTGCCCTCGCCCACGGCGGCGGCGTGATCGGCATCCCGTTCCTGCCCCCCTTCCTCGACGAGGGCGCGGCTCAGGCCGCGGCGGGCTTGAAGGACCAGATCGCGGCCCTCAGGCGCGAGGGGGAGTCGGAGACCGACATCGGTCTCCACCTGCGCGAGGTCGAGTTCTTCAGGAGCGCCCCGATCGGCCTCTCGATCGAGCGCGTCGTCGATCACATCGCGCACGCCGCCGAGGTCGCCGGCGTCGAGCACGTCGGCCTCGGCTCCGACTTCGACGGCATCGCCTGGTCGGTCGACGAGCTCCAGGACGTCAGCGAGTACCCGGCCCTCGTCCGACCCCTCGAGAGCCGCGGCTTCACCACCGGCGAGATCGAGGGGATCCTCGGCGGCAACATGGCGCGCGTCTTCGGGGAGGTCACTTCACCCGCAGGGTGAGGAGTCCCTGAAAAGCACCATTCCGCCGGTACCTCGCGCAGTGCTTCACCGTCCCTCTCTTCGCTCGAGACTGGAAACCAAGCGAGGAACGCGAGATGATCAGATTCGACTTTCAAGGGACCGGCGACCTGGAGGACTTCACCAACCTCGCGCAGGGGTGGTACACCGTCCGCGTCGACGAGGTTCGCGAGACCCTGACGCGCGAGGGCAACCCGCGCTGGATCATGAAGCTGGTGGTGGCCGAGGGGGACTTCAGCGGGAGGGTGGCGACCTGGGACGGGCTGGTCTGGAGCGATCGCGGGGCCTCGCGCGCCAGGCGGATCCTCGAAGCGCTGGGGATCGACGCCTCCGGAGAAGTCGAGCTGGAGACGGCCGACCTGCTCGGCCGCCGGGCGGACGTCGAGCTGGTTCCCGAGGAGTGGGAGAACCCCGACACCGGCCGCCGCCAGCGCCGCAACCGCGTCTCCTACGACGGCTACGCCCCCGCCGGTTCCGTCGAGGAGCGACGACGTGCCGAGGCCGAGGGGCTACCCATGGTCGTGCGGTAGCTAGAGGCCCGGCCGAAGACGGCCGGACCTCTGGATAATGTCAACACCTGCGGGCGCCATGGGCGCGGGGGTCGGACTTCGTCCGACCTCGAGACACGGCCATTTCGGCCGCGCCTCGAGCGGAGCCCGGTTGACGGGAAGGGGGGCCAGCGCGAATCATGGGTCCATGAATTCCCCTGACTCCGCCCCCCGAGCCAGCGCCCCGAAGATCGAAGAAGAGGACTCCCTGCTCGCCATCGCCCGGGAGGTGCTGGCGAATGCCCACAGCCCCTACTCAGGGGTGAAGGTCGGGGCCGCCCTGCTCGACTCGAAGGGGGTCGTGCACCGGGGCTGCAACGTCGAGAACGCCAGCTACGGCCTGACCATCTGCGCGGAGCGCGTCGCCTTCACGCGGGCGGTCGCCGATGGCGCGAAGGAGTTCGTGGCGATCGCCATCGCCACCGACCAGCCGGAGCTGTTCACCCCTTGTGGCGCCTGCCGCCAGGTGCTGACGCAGCTGCCGCGCGCGCTCGACCTGGTGGTGATCTGTGCGGGAAGGGAAGGAAAACCGGAGCGCTGGACCCTCGGCGAGCTCCTGCCGCACGCCTTCACGCCTGAGGACCTGAAGCGGTGAGTCGGCCGAGCAAGGCGGCGGCGCGGGCGGCGAAGCTGCGCGAGGAGCTGGAGCACCACGGCGAGCTGTACTACACCCGCGGCCAGCCGGAGATCTCCGATGCGGAGTACGACGCGCTCTACCGGGAGCTGGTCGAGCTGGAGGCCGCCCACCCCGAGCTGGTCACTCCCTCGAGCCCGACTCGGCGGGTCGGCGCGCCGCTCCCCGAGGGGGAGAGCTTCGAGAAGGTCCGCCACGCCGAGCCGATGCTCTCGATCGACAGCCTCTTCGGCGAGGAGGAGGTGCGCGAGTTCGAGGAGCGCATCGTGCGTTTCCTCGGCCTGGAGAGCGGAGAGGCGCTCACCTGGTCGGTCGAGCCGAAGTTCGATGGCGTCAGCGCCGCGCTGATCTACGAGGGTGGGGTGTTCGTCCGCGGAGTGACTCGCGGCGACGGGCAGCTAGGCGAGGACGTGACCGCCAACTTGAAGACGGTGCGCAACGTGCCGATGGAGCTGAAGGGCCCCCGCGGTGAGCTTCCCGGGCTGCTCGAGGTGCGCGGCGAGGTCTTGATCGCGACCGAGCGCTTCGAGCGCTACAACCGGGAACGGGTCGAACGCGGGCTGGAGCCGCTGGCCAATCCGCGCAACGCGACCTCGGGGGCGATCCGCCGCAACGACCCCGCGGAGGTCGCGAACTACCCGCTCGAGTTCCACGCCTACTCGGCGCCGCGCGTCGAGGGTCACGATTTCACCACCCAGACCGAGCTGAACGAGCAGCTGGCGAGGTGGGGGATCCCCTTCTCCGGCCACGCCGCCCGGGTTCGAGGGCTGGACGCCTGCCTCGCCTACCACGACGACCTCGAGGCGCGTCGCGACTCGCTGCCCTTCGAGGTGGACGGCGTGGTCGCCAAGCTCGACGACCTCGCCCTCCGCGGGCGACTCGGCCGCACCTCGCGGGCACACCGCTGGCAGTACGCCCACAAGTTCGCGCCCCGCGAGGCGACCACGACGCTGCGGGCGATCGAGACCTCGGTCGGCACCAACGGCCGGCTGACCCCGCGGGCCCACGTCGACCCGGTCGAGGTGGGGGGAGTGACGGTGCGTCACGCGACCCTCCACAACGTCGAGTACGTCGCCGCGCTCGGCGCGCACGTGGGGGACCGCGTCTTCGTCCGCCGCGCCGGCGACGTCATCCCGCAGATCACCGGGGTGGCCAGGGCCGCGACGGGGCGTGCGCCGAAGGGGTGGCGCGAGGGGATCCCCGAGTCGTTGCTCGACGAGCAGGCCGAGGTACGGTCCGGGGTCGCCTGGCAGTACCGCGCCGAGTTCGAGCCGCCCGAGGCCTGCCCCGCTTGCGGAACCGAGGCGGCGCAGGAGGGCAAGTACTGGCGCTGCCCCAACACCTACGGCTGCCGGCCGCAGGTGATCGGCCGCACCTGGTCCCTCGCGGGGCGCAAGGCGTTCGAGATCGATCGGATCGGCGAGAAGCAGATCGCCCAGCTGTTCGACGCGGGCCTGCTCGAGGGCCCCGCGGATCTCTTCTTCCTCGACTGCGACCCCGAGCTGCGCGGCCGCCTGCTCGAGCTGGAGCGGTGGGGGGAGAAGAGCGTCGACAACCTCTTCGCGCAGATCGAGGAGCGGCGCACCGTGCCCTTCGACCGCTTCCTGGTGGGGCTCTCGGTCCCCGAGGTGGGCCCTGCGACGGCGCGGCTGCTCGCCGACCGCTTCGACTCCCTGGAGGCCCTGCGCGCCGCGTCGGTCGAGGAGCTGATCGAGCTCGACGGCATCGGGGAGGAGGTCGCCGCCCAGATCGACGGCTGGTTCGCCGAACCGCGCAACGTCGACTTCCTCGAGCGCCTGCTCACCGGCGGAGTTCGCATCGAGGCGCTCGCCCCCCGCGCCTCCGAGGGCCCCTTCGCGGGCAAGACGGTGGTGTTCACCGGGACCCTCACCTCGATGACCCGGGCCGAGGCCAAGCAGCGCGTCGAGGCCGGTGGCGGGCGCGTCGCCTCCTCGGTCAGCGCGAAGACCGACTTCCTGATCGTCGGCGGCAAGCCGGGGAGCAAGGCCAAGAAAGCGGAGGAACTGGGCGTTTCGGTACTCCTGGAGGATGCTTTCCGGGAAAGGATCGACGGCTGAGGGCGTCCGTCGTATACCTGTCGGCACGAATCGCCATGAGCACCGAGGATCCCGAGACCCCCCAGGACGAGCCCGAGAAGCCCACCAAGCCCCCCGAGAGCGTGGCCGGGGACATCCCCCAGCTGGTCGATCTCGCCCAGCAGGGGGACGTCGACGCGCTGAACGAGCTGTTCGCCCGTCACTACCAGACGATGGTGGAGATGGCCCGCCGCCGCCTCGGCGCCCGGTTGCGGGCCAAGGAGGAGCCGGACGACCTGGCCCAGACCACCTTCCGCGAGGCGACGCGAGACTTCGCGAACTACACCTACCGCGGGGAGGGGAGCCTCCTGCGCTGGCTGATCCAGATCCTGCAGAACAAGATCCGCGACCGGGCCGAGTTCTACTCCACCGGCAAGCGGGACCTCTCCAAGGAGCGCCCGATCGAGGCGCCCTCCCCCAGCGGGGAGATGGACTCGGGATTCTTCGAGCCGAGCGCGGACGACCTGACGGTCACCCTGCAGGTGCAGCGCGGCGAGGACTACGACCTGGTCCGCAAGGCGCTCGCGGAGCTCTCTCCCGACCACCGCAAGGCGATCACCCTGGTCTTCTTCCAGGGGATGTCGCTGCGCGAGGCCGGCCGGATCCTGGGGGGGCGAAGCGAGGACGCCGTCCGCATGCTCCTGCGCCGGGCGGAGAACCGGATGGGCGAGATCCTCAAGGGCACCCTCGGCACCGACGGTCCCCGCCTCGAGTGATCGGCGGCGGGGGCTTGCCCCCGGCGGCGTTCCGGACTAGAGTCTCTGCCCCTCCAATGGGCGATTAACTCAATTGGTAGAGTGCCATGTTCACAGCGTGGAGGTTACTGGTTCGAGTCCAGTATCGCCCACCAGCCCGTTGCCAGCACACAATCCGCCGCCACCACCCGGCAGTTCGGCTCCGGCTGAACCGTCCAGTGGTGGCGGCGAATCTCGTCTCGGCACCGCATGACCACCTGGTTCGAAGAGCTCTCCAACCTGCGTGAGCAGGGCCGCCCCTGCGTCGTGGTGGTGGTCACCGAGGTCCGCGGCTCGGCGCCACGCGAGGCGGGCGCCCGGATGATCGTCTCCGGCGGTGAGCTCGTCTGGGGAACGATCGGCGGCGGCAAGCTCGAGCTGCAGGCGATCGAGCACGCCCGGGCGCTTCAGTCCGGGGCCGCGGCCGTCTCCGAGAGTGTCGATTACAACCTCGGCGAGGGCCTGGGCCAGTGCTGCGGAGGCGCGGTCACCCTCTTCTACGAAGCCTTCCCCTGGATCGAGCGGACCGTGGTGATCTTCGGCGCCGGCCACGTCGCCCAGGCCCTGGCCGGTCTGAGCGACTACCTGGGCACCGCCGTGCAGCTGATCGACTCGCGCGACGAGGCGGAGATCCGCCCTCGTCTCCCCGAGAAGCGCTCCTGGACGCTGACCTGCGTCGATTGCCCCGAGGAGGAGGTCGAGTCCCTTCCCGCGGGCGCGCTGGTCCTGATCATGACTCACGATCACGCGATCGACCTGTCGATCCTCGAACGGGTACTCACCCGGGACGACCTCTCTTACGTCGGGGTGATCGGTTCGGAGCGCAAGTGGGCTCGCTTCGAGAAGCGCCTGAACCAGCGCGGCTTCTCCGAGGAGAAGATCGCGACGGTTCACTGTCCGATCGGAAAGTCGAAGACGTCGAAGCAGCCGAGGGCGATTGCGATCTCGGTGGCGGCGGAGCTGTTGGAGGAGATGGCCGTCAGCAGTTAGCCGTTGGCTCGGAGTCGATGGCCTGGGGCGGATTCCGCCTGGGGGAGTCGGGCAGCGATCGCCGCCACGTGAGTCTGGCGAAGGTCCGCGGGCTCGAGGACGGTGTGCCCCTTTCTTGACCGTGGCTCGAGATCGGCTGTAGCCTGGGGGCACTGCTGCGAGTGACTCCTCGGCCGCGGGATGACACGTCTCGATCTCCAACTCGGTACGGCTTCAGGGACGGCGTGGGCCTGGCCGGCGTCTCGAGGGAGGGTCGTTCGGGACGCGAGGGTAGCCGGTTGGCGATGACCGAAACGAAGAAGAGCAACCGCCGGGACGGGTGTTCGCGTCAGGCGAAGACGCGGTCGATGAAGGCCTTCGTGGTGATCTTCGTGCTGTTGCTCGGCGTCTTCCACCTGGCCTTCGTCGGCTGGTTCGCGGAGACGCAGGCCTTCGCCACCTGCATGGGCTGGAACGCCGAGCTCAGCGCCGGCATCCTTCGCTTCCTGGGTGAGAGCGCCACCGCGACGGGGCAGAACCTCACGGGACCGGGGGTCCTGCTGACGATCCGCTCCGGTTGCGACGGGATCCAGGTCTCGGGCACGTTCGTCGCGGCGGTGATCGCCTTCCCCGCGCAATGGTCCCACAAGCTGCTGGGAGGCGCCATCGGCGTGGCGATCCTGCTCCTGGTGAACCTGGTGCGGATCGTCAGCCTCTACTACGCGGCCGAGATGAGCTCGTCGTTCTTCGGATTGTTGCACGAGACGATCTGGCCCATCGGAATCCTGGCCCTGTCGATGGTCATGTGGTTGTTCTGGGCCATGCGGTTGCCGGCGCCGGTCGCCGAGGATCAGTGATGGAAGCGCCGCCGGACCGGAGATCGACGCGTAGGCCCCTGCGCTTCCTTCTCACGAGTACGGTCCTCCTGCTCATCTTCCTCTCGCCCTGGACGGTCGTCGATCGCATCAACACGCCGGTCTTTCGCCTCGGTTGCGAGATGGTGCTCTCCACCCTGCGCGGCGACTACGTGTTCACCATCGCTCCCCCGAGGGCCGACTCGGCACCGACCGCGGTGGTCGTCGTGGTCGGCCGGCCGGACGTTCAGCCCGTCTGTGCGATCGACTTCGACAGTCGAAAGACATACTGGACCCCGCTCGGGATCTTCCTGGCCCTCTTCCTCGCGCCTCGGATGTCGCGCGCGGCGCGCTGGCGCGGGCTGCTGCTCGGGGGACTCCTGGTGCACCTCTACGTGGTGCTCCGCATCGTCCTCGTCGCGCTGTCGACCCGGGCCCTCTTCGCGCGAACCTACCCCACCGGCGAATCGGGCTTCTTCACCAGCAGCGGGTGGGCTGCTTTCCTCGAGGACCTGAGCCTCCTGGTCAACAACGTGCCCTCGGTGAGGACGTTGATTCCGGCCATGATCTGGGCCTTCGTCCTGTTCAGGCTCGGCTGCTTTCGTGTCGAGGACCTGCCCCTCGTCTTTCGACGACGATTGGGGGGAGAGAGCCGTTAGCCGTCAGCTGTCGGCTGACTGCCGTTCTTCCAGCGGCTCCCCCAGCTTCTCCGCCAGCGAAGCCAGCTGTCGTTCCAGCCGCTCGACGCGTTCGACCAGGGAGTCGATCGTAGTGCGGGGAGGGGGAGCGACCGATGCCGTGTCGACGGCGGTCGCCGGCGTCGCTTCGATCGAATGGGCCTCCGGGCTCAGCTTCTGGATCACTCTCGGCGCACGGGAGCCGGGGGCGGGGGAGAGGGTCTCGACGAAGCCGCGTTCGAGGAGCGGACCGAGATGGGCGGTGAGAGCGTCCTGCGAGTCGATCGGGCTCATCCGCGCCGCGCGGGCGCGCAACTCGCCGCGACTCTGCGGGCCGCGCATCATGAGCTCCGCCAGGATCGCCAGCTGCGGAGGCTCCAGCTGGAGGCGCTCGCGGGCGTTGTGGCGGAAGCGCTCGACCCGCGAGCTGGCCGGCTGCACCCGGCCGACCAGACCGAGCACGACCAGCTTGTCGAGCTGCGTCTGCACCTCGCTCTCGGAGAGGGACAGCACCGGGAAACGATTGGACTTCTGGTTACAGCCGGCAGTGGTGGCGTTCAGCGAGAGCGGGTACTGATCGGGAACGGTCATTTCCTTCTCGATCAACACCCCGAGCACGCGCGCCTCGTTCGGCTCGAGAATCATCGGCAGTTCCATGACCGCCATGGTAGAGGCACCCCGAACCCAGGGCAAACCGGAGGTACGGAGCCAGGGACAAACCACCGCGATACGGTGATCGATACCCGGC
>CAZCAC010000069.1:0-45568 GCA_964496575.1 uncultured Planctomycetaceae bacterium | reverse complement strand
GCGCGGATAGAATATGCATTCACCATGATGTCGGCCCTCGGCAAGCACGGTATCGGCGGCCCGGATGGAAGCGAGCCAGGGCAGGGGCTTTTCGAGAATGACTGATTCGAGCCCTCTCCTAGACCCGGAAGTGGAAGCGATCCTGCGCGAGGTTGCGAAGGATCCCGATTCGGTGTTGCTCCGGGTGGACCGGCCGAAGGAGCTGCGGGTGCTGGTCGAAGGGGGGGATACGGTCGTTCGGGGGAAGACCGGGCTGAGCTTGGCGGAGAAGCAGCTGCTGGAGGTGCATCGGGATGAGGCTGCTTATCTGTTGAGGTTGGCCTACTACAGATTGAGCGAGAGAACTGCCCTAGCTCGAGAGGGAGGCTTGATCTTTCGTCCCGAGAGGGGCCGCCCCAAGCACCTAGGAGAGGCGGAACTCAGGAATCGGATTCTTCAGGAACGTGAGGCTCTTGCCGAAGATGCTGAAGCTCACGGCGCTCTCGATGGCGGGCATGCGGCTCTACTCAGCACAGCTCCTCGCCCAATCGACCTGGCGATTGCATCGATTCGGCTGGCACCCAGCTTGCTGGCCCAGAGTTATGTCGCATCGGAGTATCTGATCCAGCACCACTGGCAGTCAGCGAGCTTGACCTACGCCACGCTGACTGACCGGACGAGAGACCCTGTGCTCAGGGCAGACTTCACAACTGGTTACGCGCTAGCTTTGGCACGAATAGGCAAGCTCGGAGAGTCCAGAGAGGTACTACGCTGCGCTGCGGAGGTGGTTCCTGACCACGAGTGTGCGCTATGTTGGCTTTTTTCATCCATACAAACGGAACAGCTCGAGCAGGCTCGGGAAGCAGCCATGATCGTCGACAACATTTGGCCAGCCCCCAATCTTGAGGCCAGGGGTTGGCTTTCTGCGCTGCTGAGGCAGAAGACTGAAGGAGATTGGGTCCTCAATCCCGCCGGCCGTTCTCTCATCCGGACTCTGGAGGACTCGGTAGGGGAAACCAGCAGACTAATCCTCCACGGGATGGCGATGGAGTCCAGATGATGAGAACGAGTAGTTGGATGACGTACCTAATTGCGTCCCTTGCGCTGTTTGTCTTGACCGAAACCGCTTTCTGTCAGGTAGCGAATCAGGTGGGCGACAAGAATGGGTGTGCTGAGATTGGGCGTCCCGAGACGGACGACACAGAGGAGGCCGAAATGCCCCCCCAGATGGGATGATTGAGGGTAGGGTGGGAGTGTCACTGGGATTCGGCCGCTGAGTTCGGCCACAGACAGGCCAGCAACCATGCGAAACCAGTGGCAAGTAGTACTGTTCGCCGCTCTACTCACCGTCGCTGCGGTTCTGATCGGGTTTCTCATCCATTGGGAATCAGGCAGGCCTACCGAAGGTACTCCATCGAAACCGGGTGATGCTGGCTCAACATCTCAGGGGCAGCCCAAGATCGAGGAGGCTCGAGCCGATCAGGCTGGACCTGCTGACGATTCACCGGCTCCCCTCCCCAGGGCATCAGTCCCGAGCGCCGCCCTGCGATGCACGGTCTTGAACTCGAACGGTAACCCCATAGAGGGAGCGACGGTTTCATGGTCCCCGTGCCGAGGACCGATGGGCACACCGATCCCCCCACTGGCCCAAGCCAACATTGAGAATCTGCTGGACAAGGCAGTGCTGGCGGTTACCGATTCGGCGGGGCTGACCGATTTCTCCCTGGTGCCCGAATTCGCCAGGAGCGGCGAGTCGGTCCTCTGGGCGAGCATTCCCGGTAAGCTGGCGGAGTTCCAGCTTCTCGAGAGGCTCGAAGGAGATGCGACCAAGACCCTTGTGTTTGTGCTGGAAGGAGCAACGAGGTTCGAGGTCCGGGTGGTGGACTCGGACGGCGCCGCGGTCGCCGACGCCCAGGTGTTGCAGGTCGGCGTGTCCACTTGGGAAGCCCGACCTATGTACTACTCGGGATCCGTACCCGTTGCTGCTCGGGATTTGCGTACTACGGCGGAGGCGGCGATCGGCGGATTCTGCCGAGAGTACTGGACAGATTCACGTGGCCGGGTCGATGTGGTCTTTCCCGAGCTACCAACAGTTGTTTGGGCGCGCCACGACACGAAGACTAGTGAGTGCTTCCTAGTCCTCGAGGAGCGTGCGCGCGCGGAGCTGTGCCTGGGCGCCCCTCTCGAGGCCTCGGGAACGATAACCATGTCCAGTGGCGGCATCCTGCCCAGGGGCCTGGTCATTGAGAGCACTTGGAAGGCTGGAGGTCCATCCGCGACCCTGGGGACGATCTCGGTTGGTGATGACGGCCGGTGGGGACCGCACACCTTGCCCGCGCGTAAGGAGGGCACTTATCGCTTCCGCCTCTCGGGTGGCGGTATCATCGTCCAGGACAAGACATATCCGGCTCCCGCGGAGAACGATGCGTTCGTGGTCGACTTCTCTGCCGAGGCAGGTGTCGGGCAGGAAGTGCTCGTCAAGGATGAGCAGGGCAATCCCCTCGACAATGCACGTGTCGAGATCATCTGGAAGGAGCAGGAGACCTGGAGTCGAGCGATAGCCTGGTCGGACAGCGATGGTGTCGCTGTTCTCGAGGGCTGCAAGCCGACGACGATCTGGCTGAGGGTATCGAAGAACGGCTACATCGAGAATACCGAGGGCAACGTCTCGATTCCTCGCCCGATCGAGGAGATGGTCATGGTTCTGGCCAGATCGAGCAGATTGTCAGGAATCGTCACATGCGAGGATGAACCCATTGAGGATTTCCTGGTGATCGTCTGGACTCCGGAGACGATGTCCTCGGATCGACACGCCTTCGCCAACCGGGAGGATGGCCGATTCGAAATCGATACTGTCCCGACTGGCCAAGTCATGATCATGGCCTCAAGCGACAACCTCCCCGAGAGTGAGGTGCAATCGGTCGAGATGCAGCCCGGTGGTGAGGCAGAGGTCGTCATCGAGTTGGATGCAGGCGTCCAGGGGAAAGGCCTCGTCGTGGATGGTCTGCACGGAGACCCCATCCCCGGCTGTACCGTGCAGCTGCAGAACTGCTTTCGGTCTCGCTCCTTCGGGCCGAGAGGTGCCCCTCAGCGAGTGGGTCTCGATGGCACGTTCCTGTTCCATGGCGTCTCTCCGCGGGAATCCTCGGTGATGGCGGCCTGCCCGGGGTATGTCTCCACCTATGGACAAGGAAAACTCGGCCCGGATGGAATTGTCGACTTCGGCATCCTATCCCTCTCTCGCCGGGAGGCCCTGAAGGTGGTTCTGCTGGGAGAAAGGCCTCGTGCAGACGAATTGATCTGGTTCTATGCAGACGGGCTCCGTGGTGAAGACCTCCCCATCATGAGGGTACCTCCGAGCGGTGTTCTCGAGATCCCTGACGTCGCGCCGGGAGGCTACACCTTTGCGCTGAGATTCGAAGATGCATCGGTGCAGACAAGGCGTTGCCAGCTGGAACCTGGATCTCCCTGGGTCGTGGAGCTCCCCTTCGAACAGAGTCACACAGTCACGGTGAGGCTCCACTCCCATGGCCATGATTCTGTGCCACCCTCCGATGTGTGGGCTACGTGGATGGGTGACGACGGCATTCCTACTAATCGAGCCGTGCGGATCCTCGATGGCGATAGTGTCACGATGCTCAATATGCCGACGGGAAAGGTCTTCTTCGCAGTGTTTGCGGTCGATGGCCTAGGCGTGATAGGGGCCGCGGCACACGACCTTCAGCCCCCCACCCCACAGACGGTCGACCTTTATCTCACTGACAGAGGTGTCCACATCAGGGTTGTTGACAAGAATGGACAGCCCAGGAATCGATCTCGCGCGTATGTTGCCTCGGACGATCCAGCTGACCCTTGGACGGACCACCGAGATGTAAATGCAGAGGGCGAGATGGTCTTCCGAGGCATCGCACTCGACACTGTAACAGTCTGTGCGTTCGAACCCGGTGGTGGCTTTACTCAGAAGACGGTGGATCTTCTACCGAACGGCCTGACCGAGGTCGAACTCGTAATCGACGACGGCGATGACATGCTCGTAATCGCCACCGATACGAGCGAGAGGGCACCAGCTGTCAAGCTCAGGTCTGCTCCAGCGTGCATCGCCTACAGCGTCGTCCACTTCGGCACCACCGACACCAACGGCGAAAAGACCTGGCCCAACGTCGCCCACGGCTCCTACACCATCCACCTCTCCCGCTACGGCTACTGGCCCGCCACCCACACCGTCCACTTCGAAGGCCAGTCCCCCATCCACCTCCCCATCCGCCGCCGCGGCAAGCTCGAAGCCACGATCACCCGCTCCGGCTCCACCCCGATCCCCGGCGCGCAGCTCCGACTCCACTCCACCGAGTTCGAGGCCTCCATCACCGACTGGCTCGCCGCCGGCAAGTTGGAGGCGAGTGCCGTCCAGCTGATAGCCGACGCCGGGGGCCGCGTCTTCGCCCACGGCATCCCCCACGGGACCTACTCCTGGACCGCCACCAGCCCCGACGGAGCCACCTCCTCCGGGCAGCTCGTCGTCCCCCCCGGAGCGACGCTGGAAACCGCCCTGGTCGTCGGGAACCAGTAGCGAATACGCCACGACCATCGCCGAGAGGGTCGGGACTGCGTTCGAGGAGAGCCCCGCGCCAGCCGAGCTCGAGCGTCCCCGACCGAGCGCTGTTACCGACCGGTGAACCGCGCCCGGGCGGATTCTGGGAAACACCCGGGTTTCGCCGAGCCACCCCGGAGTTCCGCGCATCTATGTGGTTGCCCCGCGGAAGTCCGAGAGCGACGACATCATCCGGGTGGGCCGGGACACCACTCCCCGACGTGGGGATGCCCGAAGAAAAGGCCGCTCTCTTCCTCGACCGACAAACGGCGTCGACAGGACCCATTCCCGCACTCCAGCTCCACCAGCTCCATGTTCAACAAGATCCTCATTGCCGCCAGCCTGCTGATCTGCATGTCGGCCACCCCCATCTGCTGCTCCTCTGATGTCGAACCGACTTCCGGATCAGGTGAATTCAGCAAGACCACCTCGGGGGCCAAGATCAACTTCGGGGTCCACTACGTGGTCTCCGGTGAGCACCCGAACAAACATGTCGACATCAGGAACTCGACCAGCCAGCATCTCGATGGATGCATCGTCTTCCTGGACGCCTCGGGAGAGGTGATCGCCGAGGTGGCGGCCGTGATTCCTGCCGGGGGGGCGCTGAATGTACCGGTCCCGGACAAGGCGGTGGATCAGTATGTCACCGACGAGGTCAACTGCGGTGGCAGAGGCCCCCGCCCCTCTGGTTCCGTGACTGAGATTCAGCCGATTCCCATGGGAGCTCACCTGCATCAAGGTATCTGCCTCGTGCCCGATATCCGCGGAGAGCCCAACCAGGAACACTACATCCGGGGGCGGGCGAGGAACCAGGCTGCGTTCGCCCTGAGCGCAGAGTATCTCGTCGAATGGGGATACCGAACCGACTTCTCGATCCTGTCCGGAGTGACGGACGTCGACGCAGTCTTGTCTGAACTGATCGTCCACTCGGGCTACGACATGGAGATGACCATCGCCAGCAACATGCCATTCGAGGACGTGGACGTCCTGGTGAACGGGATCCACATCCTGAGCACGGATGACGGCTTTCGGCCACCGACCATTGGTGCGGGATGGGACGCCTTGACCTTCGCCATCCCTGCACGACTGCCGGAGCTCAACTACGACCCTTCCCCTGGAGCATCGTGGGAGAACGAGGTCGAGTTCCGGTTTACGCGCCCTGCCGACGCTGCCGTCTACGAGCTCAGCCGCAAGGTGGAATACACCTCGGACTGATCCCGAGTCGAGGTCTACCTCTGCGAACGAATACGGTCAGCCATCCCCGGCGTGGAGACAGTGAAACAGACCTCTCCACCCTTGTGCATGCCCCTTCTGTGCCACCACCGACGAGAGGACCCGAAGTGGTCTCGCCCAGGTGACATCAGACACCTGGCAACCGAGCCCTCGCCATTCCCGAAACCACTTCCCCACACTCCTTCTTCATACTCAAAACCATGAAAACAAGATTGGCACTCCTGGTGGCCATACTCCTGTGCCTGCCCCTCACCAGCATGAAGTGCGTCTCCCAGGGCAATTCGACCAAGGGCGAGGGCAGGATCTTCTTCGATACCCCGGCAGGCTGTCTCGACATCGGGGTCACCTGGAGCTCCGAAGGCGGGTCCAACGCCATGCTCGCCATCGTCAATCCGAGCTCCCAGCAGCTGGATGGCTGCCTGGTCTTCATCAACTCCGACGGGGGGGTCGTCAGCAAGGTACCGGCCAAGATCCCCCCCGGGGCTACGGTGAGGATTCCTGTTCCGGCCAATGCCATCGGCTTCTACGCGGCGAATGGCTCGGACTGCAGCACCAGAGCGCCCGGGACTTCGGCGGAGGTCACCGCCATGCCGGTCGGCACCCGCTATTCGCAAGGGGGCCTGTTCTGCTTCGACCTCCAAGGCCGGCCCAATGTGGAGCACTACATCTGGGCCCATTCCCTCCACCAAGGGGCGTTCGAGGAGTCCGTCGACGACCTCGTCAAGTTCGGCTATCAAGTGGATCTGGCTGTTCAACCCGGCGTCACCAACGTGGATGCCGTGCTGACAGAGGTCGTCGTTCTCCCGGGGTACGACCTCCAGGTCACCCTGGCCAACAACTCGACTCTCACGGATGTCGACATCTTCGTCAACGGGACGTGGATCGCTGACCAGGGATCCGGCGGTTTCCCTCCTCCGCTCCTCGGAGCAGGATGGGACGCCTGCCGATTCGTGCTCCCATCCGACCTGCCCGAGTTCAACTACGATCCCGCTTCCGGGGAGTCGTGGGAGAACGCCATCGAGTTGCACTTCCGGCGACACGGCAATCCTGACACGACCATCGTCCGCAGGCTGATCGAGTTCGAGTCCGACTGAGATGATTCGTTCCACCGTTGCAGCTTCGATACTCCTGGTGGGGTGCGCGAGCCCGCCTCCCTTTTATGTCGGAAAACTGCCTCCCGCGCATGTCAGGGAGACTCCATGGGGGACCATCGAGGCTGCATCGGAGGAAGTGGGAAACCGGATGGTGGAGATCCTCTCGAGATTCGACCCACTGGTCCGTGAGTACCTCGAGACATCTCGAGAGGGCCACCCAATCGTTTCGGTTGGCCTGCACCGAGAATGCAGCGCTGAACACGTTGGGGGCTACGCTGACTCCAAGGGAATCGTCGTCTTCGCGACCACCGAGGGCTGGGAAGAGCTCCTGGTCCATGAGCTCGTTCACTGGCACCTCACCTCTCACTGGGGCACTCTTCCCTGCATCGTCGAGGAGGGCGTCGCCACGTCGCTGAGCTGGAGTCTCTGCTCGCAGAGACAAGGTTCGACGCGTCCCCCGAGCAGACAGGCCATGCCATACATCCTGGAGATGTCCTTCGATGAGTACCTCGCGACCCCAGAGAGGGAACAGATGGAGGATCTGATCCTGGCCGGCGTCTGGATCGTGAACACTCTGGGAATGGAGAAGCTCGAGGACCTGGCTCGCGCGGCATACGAGCAGGGATTGGCGACCATCCCGACGGAGTGGTTCCTCGAGGCCCTCCCCTCGCTGTGGGGTCCGGCCTCCCTGAGGTGCTGCGAACCAGATCAGGGTGGCATCTGGCCGAGTGAGAACGAGGACGACTACTGGCCCCTCACCTACGTCTTCGACCCTTCCGACAGCACCCCCCACCCTCTTGTCATCCGCCGCCGCGGCAAGCTCGAAGCCACGATCACCCGCTCCGGCTCCACCCCGATCCCCGGCGCACGGCTCCGACTCCACTCCGTCGAGTTCGATACCTCCGTCACCGACTGGCTCGCCACCGGCCAGCTCGAAGCGAGCGCCGTCCAGCTCCAAGCTGACGCCCAGGGACGCGTCTTCGTCCACGGCATCCCCCACGGCACCTACTCCTGGACCGCCACCGGCCCCGACGGCGCGACCTCCTCCGGGCGGCTCGTCGTCCCCCCCGGAGCGACGCTGGAGACCGCCCTGGTCATCGGGAATCCCTGGAACGACCGCCCGATCCCACCCTGACCCAATCTCGAGCGAAAGGAAGCCGCCCCCCGACCTCGAGGGGTCAGGCGGCGGCCTGGGCCCGGAAAGGGCGAGTCTCCGGGCGGGGGGGAATGGACTGGGCAGGCGTGATCGCCCGGATGCGTCTCCGGCGTGGACTTCCGCCATCTGGAAATCGATGCCGAGGCTCCGTCGATCCTCCTGGGCCTGCTCCCGCGCCTCGAAGTGCCCGATTCGGCCTTCGCGCGATCGCCGCCGCGATGCGGCCCGCTGAGTAGCCAGACCGACATTTCTTGGAGACGCCCCCCGCGGCGGAGGTTCCGGGTATCTCCCGGTTACTCGCACAATGAGCCAGCAGGCGTATCCTGCATCCCTCGGCCAGCCACGCAGCCCGACCATCGCCCACCCCGGCTGGGCCGAGAGCCTCGATGCCCGAGCCCCCCCGACCCTCCCCCCACCCCGGCCCCGACCGCGTCGTCGCCTCCCGGATCCTCGACACCATCTCCCAGGGGGTCTTCTGGAAGGACCGGCAGCTCCGCTACCTCGGCTGCAACGCCGCCTTCGCCAGGGCCGTCGGGCTCGGCTCGCCCGCGGAGATCGTCGGCAAGACCGACCACGACCTGCCCTGGTCCGCCGAGGAGACGGCGGCCTACCGCGAGCACGACCGCGAGGTGATCGAGACCGGGAAGATCCGGCGGGCCGTCCGCACGCCGCTCCAGCGCCCGGACCGGTCGCGCTTCTGGGTCGAGGTCACCAAGGTGCCGCTCCGCGACGACGACGGGGACGTCATCGGCGTCCTCGGACTCTACACCGACGTCACCGAGTGGCGACAGCAAGCGCGAGACCTGCGCGCGACGCAGAAGATGCTCGAGCTGGTGCTCGACAACATCCCCGTCCGCGTCTTCTGGAAGGACCTCGACTGCGTCTACCTCGGCTGCAACGTGCTCTTCGCCCGCGACGCCGGGCTCGAGCGGCCCGATCAGATCGTCGGCAAGACCGACTTCGACCTCGGCTGGGCGGAACAGGCCGAGCTCTACCGCGCCGACGACCAGGCGGTCATGCGCTCGAACACCCCCAAGGTCGGCTACGAAGAACCGCAGACCACCCCCGACGGCGACCGGATCTGGCTGCGCACCAGCAAGACCCCGCTCCACGACCTCGACGGCGACGTCATCGGCGTGCTCGGCACCTACGAGGACATCACCGCCAGCAAGCGAGCCGAAGAAGAACAACGCGAGCTCGAGCGGCAGATCCAGCACGCCCAGAAGCTCGAGAGCCTCGGCATCCTCGCCGGCGGCATCGCCCACGACTTCAACAACCTGCTCGTCGCCGTCCTCGGACACGCCGACCTCGCCCTCGCCGAGCTACCGCCCGCCGCCGGCGGCTACGAGCACGTCGAGGACATCCGCACCGCCGCCAAGCGCGCCCGGGAGCTGACCGGCCAGATGCTCGCCTACTCCGGCAAGGGGCGCTTCGTCATCGCCAGCCTCCAGCTCGGCGACGTCGTCACCGAGATGGGACACCTGCTCGAGACCGTCATCCCCAAGAAGGTCAGCCTCCGCTACAACCTCGCCGAAGAGCTCCCGCCCGTCGAAGCCGACGTCGCCCAGCTCCGCCAGGTGGTGATGAACCTCGTTACCAATGCCGCCGAAGCGATCGGTGACAAAGGCGGCCTGATCAGCCTCACCACCGGGTCCCAGCACGCCACCGCCGAGTATCTCGAGAGCGCGCACCTGAAGAGCGCCCACCTGCACCAGCCGCTGCCCGAAGGCGAGTACGTCTACCTCGAGGTCTCCGACGACGGCTGCGGCATGGACGACGAGACCTGCGAGCGCCTCTTCGAGCCCTTCTTCACCACCAAGTTCCAGGGGCGCGGGCTCGGGCTCGCGGCGGTGCTCGGCATCGTCCGCGGACACCAGGGCACGATCAAGGTCTACAGCGAGCCGGGCAAGGGGACCTCGATCAAGGTCCTCCTGCCCTCGGGGGTGGGCGAGGTGATCGAACCGGTCGAGGTGACCGACGACGCGGGCGCTGATGCGCCGATGCAGGGCACCGTGCTGGTGATCGACGACGAGCGGAGCGTCCTGAAGGTCGCCCGCCTCATGCTCCAGCGCTGCGGCCTCGAGTCGCTCACCGCGCAGGACGGCGTCGAAGCGCTCGACGTCTACCGGGAGCACCACGAGAAGATCGTCGCCGTGCTGCTCGACATGACCATGCCGCGCATGGACGGCGAAGAGACCTTCCGCGAACTCCGCACCATCGATCCCGACGTGCACGTCATCCTCACCAGCGGCTACAACGAACAGGACGCGACCAGCCACTTCGTCGGCAAGGGGCTCGCCGGCTTCATCCAGAAGCCGTTCACCCTGCGCGGGCTCGAGGCGAAGCTGCGCGAGACCCTCCGCCCCGGCGAGCCCGACGACGCGGGGCCAGCCTGACCGAGATCCTGACCTCCAGCACCGAGACACCATGGAAACCAACCCGCCGGACAATCGCCCCGAAACAACTTCGCGCCGCGAGTTCCTCGAGCTCGCCGGCAAGTCCGCCGCCGCCTCCGCCCTGGTGGGCGCCGCCGCCCCCTTCGTCCACGCCGCCGAGGACTCGACCATCAAGCTGGCCCTGGTCGGCTGTGGCGGGCGCGGCAGCGGGGCGGTCGGCGACGCCTTCGCGGCCACCGGCGGGCCGGTCAGGCTGCACGCCATGGCCGACCTCTTCGAGCACCGCCTGACCGGAAGCCACCAGGCGATCTCCGGCGCGTACGCCGACAAGGTCGACGTGCCTCCCGAGCGCCGCTTCCTCGGCTTCGACGCCTACCGGCACGCGATCGACTCCCTCGATCCCGGCGACGTGGTGCTCCTGACCACCCACGCCGCCTTCCGGCCGCTCCACTTCGAGTACGCGGTCGAGAAGGGCGTCAACGTCTTCATGGAAAAGTCCTTCGCCACCGACGCGCCCGGGGCGCGGCGCCTCCTGAAAGCCGCCGAGGAGTCCGAGCGCAAGGGACTCAAGGTCGGCGTCGGCTTCATGTGGCGCCACTCGAAAGCGCGCCAGGAGGTGATCCAGCGGATCCACGACGGCGAGATCGGCGACCTGCACACCCTGCGCATCTACCGCGTGCACGGGCCCGTTCACTGCCCGCCGCGGCCGAAGGGCGCGAACGAGCTGGTCTTCCAGATCCAGCACCCCAACAGCTTCACCTGGGTCTCCTCCGGCTTCTTCATCGACTGGCACTGCCACAACGTCGACGTTGCCTGCTGGGCCAAGGACGCCTGGCCGGTCTCCGCGCAAGGATTCGGCAGCCGCACCTTCGAAGGGGCGGGCAACCAGTTCGACCACTACACCGTCGAGTACAGCTTCGCCGACGGCGCCAAGCTCTTCGCCTTCTCGCGACACATGGCGGGCTGCTGGAACACCTACTCCGATTACGCCCACGGATCGAAGGGCTCCGCGGTCCTGATGGAGAGCCTCGCCCAGCCCCGCACGCGGATCTACGCGGGGCAGGACATGACCCGCGAGCCGAGCTGGACCTTCGGAGGCGACGATCCCAACCCCTACCACGCGGAGTGGCAGGTGCTGCTCGACGCGATCCGCAACGACACCCCGCACAACGAGGCGCGGCGCGCCGGAGAAGCGGACATCGCCGCGCTGATGGGGCGCATCGCGACGCACACCGGCGCGTACGTCAGCTGGGACGAGGTCATGAAGTCCGAGTTCCAGTTCGTCGAGGACATCGACGGCATGAGCTTCGAGACCCCCGCGCCGCTCCACGACGGACCCGACGGGATCTACCCCGCCCCGCTGCCGGGGATCACCAGGGAGCTGTGATGGACTCACGAGCGAGCGACGGAACGGGAATCGATCGAAGAGCCTTTCTCGGCAGCGTCGCGGGGGCCGCCGCGGTCGCGGCGCTCACCCCCGGGCGCGGGTGGGCGCAGGAGACCGATGGGCACACGGCGAAGAAGAAGAGCGAGCCGAAGTGGAAGATGAAGCTCTCCACCTCCTCGATCCAGTTCTCCTCGCTGCCGGTCGAGGAGGCCTGCCGACGGATCGCCGCGCTCGGCTTCAGCGGGGTCGACATCTGGTGCGCCTACCAGGGCTGCGGGCACCTCGACGACTGCCTCGAGCGACTCGGGGCCAAGGGGCTCGCGGCGCTCCTGAAGGAGACGAAGCTCGAGCTGACCGCCTTCTCCACCTACGTCGGGGGTTTTGCGAAGTACGCGAAGCTCCTCGGTGAAGCGGGCGGCGGCGTGGCCGTGCAGGGCAGCGCCGCGCCGTGCGAGCCCTCCGAGCTGACCGGTCGGATGAAGAAGTTCTTCGAGGAGCTGAAACCCCTCGTCGAGCTGGCCGAGGAGACGGACACCCACCTCGCCATCGAGAACCACGGCCACGCGCTGCTCGATTCCCTCGACTCCTTCAAGGCCTTCGTCGACCTCAACCCGTCGCGGCGGCTGGGCATCGCCCTCGCCCCTTATCACCTCCAGGCGATCGAGGCGTCGACACCGAAGGCGATCGAGATCTGCGGAAAGCAGCTGTTCTTCTTCTACGCCTGGGAGAACGCGCCCGAGCTGAAGCAGCTGCCCGGGCACGGGCCGACCGACTTCCAGCCCTGGATCGAGGCGCTGGCGAAGATCGACTACCCGCGCTTCGTCAACCCGTTCATGCACGGCCACCCCGAGCCGGAGGTGATGACCCAGGCACTGGCGAAGTCGAAGGGCTACCTCGCGGAGTGCGTGAAGAAGCTGGAGGCTGCCGCGGCCGGAAAGTGACCGCGACGATCCGGCGGCGGTTCCCGAAGTGGAGTGAAGGCGAGCGAATCGGCTCTCGGGATGATCCCACGCCACCTTCCCGCGAACGCCGGCCGGCGGTAACCTGAATCCACCCGGCGGAGTCCCTGGCAATGCCTCCCGGCGAAGATGTGGCCCGCCGAAAGGTCGGAGGAGAACCAACCATGTCGAAGCTTCGATTCGCCACCGCCGCGGCGCTTTTCGCTCTGCCCTTCGCGACCACCGCCCGCGCGCAGACGATCACGCAGATCATCGACCACACGGGCGACGGGCTCGGCAACTCGCTCTCCTCCCCCCACGGCATCGTCGCGGCGAGCAGTGGCGATGTCTACCTCACCGGCGCGGGGAGTGACAACGCGTTCCGGATCACTCCCCAGGGACTCGTCATCGAGATCATCGATGCGACCGGCGCCGGCCTCGGCCAGCCACTCACCACCCCCACCGGCATCGCGCTGGACGTGGCGGGGATCGTCTACGTTTGCGGACGTGGCAGCGACAACGCCTTCGGGATCGCTCCCTCCGGAATGATCATCGAGGTGATCGACAGCATGGGGGACGGCGCCGGGAATCCGCTCGACGGTGCAAGCGGCGCTGCCGTCGACGTGGCGGGAAACGTCTACGTCTGCGGCGAGCTCAGCGACAACGTCTTCCGCATCCAGGGCGGCGGCATGATCACCGAGATCATCGACGCCACCGGAGACGGCGCCGGCAACGTCCTCGACTCGCCCTCGGCGATCGCGGTCGATCCGTTCGGCAACGCCTACGTGACCGGACTCCTCTCCGATAACGTCTTCAAGATCACGCCCTCCGGGGCGATCACCGAAATCATCGACTACAGCGGCGACGGCGGCGGGAATCGATTCGAGCTGCCCTACGGCATCGACGTCGACGACGAGGGAGTCGTCTACGTCACCGGCTACGTCAGCGACAACGCCTTCCGCATCGATCCCGATGGGACGATCACCCAGATCCTCGACTCGAGCGGCGACGGCGTGGGCAATCCCTTGAACGCGCCGTACGGTATCGCCGTGGCGCTCTCGGGCAACGTCTACGTGACCGGCGTGCTGAGCTACAACGCCTTCCAGGTCACGCCGCAGGGTCGGGTCACCGAGATCATCGACTCCACCGGAGACGGGCTGGGAAACGACCTGATGTTCGCGGTCGGCGTGGCGACCGACCTCGAAGAGAACGTCTTCGTGATCGGCAGCGGCAGCGCCAACGCCTTCCGCATCGAGGGCGCCAGCCCGCCGCCCGGCAGCGGCTACTGCTTCGGCGATCCGGGGAGCGGCACGCCCTGCCCCTGCAACAACGACAACGACGGCAGCGTGCCCGGCTCGGGGTGTCGCAACGGCTACTTCGACTCCGGCGCCAGGCTGGTCGGCAGCGGCACGGCCAGCCTCTCGAACGACTCCCTCGTGCTCGCCTGCACCGGCCTCGAGCCGCTGAACAGTGGCCTCTACTTCCAGGCGGACAACGACCTCTCGCCGGGCAATACGTGGGGCGACGGCCTGCGCTGCGCGGGCGGCGCGCTGAAGCGCCTGGGCGTGCGCTTCGCCGACAGCCTCGGGAGCTCGCACACCGCCGGCTTCGCCTACACCCTCTCCGAACGGGCGGGGAACATCACCGCCGGCGGTACCAAGTACTACCAGGTGTGGTATCGCAATCCCGCGGCCTCGCCGTGCGGCCACGATTTCAACACCTCCAACGGGTACGCGATCACCTGGGCTCCGTGAGGGCCCGACGGGGTCAGGGCTCCGCGGAGCTCTCCGGCGAGCGCACCTCCCGGAAAGCCCGTTCGAGCTCCTCGTAGCGCCGCTCCTCTCCCGAGCTCTGATGCTTCTGCTCCCAGACGATCTCGCCGTCCGCCAGCAGGAACCACCCTGACAGCATCAACGGATCGCCCGTCGGCTTGCCCAGACCGTGCTTGAGGACCGCCTTGAGCCCCGGTAACCACACGCTCGGTCCCGCGACCTGACCGACGGAGCCGCGGGTCAGGCCGAAGCTCGCGTACAGCTGCTTGGCTTCATCGGAGACGGCACGCGCCTCCGGCCAGCGCTCTTCGAGGAAGCGACTCCCCGCCTCGGGGGAGCTCATGTGCACCAGGAGGACCGGAGGGAAGTCATCCCGCCGAGCTCGCTCGCGCAGCTCCTCGACGTCGCGCCGGCAGAAGGTTCAGCCGAGGTGACGCAGGAAGACGAGCAGGGTCGGCTCGCCGGCGAGGTTGCCGCCCAGCGTCGGGGCTCGCAGACCTCGACCACGAACCGGGATGTCGAGGATCGCTGGAGTCAGGGGTGTTCGGGTCGGGGTCATCGTCGGTCCATCAGTTGGGTTCGGCGTCGGGACGGGGCGGCTCTAATCGAGCGGCGCGCCATTGTCTGGTCTTTCGCTCCCGAATCCACGCGAATACACGTGCCTCGTTCCGCGCGCGGAGCCGGGGCTGGGCAGAGCGATACCGCGGTCTCTACAATCCCGGCAACCACCACCCGGAGAATCTCATGAAGCCCCTCCTCCTCGCGACCTTCGCCTCTCTTGTCCTCGCCACCTCCTGCAGCTCTCCCACCGCCCAGGGCGCGGCTGCCGGCGCGACCGGCGGGGCGTTCTACGGCGCGGTGAGCTCCGGAATCGTCGCGGCGGTCTTCGGCGGTGACATCGGAGACAGCATGGCCTACGGCGCGGTCGCCGGCGGCACGATCGGTGGCCTTCAGGGCGCCGCGACGGGCGCCGAGCACGAGCGCCGCCAGAAGCAGATCGCCGAGGTCCACTCCGCCGGCCAGCAGCCCCGGGAACAGACTCAGCGCAGCGCGGACGAGCTGCGCGCCTCGCTTATCGAGCTGGTCGGGCGCGACAACACCGCGGCGGTCGAGTTCCTGGTCGGCTGCAAGCACGAACAGGCGATGGCCAGGGTCCGCCGCGCGGCGGTCTCCGGCAATCGCGAGTACCGCTTGGCCGCACTCTGGCTGGAGGCGCTGATCGCGCTCGACCAGGGCGACGCGAAGGGCGCCCGCGCCGTCTACCCGACGATCGTCGTGCAGGACGAGGAGATCCCCGACGAGGCGGCGGCGGAGAAGGAGACCCACCGGCTGCTCACCCGGCTCGAGGACACGCGCGCCGAGTTCGGCTTGCCGCGACGCTGCGACTGAGTGCGGGCGGCTCGCCGCTTCAGTCCCGACGTTCCTCGGTGATGCGAATCTCCGAGATGGCGATCTGTCCGTAGTGGTTGCTGACCGCGTCGACGACGTACAGACGCAAGGTCTTGCCGGCGTACTTCGAGAGATCCCAGTCGAAGGCTCGCGGCTGATCCTTCCAGCGTCCGGCGGAGACGGTCTTGACGATGGTGCCGTACGTGCCGCTGCCGAGGTCGACGGAGAAGTCGGGAATCGACTTGACCTTGCGCGGCGGTCTCTCTGTCTCCTCGACGACGCAGAAGTACGCGTGCCCGCCGAGCACGGAGAAGCGCAGGTGGCAGTCGCTCCCCGCCTCGAAGGGATAGTGGGCGACGGTGTGGCCGCCGTCCCCTTGCGAGGCGAAGGTGGTGGAGAAGAGCACGGTGTCCGCGTGCAGGAACTGGTGGAAAGGAACGCCGTGAACCTCCCAGCCGGGTCCACCGGGCTGGGTGCGCGTCTCCAGCAGGACGCGCGGGCGGGTTTCCTCGCCCTGCATGACCAGCTCGCGCTTGAGGTGCGCGTCGAGCGTTCGCCGCAGCGACTCGAGGTCGACGCGCAACCGCTCCGCCGCCGCACCGAGCTCCATCAGCGAATCCTGCCGCCTCAGGGCGAAGCTGCGCAGGCTGCCGCCCTCGCCGCCCGGCTCGAGCACCCACTGGATCCGGAGGCGATCGCCGTCTTCTCGCGTGAGCTGGAGCGCGGTCAGCTGGCCGGCCGGGCGGGGCGTCTCGCTGCGAGCCGCCTCGAACTTCAGCGAGTAGTCATCGGGACTCTTGCCCGGTTGCTTCCTCGAGACCTCGAAGGAACCCAGCCGCGCCGGGGAGCAGCGAGCGCTGACGTGGGTCGCCGTGATCGTGCCGCCCTCGAGGTGGTAGACGGTGGCCGTCTCCTCCGGCGTGCCTTCGAGCAACCGCTCGAGCACCGCGGCCCTTCCGGCCAGCACCTGGTAGCTCGCGGTCAGCCCGGTCGGCTCCCCTTCGGAGTCGATCACTACCCAGCCGCCGGCGAGGTCGCGGAGCCGATCCATGTCGGCCGCGGCGAAGCCGATCGGTCGAGGGTTGCCGAGGAGCGAGAACGCGGCCAGCGCACTGATGATCAGCGGTGATTCGAACATGACTCGTGCTTCCTGAATCGGGTTTCGCAGCCCCCCCACGGGCGGGCAGGGCCGAGTCAGGCTACGCGGAAGAGCGAATCCTGTCGAGTTACGGCGGTGTCACCCGAGCCACATCCGGAGCCAGGGATTCAGCGTGGACGATTCGTGCTCGCTCATGATCCAGCCTCCACCGTATCGTCTCGGGTATGCGAGTACCCCTGACCCTCCCCACCGCCCTCCGGGGATTCCGCCCCTTCCTGTTCCTCCTCCTCGGCGTCACCGCCGCTTCCGCGCAGGAGGTCGCCGTGGAAGATCCTTCGACCGTGCTCTGGTACGACCATCCCGCCGAACGCTGGGAAGACGCTCTGCCGGTCGGCAATGGCCGGCTCGGGGCCATGGTCTTCGGGCGGGTGGACGAGGAGCGGATCCAGCTCAACGAGGACACGCTGTGGTCCGGCGGGCCGTACAGCCAGGCGCGACCCGACGGATCGGAACACCTGGCCGAGATCCAGAAAGCGATCTTCGCCGGGGAGTACCGGCGAGCGCACGTACTCTTCGGCCGCCACTTGATGGGCTATCCGGTCGAGCAGCAGAAGTACCAGTGCCTCGGCAACCTGGTGCTCCACTTCGCCGGTGAAGGCGAGGCCAGCGACTATCGCCACCAGCTCGACCTCGATCGCGCGATCATCACCACCAGCTACACGCGCGGCGGTGCGCGGTTCACCCGCGAGGTCTTCTCCACGCCGGTCGATCAGGTGATCGTGGTGCGCATCAGCGCCGACCAGCCGGGAGCGGTGAGCTTCCGCGCCGAGCTGCGGGGCACGCGCAACGCGGCCCACTCGAACTACGGCACCGACTACTTCCAGATGGACGGCTTCGGGGACGATGGACTGGTGGTGACCGGCAAGTCCGCGGACTACCTCGGCGTGGCGGGCCAGCTGCGCTACGAGGCGCGCCTGAAGGCGACGGCCGACGGGGGCGAGCTGAAGGTGGCGGGCCGTGAGCTCCACGTCGAAGGGGCGAGCTCGGTGACCCTGATCATCGCCGCGGCGACCAGCTTCGTCGACGCCGGGGACGTCAGCGCGGATCCGCGGGAGCGCGTCGAGGCCACCCTCCGCGCCGTGGGCGAAAGACCGCTGGAGGAGATCCGCGCCGACCACGTGCGGGAACATCAGCGCCTCTTCCGGCGCGTTTCGATCGATCTCGGCAGAACGGCCGACTCCCTCCTGCCCACCGACCGGCGGCGCGAGAAGTTCGACGGGACCAACGATCCGGCGCTGGCCGCACTGTGCTTCCAGTTCGGCCGCTACGCGTTGATCTCCTCGTCCCGCCCCGGAACCCAGCCCGCCAACCTGCAGGGGATCTGGAACGAGAGCGAGAATCCCTCGTGGGACTCCAAGTACACCACCAACATCAACACCGAGATGAACTACTGGCCGGCGGAGGTAGGCAATCTCGCCGAGTGCGCCGAACCGTTGTTCCGGATGATCGAGGAGCTGGTCGAGCCCGGTGCGGAGGTCGCGCGCGAACACTACGGCGCCGGCGGCTGGGTCTTCCACCAGAACACCGACCTGTGGCGAGCGGCGGCGCCGATGGACGGGCCGGACTGGGGCACCTTCACCACCGGCGGCGTCTGGCTGTGCACGCACCTGTGGGAGCACTACCTCTACACCGGCGAAGCTGAGTTTCTCGAGCGCATCTACCCGCTGCTGCGCGGCTCCGCCGAGTTCTTCCTCGACTTCCTGGTCGAGCATCCGCGCAACGGATACCTCGTGACCAACCCCTCGACCTCGCCCGAGAATTTCCCCGCCTGGCCGGGGAACGACGACTTCTACGACGAGGTCTGCGGCTGGATCAGCCCGGGGACGACGATCTGCGCTGGTTCGACGATCGACATGCAGCTGTTGCGCGACCTCTTCGCGATGGTCGCGGAGGCCTCGGAGCTGCTGGACCTGGACGCCGACCTCCGCGGCCGGGTGCTGGCGGCGCGAGAGCGACTCGCACCGATGCAGATTGGCGCGAACGGTGAGCTGCAGGAGTGGCTCCTCGACTGGCCGCAGAAGGAGAAGAGCCACCGACACATCAGCCACCTCTACGGCCTCTTTCCTGGCAACCAGATCACCCTCGAAGGAACGCCCGAGCTGGCCGGGGCGGCTCGCAAGGTGCTCAAGCAGCGCGGCCTGCCCGGCAACGGCTGGGCCTCGGCCTGGAAGATGGCCTGCTGGGCGCGGCTGCGCGAGCCGAAGTCGGCGATGGCGAACTTCCAGCGCTACCTGGACGAGTACGCCACCGACAGCCTCTTCGCGATTTGCTCCGGCTCGATGCAGGTCGACGGCACCTTCGGCGTCACCGCGGCGATCGCCGAGATGCTCCTGCAGTCGCAGGAAGGCGTGCTGGACCTCTTGCCAGCGCTGCCGAGAGCGTGGAGCACGGGAAGCGTGCGCGGGCTGCGGGCGAGGGGCGGCTTCGAGGTCGATCTTTCGTGGCGCGACGGCCGGCTGGTCGAGGCCGTGATCCGCTCCAGGCGAGACCAGACCTGCCGCTTGCGGTTGCCGGCGAATACGAAACCGTCGCCGGATCAGGGGCTGCTGGAACCTCGCGCGGATCGACCCGGCGAGCTCGAGCTCCAGGTCCGCGCAGGACAGGACCGCAGGATCCGCTTTGAATGATCGAGGATCTGCCGACCGGAGGGTCGGCCGTCAGGTCCCCCACCGCCCGAATCGCTATCCTCTGCCCATGCTGATCCTCTCCAATATCAAGAAGCTGTACGACGGGACCTCCGAGAGCTCGAGCTCGATCCACCGAGGCGTCGACCTCCACCTCGAGGACGGGTCGATCCGCGAGCTCGGGCCACACGACCCTTCGCTGACCGTCGGGCCGTCGCACACGCTCGTCGATTGCTCCGGCTACACGATCACTCCGGGGCTGATCGACTGCCACGGGCACATCACCGCGCTGGGGATCACCTCGGCGGATCTCGACCGGATGAACGGGGCGTCGGGGTTGCTCTGCACCGAGAAGATCCTCTTCACCACGCTCGTCGACGGCGGTGTGACCACCATGCGGGACATCGGCGGGGCGACCCACCTGATGAAGCGGCTGGTCGACGAGGGGCAGATGATCGGGCCGCGGCTCAAGATCGCCATCTGCATGCTGTCCACCACCGGCGGGCACGCCGACTTCCGCGGGCCGGACCGCTGTCACGCCGAGCTCAGCCGGCTCTTCCCCGAAGCGCCGGGGCGACCGAGCAGCATCGTCGACGGGCCTTGGGAGGCGCGCAAGCGCGTCCGCGAGATCAGCGCCTGCGGAGCGGATCTGATCAAGCTCTGCACCAGTCCCGGCGTCGCCTCGCCCGGCGACGCTCTGGAGCATCGCGAGTTCACGGCGGAGGAGGTCGCCGCGATCTGTGACGAGGCGCACGCGCGAGGGTTGCGCGTCGCGGCGCACTCGCACAGCCGCTCCGGGATCGAGCTCGCCATCCTGAATGGCGTCGACGACATCCAGCACATCTCCTTCATGAACGAGCGCCTCGTCGAGATGGCGGACGCGAAGGGCTGCACGGTGACGCCGACCTCGTGGGTGACTCACGCGCTCCAGGACGCCGACGGGCTCGACCCCTTCGTCCTCGAGAAGGTCAAGCAGGTCGGCGAGGTGCACGCCTCGGCGGTCGAGTTCGCGCGCGGCGGCGGCCTGAAGATCCTCGCCGGCACCGACCCCATCCTGCCGGGGATGCACGGGCGCAACTGGATGGAGCTCGCCTGCCTCGTCCGCGACGGCCTCACGCCGCTCGCCGCCTGGTTCGGCGCGACGGGCCTCGCCGCGCGGGAGATCGGACAGGACGACACGGGCGTGCTAGAGCCGGGCAAGCGGGCGGACCTCCTGATCGCGAAGGGTGACGTCGTCGAGGATCCCGGGTTGTTCGAGAGCGGCGCGCTCGTCGAGGTGATCAAGGACGGGATCGGCTACCGGGCGGGGGTTCCCGAGGTCCCGCAGCGGACCTTCGCGGACCTGGCACGTGGCGGCCCTTATTTCTAGCACCGGAGGTAGAATCGACTCGGTCTCGCTGCCCGCCTGCTCCCACAGACCGAGCCTCCGCGATGAGAAGTACCTCTCCGTGCCGACGTGTCCCGGCGATGCTGCTCTGCTGGTGTTGCGCCCTCTCCCTCACGGCATCCGCCATTCCGCCCGATGAGAGAACCGTTTCCGACTGCCTCACTCCCGGAGCCTGGGACGGCATCCGGGCGGCCTACGAGGTGGGTCGTCATGCTGTCCGCCCGATCGAGGACGGCCATCTCGCGCGCAACCCCGGGCAGGCCTGGCTGACACACTTCGACGGGCGCGGCTTCACCACCGAGCCCGACGCCGGTGATTGGTCGTGGGGGCTGGAGCTCGAGAGCTACGGATTCGCCGGCAGCGATCAGGCGGTGGCCGAACCCGTGCAGGTGACCGCGGAAGGACAACGCTTCGTCTACTCGTGGAACGATGATCTCGACGAGTGGTACGTCAATGCAGGGCTCCTGACATAGGTGCGTGGAGTGGCGGCATTGGCCGAATGCCGTTCATTCACGATGAGGGGGTGCGTCATAAGGTATGCAACGCTTTGACGGGGGCCGCGATCGACACCGACCAGGGAGCGAGCCCGACACGCCGTTTCCCTGCTGAGCCATGAGCGGATGGTTGCATGAATCGGGGCGCATGTGTCAGGAGCCCTGCAATGACACTCGCGGCCTCGAGCACGGCTACACCCTTCATCGGCGTCCGACGCGAGACACCCGGGAGAGCGATGGCCCGCTGACCCTGACGATCCTCGTGCGCGGCTCGCTGCGCCCACGAGTGATGAGCAACGAGCGCGGGGTGCAGTTCCTCGAGGACGATGGAACGGTGGCGCTCAGCTATACGGGCCTGACCGTCTTCGATGCCCGGCATCGTCTGCTGGACGCGAGCTTCGAGTGTACTGCCGATACCCTGTCCATCCACATCGACGAAGGCGATGCGCTGTATCCAGTGACCATCGACCCCATCGCGCGGCAGGTGGCCTACCTCAAGGCTTCCAACACCGGCGTCATGGACTCGTTCGGTTCGTCGGTGGCGATCTTCGGTTCCACCGTGGTGGTTGGAGCTCGAGTGGAGGAGAGTGGTGCTACCGGCGTGAACGGCGACCAGAACGACAATTCCGCGAACAACTCAGGCGCGGCCTACGTGTTCGTGTGGGACGGAACGAGCTGGCACCAGGAAGCCTATCTCAAGGCCAGTAACACCGGCGTGGATGATCAGTTCGGTGAGTCAGTGGCGATCTCAGGTGACACGGTAGTCGTCGGAGCCTACTTCGAGGAGAGCGCCGCAACCGGAGTGAATGGTGATCAAGCTGACAATAGTGCCTGGGGAGCCGGCGCAGCGTATGTGTTCGTGAGAGACGGTACGCTCTGGAGCCAGCAAGCCTATCTGAAAGCGTCCAACACGGAGTGGGGCGACTTCTTCGGCGGTTCGGTGGCGATCTCCGGTGACATGATCGTCGTCGGGGCCTGGGGTGAGGACAGCAGAGCCACCGGAGTGAACGGCAACCAGGGCGACAACAGCGCTACGAGGGCTGGTGCAGTCTATGTGTTCGTGCGAACTGGCACGACCTGGGTGCAGCAGGCCTACCTCAAGGCCTCCAATACCAACACGACCGACTGGTTCGGCAACTCTGTGGACGTGTTCGGTGACACCGTCGTGATCGGGGCGCACGGCGAAGCGAGCAACGCCACCGGCGTCAACGGGGACCAGAGTGACAACAGCGTCTGGCAAGCCGGGGCAGCCTATGTGTTCCAACGAACCGGCACGGTCTGGCAACAGGAAGCCTATATCAAGGCTTCCAACAGTGAAGCCGACGATCGCTTCGGGGATGCCGTGTCGGCATCGATCGACCTCGTCGCTGTCGGGGCCTCCAGGGAGGACAGCGCCGCCACCGGTGTCGATGGGGATCAGGGCGACAACAGCGCGACCGACTCCGGTGCGGTCTACGTCTTCACTCGGGGTGGAGCCGGCTGGAGCCAGCAGGCCTACCTCAAGGCCTCTGACACCTTCTCCAACGACCGCTTCGGCTACGCCGTGGCGGTCTCGGGCGACAGGGTGCTGGTCGGAGCCCCCTACGAGGCCAGCAACGCCACCGGAGTGAACGGCGATCAGAACAACTTCGACGCGTCGTATTCCGGCGCTGCGTACCTCTTTGGACGAAGCGGAACGACCTGGAATCAAGATGCCTACATCAAGGCTTCCAACACCGATGTGAACGACCAATTCGGCACTTCGGTGTCGATGTCGGGCGGCATGTTGGTGATCGGAGCGCCTTCCGAGGAGAGCAGCGCTACCGGCGTGAACGGCGACCAGAACGACAATTCCTCGGATGGCTCAGGCGCGGCCTACGTCTTCTCCGGACCGGACGCCAGCGTGAGTTACTGCTTCGGGGACCCGGGCAGCAGTACTCCCTGCCCTTGCGCCAATGACAACGACGGCAGCATTCGTGGTTCGGGCTGCGCCAACGGTGTGTTCGCCTCCGGAGCACGCCTCTACGGGACCGGCCTCGCCAGCGTCAGTACGGACACTCTCGTGCTGTCCACGACCGGAGCGGAACCTGGCAATACCGGCCTCTACCTGCAGGCGGACAATCGGGTGAATGGCGGGGCAGGCCTTCCGTTCGGAGACGGTCTGCGCTGCGCCGATGGCAATCAGGTCCGATTGCAGATCCGCACCGCCGACGTCAGCGGCACTTCCTCCACGACCATCGGGCTCGCCGCGAAGGGCGGTGTCTCGGCGGGCGACATCAAGCGCTATCAGTACTGGTATCGGACCACCGACGATCCCCCCTGCGGTGTCGGGGTCTGGGACTTCAACCTGTCCAATGGATACGAAGTGACCTGGCTGCCTTGAGCGGGTCTGCCGCCGCTCTCCGGGTGGATACCGGTGGAGACCGAGTCCGCACCGATGGACGATCGGTGTGCGAAGGCCTCTCTCTCGCACCTCCCGATTCGTGCGAAAGCGACCATCCGCGGCGCTGGAGAGCACCGCTGGTAGGCCCTTCCGGAATATCAGTGACGGCACGAGCATTGCGGAGTACTCCCTCTGCCCCCTCTCCGGATTCCAGGCCTCGGACGTCTCTCTTCCGATGAATACGATTGCTCGCGCCCCTAGCGTCCTGGTGACGCTGTTTTCCTGGTCCTGTGCGTTCCTCATGCTTCCGAATGCGACCGGCCAGACCCCGCCGCTTGCCGACGCCGGCCCCGCAGGGGCGATTCGATCGGAGCCGGCCCCACCGGAAACGAGAGAGGCCTCTTCCGGGGAGCTCACCGCCGAGGACTGGACCGACATCCGGATGGTGTACGAGGCGAGTCGCCACGCAGCCACTCCCACCGAGAACGGCTACCAGGCCCGCAATCCCGGGCAGCGCTGGTCGACGCACTTCGACGGCCAGGGTTCTCTCACCGAACCCGACGGTGGGGGCTGGCAGTGGGGGCTCGAGCTCGAGAGCTACGGTTTCGACGGCCACCAACAGCGAGTTACCGACCCTTCACGGATAGTCGCCGAGGGCCAGCGAGTGACCTACGTCTGGAACGCAGACCTGCGGGAATGGTACGTCAACGACAGACGTGGGCTGGAGCACGGCTTCACCGTCGAACGGCGCCCGCCACGTGACCCCGACCATGAACGAGACTCGCTGACGTTCAGGCTCGCCGTGCGCGGTACGCTGCGGCCCGAGGTCGGTAGCAATGGACGTGGAGTTCGCTTCCTCGACGAGAGAGATGCGGTCGTGCTCACCTACTCGGGATTGCTCGTATTCGACGCCGAGAATCGGGAGCTGAAAGCGCACTTCGTGACTGTCGAGGGAGGGCTGTGTCTCATCGTGGATGATCGGGGCGCGCGCTATCCGCTGACGATCGATCCCTGGGCACAGCACGCCTACCTGAAAGCCTCCAATACCGATCCCGACGACCTGTTCGGTGTCTCTGTGGGGATTTCCGGGGACACGGTGGTCGTCGGCGCCTCCCAGGAAGCCAGCGCCGCGACGGGCGTCAACGGCGACGAGAGCAACAACAACTACCAGTACTCGGGGGCGGCCTACATCTTCGTGCGAGGCCTCAGCGGTTGGTACCAGCAGGCCTACCTGAAGGCCTCCAACACGAACTGGGGGGATCTCTTCGGTGAGGCCGTGGCCATCTCCGGCGATACGATCGTGGTCGGCGCCTGGGCGGAGGACAGCTCCGACACCGGCGTCAACGGCTATGAGCTCGACAACAGCGCCGAGAAGGCGGGCGCGGCTTACGTCTTCGTGCGGGAGGGGACGACCTGGAGCCAGCAGGCCTACCTGAAGGCCTCCAACACCCAGATTCAAGACTGGTTCGGAGAGTCCGTCGCGATCGACGGTGATACGATCCTCGTCGGGGCGCTGGGGGAGGACAGCAGCGCGACCGGCGTGAACGGCAACCAGTACGACGACAGTGCTGCCACGTCGGGTGCGGTGTACGTCTTCGCGAGAAGTGGAACGACCTGGAGCCAGCAGGCCTACATCAAGGCCTCCAATACCGAGGAGAGCGACTGGTTCAGCCGATCCGTGTCGATCTCCAGTGACACGATGATCGTCGGTGCCCCCAGCGAGTGGGGAGGCTCCACCGGCGTCAACGGCAACCAGAACGACAATTCAAAACAGCAGGCCGGGGCCGCCTACGTCTTCGTGAGGAGCGGCACGACCTGGAGCCAGCAGGCGTACATCAAGGCCTCCAACACCGATGGGATGGACCTGTTCGGCCACTCCGTGTCGGTGTCGGGCGATACGGCAGTGGTCGGGGCGCCCTTCGAGAAGTCCTCCGCCACCGGGGTGAACGGCGACCAGCACGACAACAGCTGCTACTACTCCGGTGCGGCGTACGTCTTCGTCCGGGAGGGAACGACCTGGAGCCAGGAGGTCTACCTCAAGGCCTCCAATACCGACCCGGACGATTACTTCGGAGAAGCCGTGGTGGTCGAGGGTGACACCCTGGTGGTCGGCGCGTCCGACGAGGACAGCGGCGCCACCGTGGTCAATGGTGACCAGGGCAATGGCACCGAGGCCGCCGGCGCGGCGTATCTCTTCGTTCGACGGGGCACGACCTGGGATCAGGATGCCTACCTCAAGGCCTTCAACGCCGGCGCCATCGACTTCTTCGGCCGGACACTCGACCTGTCGGAGGGAACGGTGGTTTCGGGAGCGTACTGCGAGGACAGCAACGCGACGGGGGTGAACGGCGACGGCAGTGATGACAGCTTTCACTACGCCGGCGCGGCGTACGTCTTCGGCTTCCCGGTCCCCGGCGCGGCCTACTGCTTCGGCGACCCGGGGCAGGGAATCCCCTGCCCCTGCGCCAACGACAACGATGGCAGCCTCATGGGTGCTGGGTGCGCCAACGGCGTCTTCGCCTCGGGAGCAGGGCTCTTCGGAACCGGCCTGGCCAGCGCCAGCGATGACTCGCTGGTGCTGACCACCATCGGATTGGAGCCGGACAATACCGGCCTCTACTTCCAGGCGGACAACCGGCTGGGAGGCGGTGATGGCGTTCACTTCGGAGACGGCCTGCGCTGCGCCGGTGGGAGCCTGGTCCGCTTGCAGGTCGTCACGGCCGACGCGGCGGGCGCCTCCAGCACGACGGTCGGAATCGCCGCCAAGGGTGGCATCCAGGCCGGGCAGACGAAGCGCTACCAGTGCTGGTACCGCACCACAGACGATCCGCCTTGCGGACTGGGCGTCTGGGACTTCAACCTCTCCAACGGCTACGAGATCACCTGGACTCCCTGAAGCGCTCGGTGCGGGCGCCAGAAGTCGCGCAGCGGGCGGTGTGGGTCCTCGTGAACCAGCTCGCGCGGGTCGCACCGGTACCACGACGGCGGCAGGCACTCGAGGAACGGATCGGTGGCGAAGCGCTGCCCCAGGAGGACGATGCTGCCCACGTCCGTCGAGCATCGGTGCACGCGCCCCGCCGCCTGGATCACGCGCTGCATGCCGGGGATCAGCATCGCCCGGCTGAAGCCCTGGCCACAGGTCGCCTCGAAGTGGTGGCGCATGCAGGCGCGCTCGAAGCCGACCGGGGGCAGGCACGGGCCGACGATGATCACGCCGATGAGCGCCTTTCCCGGCAGGTCGATACCCTCGCCGAAGCTCCCGCCGGTCACGGCCAGGAGCAGGGTCGGCTCTTCCCCTTCGCGCAGGGCGTCGAGGATTCGCCGGCTCTCGGCGTGTGACTGGCGCGGCGACTGGACCAGGAGGCGCGTCTCGCGGATGTTCAACCGCGAGCGCACCGCCTCCAGGAAAACGAAGCTCGGGAAGAACGCGGCGTGGTGTCCCGGCATCACCGTCACGTAACGCCGGAGACGGCGAGCGATCGCGTCGTAGTGCTGGGTTCGCGCCCGGTACGTCGTGTCCACGCCGGGATCGATGACGATGCAGCGGTTCTCCGGCGGGAAGGGCGACGGCAAGGACAGCTCGAGCGGATCACACGAGCGGAAACCCAGGACGTCGGTGTAGTAGGAGAGGGGCGACAGCGTCGCGCTCAAGGCCACCATTCCCCGCGCTTCCCGGTGCCGTTCGGCCAGGCGTCGGGCGGGATCGACGCAGAGCACTCCCACGCCCCCCGCGTGCGCGTAGGCGATCAGCTCCGGCTCCCCGGCGGCGAGCAGCTCGCGCAGCCACATCACGTCGCGCAACAGGCCGAGAAAGGGATCGTCCGGGGGTGCCACGCGATCGGACGCGGTGAAGACGACCGCGAGGCGCGTCGCCTCCGTCGCCAGCTCGTCCCAGGCCCGCGAGCGTTCGGGCAACGGCCGGTGCCCCTGGAAGCCGGAGCCGTGCTCCAGCTCCGCCTCTTCACCCAGCTCGTCGAACAGCGCCTCCAGCTGCCCGAGGAACGACGCGGCCTCGGGCGGTGCGGCGCCGCGTGCTTCGGTGATCCGCGAGCGCGGGAGCTCCTGGCTGTGGTGGTCGCGCGCGCGGTCGAAGAGGTTGTGCGCCTCGTCGACGATCGCCACCACCTCGCGCCGCCGCGAGGTGATCCCCGTGGCCGGGCCGTACAGGTAGTTGTAGTCGCCGATCACCACGTCGACGCGGCCCGTGAGCGCCATGGTCAGGACGTACGGACACAGCTCGTGCCTCTCGCCGGCGGCGAGAACCGCTTCCGGCGCGACGTACCGGTGAGCGGCGAGCAGCTCCTCGATGACACCGTCCACGCGCCCGCGCGCCGAGCACTGCGCGAGCAGCGCGCAACGTTCGGGATGGCAGAGCAGCGTCCCGGTCGGACAGAGGCGCGCCTTGGCCCGCAACGTGCAGGCGGTGAGGCCCTCGGCGTCGAGGTCGAGGAAGGTGCGCGCGGCCAGCTCCTGCTGCGACGTCTTCGCGGTCAGGAACCAGAGTGCCGCGTCGCTCTTCAGGGCGTAGCGCAGGGCGGGCAGGAGAGCGCTGATCGTCTTGCCCGTCCCCGTCGGAGCCATGGCCAGGAGCGGTCGTCCCGCGTCCAGGCTCTCGGTCACCGCGGTCTCCAGCTCCTCCTGCCCTGGCCGCCGATCCGCGTAGGGAAAACGAAGCCGCCCGGCCGCTTCCAGCCGCCGCCGGCGCCGCTCCTCGTCGCGGCGGGCGGCGGCGATCACTCGCGTCACCAGAGCGTTCAGCTCCCGCCGCACGCGCGTGGGCTCGCAGGGCACGTCGACGATGCGCCGCGTGCCATCGACCGGCGAGATCAGGACCAGCCGACCGCGCACCTCGCACTCGGGTTCGGCGCCCGCCAGGCACAGCGTGTAGAGGCGCAGCTGCCGGCGGTGGGCCTTCCGCCCCGTCGCCCCGATGGTCGACTTGATCTCCTCCACCAGGAGCGCACCGTCCGCGGTCCGCCGCACGCCGTCCGCTCGGCCGTGCAGGTGGACGGTGAACTCCGCGGTCTCGTGCACGAGCGACAGGGCCTTCTCCGCCTCGAAGCTGGCGTCGTTCCGCCGGGCCTCCTCCTGGTACTCCTGGTGCAGGGCCACCCCGTGCGCCGCGCGCGCCCCCGCGAACCAGCCCCCGGGCCTTGGCGGACCGGGGGGCCACTCCGCGAGCTCCCCCACCGGGGCGTCGATCTCACGCGCTGCGAGATCGACGCGGAGCATCGACGGGCCTCACCGAGACGTTCAGCCCCGGGGGAGTCGCGGCGCGCACCGCGTCGGCACCGAGCGCGCGCGGCAGGCTCACCCCGGGGACGTCGATGCGCACCACCGCTTCGGGATCGAGCGAGTGGAGCAGCTGGCGGAGCCGCTCGCGCACGTCGGCCTCGGTCAGGCCGCGAGGGTCGAGGTGGACCACCTCCATCGGCCGCGACGGCAGGGGCACGAACCGGCTGTCGACGAGGCGGTCGGGCGCGAGCTCGAGCAGGAGATAGCCCTTCGGCTCCTCCCGCTCCTGGAAGGAGGTGCGCTCGGTCGCGCCGGGGTACAGCACCGGCGGCGCCCAGCCTCCGTCCAGGACCTGCGCGCGGTGGATGTGCCCCGCGAGCACGGCGGTGAAGGCCGGGGGGATGTGCCGTCGCGGGATCACCTCCTCGCCGGCCTGGAAGGTGAAGTCCTGGACGCCGACCTGCGCCCCGTCGAAGGCCTGGTGCACGCAGAGCAGCCGCGCGTCGGCCTCCTGCTCGCGCCACTCCGTCTCCCGGAGGAGCTCGCGCAGCGCCGCCTCCCCGACCTCGCGGTGGAAGGGAAAGCCCGCCAGCGCGATCCGCATCCCGGCCGCCTCGACGGTGAAGGTCCGGGGCCGATCGAAGACGTGGACCTGCGGGTGGCACAGGAAGAGCGGGTGCGGCAGGTGCGCGCGCTCGTGGTTCCCCGGCACGATGAAGACGGGCACGCCACGCTCGGCGACGTCGACGAGGGGCGCGTAGGCGCGCTGGGCGAGGTCGACCGACACGCGGCTGCGGAAGAAGAGGTCCCCACCGTGCACCACGAAATTCACCCGCCCCTCGCGAGCGGGGGCGAGGGCCCGTTCGTAGGCGTCGAAGAAGTCCGGCCCCCGCCGGCGGCGCTCGACGCGGGGTTTCGCGGGCTCGTCGAAGCCCAGGTGCGTATCGGCCAGGAAGAGTGCTCGTGCGGGACCCATGACTCAGACTCCTTCTATGCGCCGCGCGATGGAGGGCCCCCTCAGGGGGCGCCCGGTGCCGAGGCGCAGCTCGATCTCGGCACCTTCCTTGATGATCCGCCGCAGCTCGGTGGTGAGGACGCGGAGCCGATCGTAGGCCGCCGCGTCGAAGGCACGGCGGCGCGCCAGCGGCGTGAGCGCCACGCCCCGCGGCACGGGAGCACGCTCTCCCGGCGAGGCCTCCTCGGCCGCGCGACAGCTCTCGAGCTCGCCCCGCTCCACCCGCAGCAACTGGGCCTCGCCCCCCGACGGCCGCCACCACAGGTTCGCTTCGCACAGCTTCACGAACCACTTCGAGCGCTGGACGAGCTGGGCGCAGCGGCCCACGGCCAGGGCGAACCACCGCGCCACGTCCTCGGGATCGCGGGGGCTGTCCTCCTCCACCGGCGGCGCCTCCTCGTCCTCGAGGCACCGCTCCTCGCGCTCGGCGAGGTGCTCGCGCCACAGCCTCTCGCCGGCGCGCAGCATCTCCGGGGCGGGAAGGTCGGGGCGGTCGGTCCAGCCCACGCGATCGGTGAACAGGGCCAGCCCCTCGCGGAGGCCTCGCTCGTCGAGGCGCCCGCGTTCGAGGGGGCGCAGCGACCGCGGCCTCGGCACTCCGAAGCCGAGCGCCAGCATCCAGAGCGGCGCCCGCTGCGCGGGGCCGATTCCGTTCCGCAGGAGCCGCCTCAGCGCCCAGAGCGGAGCGAGGGAATCACGCCGGGGCAGGGGCCCGACCCGGTGCTTGCCCACCGGGACCGGGCGCACGGTGGCCAGGTCGGTGCTGGCGAAGTAGACCTCCATTTCGCGCCCACGTAGCGCGACGTTGTATGGCGGGGCGTGCTCCTTGATCGCGTCGGCCTCGCGCAGCGCCGCCTCCAGGGGCGAGCCGCAGGGCGTCACCTCGACCCCCGCGACCTGCGTCAGCATCTCCAGGGTGCGCTCGCCCCCGGGGCGACGATGGCGGGTCCGGAAGTAGGAGTTGACGCGCTGGCGGAGCGAGGTCGCCTTGCCGACGTAGAGCACCTCGCCGCCGCGTCCCTTCATCCGGTAGACGCCGGGGAGATCGGGCAGGGCGAGGCGCTCCTCGCGGGGCAGGGAGAACTCTCGGCCGCCGCGGCGGATCGGTCTCGCCTCGCGGAGCCACTCGGAGAGGTCGGCCCTCGTGGTGATTCCCGCTCCGCCCAGCTTCTTCACCAGCGCACACCACACCGCGACCGTCGCGGTCACGTGCCCCCGGGCTCGGCGCTGCTCGGCCATCACGTGGCCGAGGTGTCCCGCCACCGCGCGCAGGCCGCGCCGGGGCAGTCCCGGCAGGAGGCGGATGGCGATCTCGTGGGTGCAGAGCAGGTCGAGGGGCGCACTCGCGCGGTCGTCACCACCCCGGCACCGCCAGTCCTCGAGGAAGGCTCGCTCGAAGCGGGCGAAGTGCGCCACTCCGGTCGGGCGCCCCGGGGTGCGCCTCCGGAGCTCGTCGCGCAACTCCCGCCAGACCTCCTCCCAGGTCGGCGCCCCGACGAGATCGCGCGGAGCGATCCCGGTCAGGCGGGCGATCCGCGACGGCAGCCGCTCCCCCCGCGGCAGCTTCACCAGGTGGGAGACGACCGGCGGCCCTGCTCCCCACGCCCCGTCCGCCGCGCACCCCCGGCTCCAGGCGATCTCCAGCACTCGCCCTTTTTCGGGCGAGCTGCCGGTGGTCTGGCAATCGAGCACCAGGACCTCGAGCTCGGCCAGCGGGGGCGAGGCGAGGTCGGTGAAGACGGGGGTTCGGGTCGACGGAGCGGACAGATCGGGCCTCCGGGGTGGGGAGTAGCTGTTAGGTGTTTGTTCGGTATCCTATCGGCAATCCCGGCTCCGTCAAGCCGCCTTTCCGCCACCAACTGGACCCGCAGACCGGTGGTGGGAACGGCGACCGGGCGGGCGACTCCGCGTGGCTACTCGGGCATCGACTGCCACCAGCGGGTGACCGTCTTCACCAGCTCCCGGACGAGCTCCGGCCGGCTCCCCGCGAGATCGCGCGACTCGCCGGGATCGTCGATCAGATCGTAGAGCCGTGGTTCATCGCCCTGGTAGTCGCACAGGAGCTTCCAGCGCCCCCGGCGCACCGCGAGGTCGGGCAGCTCGCCGAGGTCGCTGTGGCTCGCGTGGTCGGGGGGGCGGCTGAAGCAGAGCGGCGCCTGCCGTGAATCGATCGACGCACCGAGCAGGGTCGCGAGCCGCGCTTCTCCGTCGTAGGTGACCTCCGCCCGCGGCTCCACTCCCGCGAGCTCGAGCAATGACGGGACCAGGTCGATCGCCGCCAGCACCGAGGTCGCGTTGCGCAGGCCCACCGCTCCGTCGGCCAAGAGGCCCGGACCCCAGACGATCAGCGGCGAGCGCACGCCACCCTCGAACAGCGTGGCCTTGGAGCCCTTGAAGACCCCCGCCCGCCCCGCTCCTCGCTCGTGGCCATTGTCGGAGCAGATCAGGATCAGCGTGTTCCGGCTCAGCTCCTCGTGGTCGCGCACGAAGTCGAAGAGCCGGCCGAGCTGGCGGTCCATCGCCTCGAGCACGGCGAGGTACCGCTCGCGCTTGGTCTCGCCCCACCGATCGACCGGCGGGTAGAAGGGGCTGTGCACGTCATCGGGCCAGACGTTGACGTAGAAGGGTCTTCCGTTCTTCACCGCCTTCTCGATGAACTTCACCGCGGCATCGACGAAACCGCCGGTGATCTCCGAGCGCTGCATCCAGGTCACCGGCTCGCCGAGGCGTTCCGCGTCCTCCCAGATGCGCCCGGGCTCCTCCCAGCCGGGCTTCATCGTCAGCGGCAGGAGCTTCGCCCCCATCCCCTCGAAGTTGGTCAAGGACTCGTCGAAGCCGTACTCCGCGATCGCCGGGGCGTCGGCCACGTCTCGCTGGCCGCCCATGTGCCACTTGCCGAAGTGCCCCGTCGCGTAGCCCGCGTCTTTCAGGTCGCGGGCGAGCATCGGAGCGCGTGGATCGAGCCAGCTCGCCATCCCACGCTTCTCGTTGCTACGCCGGTTGTTCAGGAAGGAGGTGATCCGCCAGCGCTGGGGATACTGCCCGGTCGAGATCGCGACGCGCGAGGGCGAGCAGATCGGCGAGTTGACGTAGAAGTGCTCGAATGCGATCCCCTCGGCCGCCATTCGATCGATCCGCGGTGTCATGCCCTCCGCGTTGCCGAAGCACGAGAGGTCTGCCCAGCCCATGTCGTCGATGAAGACCAGGATGATGTTGGGTCGGCTCTCTTCTGCTGTTGCTCGAGCGGTCGCTGACGCGAAGACGGCAAGGAGCAGGATCAGCGGTAGAAGGGCTCGCCCGGTGGTCAGGGTCTGTTTCTTGCGCATCATTCGTACTGCTACGGCAAGATGAGACGGACTTCGGTCTCGAAGGGGCCGACGGGTATCTCGATCGAGCGGCCGTCGTCGGTCGTGGCGCGCGCGGTGGCCGAGCGAGTGGGAACGCGGTCGAACTGGTAGAAGCCAGGGCTGTGGGTGGCGCCACCGACCGGCTCGGTGCCTTCGAACAGGAGCTGTACCGAGGCCGGGGTGCGCTCGCCCGTCGCGTCGACGACCTCGATCCAGATCGTGCGCGCCGGCTCGAGCACGATCTCGCCACGCCGGAGCTCGTCGCCCGTGACCGTTCGCGTCGCGAAACCATCGGCCGACACGTAGAGCCTGGGCGACTCGTCGTACACGGCTTCCAGGAGGTAGCGCCCATCCTCCCCGGTCCTGGCCTCATGGAGGAAACCGCCCAGGGACACGCGGGCGGATACGATCGGCTCGCCGGAGTGGTCGACGACGCGGCCGTCGAGGTCGCGGGGCGGATGTGAAAGATCGAAGCGCAGCTCGCGCGTTTCGCTCTCGCCGAGCTGCACGGTGGCCTCGGCCAGAGTGTGTTCGTAGCGGTCGGCGATCGCGACCTTCAGGTCCTCGTTCGGGGCCAGGTCGGAGAGCTCGAGCACCCCTTCCGCGCCGAGCTCGTAGTAGTGCGTGCGCCAGTCGCTGGACCAGGAGCCCGCGAAGGGCACGGCACCGCGCACCTCCGCGAACTCGCCGTTCCCTTCGGGCAGATCGTCGGTGAGCGTGCCGGCGAGAGTCAGCTGCACGCGGATGTGCTGCGCCGGCTTGCCGTCGGGCGAGAACACCACGATACGCAGCCGATTCGCCGATCGGAGCGTGACGACGAGAGGGTCGGGCGGGACTTCGGGCAGCTCGAACCGCCGGAGCTGATAGCTGGCAGCACCGACCGAGAGCCAGCGTACGCCAGGACGCGCGGTGAGCTGGATGCGCCCCCCCTCGCCGGCGGGCCGGCTCACCCGGCCTCCGACCATCGCGCGCGCGCCCGGAATCGGTGCGCCTGGGGTGTCCCGCACCAGGATCGCCAGCTCGCGCTCGGTCTCACCCACCACGATGTCGCCGAGATCTCGGGAACCGGTGAGGCGCTCCTTCAGCTCGCGTCTCGCCAGCTCCTCCCCCCCGAACCAGCGCGTCGAGAACCGGAGCTCCGCGCCGACCAGGTCCGTCGCGCTGAAGGGGATCTCGAAGCTCTCGCCGACGGCGGTGTCGAGGTGTCCGTCGATCGAGGCGCCGGACTCGCGCAACAGCTGGTAGATGATCGTCACCGGCGCGCCGTGCCGCGTGGACGAGGTCGTATCCACGGTGGCGTCGCGACTCACGATGCGGCCGGTCAAGAGGGACAGCGAGCTCAGCTCGAGAGAGAGCCCCGCCCGCGGAAGCAGCAGCTCGAGATCTCGAGGCTTCTCTTCGCGCGTCGGGTTCACCAGGCGCAGGGTCTCGGGCACGCGCAGGGTGACCACCTCGCCGGCGCTCAGGCCGTAGGCCTCGAATGCGCCACCGGCGCCCGTTTCGATCGACAGCCGACTGTCGCCCAGCCCGTGTTGCGAGAGCTCGAGTCGCGCGGCGGGACACCAGTTCGTGCTCGGGTCCTGGAAGCCGACGATCTCCAGCTTCAGCGACCGTTCCGGCGGCGCGCCGTCGAGCCACACCCGCCCCTCGAGGGAGAGGTTCCTGGTCAGCGTGACCCGCTGCTCACCGTGCTCGGTGGTTCGTTGCTCGAGTCGCGGCGCCATCCCGCGCATCACGACCAGCACCAAGGAGTGGTTCGACCTGACCGCCCCGAAGTCGGCGATGCCCTGGGCATCGGTGCGCCGGGTCGGGTTGTCCGTCTGGATCCAGAACGAGGAGCGAGTCCAGCCGGGATCACAGAGCGCGACGTGGGCACCTACATACGGGACCCCCGCCGTGTTCTGCACGCGCACGAGGTAGCCCGGCTGTTCGGGTTCGACGGGCCTCGCCTCGTCGGGAAGGTCGGCCACGCGGCGTTCGGCCTCGCCTGCTGTTGCGGCCGAGTCGGACCCCGAGGATGCGTCGGGCAAATTGGCGAGCTCTCGAGTGTCGACGGCCGGCGCGGGAGGCTCGGGCTCGAGGGCCTGGCGCGAGCCCTCCGGAGCGAGATGCCAGAACACCGCCGCGACGCCGATCAGAGCGAGGGCCGCGACCAGTGCTAGCGACCGATGACGAGTCGAGATGGTCATGTGCGTTTCTCCTCTCCGTTCATTGTAGCGGCTACCCCGCCGGCCGGCGGCGGTTGCGCATGACGATCGAAGTCGTCAGTCCCCGCCCACGAACCGCTCCGGCATCGCGCGCCCGGGTCGCTCGAACTCGGTGATGATCGAGTTGACCCACCAGCGGTCATCGACGCGCACCAGCTGGATGCTGTCCATGCCGCGGGCGAGAGGTCGCGGGCTGTCGGGGTCGACGCGCACCTCGAAGACGACGTAGGCGTGCGCGATATCACCGAAGTGATCGGTGGTGCGGTGAGCGAGCTTCTCGACGAAGCCGGTCTCGCGGACGGTCGAATTGGCGAAGAACTCGTGCCAGTCGGCGAAGAAGCCCTCGAGGTCGATCACCTTTCGCTTCTCCCCGCGCTTCGGCGGCTGGATGAAGATTGCGCCGGGGAAGAAGATCTCGCGCAGGCGATCCCAGTCGCACTCGCCGCCGGGACCGAAGGAGACCGCGGCGTAGAGGGTCTCGAGCGTGCCGTCGATGGTCGAGTAGTCGGGGGCCTCGCCCCCGAGCGCCTCGACCACTCGAGCCAGGCTCTCTTCGTACTGCTCCAGCGCGGGGTCGGCGCCGCTGCGGCCCAGCTCGATCGCTCTCTCGAAGCACGTCCTGGCCGCCTGCAGCTGGCCGAGCTGCTCGTTGCCGAGGCCCAGGCCGGCGTGGACGGTGGCGCTGTCGGGGAAGTGATGCAGGATCTTCTCGAGGAGGGCCATCGCCTCGTCGGTCGATCCATCCTGCAGGAGCTCTCGCGCAATCGCGCCGCTGTGCTGAGGGTGGATGACGCCGGCCACCTTTCCGTCGGGGCCGCGATCGAAAGCCATCTCGGTCTCGATGTCGGCGATCAGGAAGCGATCCCCTCCGAGCGGAATCAGGTCGAAGGTGTCGCGCCCCGGCAAGCCGACCACGAGCGCGCCATCCTCGGCCTGGCTCACCTTCGCCAGGCCGAAGGGAGGAACGTCGAGCTCGCCTACGTACGCTTCGGCGTCGATGGCGGCGTCGGGAATCTGGCGGGCCCGCACCACCGGCTCGAGCTCGACCAGCGCCGGGTCCTCCTTCGGCTCACCGATCTTCGCCGCGAGGATCTTGCCCAGGAGCCGCTTCCGCCGCCCCGAGCTCACGCTCTTGCCCTCGAAGGTATTCACGCGAAAGACCAGCACCAGGTTCGCCCCCGGCAGGACGTCGACCGCGTGCCCCCCGTAGCCGAGCGCGGAGTACATCCCGAGCGCCAGGAGATCCTCCTCCCCCGCCGTCCACCAGAGCAGCCCGTAGCCGCCGCCCCGCCCCGTCTCCGAGTACGGCGTGCGGCAGCGCTCGACCCACTCCTTCGACAGCACCTGCTGCTCACCCCAGCGCCCCTCCCGCAGGAAGAGCGTGCCGAAGCGAGCCAGGTCGCGCGCGGACATCCGGATCGGATAAGCGGGGTGAATCGACTTGTCGCGTTCGTAGTGCCGATAGCCGTGCCGCGGGAGGTAGTCCCGCATGCCGGTCGGCAACGCAAGGCTCTCGTAGACGTCGACGAAGAAGTCCTTGCCGACCTCCTGCTCGAACATCGTCAGCAGCGTGTTGAAGTCCCAGTTGTTGTAGCAGAAGAACGTGCCCGGCTCATGGCTGTGGCGCGGGGGCTTGGGGTTCTGCGGCGGCTCGTAGGCCGCGAGTCGGTAGACGCCCGAGCGCGCTTTCAACAGATCGAGGATCGTCGCTCGCTTCTCGACCTCGGTGAGCTTCGGCTCCATGTCGTCGATCCCGAGCTCGGCCAGGGTCTTCGAGAGATCTACTTCCCCGCGATCGACGTGCACGCCCCAGGCCGCGCTCATCACGCTCTTGCGCATCGAGTGGCACATGAGCCGGCGTTCGACATCCCCCCAGGAGGCGAGCACCGCGCCGTCGAAGATCACCATCGCGGCCGCGGCGTCGAGCGAGTCGTAGTACTCCTTCGCTTCGGCGAGCTTCTCCGAGGAGAAGCCGGCCTCCTCCGGGGTCTCGAAGCGCAACCAGACATCGCCGGGAACGCGCTCCTGGGCGAAGGTGACGGGAGTCGCCAGGATCAGCAGTCCGGCGGCCAGAATCCGGTTCGTCGCGAAGTTCAGCATGGCACTCCTCGGGTGAAGGAACGGGGCTGCACAGTCTACTGTCAGTACGGTGCCGACTCTCGGTTGTCAGTTCCCGGCAACCGGGTGTCGAGCACCGTACTGATCCCTTACGTGCCGGCCTCGACTCGCTATCATGTCCGCCATGAAACGGTCCTTCTTCCACCTGACCCTGTTCCTCCCGCTCCTCGTCGTGGCGGGCTGCGTGGGAACGGCCAGGATCGACCTGACCGGCGAGGAACAGAGCACCATCGTCACCTCGCTACGCGGTTCGTTCCACCTGCCCGACGGCTCCCCCGCCGCCGGGGCGCTGGTGACGGCGCGCTACGGCGAGCAGTTCCTCACCACCGAGGCCAATCATCGGGGCCACTTCTCATTTCCCCGCTGGAACATCCTCGCGCACCCCGGATCGGTGGAGGCGGAGGTCACCGACGAGAGTGGCCACCTCTGGTTCGGCTCGATGGAGTTCGGCTCACTCGGCGATGGAGACGGCTCCGCTTTCGTGGGCAAGGGAGAGCTGCAGCACACCACGACGCTCACCGGACGGGTGATACGCCCCGACTGGATCCTCGATCCGCCGTGGTGCGAGATCGAGGGTGGTGGGACGACGGCGAAGTTCACCACCGATCACCAGGGCTTCTTTCGCGTCGAGCGGTGGCCGAGCGATGCGCAGCCGATCGAGCTCCGCGCCTCGGCGGGCGAGCGGCCGAACGTCTGGGCGAGAGGATCCTCCGAGCCGATGGAGTTCTCGCGCGAGGCGGCCGAGTTCGACCTCGGCGAGATCGCGGTCGAGGAGCTGCCCGTGATCCCGTCGAGGCGAGGTGGCGTGATCGGGAGTGGGATGTAGCGGCGCGCGGGCGCTCCCGAAGCCCGACGAAGAACAGAGCTCGCGCCGTTACCTGCACCCCCGGCGAACGTCCATCTCCCTGGCGCGGCGAGGTGAGTCCCCGCCGCGATAGTCGGGATGGCAGTCGGTCGGGGAGCCCGTCCGGAAGGCGAGCGATCGTCGGCCGGACGGGCATTGCCAGCGGCCGGCGAGGGACGGGCGCCGGAGAGATGCCGTGGCCACGGCGGGGCGGGGTGGGGTGGGGGGAGGGGGGGATTCCGCTCGTCACCTGGGGAGCCGCACGATCTCCTCGTGGCGAACCTCACCGGCGACATCGTGATGCCGCGAGACCAGGCGTGGCTCGCCCTCCTCGCGCTCGACGACGACCTCGAGGAATCCCCCCGCCACGTTCAGGTAGCGGTGCATGTCGCTCCTGTTCGACTCCTTGAACCCACCCGCGTGGCGATCGCTGGTGGGCCCACAGCTGAGCTCCATCAGCCCGGTCTCGGGATCCTGAGTGACGTACTGCCAGTGCCGGTCGCCGCAGACGACGACCGCGTTGCCGAGCCCGGCGAGGAAGGCTCGCAGCCGCTGGCCCTCGTGGGCGAAGGCGGCGTTGGCGTGGTTGTCGGCCTTGCTCTTGCGGTCGGGCCCGACGATCGGCGTGGCACTGATCAGAACGCGGAAGGTCGCGTCGGACTCGCGCATGGTGCGCTGGAGCCAGCCGAGCTGCTCGGCGCCGAGAATCGTCTTCTCGGGACCGTCCTCGTCCCTGTTCGAGCTGCGAAAGTCGCGCCCCTCGATCAGCCAGACCTGCAGGTCCCGGCCATGGCGCACGGTACGGTAGGTGCACTCCCCCATCGGCACCTGCTCGCGGAAGATCCTGAGCCCGTCCTCGAAGGTCAGCTCGCCGTTCTTCTGCCCCGGCCAGCAATCGTCTTTGAGCGTGTCGTGGTCATCCTTGATGAAGTAGCTCGCCACGCGGGCGTGGAACTCCTGCTGGTAGGGCAGCGCGTACATCCGGTGCCAGTGTGCGCGCGCGGTGGCGACGTCCCTGGCCACGGGATCCTTCTTGTCGTAATAGACGATGTCGCCGGTGTGCACGAAGAAGTCGGGATCGAGGGCGAGCATCAGCGGATAGATCGCGTGCCCCCGGTCCTCGGCGTCACGGCGGTGATAGCCCTGTCCGGTGACCACGGTGAAACGCACCGGCGCGGGCCGGTCGGCGGCCGGTGCAGTGCGAAAGCCGCCTTCGAGCCGCGAGGTGGCCTCGCCACTACCCGGAGCGCGGGTCAGGACCTCGAGCCCGTAATCGGTGCGGGGTGATAGCCCCTCGAGCTCGACCTGGCAGGTGTAGTCGGCCTCCGGATCGGCCGCTCGCCACTTCGTCTCCCGTCTCTCGATGGGGTCCGCGCGCGGCCACCAGACGACCTTCACCGTCCCCGTCGCACCAGGGACTTCCCAGCTGGACTCCTCACGCTTCGGTCTGGCGGTGAGCCGCGTCCAGACGATCGCCGAGGTCGCGGTGACCTCGCCGATGCGGATGCCGGTGGCCTGATGAGGGCCGCCCTGCGTCGAGGCGTCCGCTTCACGTGCCCCCGGCCAGCCGATCGTGAGGGTGGCGAGGAGAATGGCAACCGAGTGGATTCTCATGGCGGTTTCGATGGAGTTGTCGAAGACGGGCGGTGAGGACAGCTCAGAACATATCACCCATTCCCGGCGCCGGGCCGGCGAAGAGCGCGGTGGCCGTGGCGAGGGCTCGTTCCTCGCCGCGGGCCATTTCACACAGGGCGATCGACTCCGCGCTCATGAAGCCGGAGTAGAGTGAGGCGAGGCCGCGCTCGCTGAGCGCGAGGTCCCCCCGGCCGCCGCGCTCGACCGAGCAGCGGCCGCCGGTGACGCGCAGCAGCCAGTTGCCGGAGTTCTCCTCGATCACCGGATCCTCGACCGCGAAGTGCAGCTCGCCCTCCAGCTCCAGCGGGTAGCCGCGCGCCTCCAGCGCTGCCGGGACGTCGACGATGCGCAGCATCCAGTGCATGTGCACCGACACCTCGAAGCTGATCCGCGGCAGGAGCTGCAGGAGGGATCCTCCCGGGCCGTCGAACCAGGTCACTTCATTGCCGAGGGACGAGTAGTCACCGAGGAAGGAGAAGAGCCGCCGGGCCGCGCGTGGAGTCGTGGTGACGAAGTCGGTCAGGGTGAGGGTCTGGAACAGGTCGTCGCTCGCGGTGCGCGTGAGGTAGAGGTAGCCTTCGATCGCGCCGCCATCCTCGACCACGAATCCCTTCGAGGGTGCGCGAATCGGCGACCAGACCCGGGTCCAGATGTACTCGTTGCGCGAGAGGAAGCCGTTGCGGTGACACGCGGTCGACTCGTAGAGCTCGCGCAGCGCCGGCCGATCCTCCTCGGTCGCCTCGCGCAGCTCGAGACCGGTATCACGCTCCCGAATGCCGATCTTCGCGATCGGCACGGTGATCTTCATACGGCTGCCGGCGTGCTCGTAGCCGGCGCGGCGGTACAGCGGCAGCGTCGCCGGATAGAGCACCGAAAGCGGCACACCCGCCGTCCGGAGCTCGCGCACGCACTCGTTCATCAGCACCGTCGCGACGCCGTCGCCGCGTTCGGTGGGCAGTGTCCCCACCCCGCCGATGCCGGACATCGCCACGCGCCGGCCGCCAAAATACTGCCCCATCGGGGAAAAGAGCAGCGCTGCCTTGGTGCCCCGTTTCCCGCGCACGAAGCGCAGGACGTCCGGCCCCGCGATATCGACGACCTTGCGGCCCAGCTCCTCCTTGATCGCGAAGCACTCGTCCAGGATCTGGATGAAATCCTCGACGCATTGATCGCTCTCGACACCGCCGTAGCTCCAGCCTTCCTTCAAGAGTCTTCCTCCCGACTCGTTCGTCTCGTGTCCCGTCTCCGACTCGAGCGATGATGCCCGGGGGGAGAGGAGGCCGCAAGGCGGCGGCTCGCCGCGCTCGGAACTCTTTCCGCGGCTATACTCGGGCCGGGCCAATGAAGCATCCACCCTCGTCGTTCGGCGCCTCCCGCTCGCGCGAGGCGATCGCGCTGTGTGTCGTGTTTCTGGGGCTGACCGCCGTCGTCACCCAGCTGCTGGCACTGCGCGCGTTCCTCGACCTCTTCGGGGGGTGCGAGCTGACCCTCGGCGTGATCCTCGCCAACTGGCTGCTCCTGACCGGGATCGGCTGCGCGCTCGCCCGACGATCGGGCCTTCGCGAGGTGTCGATCGGCCGACTCGTCGTCGCACAGGTCCTGGTCGGCGTCCTGCCCTTCGCCTCGCTCGCGTGCATCGCTCTCTCGGCACGGCTCTTCCCCACCGGGATGATGGTCGGTCTCGGCGGTGTCTTCTGGGCGACGCTCGGGCTGCTCGCGCCCTTCTGCCTCCTGTCGGGATTCCTGCTGACGCGCTTCGCCGGCGCGGTCTCGCTCCGGCGCGACGCGAAGCCGATTGGACAGGTGTACGCCCTCGACAGCGCCGGGGGAATCCTCGGTGGTGTGCTCTTCAGTCTCGTCCTGGTCCACTTCCTCGAGCCGCTGCAGATCGCCAGCGGGCTGCTCTTCGCCAACCTGCTCGCCGCCCTGTACCTCGCACACGTCGCCGCACGACCTCGGTCGAGGGCCGGGATGGTCGTGGCGCTGGCCGCGGCGGTCGCCCTGCTGGCGGTCACCGATCTCGAGCGGAGCACCGTGCGGGCACGCTTCGCCGGTCTCGACGTCGAGCAGCGCGTCACCACGCCCTACGGCGACCTGGTGATGACCCGCAGCGGCGGCGAGACCACCGTCTTCGCCAGCGGCGTGCCGATCGGATCGACGAACGACTCGATCGGCGCGGAGGAGAGCGTGCACTACGCGCTCTCCCAGCACCCCGCGCCGCGAGACGTGCTGCTGCTCTCGGGCGGCCTCGGCGGCGCACTCGGCGAGACGACCAGGTACCCCGTCGAGGTGATCGACTACGTCGAGCTCGACCCGGCGATCCTCGAGCTGGTGCGCGAGCTGCAATCCGAGATCGACGAGCGAGTCCGCTGGATCACAGGCGACGCCCGCCGGGTGGTTCGAGAAGCGCACGAGAGCTACGACGCGATCCTGATGGCGCTGCCCGATCCCTCGACCGCGCAGCTGAGTCGCTACTACTCCGAGGAGTTCTTCGCCGAGGTGCGGCACGCGCTGCGCCCCGGCGGCGTCTTCGGCTTCCAGCTCTCCGGCGCGGAGAACTACGCCGGGCCCGAGCTGCGACGGCTCGCCTCGTCGGTGGTGGCGGCGCTCGACACCGTCTTCCCCCACCGGCTGATCGTCCCCGGGTCGCGGCTGGGTCTGGTCGCCTCCGACCGACCGCTCTCCTTCGAAGCCTTCGCGGATCTCTCCGAGCGCGGCATCGAGACGCTCTGGGTCCGGCCCGAGTTCCTGGCCGCGCGGCTCACCGAGGATCGACTCGCGGACGTGGAGACGCTCGTCTCGACGACGACAGCACCCAACCGCGACTTCCGCCCCGGCAGCTACTACGCGCATCTCGCCTGGTGGCTCTCCCGCTTCGGCAGCAGCCTCCTCCTGCCGGCGCTGCTGGTGCTCGGCGTGCTCATCGGATCGATCACCATGGCCGCGCGAGCGCCGCGGCGCAGCGTGCCGGCCGCGCTCTTCACCAGCGGCTTCGCCGGCCTGGGGCTGGAGGTGGTGGTCCTGATCGCCTTCCAGGTCAGCTTCGGCTCGGTCTACCGCGAGCTCGGCTGGGTGATCACCAGCTTCCTCTGCGGCGCCGCGATCGGCGCCGTCGGGGCGGGGCGCTCGACGCGACCGAAGCTCCTCCTCCGCGGCCTCGACGTCGCGCTGGCCGTCGTCGCCTTCGCCATCGCCGGTGGAATCGTCGCCCTCGAATCGGGGGCGCTGACCCTCGACGGCCCGACGCTCTTCGTCGTCGCCAACGGCCTCGTCGGATTGATCGTCGGCGCGCAGTTCCCCCCGGCGGCGAGGCTCTCCTTCCGCGACGTCGAGCGGACCGCGGGCGAGGTCTTCGCCTTCGATCTCTTCGGCGCCTGCCTCGGCGCGCTGCTCGTCGGCGCGCTGGCGATCCCGCTCCTGGGGCTGGTGACGACCTGCCTGGTGCTCGGCGGGATCAAGCTCGTCAGCTCCCTCGGTCTCCTGCTCGAGCCGCTGGACGTGCCCGTCGCCGCACCCGAGCGAGTTCAGCGACCGGTGCTCGCCTTCGGGATCATGTTCCTGGTCCTCGTCGGCCTCGGCGTGGCGATCGTCGCCGAGGACACCAGCACGGCCGTCTATGACTTCTCCTTCGCCCCCGCCTTCAACTACGCGGTGCTGGGTCTGCTCGCCCTGGGGATCGCCCTGGCGATCGGCCTGCGCCTCCCCGCGAGCGGCGGCGGGCTGCTGGTGAGCGGCTGGCGGAGAATCTCGGACGCCGTCTACGAGCTCACCCGGCTGCGCCTCTTCCACTGGGCGAGCTTCCTCGGCCTCGCCCTCGTCGCCTTCTATCCGATCTTCCGCTGCTACTTCAAGGTGCCGTGGCTCTTCTGCCACGTCTGCCCGCGCAAGTGCGTCTTCGGCTACGTGCGGCCGTACCTGATCCCGGCGGTCCTGATCATGAACCTGGAGAAGCGCTTCTGGTGTACGCGCGCTTGCCCGGTCGGGAGCCTCGGCACCGCGCAAGGTCGCGTCTGCCCCGGCTCGCGCCGGCCGCCCCGGTTCCTGCGCGTGATCTCCTGGCTGGTGCTCGTCTTCACCGCCGTCTCCTACTTCAAGATCGAGGCTGACTACGAGATCGGGGCGGGGACGTTCGGTGACTGGTACACATTCTTCTACGAGAACCTCTTCGTGACCAGCTGGATCGTGGTCGGGGTGGCGGCAGCCCTGGTCCTGGCTACGGTGTGGCTGCGGCGTCCCTTCTGCGAAGTGCTTTGTCCGGTGGGGCGGACTTCCGATCTCCTGCGCAAGGCGGAGCAGCTCCTGTTCCATCGCTCGAGACCGCGAAGGCCGGCGACGAGACCCGAGGCCGAGGAGGTGGCGAAGACATGAGCGGCACGCCGAGGAACCCGGACCGTCGCAGCTTCATGAAGCGCTACGTGATGGGCGGCTGCGGCCTGGCGCTGGGTCTGTACACCGCGCGAGACCTGCTCGAGGAGGACGGTCGAGGCGGCCTGCGCGTCGGCTTCCGCAACGACGCCCCCGAGGAACTGGGGAAACACTCGTGCGAGGCGAGCTGGTACGAGGCCACCGGGCGCCTGGTCCGCTGCATTCTCTGTCCGCACGACTGCATCCTCGGCGAGAACGACCGCGGCTTCTGCCGGACGCGGGTGGTCAAGGGCGGGCGGCTGCACTCCGTCGCCTACGGCAATCCCTGCAGCGTTCACGTCGATCCGATCGAGAAGAAGCCGCTGCACCACTTCCTGCCCGGCTCGGAGATCCTCTCGCTGGCCACCGCGGGGTGCAACCTGCGCTGCCTGAACTGCCAGAACTGGGAGATCTCGCAGAAGAAACCCGAGGAGACGCGCAATCACGATCTGATGCCGGCGAAGCTGGCACGCCTCACCGGCGAGCGGAGCATCCCCTCGATCGCCTACACGTACTCCGAGCCGATCATCTTCTACGAGTACGTGCGCGACACCGCCGCGCTCGCGCGCGAGCTGGGGATCCGCAACGTACTGGTCACCGCCGGCTACATCAGCGAGGAGCCGCTGCGCGAGCTGTGCCGCGTGACCGACGCCGCCAACGTCGACCTCAAGAGCTTCGACGATGGCTTCTACAAGAAGATCGTGGGCGGCAAGCTGAAGCCGGTGCTGCGCGCGCTCGAGGTGATGCGCGAGGAGGGCGTGTGGATCGAGGTGACGCGGCTGGTGGTGCCGACGCACTCGGACGA
>CAZCAC010000068.1:0-46163 GCA_964496575.1 uncultured Planctomycetaceae bacterium | reverse complement strand
GATCATGTCCGGATCTTTCGGGGCTCAGAAGGGGGGGAGGGTGGGGCGAGAAGTGAGTGGAATCGGCGCGCCCCGCTGCTCATCCTCTTCGAACAACCGGCCCGCGAGGATTGAGGCATTCCGGCTCCCGCAGAGGACTCCTCCGACCATTCGCCCGCTAATGGGGCGAGAGATTCGTTCCCAGATCCTGCACTCGGCCCCCGGCAGACCCTTCCGACCGACGATTCACCGGCCTGGAACTCCGGTTTCGCGAGCCGTTCGAGGAAGTTGCAAAACGTCCCCGCCCGGATCGAGAAGCTCCTCGATTCGGTCCGGCCCGGCGGCGTCCAGCCGTCTCTCGGGGCGGGTTTCCCAGGTGCGGGGAGCGGACCGGAGGGGACGCCGGGGCGTCCGCGAGCGGTCGATCGGGTGTACACCCGAGACCGCGCCCTCAGCCGGTCTCGCCCGAGGCCGTCGTGCTCAAGAGCTCGAGGTCCACCTCGAACAGCTCGCACCCCTCGTGCGCCTCGAGGATGCGGATCGCCCCCTGGAGGACCGTGCCGGTGCCGATCCACTCCGCGTCCTCCTCTCCGTGGGCGCGGTAGCGCCAGAAGCGACCGTCCTGGTCCACCAGGCCCAGCTCCTGCTGGAGGTCGTTCCGCACGCTGAAGAAGCGCCGGTCTCCTCCGAGCTCGACGAACTCGACCACCACGCCGACCACCCGGCCGCGCTCGACCAGCTCGAAAGCGTGGGTGGGCAGCGCCGAGGCCATCGGGACGGTCTCCGCCGGGGTCTGGGTTCGAGATACCCGCGTCTGGCAAGCGAGGCTCGGGATCGCGAGGGCCATGGCGAGGAGCGGGAGGATAGGCCTCATGGGGGGAGTATCGACGGGAAGCCCTCCGGGCTAGAATCCTCGCCCTCATGAAAGCCGAGATGGAGAGAGAAGTCCTCGAGAAGTGGCGCGAGGCGGGGCGGATCGCTTCCGACTGCCGGGAATGGGCTCGCGAGACGGTGCGGCCCGGGGTCCTCCTGCGCGACGTGCTCGAAGGCGTCGAGGCGATGATGCGCGAGCGCGGAGGCGTGCCTGCGTTCCCCGCTCAGACCAGCCGCAACCACATCGCCGCCCACTACTGCTCTCCTCCCGACGACGAGACCCGCTACGAAGAGGGGGACTGTGTAAAAGTCGACTTCGGGGTCCACGTCGACGGCTACGTCGCCGACACCGCGGCGACCTTCGACCTCTCCTCCGATGGGCGCTGGAGTGAGCTGATCCAGGCCTCCGCCGACGCCCTGGCCGCGGCGATCGAGACGCTGAGGCCGGACGTTCCCGTTCGCGAGATCGGGGCCGCCGTCGAGCAGGTGATCACCGGCGCGGGCTTCGAGCCGGTCCGCAACCTCACCGGTCACGGCCTCGACCGCTGGAAGGTGCACACCGCGCCCCAGATTCCCAGCTACGCCGAGCGCACCGGGACGCGAGTCAAGGGCGGCTCGGTGGTCGCGATCGAGCCCTTCTCCTCGACCGGGCGCGGGATGATCCACGAGCGGGGCAAGTCCGAGGTGTTCATGCTGGTGAAGCCGCCCTCGCGCGCCAAGGGCCTCGACCGCGACGTGATCAAGGCCTTCCAGAGCTGGCGCGGGCTGCCGATCGCCCGCCGTTACTTCACCGATCTCGATCAGGAGGCGGTCGAGGCGGCCATCTCCAAGCTGGCCAAGCAGGGTTCCCTGATCCGCTTCCCCCCGCTGGTCGAGGACGAGGGGGTGATGATCGCGCAAACCGAGCACTCGCTCTACGTCGGTCCGGACGGGGTCGAGGTACTCACCCGCTAGGCGCCGCGGCCGTGCGCATCGCCCTGGTCACCACGCCCGCGGAGGCTCGATCGGGGATTGGCGACTACACGCGACATCTCCTTCCCTATCTGCGCGAGAACGCCGAGGTCGAGCTGTTCGTCGATGTCGGCCTCGAGGGGGAGGAGGCGTCGGGAGAGCGCACACGCGGCGTGGACCAGATCGTGCCGCGCGAGTTCGACCAGATCCTCTATCAGCTGGGCAACGAGACGCAGCACGCCTTCATGGTGCCGATGATCAGCGGCCTCGGCGGGACGGTGATGCTGCACGACTGGGTGCTCTTCGACCTGGCGCTGGCGGCGTTTCCCCGGATCGCGCGGGGTGGGCTGCGGGGCCTGCGGCGCGCCTTCGCCGAGGGGGGGCTGGCCGAGGCGGCGGTCTACCTGAAGAACAAGCGTGCCGGAGTGGAGGAGTCCGCGGCCGGCGAGGGGATCTTCCGCAGCGGCTGGTTCGCCCCCGAGCTGCCGGGACAATGGAGTGGGCGCGCGGCGTCGATCTTCCCGCCGCGGACCGACCGCTTGCGGCTACGGGTGATGGTGCCGGCGGGGCGCGAGCTGCGAGTCCTCGCCGGCGACTTCTGCGTGGCGGAGCTCGACGCGCGGCGGCGGGTGGTCGAAGAGGAGCTCCTCATCGACCTCGATCCCGATGACGACGTGGCGCTGCGCATCGAAGTGACGGGAATCCACCCCACCCCGGAGCAGCGGCTCAATGGCGACCTGCGCGAGCTGGGGATCTTCCTGCGCGGGGCGGCGTGCTGGCGGGGTGGGGTGTGGGAGACCCTCGAGCTCGGCGACGGGGGCGTCGTCGAAGCGCAGGGGCTCAGCCGCGACCGCTTTCGCCTCACCTTCAACCACTCGGTCGTGCGCCGCGCCGACGCCTTCCTGGTGCACTCCGACTGGATGGGTGAGCAGATCCTCGCCTCGCGCAACGCGTTCACGCCGATCGCGCGCGTTCACCACGGCGCGGAGCGGCGCTGGCGAGATGAGGACCGGCGTGAGGCGCGCGCGGGGCTCGCCGACGAGTGGCGCGATCACTTCATCGTGGCCAGCTTCGGCGCGTTGCAGGCGCACAAGCGCCCCGGGGTCCTGCTCCAGGCGGTGGCGCGTGCTCAGCGTGAACGCGAAGGGTTGCGGCTGCTCCTGATCGGCGAGGAGCGGCCGAACGAGTTCGACCTGCGGACCTGGATCTCCCGCTTGCAGCTGGAAGAGGTGGTCAAGGTCAGCGGCTGGTTGCCTCAGGAAGAGGTGTGGCAGGGACTGCACGCCGCGGATCTCTGCGTGAACCTGCGCGGTCCCTCCGCCGGCGGCACTTCTGGGGGTGCCTCGCAGGCGCTCGCCCTGGGACGTGGCGTGATCGTCAGCGACCTTCCCGAGCTCGCTCACCTACCCGGTGACTGCGTCCTGCGCGTGGCCGCGGGCGAAGGCGAGGTCGAGGAGCTGAGCCGGCTCCTGGTGGAGCTCTACGACGACGCTCCGCGCCGCGAGAAGATCGAGCTGGCTGCTCGCCGAGCTGTGGATGAGGAACTCCACTGGAGCCACGCGGCAAAGCGCTACGTCGAGGCGCTGGAGGGCTTTCCCCACGCGCGCGCGGCGCGTCGATCACTCCTGGTTCGATTCGTGCACGCCACGAAGCGAAATCGTTGAGTAGGATTGGCGGATCACCTCGACGCAGGAGCGAGGTTCCCCAGCCCACACTCGACACGATGCTCGGCCGACTCTTCGGAAGGAAACGCGAGGTGCCGCCCTTTTCGCTGCCCGCGGAAGAGAACTGCGTCACCCGCGACAGCGGCGTGCGCTACGAGATGTTGCGCGAGGGCACCGGCAAGCCCGGCGGCGGCTGGCACCTGCGAAGGGTCAAGATCCACCACGCGGGGTGGACGATGAACGGCGAGCTCTTCGACTCCTCGTACGAACGTGGCAAGCCCGAGTGGCACGCGATCAACGGCGTCATCAAGGGGTGGTCGGAGATGGTCCAGCTGATGAAGGTGGGTGGGGTCGCCGTCTTCGTCGTGCCGCCGGTGCGCGCCTACGGCAAGCTCGGCCGAGCGCCACTCGTCGGGCCGAACGAGAGCCTGGTCTTCCGGATCGAGTTGCTCGCGGTCGAGTGAGCTTCGCCCAAGGAGGCGCGGACTGGCCATCACCTTGGGTGTCTGAGCGACGGTTGCGCTTCGCACCTTGATCTTCCTCGAGAGCGAGCCGATAGTGGCTCGCTCTCGTCATGAGCGGAGGTATCGAAGGTAGGGAGTCCCCCGAGCTACGCGCCTTTCACGCGGCGGGCGGGGAGCAGGACTTCCTCGACCCGATGCGCGGACTCCTGGACGAGTTTCGCGCGGGAAGATTCGACGACGCGGGCCGCCGCCTGGAAGACGCTGCGATCCGCGAACACCTGGCGGCGCACCACGAGGCCTGGGATCGCGTCTTCCCGGCCTTTCCCGAGTGCTCCTGGAAGCGGCGCAGCGTCGCCTGGGAGGCGCGACGCGGCCAGCGGGATGCGTACCTGCGGGGCCTGATCGCCGACTTCGTCCCGCGCGGGGAGCAGGAGTCCCGCCTGATTCACAATCCCGCGACGGTCGGAGGGTGGCACGCGCGCTTCCTGGCGCGCGCGATGCCCGATCACGACATCCTGGGCACGGACGTCGACCACCGCTGGGAGCTCTACTACCGGATCCTCTTCTTCTGGAGGTTTCGCGGCCTCGACAACTACCGCTTCGAGCGGGAGAACATCTTCGAGCCGATTCGAGGACGCCACCCGGCCGCGGTCACCTTCTTCGGCGCCTGTGGGTCGGTCACCGACGGCGGCATCGATTACGGCATCACCGAGCGGGCCCCCTTCCTCGTCTTCCGCTCGTGCTGCCACGACAACATCGGCGGCAACACCGAGATCGTCCGGCACCGGGGGCGGCCGATCAACGACTTCTTCGCGCTGAAGAACCTGGTGTTCGCTCCCGAGAAGAAGCGGGGGCGGGGCTTCTACTTCGACGATGACTACGGCGCAGCCGCCTACCCGCGCAGCCGGGCGGCGCGAGAGATCGCCGATAGTGAGACCTTCCTCGCTCTCGCCCGGAGCTCACCGGACAGTGACATCTGCCGCAGCATCATCGACCTCGATCGCTGCCTGCTCCTGCAGGAGAACGGCTACGACGTCCTGTACCGCGAAGAGCTCTTCTTCGCGCACCGGCGACCGGATTACTCCTTGGGGAGTCCGAAGCAGTAGAGGGCCTTCTGCGTCCGCACGAAGATCTGATCGTCGGCGATCGCCGGCGTCGACCAGATCACCACCGCGGAATCGGCCGAGTCAGCGAGGTTCGTCTCGGAGAGCACCTCCCACTCCGCGTCGGCGGAGAGGACGGTCAAGATGCCGGAGAAACTGGCGAGGTAGATCTTGCCGTCGGCGAGCACCGGGGTGGCCCAGTACTGGTCGGGTTCCCCGATCCGCTCGGTCTGAAAGAGCTCGCCGGTCGAGAGGTCGTACGTGCTGACCAGGCCGCCGCTCTTGAGCATCAGGATCATCTCGTCGAAGATCAGCGGCGAGGTCGTCTCCGAGAGTCCGCGCCGGTTGTCGTTCGTCCAGGAGACGTGGCTCTCGCTCACGTCGCCGGTGCCGTCGAGCTTGATCGAGTAGAGCCCACCCGCCGCCTGGCTGCCCCTGACGATGAAAGCCCAGTCTCGCTCGTTGAAGAAGCCGTCATCGTCGAGGTCGAAGACGAAGAAGGCCATCTTGATCATCCGGTTCTCGAACTCGTCCGGGCCCAGCAGGCCGTCGCCGTTGGTATCGCGCTCCTCGAGCGCCTTTTCGAAGCTCCCCGAGAACTTGGGCAGGCCGGATTCGGACGATGACGAGGAGAAGTTGCAGACGATGGCGCGATCGCCCACGACCATCGGCGAGGTCATCGGCATCTGACCGCCGCCGTCGACCCACCACAGGGGCTCGCCGTCCTCGAGCGAGTGACCGCTGATCCGGTACGTCCCCGAGAGGATCACCTGCGCCGGCCCTTCCTTCGGGACGTAGAGCGCGGGGGTGCCGTAGCCGTGCGTAAGCCCCGGGCGCTCGACCATCCAGCGCTCCTCGCCGGTCTCCTTGTCCCAGGCGATGACGTAAGAACCCGAGTCCTGGTCGACCTGCAGCACGAGCAGATCCTCGTGGAGCAACGGAGAGCTCGAGAAGCCGTGCGGGATGGTGAACGGGCCGATCGGCGCTTCCCAGAGGTCCTCGCCCTCCATGTCGTAGGCGATCACACCGAAGTCGTGGAAGGCGCAGTAGACGGCCCGGCCGTCGGAGACCGGCGTCGGTGCGGCCGGCGAGTTCGCGCCGGGGCGCTTGCCGTGGAAAGGAAGCTCGCGCCGCCACACCTCCTCACCGGTCTTGCGATCGATGCACTGGGTCAGGAGCTCCTTCCCCGCGGCGGAGGTGAGGAAGAGCACGTCGCCGACCACGATCGGGGAGGAGTAGCCGCCCGCGATCTCGGCTCGCCAGCGGAGCGTCTTCTCCGGGTCCAGCGTGTCGGGCAGCGCGGCGGAATCGATCTGACACGAGCCGTTCGGACCGAGGAAGCTCGACCATTCGGTCGCGTCACCGGCCGGCTGGGACAGGGCGAGAGGCAGGAGGCAAACGAGGACACCGTGCATGGTCGGGAGCTCCAGGGGATGGGGAGAGGATCGGCGATGGGCCGCTCGGGCGGGGATCGAGCCTCGAACGATACCACCGGAATACGCGCGGCGGGGCTTCGCTTCGTACGAGGCGGGTACGACCTGCCGCTTCGGCCCCTTTCGGGCGAGGGTGAGGGCCCCGTCGAGCTCGAGGATGGGCCCGACCAAGCCGGCCCTGGAGCCTGGAGAAGGGCCCCTCGCCGACCGGAGTCAGGGCAGGGCCCGCGATCGCTCCTAGAGCTCCAGGTAGGCTCGCGCGATCAGCTCACCCAGCGCCACGACCGCTCGGGTGTCGAGGACCAGCTTCTTCTCCTGCTCGGGCAGATCGAAGGCCTGAATGTGGATGAAGTGCTCGTCCTTCGCGGCCACCCTCTTCAGCTCCGCCGTGACGTCGATCTCGTTGACGCGCTCGTCGTCGGTGGGGGGCTGCTGGCTGACGAACCAGCGCAGCTCGGGAAGGCCCAGGTCCTCGCGGCTCTGGCGAACGAACGACTGGATCCTCTCCGGAGCCCTCTTGCGGTAGGGGCCGAAGGACATGTCGTTCTCACCGACGTGGTAGAAGATGCCGGCCAGGTCGACCTCGTGTCCCTTCTCGGTCAGGTCGGCGATGGCCGCCTGGACGAAGGCGATGAAGTCCGGGTAGAGGTTTCGCGACTCGGCCTCGCTGCCCTCCGGCGTCCAGTCGATGATCTGTGATCCCGAATGGGTGAACTTGGCGATGGCGATCGGGCTCCGGATCTTCTTCTGCAGCGTCCGGCCGAAGCTGAGCTCGGGGCCGAAGGTGTCGTAGGCTCCCCTCGGGCCCAGGGCTTCCCAGGAATCCGAGACCTTGTACCCGCCTCCCACGCTGTACATGAAGGGGATCTTCTCGTTGTCCTCGAGCAGCGCGCGTCCACCGCGGACGGACCTGAGCTCCTGCACGAAGGCTCGCTCGCCCTCCATGTTGCGATGGCCGGCCAGGATGAAGAGCTGAATCGCTCCTCCCTCGCGGTAGGGCCACTTGTCGAGCGGGGGAGAGGGCTCATCGCCCAGCCCGAGGGCTTCCAGATAGGCGCCCGCGTAGTTGATCCCGTGCTCGAGCTGACCCAGGGTCCCGTAGTGGTAGTGCAGGCCGACGCCGCCACCGATCTCCACGCCGACGTGGGACGTGCGCACGTAGTCCGCCAGGGGGTCCGCCTCGGTTACCTGTCTCTGCCCCTGGCTGATGGCGTACATCCGCGGGCGCAGGTCCATGCCCCAGATGGTCTTCGTGCAGAGCTCACCGACGTAGAAGCGCAGCTCCGGGGTCTCCAGGTCACGGCGCACTCGCGCGACGAAGTTGGCGAGGTTCTTCCCGTAGTCGCGCAGGTAGGACTCTTCGAACATGTCGTTCTCGCCCTGGTGCCACATGAAGCCCTCGATGCGGTAGTCGATGCCCTTCTTGTCCAGGACGGCGAGAGAGGAGCGGATCAACTCCAGGGCCAGGGGGTACATCTCGAAACCGCTGGGCTCGTCCGGGTTCCAGTCGCCGCCCAGGTGAGTGCCACCGGCCGCGCACTTGATGATCGCGACGGGAGCATCGATGCGTTCGGTGAGCTTCCTGGCGAAGCTCAACTCCGGACCGACGACGCCATTCACCGGCTGAAGCTCCACCCAGCCGTTCGAGCGCAGCTTGTCCTCGCGCCCGATGCAGTAGGAGAACTTCACCCGCTTCTGGGGATTTTCCAGGCCGGCGAAGGGGGGGAAGCGCTCGATGTCCCGGACCTTGGAGTCCGAGCCGACCATGTTGGACTGACCGGCGAAGATGAAGACGCGGGTGGGCTCACCCGCCGCGTGTACCGACGGGAGAGCTCCCCATCCGCACTGGAGACCGAATAGCAGGAGGACGAATCTGCGCATGAGCCCGAGCATACGAGATCGGCCCTCCCCTTCGATAGTCTCGGCCGCGGTGCCGACTCCGCGCGGCCCACGCCACCCTTCCCCGGTCCCGGGTTCGCCTAGAGGTCGTTGATCTCGTCGATGATCCCGTTGACGACATCCTTCGCCGAACCGAAGACCATCAGCGTCCGGTCGGACTCGAACAGCTTGTTCTTCATCCCGGCGAAGCCGGCGGCGAGGGAGCGCTTGATCACGAAAGCCTGCGCGGCCTCGTGCGCGGGCAGGATCGGCATTCCGTGCAGCGGGCAGTTCTCGTCGTCGATCGCTGCGGGGTTGACCACGTCGTTGGCGCCGATCACCAGCGCGACGTCGGTGTTCTTGAAGTCCGCCTCGATGTCCTCGCGCTTGAACAAGAGGTCGTAGGAGACGTTGGCCTCGGCCAGCAGGACGTTCATGTGACCGGGCATCCGGCCGGCGACCTCGTGGATCCCGAAGCGGACGTTGACCCCCATCCCATCCAGCAGGTCGGCCAGCTCACGGACGGCGTGCTGGGCTTGCCCCGCGGCGAGTCCGTAGCCGGGAACGATGATCACGTTGCTGGCGTTGGAGAGCGCGATGGCCGCGTCGACCGCGTCCCCGCTCTTGACGTTGACGTACTCCTCTCTCTCACCACCGGTCAGGGAGAACCTGGCGAAGAGCACGTTGGTGATCGAGCGGTTCATGCCCCGGCACATGATCAACGTCAGAATCATGCCCGCCGCACCGACCAGCGAACCGCTGATGATCAGCAGGTTGTTGTAGAGCACGAACCCGGTCATTGCCGCCGCGATCCCCGAGAAGGAGTTCAGCAGCGAGACCACCACGGGCATGTCGGCGCCGCCGACGGGGATGGCGAACGTGACTCCGAGTCCGCAGGCGGCCAGGACCGCGACGATCAGCAGGAAGTAGGTGAGGAAGCTGGAGTCGAGGGACAGCGAGAAGAAAGCGAGATAGCCCGCGAAGAGGACGATGGCGAGCAGGGCCACGTTGATCAGGTTGTGCGAGGGCAGGAAGATCTGTCCCCCCTTCATCACGCCTTTCAGCTTGGCCCACGCGACCAGCGAGCCGGTCAAGGTCACGCCGCCAACCAGGATCGAGAGGATCAAGGTGATCGCGTTGTCCCAGGTGAGCAGCGGAGCTCCCTGGCTCAGCCCTTGCGCCATTGACGCGCCGGAAAGATCCCCGATGCCGATCGTCGTCGTCACCGCCAGAGTCTCCGCCGAGAGCACTTCCCCCCAGGTGATCCAGGTGAAGAACGACATCGATACCGCGACCAGCGCCGAAGCGAGGCCGCCCATGCCGTTGAAGAAGGCCACCAGCTCGGGCATCCCCTCCATGCGCACGGTGGTGGCGAGATACGCGCCGATCCCCGATCCGATGACGACCCCCGCGATGACCCAGCCCCAGCCGATCCCGCCGTGCTGAGCGATGTCCATCATCGCCGCGATGATCGCAATCATCATCGCCAGAGCGGAGATCGCGTTGGCGCGGCGCGCGGTGCTGACCTGGGCGAGCTGCTTGATCCCGATGATGAACAGGACCGAAGCCAGCATGTACAGGAGGTGAACGACTGTCTGCAAGGTCATGACTCGATGCTCCTCAGCTCTTCTTCTGGAACTTCTTGAGCATCCGGTCGGTGACCAGGTAGCCACCGACCACGTTGATCATCGCGGCGGTCACCCCGAGCATCCCGATGAACGCGGCCACCGGCGAGTCGAAGCTCGCGCAGACCAGCGCGCCCACGATGGTGATGCCGGAGATGGCGTTGGCTCCCGACATCAACGGCGTGTGCAGCGTGTGGGGGACCTTGGTCAGGAGCTCCCGCCCCACGAAGATCGCGAGAAGGAAGACGTAGAGTCCGATCAGAAGCGGGGAGAGCATGGGAATACCGGTTCGGTAGTCGTGACGGTGGTCGCGGCCGGGACGGCTAGTTCGCTGCGACGAGACCCAGGGCCTCGGCCAGCTTCTCGGAACGGCAGGCTCCGTCGTGGATGATGACGGCGCCGTCGGTGATCTCTTCTTCGAAGTCGAGGGAGAGCGTGGCCTCCTCGGGATGGAGGTGCTTGACCACGTTGTAGACGTTCATGGCGTAGACCGCGGAGGCGTCGACCGGGAGCGTGGCCGGGATGTTGGCCGTACCGATGATCGTCACCTCGTGCTCGACGACGGTCTCGTCCGACCGGGTCAGCTCGCAGTTGCCGCCTTCCTCCGCGGCGAGATCGACGATCACCGAGCCGGGGCGCATCTCCTCGACGACGTCGGCGGTGACCAGGAGCGGTGCCTTGCGTCCGGGGATCTTGGCGGTGGTGATGATGATGTCCGCAGCGACGAGGTGCTTGCGGACGGTTTCCTTCTGCCTGATCAGGAACTCCTCCGACTGCTCGGCGGCGTAGCCACCCTCGCCGACGGCGCTGCCCGGAGGCTCGATGAACTTGCCGCCGAGGGACTGGACCTGCTCCTTCACTTCCGGCCGCACGTCGGTCGCCTCGACCACCGCTCCCAGCCGCTTGGCCGTCGCGATCGCCTGCAGGCCGGCAACTCCCGCGCCCATGACGACCACCTTGGCCGGGTTGATCGTGCCGGCGGCGGTCATCATCAGCGGCAGCGTGGTGGGGAGCTGTTCCGCCGCCATCAGCACCGCCTTGTAACCGGCGAGACTCATCTGCGAGGAGAGCGAGTCCATGTACTGCGCCTTGGTCGTGCGCGGGATCTGATCCATCGCGAAGACGGTGACGCGACGTTGCATCAGCGCCTCGCACAGCTCCTTCTTGTCGTAGGGCCAGAGATGCGAGACGAGCAAGCAGCGTTCGGGCAGCTGTTCGACCTCTTCCAGCGTCGGCGGATTCAGCCTCAGGACGATTTCCGCGTCGCGACAGGCGGCAGTGACATCCTCGGTAATCGTTGCACCGACCTTCGCCAGCGCTTCGTCGGCGATCTTCGATCCCGATCCCGCGCCTTTCCGCACGGCTACCGTGAAGCCATCCTTGATCAGGCGCTGTACCGTTCCCGGAACAGCGGCCACTCTGGTCTCTCCCCTCCTGGTCTCACCGGGGATGAAGATCTTGGGCATCGTATCCTCTCACCTTCAGCGGTCACGTGGCGGCGTACGGGGGCGATGAGGCTAGCACGTGTACCACCGGACTCGTCGATCCATTGCGGTCGTGTACGGAGAACGCTCTGATCGGAGACGAGGATCGGTGGGTTACTACCTGACGCGAACCCCCGACCTGAACGCGACGGGGAGCTCCTAATTGCGGATGTTCACGTTCGTTCGAGGGCTTTTGCAGATCTCGTTCTTCGGAAGTGGACTTGGAGTTCGGCCGTGGGCGTAGAATCCGCGTCGCGCGCGAATTCGCATTCCGTCCTCCCAACAACGCCCTGCCCGAAAGTCCTCATGCCGAGACTCTCGCTGCTCTTCCTGCTCGCGCTCCTCGTTCCCCAGGCCGATGCCCGTCAGGAACCGGCTGCCGGAGGGCCGGGCTCGAGCGAGTGGCCTCACTGGCTCGGGCCCGATCGCAACGGGATCTCGAAGGAGAGCGGCTGGAGCGTCGTCGGCGAAGCCGAACCCCTCTGGCGCGCCGAGCTCGGGCTGGGCTACGCCAACGTCTCGATCAGTGACGGGCGACTCTTCACCACGGGATTCGACGAGGCCGGAGGCGAGGATGTTGTCTGGTGTCTCGATCCGGAGACCGGGGAGGAGCTCTGGACGCGCGCCTCCGCGGCCCAGAACCTCGCTCGTTTTCACGGTGGCGGGACGCTCACCACGCCGTCGGTGGAGGGCGATCGGATCTACGTCTCCAACCGTTTCGGGAGGCTCGTCTGCCTGTCGGCTGTCGACGGGGCACTGCTCTGGGAGCGCGACTACTCCGAGGAGGTGGAGTTCAAGCAGAACTTCCATGGCTGCAGCGCTTCGCCCCTGGTCCTCGAGGACCGGCTGATCCTCGGCCTGAGCGGGGTCACGGCGGCGGTGAGCAAGGAAGACGGCGCGGTGCTCTGGCAGACCGAGGACCACGGCGATGGCAGCCACGCCAATCCGATTCCCTTCGAGCTGGACGGAACGGCGTGCCTCGCTGCCATCTCGGGGCGGGGGCTCTCGATCCTCGAGATCGAGAGCGGCGAGCAGCTCCAGTTCCACGAGTGGGAGCACACCAGCGGCGGGATCAACGCGGCGACTCCGATCGTTTTCGGTACACGCGTGCTCATCTCGGCGGCGTACGACAAGGGCGCCGCGCTGTTCGAGCTCGGCGGGGAGACACCCGGGATGGTGTGGCGATGCCGGAAGATGCGCAACAAGGTCTCGAGCTGCATCCTCTGGCGCGATCACTTCTTCGGCTTCGACGAGTCGATGCTGCGGTGCATCGACCTGGAGGGCAACGCCGTCTGGAACGTGCGCGGCCTGGGCATGGGGACGCTCAGCATGGCGGATGGAAAGCTCCTCATCCTCTCCTCGAAAGGGGAGCTGATCATCGGCGAGGCGGATCCCGAGGAGTTCGTGGAGCTCTCGCGCACCAAGGTGCTCGACGAAGGCGTCTACTGGACCCCGCCGGTGCTCCTGAACGGCCTCATCTACTGCCGCAACAGCCTGGGGAGCCTCGTCTGTCTCGATCACCGCTCGGCCGGCCCGGCCGTGGTGGCTTCGGGCGATGCGGAACTCGCGGATCTGCCGAAGGCCGAAACGCTGTTCGCCAGGCACGTCGAAGCGATCGGTGGCGAGGCTGCCTGGCGGAAGCACACCTCGATGAAGGTGGAGGGCGAGATCGAGATCACCGGGGCCGGGATCACGCGGACACCGATGACCATTCAGCGGGCGGCGCCGACATCCTGGCTCTTGAGCTACTCGATCGGTCCGTTCGGCTCGGTCCACCGCGGTTACGACGGCGAGGTGGCCTGGCAGCTCGATCCCTTCTACGGGAACCACCTCGAGAAGGGCGACGCCTTGCGCGAGATCGAGGAGACGCGCCCCTTCCACGCCGAGCTCGACTGGGGTGAGCTGTATGCGACGACGACGACCACGGGCCGCGTCACCTTCGGCGATCGCCCCTGCTGGAAGGTCGAGGCCGTCTCGAGGAAGGGGACCCGGCGACAGCTCTTCTTCGACGTCGAGACGGGTTTCCAGGTCGGCCGCGCCGGTGCCACCGAGGCTCAAGTGGTCTTCGCCGACTATCGCGAGTTCGAGGGGCTTCACCTGCCGACGCGAATCACCAGGCTCTTGCCGGAGACGGGGGCGGAGGAGAGCTACTTCGTGAGTGCAGTGACTTTCGACGAGGTCGATCCGAGCGTCTTCGAGCGCCCCGTGGAGGTGGTGAAGATGCTCTGGACTCCGGAAGAGGTCGCCGCCGCGGACGGAGCAGCACGCGAGCGATTCGGGGCCTTCCTCGGCGTCTACGTCGGGGATGCCGAGCCGATCGAAGGGGCCGAGCTCACGGCCGGGATAACCCGGGGAGACCTGGTCGTTTCGATCGCCGGTCAGCCGGAGATCCCCCTCGGCGAGCCCGACGACGACGGCTGGTTTTCCCTCGGACCGGGGATGGGCTTCTCGCTGCGCTTCGAGGACGAGAAAGAGGGTGTCACGGGTACGCTCCGCCTGCGCCTGCAGACCGGAGAGGTGACGGCGTCGAGAAAGCGTGAAGAGGCGGACGACTAGCCGGACCGCGGCTTCGCGGCGGCGACGGGTTACAGTGTCACGATGACCACGATCCTGATCTTCGCTCTCTATCTTCTGGCCACGATCGGCATCGGCATCTGGTCGGCGCGGCGCAACGCGGACAGTCAGGAGGACTACTTCCTCGCCGGCCGGAAGGTGTCCTTCTTCGCCATGGCCCTCTCCGCGGTCAGCTCCGGCCGCTCGGCGTGGCTGGTGGTCGGGGCCAGCGGGGCGGCCTGGTCGATGGGGTTGTCGGCGATCTGGCTCTTTCCCGGCTACATTCTGGCCGAGACGGTGATGTTCGTGACCGTCGGACCGAGGCTGCGGGCGAAGTCGATCGAGACGGGCGCGATCACCATCCCCGAGGTGCTCGGGCGCGCGCCGCACGGGCCGGTGGGGCCGGGATCCTCGCGGCTGCCGCTGCGCCAGCTCGGCGGCCTGGTGGTGATCCTCTTCCTGCTCACCTACATCAGCGCGCAGCTGGTCGCCGGAGGCAAGACGCTCGGCGCGGTCTTCGAGATCGATGGTGCGACGTGGGGACTCCTGATCACCGCGGGGATCGTGCTCGTCTACACCCTGCTCGGCGGGTACCGCGCGGTCGTGATCACCGACGTGGTCCAGGCGTGCCTGATGATCTTCGGGCTCGTGTTGCTGCCGGTGCTGGGGCTGGTGAAGCTCGGTGGACTGGGGGAGCTCGGAGAACAGTTGCGCGCGATCGACCCCTCACTGATGGCGCTGAACACCGGCTGGCTCGCGCTGATCGGCGGGATCTGCATCGGCTTCGGGTCGCTGGGCAACCCGCACATCCTGGTGCGGCACATGTCGCTGCGCGATCCGGCCGAGGCGAAGGCTGCGATGTGGACGGGGACCTTCTGGAACGTGGTGATGGCGGGCGGAGCGCTCCTGATGGGGATGGTCGGCAGAGCGCTCTACCCCGAGCTCGCCGATCTCGGTGAGGGCGGGCGCGAGGTGCTCTTCCCGACGCTGGCCCAGGACCTCAGCACCGAGTTCCTCTTCGCCGGCTTCGTCGGCTTCATGCTGGCGACGCTGTTCGCCGCGATCATGTCGACCTGCGACAGCCAGCTGCTGGTGATCGCGGCCAGCGCCCTGCGCGATCTCCGACCGGGGCGGGGCGTGCCCGAGGATTCGGGCGGGCTGACCAAGAGTCGCGTTGCAGTGGGGCTGACCCTCGTCGTCGCGGTCTGGCTGGCCTTCGGGGAGAGCCCGCTCGTGCTGAACTTCGTGCTGCTCTCCTGGTTCGCGCTCGGCTGTGGCTTCGGGCCGGCGATCATCATGGTGCTCTACGACCGCCGGACGACCGCGCGTGGTGTGCTCGGAGGGGTTGCGACCGGAGTGATCGGGGTGGCCGCCGTGTGGTTCTTCTTCCTGCGCGAGAGTGGCGAGCACCTCTCGTGGCACGGAGGACTGTTGTTCCTGCTCTCGCTCGGAGTGATCTGGTCGCTGCGCTCTCGAGAGTGACGACTAGAGCAGCTTCTTCAACCGATCGAGCTCGACCAGCGCCTCGAGCGGCGTCAGCTCTTCGAGCTTCAGCTCGGCCAGCGCCTTCTCCACGCGGCTGGGCGCGTTGGCGAAGAGGGAGAGCTGCTGCCCCGGAGCCGGCTCCGCCGGGAGCGCTTCACTGCGTTCCGCCAGACGCGGCGCGAGGTCCTCGGAATCCTCTTCTATGTCGCGCAGGATCACGCGCGCGCGGTCGATCAGCTCGCGCGGGACGCCGGCCAGGCGGGCGACGTGGATCCCGTAGGAGCGATCGGTGCCGCCGTCGATGATCTTGTGCAGGAAGACGATCTCCTCCTCCCACTCGCGCACCGCGATCGACTTGTTGCACACGCCGGAGAGGCGCGTCGCGAGGTCGGTGAGCTGGTGGTAGTGCGTGGCGAACATCGTCCGCGCTCCGATCCGCTCGTGCAGGTGCTCGACGATCGCCCAGGCGAGCGCCAGTCCGTCGAAGGTGCTGGTCCCACGTCCCACCTCGTCGAGCACCACCAGCGAGCGCTTCGACGCGTTGTTGAGGATGTTCGCGATCTCGATCATCTCGACCATGAAGGTCGACGCCCCGCGCCCGATGTCGTCCGCCGAGCCGATGCGGGTGAGGATCCTGTCGACCACGCCGATGCGCGCCCTCGACGCGGGTACGAACGAGCCGATCTGCGCGAGCAGCACGATCAGCGCCGTCTGGCGAATGTAGGTCGACTTGCCGGCCATGTTGGGGCCGGTGAGGATGGTGATGTTGCTCTCGCCGCCGTCGAGGCGGCTGTCGTTGGGTACGAACGACTCCACCTCGGTCGACAACTCGATCACCGGGTGGCGGCCGTCCTCGATCTCGATCGCCTCGCCCTCGTCGACGATCGGCGGGACGTAGCGGTTCTGCGCGGCGACGTGCGCCAGGCTGGCCAGCACGTCAACCTGGGCCAGTGCCTGGGCGGTGTCGAGGATGCGCCGCACCTCGGCCGCGACCTCCTCACGCAGCGTGCAGAAGATCGCGTACTCCATGTCGCGGGCGTGCTCTTCCGCCTTGAGCACCTTGCCCTCGAACTCCTTCAGCTCGGGGGTGATGTACCGCTCCGACGCCTTGATCGTCTGCTTGCGGATGTAGTTCTCGGGGACCTGGTCGATCTGCCCGCGCGGAACCTCGATGAAATATCCGAAGACGGAGTTGTAGCCGATCTTGAGGCCGGTGATCCCCGTTCGCTCGGTCTCCTCCGCCTGGAACTGCGCCATCCAGCTCTTGCCGTCACCGGCGATCTGGTGCAGCTCGTCGAGCTCGGAAGAGTAGCCCTGGCGCACCAGCCCACCCTCCCGCAGCGCCGGCGGAGGCGCGTCGACCAGGGTGGAGCGGATCGAGCGCACCACGTCGTCGAGCGGATCGAGATCATCCCGCAGCTCGCCGAGCGTCCTCGACAGAACTCCCTCGAGCTTCTCGCCGAGCGGCCGCACCGGCTCCAGCGACGAAGCGAGCGCGACCAGGTCGCGGGCGTTACCGCGCCCCGTGGAGAGCTTGGCCACCAGCCGCTCGATGTCGCGCACGTTCGAGAGGAGCTCGCGGACGTCCTCGCGAAGGAAGGGCGCGTCGACGAACTCGCTCACCCCCTGCTGGCGGAAGCCGATCCCCTCGACGTCGCGCAGCGGCGAGAGCACCCACTGCCGCAAGAGCCGACCGCCCATCGGGGTGTGCGTCGCATCGAGAGTCGCCAGCAGGGTCCCCTCGGTGCGACCATCCCGCTGGGTCAGCACCAGTTCCAGGCAGGAGCGCGTCGCTCGGTCGAGGACCAGGAACTCCGACGTGTCGACCCGCTCGATCGAGAGGACGTGGTCGCAGGCGCCTCGCTGCGTCTCCTCGAGGTATTCGATCAAGGCGCCCGCCGCGGGAATCACCGGGGAGGCGTTCTCGACCCCGAAGCCCTCCAGCGTGGCCACCTTGAAGTGGCGGGTCAGCGCGCGGCTCGCCGTGTCGCGCTCGAAGCGCCACGGGTCGCGCTCGGAGAGGCGCGGTCCGTATTCCCGCTCCAGCGCCTCGGCGAGCTCCGGCGCCTCGCCGATCAGCTCGGGGCACCAGAGGAGCTCCGCCGGGGAGACCCGGGCCAGCTCGTCCAGCAGCGCCTCGGAGGCGAGCTCGGCGACGTGGAAGCGTCCCGTCGAGAGGTCCACCCAGGCGAGCCCCGACTCGCCTCCGTCGACCCAGAGGCTGGCGAGGTAGTTGTTGCTCCGCTCTTCGAGGGCGTTCTCCTCGGTCAGCGTTCCCGGTGTGACCACGCGGACGATCGCCCGCTCGACGATCCCCTTGGAGGTGCGCGGGTCGCCGATCTGCTCGCAGATCGCGACCTTGAAGCCGTTGCGCACCAGCCGCAGGAGGTAGCTCTCCACCGACCTCACCGGCACCCCGGCCATCGCGATCGCCGCGTCTCCCTTCGCCCGGGAGGTCAGGGCGATGCCCAGCTCCTTCGCGGCGACCTCGGCGTCGTCGTGGAACAGCTCGTAGAAATCTCCCATCCGGAAGAAGAGCAAGGCGTCCGGCTGCTCCTTCTTGGCGCGCCAGAACTGCTCCATCATCGGAGACTTGTCCTTTCCCGCGCCGCGCCCCCCGCGAGGGTTCTTCCCGGCGACGATTACGGTCTTCTTCGGCATCGATGTGGGTTCAGTGGCTGGCCGCCGGGTCGGCGGGGGGGGCAGTCTAACCGGCAGGGCGAGATGCTCCCAGGTAGGCTCGATGCTCCTCGGCCCCTAGGGAGTTGCCTGGCGGACGCCGCCGTGGTGTGCTGAAGCGACGGAGGTTCGGAGAATGGTCGACAGCAGAAATCTCGAAGCCGCACGGCGCTCCTTCTTGATCCTCGTCCTGGGGGTGTCGCTGGCGGCGTGCCGGGGCACCGGAGAGGAAGTGGAGGAGGTGCCGCAGCCTGGACCGGGAGAGACCGTGGGCGACACCGGTGGCCAGCCACCCTCCGCGGACCTCGCCATCGAGGCCCAGCTGGAGCAGTTCATCCAGGAGACGAGCCGGGTCGGTGGGCGCCAGACGGTGAGATTCGACCTGCGCAACGCTTCGGCGAAGCCCCTGAGCTTCGCCTACACCGTCGAGTGGCTCGACCGCAGCGGCGAGCCGATCTACGACCCCGACGCCCGCTGGACTCCCCTGGCCCTGGCCGCCAACGCCTCGGCGTCGCTGGAGATCGTCGCCCCCAGCCCGCGGGCGGAATCGTGGCGGCTGAGAGCGGCCGCCCCCCGGCAGGACTGAGCGCGGGCCGCGGGACGGACACCAAAAAACGGAGCCGCCAGCGGCCACGAGGTCGCAGGCGGCTCTCGCCTTTCCCAGCCTTTGTTGAATGCACCACGCCAAAAAGGTCGCGGAACCGCTCGCTGAAGGCCCCGCCACCTCGATACCTGGGTGGCACGGAGCCCATCATAGGGTGACTCCATCGCATTGGCATATAAGAATTTTCGCATACAAACGATTTTTCGGGGTCGACCCTCGCCGGGGGCGGTTCACCGGGCGGTGGGGCGGACCGCTTCCTCGAAGGCTCTCCTCAGCCGGCGGTCGATCCAGCGGAGCTGCGCCTCGAAACCGGGGCTGTCGGGACGCAGGCGGGTCACCCGCTCGACGATCGAATCGTGCAGCTCCGGGTCCTGGTCGCGGCACTCGATCGGAGTGGGCTGGGTCTGGAGATGGCCTACCTTGACCTGCGGGAAGGTGCGCTGGCGGGCGTCCGGGAACAGCGAGCGGTGCCACTGGCCGGCCACCTTCGAGTTGAGCAGGGCCACCAGGAAGGCCGGGTGCAGGCCGGGGACCTCCCGGGCGGCGAGCAGGCTGTTGCGAAAGTAGGTGGGCTCGCTGTGCAGCGCGGCGATCGGGCGGTTGGCGGTCTGTCGCAGGAGCACGGGGAAGCCCTGGTAGCGCTCCAGAGCGCCGAAGCGAAAGCGCCGCTCCGGGGTCGCCTCCAGGTCGAGGCGCAACCAGAGGCTGGCCGGGCCCAGGGCGTAGGGAGCGAGATCGGCGCCTCGCCGCAGCGGCGCCCACCCCGGGCGCGCCTCGTGAGCGATCAGCTGCGCCGCCGAGTTCCCGGTGTGGACCCCGGGATCGGCGAAGGTCCGGGGTGGCAGGCGGGGAAGCCGCTCGAGGCTCCGTAGGAAGTCGTTTTTTGGGGGCGAGGCCGTCGACCAGCTCTCGCTCGTCGGGGAAGGCCCCGGGGCCAGGGTCAGGATCGCCGCCGGCTCGATCACGCCCGGGAAGGCGTCCTCGCCGAGCTCTTCGGGGGGCTCGGCGAGGTGGACGTGCTCGGAGACCGCCGCGCGGAGCGGGGCGTAGCCGTCGAGCTCCAGCAGGGAAGCGGGCAGAAGGACGCGGGCGGGGGTGCCCTCGTGGGCACAGTACCGGGCGATTCGCTCGAGGAAGGCGCCGTGCAGCGACGGCCAGCCTCCGCGGGAGGGCCGGGAGGGGGAGGGGACCTTCGCGGACCCCGACTGCCGGCCGGAGAAGGAGACCCAGGGGGGGTTGGCCACGATCGCCGCCTCCGACGGCCAGGGGATCTCTCGGGCCAGGGCGTCCCGGGTGAGGATCCGGGGCGAGAGGGCCCGCTTCTCCACGCCGCACGCCTCGGCCAGGCGAGCCCGTGCCCGCCCCGCCAGCCGAGGGTCGACCTCGATGCCGAGGAGCCGCTCCGCCGCCTCGGGGCCCCCTCCCAGGACGCGCAGCGCGGCGATCAGGAGGGCCCCGTCGCCGCAGGCCGGATCCAGGATCGGCGTCCCGGGGCCGACCTCCTCCAGGAGCGGCGCCACCAGCCGCCGAGCCAGATCGGGGGGCGTGAAGACCACGCCCTGGCGCCCCGCGGGCGAGGATCGGGGGTCCCGGATCGGCTTTTTCACCCCTCGAAGGTAGCCGCTCCGGCGCTCGAAACCCGCTGGAAAGCCGTTCGGTTCCACCTTGAAATCCGCTGAAGGGCGTGAGCGAAAGGGAAGCAGTAAGAAGCGAAGCAATCCTCCTAGTACTCCTGGTTCAGCGAGATTCGAACCCGCCCCTCCGGCGGGTTCGGGTCGTTCTGGAGGTTGCCTGCTCGCCCCGTCGACGGAGCGGTGGTCGGGATCGTCCGACGAGAGACGGCCGGAGAGAGCCTCGACCACGGAATACATTTCGGCGTTCGGTCCCTCGGCTCCTTCGGCTTGAAGCGTCGCAGCCAAGACAGACTGCGCTGGGGACAGACTCTTCTCGAGCCACCGGCCCGTTCGAGCGATCGAGCGGGCCGGTCGGCTTTTTCTGCCGGGATAACGAGGCGCGAAGGTGGTCAGCCGTTCCGCCTGGTCATTCGCAGATTCTCTCGAAGTTGGCGGTTCGGTCCCTACCTGTCCTCGGCTTGGGGACCTGACAGCGAAAGCTGTGCTGGGGATCCAACTCTTCTCGATGCCGCAAGTCCGCCGGAATGCTCGACCGGCGGACTTGTATTTTAATGCTCGAAGGCTCGCGGGGACCTCGCGGGTGCGTGGCGCTAGCATGAGGCCATGAGTCTCTACCTCGTGACGGGAGGCGCCGGCTTCATCGGATCCCACCTCCTCACCGCCCTGGTGCGTCGCGGTGATCGCGTGCGCGTACTCGACAACCTCTCCTCGGGCAAGCGCGAGAACTTTGCGGAGCTCGAGGTGGGAGACGTGGGCAGTGGAGCTCCAGTGGAGTTCCTGCACGCCGAGCTCGCCGACCCGTCCGCCTGTCGCGCGGCGTGCGAAGGCGTCGACGGCGTCTTTCACGAGGCGGCCCAGGTGTCCGTCCCGCAAAGTGTCGAGGATCCCGAGGCGAGCTACGAGGTGAACGTGACCGGGACCCTGCGTCTCCTGGAGGCGGCGCGCAAGGCCGGTGTTCGCAGCGTCGCTTTCGCCGCTTCCTCGGCCGCCTACGGCGATAGCGAGGCTCTGCCGAAGGTCGAGACGATGCCCGTGGATCCGCTGAGCCCCTACGCCTCGGGCAAGATCGCCGGCGAGGAGTTGATGAAGGTCTGGGGGCGCTGTTACGGCCTCAAGACGGTCTGCCTGCGCTACTTCAACGTCTTCGGGCCGCGGCAGGTCGATGACAGCCCCTACACCGGTGTGATCGCCATCTTCGTGCGCGAGTTGCTCCAGGGGCGGGCACCGACGATCTTCGGGGACGGGGAACAGACTCGCGACATGACCTACATCGACAACGTCGTCGACATCAACCTCCGCGCGATCGACGCCGACCTCCCCCCCGGCACGGTGATCAACGTCGGCGGCGGCGAACGCATCACCGTGAACCAGCTCTACGGCGCGATCGCCGAGGGTCTGGGCAGCTCGATCGCCCCACAGTACGGACCGCCGCGCGCCGGCGATCCCCTGCACAGCCTCGCGTCGGTCGATCGTGCCCGCGAATTGCTCGGCTGGAGCCCCACCGTCGACTGGCGGGCGGGATTGGTGGAGACCCTCGCCTGGTACCGCGAACGGCACGAGCGGCAGAAGTGAAGACGTCCGGCTCCGCCCTCGGGAAAGCCCGCGGGCGGGGAGCCTCAAGGCGGAGAAGCGCCGGGGCTGCTTCCCATCCCCTCCTGCCAGTTGAGCATTCGCGCCTTGGCCGCCGCCGCCTCGGCCTCTTCGATCATGCCCTTACGCTGGTAGAACATCGACAGACTGGTGTAGGCGAAGGCGTCGTTCTCGTCCAGCTCGGCGATGCGTAGCCCCGTCTTGATCGCGTCGTCGAGCTCACCCGCGTGCATCTGAGCCATGGCCAGTCCGTGCAGCCCCTCCGTCCAGTCGGGGTCGTCCGCCAGCGCTGCCTGGTACTCCTTGATCGCCTCGGGGAACTTGTTCTCGCCGAAGTACGCGAGGGCTTGCTTGTAGTGTTCCAGACGATCGGCCATGGCTGCTCCTGTTCCACTCGGTGTGAAGTGATCTCTGAGTCCAGTCCGCAGAGATTCTAGCCCGGATCGTTCCCCGGCGTACACAACCACGATCTGCCCGCTGCGCTGGAGCCGATCTGGTACCAGGTTCGTCCGGAATGGAGACCGGCTCCACGATGCCCGGCGGCCGGCCCACCCGCCGGGTGGAGAATCACCACGACCGGAATCCTCTTCCAGGTATCATCGCCGGTCCCCGTCTACGCTCAGGACATGATCCAGTACATCGGCGACGTCTACCGCCCGCCCTCCGAGGCGGACAGCCTGATCCTCCAGGCCACCCTGGGTTGCAGCTACAACCGCTGCACCTTCTGCGGCATGTACCGCGACAAGCCGTTTCGAGTTCGGCCGATCGCGGAGCTGCGGCGGGAGATCGCCTGGGCCGGTGAGAACCTGCCGGCGGTGCGCAAGGTCTTCCTCGCCGACGGAGACGCACTGATCGCCAAGGCGTCCTTCCTGGCCGAGCTACTGGAAGCGATCCGGCAGACCTTCCCCACGCTCAAGCGGGTGAGCTGCTACGCGTCTCCACAATCGTTGCAGGTTCGCAGCGTCGAGGAGATGGTGGAGCTGAAGGCGCTGGGGCTGACTCACTACTATCTCGGAATCGAGAGCGGAGACGACGAGGTGCTGCGTCGCCTCGAGAAGGGAGTCGACGGGGACGAGATGATCCGGGTCGCCCTGAAAGCCCATCAGGCGGGGGTCAAGCTCTCGACGATGATCCTCCTCGGAGTCGGTGAGCGAGAGCTGTCCCTCGAGCACGCCCGCGGCTCGGCCCGGGTCGTCAGTGCCATCGAGCCCCGCTTCCTGTCGACCCTGGTGGTCACCCCGGTCCCGCGGACCCCGATGTACGAGGCGCGGATGAAGGGAGAGTTCGACGAGCTCACCCCGGTCGAGCTCGCTCGCGAGCTGCGTGAGCTCATCGCGGGCCTGGAGCTCTCGGGGACGATCTTCCGCTCGAACCACGCGAGCAACTACCTGACCCTCGCGGGGACGCTCCCGAAGGACAAGCAGTCGATGCTGGCCGCGCTGGATGCCGTGCTCGCTTCGCCGGAAAACGCGCCGTTTCGGCCCGAATGGCGGCGAGGACTTTGACGCCTCCCGCCGCTTCTCGCGCCGTGAAGGCCCGCTGCCGGGAGAGAAACGCGCCCGAGGGCGTTCGAGACTGGAGCCTCGGTTCCGACTGTGCAGAATGATCTTCCCCGTCACCTCCCGACCGCTCGAGCCGTGGCTTCGCCTTCGGACCGGTCCTCGCCGACTTCCTGGACATGAGCTTCGACCCCTCGCTCGCCGCCCTCTGTCTGGCAGCCTTCTGCTCGGCACCGACCGCGACGACCCAGAAAGCGCCACCGTCGCTCCCGACCGTCCTGAGCGACGTTCGACTCTCCGAAGGGCCGGAAGAACCACGGGTCGCGATCGTCCTGGAGAAGGGCCGGATCGTCCAGCTGCTGGGGGAAGGTGCCCCCGTTCCCTCTGGTTATCGCGTGATCGAGGCGAAGGGTGCGCTGGCCCTTCCCGCCTTCATCGACACCTGTTCACACGCCGGGTGTGAGCCTCCCGATCGCGAGATCGATCGCGATCTCCCGGTCTCGACCTCGGCGAACGTCCAGATCGACATGCGCGAGGCGAATCGAAAGGGACTGCAGCCGTCCTTTCGCACCGTCGAGGCGCTGACGATCACCGAGGAGACCCTCACCGAGCATCGCGGCCAGGGGTTCGCGGTACTGCACACGTCTCCCTCCGGGATGATCCTCGGCGGCACCACTGCGTTGACCACGACCCGGTCCTCGGCGCTGCGCGACCGGGTCCTCCTCGGAGACGTGTTCCAGTCGGCGAGCTTCACCGCGACCGGGCCGGGATACCCCGTCACCTTGATGGGGCGGATCGCCCACCTCCGTCAGTTCCTGCTCGACGCGACGTGGCACGAGGATCGTCGGGCGCGACACCGGGCGGGGCGGGCGGACATCCGTCCCCCTTACGATCCCGACCTCGAGGCTATCCTGCCGGTGCTTCGAGGGGAGCGTTCCCTGCTCTGCCGGGCGGATGGCGCGCAGGAGATCCACCGCTGGCTGGAGCTGGCCCGAGCTCATGACCTGAAGCTCGTCCTCTGCGGGGGCCGGGAAGCGTGGAGGGTGACCGACGCGCTGCTCGGGGCGGAGATCCCGGTGATCCTCGATCTGGACTGGGGGGAGGAGGTCGCCGACCCCGATGCCGAGGAGGAGCCGGAATCGACCGAGGATGCCGTCGAGGCCGCCGACTGGATCTATCGAGAACCGATCGCCGTGGAGCGCGAGCGACGCCGGCGCTGGGAAGAGAAGCGCGACTGCGCCCTTCGGTTGCACGAGGCCGGAATCCCGTTCGCTTTCGGCACCTTCGACAGCAGTCCGGTGGAGCTCCTGACCCGGGCACGGTCGCTGGTCGAGGCGGGCCTGCCCGAAGAGGCCGCGCTCGCTGCTCTGACCACCACGGCGGCCGGACTGGTCGATGCCGGCGCCCTCGTCGGGCGCATCCAGGTGGGGCATGACGCGAACATCGCTCTCTGGAGCGACTCACCCTTCGAGAAGACCGCCCACCTCGAGTGGTTGATCGTGGACGGAGTGATTCACGAGTTCGACCACGATGAGGAGGGAACGGGCGCACCGGGAGACGGTGTCGACTTCTCTGGAGTCTGGGAGATCACCTACGCCGAGAAGGAGGGTTCGCCCTCACGGCTCGAGCTCGACATGTCCGCCAACGGCTCGGTGAAGGGGACCCTGTCCTTCGAGAAGGCGGATGGAGAGCGCTCGCACTCCGAGGTCGAGGGCACGGTGTCCGGGCGCAGGATGAATCTGGAAGCGACGGTCGAGCTGGGTGGATTCTCGGCGCTGATCCGACTTCAGGCGACGATCGTCGACGACTCCCTGAGCGGTGACGCGACCTGGAAGTACTCCGGTGGCGAGGAGACCAGTGCCTTCTCCGGCCAGAGGCAGCCACCGGACCCCGAGACTGGCTCCGGGGAAGATGAGAGGAACGGCGCATGAACCTCCTGACCGTCAGCGTGTGCCTGTTCCTCGGAGCGAGTGTTCCAACCGGGTTTGCATTCGCGCAGAGCGATCACCCCGTCGAGACGGATGAGCTGCGCACTCCCCGGCTCAAGACCGGCGGAAGCTGCGTGATTCGCAACGTCACCATCCACAGCGCGACTTCCGCGGCTCGTGTGGGTGACGTGCTGGTGATCGGTGGGGACATCAAGGGGCTCGACACGATCGAAGCACCGGAGGGAATGGTCGAGATCGATGGCACCGGGAAGCACCTCGCACCGGGAGTCGTCGACTGCCACTCTCACATCGCGGTGAACGGAGGCATGAACGAAGGCTCGGTTTCGATCGCGGCCGAGGTGGACATCTCCGACGTGATCAACCCCGATGACCTGGCCATCTACCGTGCCCTGGCGGGTGGGGTGACGACCGTCCGGTCGCTCCACGGTTCGGCGAACGCGATCGGTGGCAAGCACGAGGTGATCAAGCTCAAGTGGGGGCGTACGGCGGACCAGCTCCGCTTCCCCGATGCCCCCGAGGGAGTGAAGTTCGCGCTGGGGGAGAACCCCAAGCAATCGAACGGCAGTCGGGATCAGACGCGCTTCCCCGGAACGAGGATGGGCGTCGAGGCAGTGTTCGGCCGGGCTTTCGAACGAGCGCTGGAATACCGAGAACAGTGGCGGGCGTACGAAGCGGCGGTCGCCGCTGGAGAGGATTCTCCGTCACCACGCCGGGACCTCCGCCTCGATTCACTCGTCGGGATCCTCGAGGGCGAGATCGCGGTGGCGTGCCACGCCTACCGCGCCGATGAGATCCTGATGTTCGCACGCGTCGCGCAGCGCTACGGTCTCCAGAACGTCTCGCTGCATCACGCGCTGGAAGCGTACAAGGTCGCCGACGAGCTGGCCGAGGCCGGGGTCTCGGTGACGACCTTCGGCGATTGGTGGGCGTACAAGGTCGAGGCGTACGACGCCATCCCGCAGTGCGCGGCTCTGCTCGAGGAAGCCGGAGTGCTGACCTCGTTGCACTCCGACTCCGGTGAGCTGATGAGGAGGCTCTACGTGGAGGCGGCCAAGTCGATTCGCTACGCGAGCCTCGATCGCGTGAAGGCGCTGGCCCTGGTGACGCTCTACCCGGCTCGGCAGCTGGGGATCGACGCACGTGTCGGTTCCATCGAGCTCGACAAGGACGCCGACCTGGTCCTCCTCGACGGCGATCCGCTCTCTTCCCTCTCGCGAGTGGAGTGGACGATGGTGGATGGGGAGATCGAGTTCGAGCGACGCGACGCGTTCGGGTTCGACACCGAGCCCCTGGTCGCGGCCACTGCCGAGGGGGAACAACCACCGCCGATCGAATGGGACCCGCAAGGGGGCGATACCGTGGCGATCGTGGGCGGGACCATTCACCCGATCACCGCACCTTCGATCGAGAAGGGCACCTTGCTCCTCCAGGGGGAGCGAATCCTCTACGTCGGTGGAGAGCGCACCCTTCCCGCCGCCGCGCGAGTGATCGATGCGACGGGCAAGCACGTCTGGCCCGGCATCATCGCGCTCAATACTCCCCTCGGTCTGCGCGAGATCGGCTCGGTTCGGGCGACCAACGACACCTCCGAGATCGGCGGGAACCAGCCCGATGTTCGGGTCCTGGCCTCGATCAATGCCGACTCTGCGCACATCGCGGTGACTCGTGCCAATGGCGTGACGCGCGCGCAGGTCGCGCCGGCGGGCGCCGGTCCCATGATGGGGCAGTCCGCGCTGATCGACCTCGTGGGCGATACGTGGGAGGAGCTCTCCACCGTCGAGGACGACATGCTCCACATCCGCTTCCCTCGAGTCGCGAACCGGGCGGAGGAGAAAGAGATCCCGGAGGCGGTGGAGGAGATGAGCACGCTTCTATCACGGGCTCGGGACTACGATCGCCTGCGCGAGGAGTCCGTCGAGTCCGACTCTCCACCGCCGCCCTTCGACCCGCGCCTCGAAGCGCTCGTTCCTCACGTGCGCAAGGAGCGCAAGGTCGCCCTGCACGCCGACAATGCCCAGACGATCCTGCTCGCCCTGAAGTTCGCCGGAGAGGAGGATCTCGACGTCGTGCTCTTCGGCGCCACCGAGGGCTGGAAGGTCGCCGATCACATCGCCCGCGCCGGGATTCCCGTGGTGGTCGGTCCGGTCCTCACCGTGCCGCGCTCGGAGTTCGATCCGTACGATGCGGCCTTCGCCAACGCGGCGGTGCTGGTGCGAGCCGGGGTCGAGATCGCCATCCAGTCGCGTGACCGGGGCAACCCGCGCAACGTCGCGTTTCACGCGGCGATGGCCAGTGCCTTCGGCCTGCCTCGCGAGGAGGCGCGCCGGGCCATCACCTGGTCCCCGGCGAGGATCCTGGGCGTCGAGGACGAGCTCGGGAGCCTCGAGGCGGGCAAGATCGCCGACCTCGTCATCACCGACGGAGACCTCCTGGAGGTGTCGACGCGCACCGAGTACGTCTTCATCGACGGGGCTCAGGTGAGCCTCTCCAACCGTCAAACCGAGTTTCACGACCGATACCGCAACCGCCTCAGGAAGCGGCGCCAGGATCCGGATCGCTGAGTCCGAAAGGGGCGAGGCCGGGGGCGATCCGAGTGCGAGGGAGAGGCCGCAACCCGGCCGTCCCGTTTTGATAGGATCTCGTAGCTCGGCCCCCCCCATGGACCCTACGAAGGCCAGCGAGTGAATGACGACGTGACCGGTGAATGATGAGAATCCGCGAGATAGTGACCCGAGAGGTGGTGACGGTTCCCCCCGACTGTCCCCTCGACGATGCGATCCGACTCTTCGAGTCCTGTCGCTTCCGCCACCTGCCCGTGGCCGAGAAGGACCGCCTGGTCGGGCTGATCTCGGATCGGGACATCGCCCTGGCGACGGGGTGGATCCTGTCCAGCTACCGGAGCGCGGACGAGAACGGCGGACCGCAGACGGTGGGGCAGATCATGCGTAACGACGTCCTCACCCTCGACGTCGGTGCGTCGATCCCCGAAGCCGCGGCGATCATCCTCGACCATCGGGTCAACGCGGTTCCCCTGCTCGAGGAGGGGAAGCTCGTCGGCATCATCACGACCACCGACCTCCTGCGGGCCAGCCGGAGCGACCTGCCGCACCACGCCTGGAGCATTCGTGAGGAGGCGCGCGTTCGCGAATCGATGAGCGCCGAGCTGACCACCGTCGGCCCCGACCAGTTCATGGCGGACGCGATCGACCTGTGTCAGGACGAGACGGTGCGCCACCTCCCGGTGATCGAGGCGGGGCGGCTGGTCGGGCTCATCTCCGATCGAGATCTCCGCTTCGGGCTGGGACAGGAGATCGTCTCCGACCTCGTCGCCCAGGAGGAGGGGCGGCTGGAGGTGCCCCAGACCCCGCTCTCCGCCCTGATGGCCACCGACCTCGTCACCATCGGACCCAGGGAACGATTGACCGCGGCCGCCGACCGCATGCTGCAGCACGGCTTCAGCGCGCTCCCGGTGCTCGACGCGGGCTGCCTGGTCGGGATCATCACCCAGACCGACGTCCTGCGCAGCTGCTGCTGAGCCGATCCAGGAGCCGTCCGTCGGGGGGCGGGTCCGAGTGTAGCGCCTGTGAAAAGGGCGTAACTTCGGTCCAATTACCCCCTGGCGAGATCTGGAATTGGGCCTAGATTCGGGGTTCGCGAAAGCCGGGCGAGGAAGGAAGCCCGGCCTTCAACCCTCCCCTCCTGGCGCCCCCCACGCCCCCCACTAGGGGGCAGTACGCCATGAATATCTCCCAAATCATGACCACCGACGTGGTCACGATCGGGCCGGACGACACGCTCGATCGAGCGATCGCCCAGTTCGAGAAACACCGCTTCCGGCACTTCCCGGTGGTGGCGCGGGGGGCGTTGCTGAGTCTCCTGTCCGACCGGGACGTGTCCATCGCCACCGGCTGGAGCTCGGCCGCCCAGCGCAAGGCTCGAGGCCTCCGGGGCCCGATCACCGTCCGCGAGATCATGCGCGACCGGGTGGTGACCCTCTCCCCCGACCACCGCGTCGAGGCGGCCGCCTCGATGATGGTCGGCAAGCGTGTCGGGGCGATCCCGATCCTGCGCGACGGCCGGTTCATCGGTCTGGTCACCACGGGGGACGTTCTGGCCGCCTTCCGGGGGCGCAACCCTCGCGCCGAGTGGGGGGTGGATCAGACCGTCAAGGTCGCCGAGTACATGGACACCACGCTCGAGACCCTCGCTCCGGAGCAGGACGTCTCCGAGGCCGCGGGCCTCTGCCGTCGCACCCAGGCTCGCCACCTGGCGATCACCGAGGAGGGGACGATCGTCGGGATCATCTCCGACCGCGAGCTGCGCGCGGAGCTCGGTGACCTGGAGACGCAGCGGGACACCCCACTGTCGGGGATCATGGTCACCGACCTGATCACCGTGCGCCCAGACGAGAACCTCGCCTCCGCGGCGGACTCGATGCTGCAGCACGACGTCAGCGCGTTGCCGGTGGTGGAGGATCGCGAGCTGGTCGGGATGATCACCAACGCCAGCATCATCCAGCACTGCACTTCCCGACGTCGCCTCTAGGAAGTTTCAAAAAGTCCGCCCCCCGCAAGGCTCTCCCGAGTCAGCCTTGCGGGGGGCGTGTTCGATCCAGGCGTAACGGGGACGCCTCCTGCCCGAGGCGTTCTATCCCTCGTTCGACCCGATCTCGATCAACCCTGACCCAGCCAGACCAGGACCCCGATCAAGAGGATCCAGAACGCCCGGCCGAGGTATCTTTCGAATCGCAACCCGACGTCCAGAGCCGTGCCGACGGTGGCACTCTCCGACAGGGGGTAGGCACCCTGATCTGCTGCTTTCCAGCGGGACTCCATTGCGTTCCTCCTTTACGAATTCCCTAGCTCAGACCCGGCGATTTGTTACAGGGGATCCGGGCTAACTGGGGGTGCCCTACAATCGTGGGGTGATCGTCGGCACTCTCGTGACCCCCCTTAGAGCGGGCTTCAACCCCCATTCGTACGCAGTAAATGGAAAGCAAACAGATCGAGGTCGAGTGCCCCTGCTGCTCGACGCGCCTGACCATCGACGTCCTGACCCGGAAGGTCATGCGTGCCGTTTCGCCCGCCGAGCTCGACGAGACCGGCCAGCCGGTGCTCGACGAAGGGCGCTGGGACGAGGCCCGCGGGCGCGTCGAGGAGCGGACCGAAGGCGCCCAGGACAAGCTCGAATCGGCTCTCTCCGAGGAGAGAGAGAAGGAATCCCGCCTCGATGACCTCTTCGACAAGGCCCGGCGCAAGGTCGAGGATCGAGAGAATGAGGAGCGGGACCTCGACCTCTGAGCGCCCTCGAGGGGACGATTTGTGATCGAAATCGCTCAGGCTCGCCGTGCCAGGCGGGTCCAGCGGAGGCGCAGGCTGTTGGCCACCACGCAGACACTGGAGGCCGACATCATCGCTGCGGCGATCGTCGGGGAGACCGAGGCGGAGGTCAGGGGGGCGAGAAAACCGGCCGCCAGGGGCAGAGCAAGGGTGTTGTAAAGGAACGCCCAGAACAGGTTCACCCGGATTGTGCGCACCGTCCGGCGGCCCAGGCGCAGGAGCCTCGGGACCCGATCGGGGTCGTCCCGGAGCAGGGCGCAGTCCGCCGCCTCGAGGGCCACGTCCGCCCCGCCGCCCATGGCGATCCCGACGTGAGCGGCGGCCAGCGCGGGGGCGTCGTTGATGCCGTCGCCGACCATCGCCACCCTCCGACCCGCCTCGTCGAGCTCGCGGACCCTCGCCGCCTTCTCCCGCGGCTGCAGGCGGCCGCCGGAGCGCTCGATCCCCACCTCCCGGGCCAGAGCGGCGACCGCTCCGGGGTGGTCCCCCGAGAGGAGGTGCACCTCGATCCCCTCCGCCTCGAGCTCCACCACCACCTCGCGGGAGGTGGGGCGCGACGCGTCGAAGAGCCCGATGGCCCCGGCGAGCTCGCCGTCTACCTCGACGAAGACCGGGGTCCACCCCTCGCCGGTGAGCGTCTCGCTCCAGCGCTCGAGCCGCTCCGCGTCGAGGCCCTTGGCGCGGGCCCCGCGCTCGCTGCCGATCCAGACCGAGTGCTCGCCCACCCGGCCGCGCACACCCCGCCCCGGCTCCGCCTGGAAGTCGAGGGCCGGGAGGATCGGCACGCCCGCCGCGCGCGCGTGCTCGACGATGCCCCGCGCCAGCGGCTGCTCGCTGCTCTGCTCCACGGATGCCGCCAGGGAGAGGAGGCGCGTCTCGTCACCGCGCTCCTCCGGGAGGAGCACGCGCCGCACCTCCGGTCGACCGGCGGTCAGGGTGCCGGTCTTGTCGAAGACGACGGTGTCCACCGAGGCCAGCCGCTCGAGCGCCTCGGCGGAGCGGACCACGACCCCCTCGCGAGCGCCGCGCCCGGTGGCCACCAGGATGGCCGTGGGGGTCGCCAGACCCAGCGCACACGGGCAGGCGATGACCAGCACCGTGACCGCCCGCGAGACCGCGGTCGCCGGATCGGCGACGAAGACCCAGATGACGAAGGTCAGCGCGGCGAGGAGGAGCACCGCGGGCACGAAGAAGGCGCTGACCCGATCGACGAGGCGCTGGATCGGGGCGCGCGAGGACTGCGCCTCGCGGACCGCGCGGGCGATGCGTCCCAGGGCGGAGCCGGCGCCGACCCCGGTGGCCTGCAGGGAGATCGCGCCCAGGCCGTTGATCGCCCCCGCGTGAACGCGCTCGCCGGGCCCCCGCTCGACGGGGAAGCTCTCGCCGGTCAGGTGAGACTCGTCCACGGCGGTCTCGCCTTGCACGATCGCGCCGTCGACGGGGACTCGCTCCCCGGGACGGACCAGCACCAGCTGGCCGAGCTTGACCTCCCCCAGCGGAACCAGGACCTCCTCGCCGAGCCGCAGCACCCGGGCGGTCGGCGGGGCGAGCTCGAGCAGCGAGCGAAGCGCGTTGCCGGCGCCCCGACGCGCCCGGGCCTCCATCCAGCGACCGAGCAGGACGAAGGTGGTGATCATCGCCGCCGCGTGGAGGTGGGCGCCGGCCGCGCCCAGCCAGGTCGGGGCGAAGAGGGCGAGGAAACCCGCGCTCCAGGCGACCGTGGTGCCCATCCCGACCAGCGTATTCATGTCCGGGCTGCCCCCCCGGGCCGAACGCCACCCGCGCTGGAGGATGCTCCGACCGGCGATGAAGACCACCGGCGCGGCCAGGAGGGGGGCCAGGGGCGCCGGGGCGCCCTGCGCGTGGGCCAGGAGCAGGACCGCCGTCCCCGCGGCGGCCAGCCAGAATCCCCGGCGGTTGCCGGCGAGCTCCTCCTCCGCCGCACGCTCGGAGAAGGTGACGTCCTCCTCGAGGGTGCGCTCCGAGAGCGCCCCCTCGGGGATGCCGAAGCCGCCCGCCTGGAGCTTCCGGGCCATCTCGACCTCGTCGACCGTCCCGCCCGAGAGGCGCAGCTTCGCGCTGCGCGAGCCGAAGTTGACCTCGGCGCCGTCGATCCCCGAAAGCCCTCCGAGGATCTTCTCGATCTTCAGGGCGCAGGCCTGGCAGCTCATCCCGCTGATCGGGATCTCCCGGGAGGTGGGCTGATCGGTGGGGGTGCTGGGCATGGATTTCGTCTCCCCGGGGAGGAGCGGGTCGCGGGGCCTGCTATAAGTCCCCCCCCTACGAACCCGGAGACACGAGTATGACTGAAAGCCGCTACCGCGCCATCAAGGCCTACAAGAACGAGCAGTTCCTCAACAGCCCCGACGCCCGTTCCCTTCGGATCCTCTCGGAGTACATCGAGCCGATGACCCGCTTCCGGGAGTTCCACGTCCGCGACACGATCGTGTTCTTCGGCTCGGCGCGCTTCATCCCGCAGGAGGAGGCGGAAGAGCTGGTCCGCCGGGCGGAGGCGGGGGAGGGGGACCTCGAGCAGGCGCAGAAGCAGCTGGAGAAGTCGCGCTACTACGAGGCCGCGCGGGAGCTGGCCTCGCGCCTGACCACCTGGTCGAAGGGGCTCGAGGGGACCGAGCGGCGCTTCGTGATCTGCTCCGGGGGAGGGCCGGGGATCATGGAGGCGGCCAACCGGGGCGCCTCCGAGGCGAAGGGGGAGAACGTTGGGCTCAACATCTCCTTGCCCTTCGAACAGAACGACAACCGCTACATCACCCGGCGGCTGACCTTCGAGTTCCACTACTTCTTCATGAGGAAGTTCTGGTTCTCTTATCTGGCCAAGGCGATGGTGATCATGCCCGGCGGCTTCGGGACCCTCGACGAGTTCATGGAGGTCGCGACGCTGGTCCAGACGGAGAAGATCAAGACCCGTCTGCCGATCGTCCTCTTCGGGACCGAGTACTGGGAGAAGGTCCTCGACTTCGGCGCTCTGGTCGATTTCGGCACGATCAGCCCCGAGGACATCGGCCTGTTCTTCCGGACCGATTCGGTGGACGAGGCCTACGAGTACCTGGTGAGGGAGCTGACCGAGCACTTCCTGGAGTGAGGCGCTGGAAGAGCCGCTGGAGCGAGGCAGCCGCCGCCCCGGGTCTGGGCCGGATCCGCCGGAATTTTTTTCCCGCGCTCCACGGGCCCTGGGCTATGCTCCTGGGTTCGTCCAGGACCCTCAAGAAGGGCTCGGCGGAGGGTCGATAGCGCTCCCGGGTCCCTCCATCGACCTTCCTCCCAGACCAGCACGACCGACCATCTGATCCATGCCTGAGTTCCCCACCGCTCACTTCACCGGTGAAGAAGCAGGGCTGTTCTCCTTCGAGGAGATCAGACGCCTGATGCAATCGGAGTGTGAGCGCGCTACCCGCTACGGGTATCCGGTCACCACCATGATGATCGCAGTGGATCGACTCGACCAGCTGGGGGACCTCTACGGCTTCGAGTCGCGCGACGCGATCCTCTCCGAGGTCAGCTCGGTCCTGCGCAAGAACACCCGAGAGAGTGACTACCTGGGCTGCATGGTGGGCAGCCACTTCCTGGCGATCTTCCCCCACACCAGGGAGGAGGACGGCCCGGGGCTGGCCGGCCGCCTTCTCCGCGACACGTCCCAGCTCCTCTTCGACGCGGGGTCGTCCAGCGTTCACGTCTCGCTCAGCATCGGACTGGTCTACCGGAAGGCGGGAGAGAAGGTCGATTTCGGTGCCCTCTGCACCGAGGTGCGCCGGGCGATGGACCAGGCGCTCGCGGAAGGGGGCAGTCGGTACCAGGTGTACACCCCGCCCGCCGCGGCTCAGATGCAGGTCGGCGTCCCCGAGCTCGGCGACAGCCTCCAGGAGATCGGGTCTCGGCTCGAGTCGCTCCTGAACTCGAAGGTCGAGGCGATCTTCGCCTCGATGGGGCAGGCTCTCCCCGACTTCGGAGGTCGCCAGAAGGAAGTCCTGCAGCGCGCCGTCCAGAAGATGGAGTCCGAGCACGCGCAGATGAAGGCGGACCACGCCGAGCAGGTGGGCCTTCTCGAGCGACGTTTGAGCAAGCTTTCCGAAACACTGGAGAGCACCGAAGGTAGGCTCAAGGACGTCGTGTCCGGTCAACCCATCGAATCGGGCATGGCTTCCGTCTATCGAACCGTGCAGGGGCTCTCGGACGTCGAGGACGACCTCCAGCTCAAGAAGGAGATGATGGTCAAGATCTTCGAGGCCAATGTGGAGCTGATGCACGAACGATCCCAACAGGAACAGAGCGAGTGATTCCCCCGTAGCTCGTAGAACCAAGCAGTCAGTCAGGAGTAACGCGATGTCGCAAGACGACAAAGAGCAAGGCAAGGACCACGGCATCCTCTATGTCGGAATCGACCTGGGTACTTCCCGTACCTCGGTCGCCGCCAGCAACGGAGTGAGGGATACGATCCCCTCCTTCGTGGGTTATCCCAAGGATGTGGTCAGCCGGAAGCTGCTGAAGAAGGACGTCCTCTTCGGTGACGAGGCGATCGCCAAGCGCCTCTCGGTCAACCTGTACCGCCCGCTGGAACACGGCGTCCTCAAGTGTGGGCAGAACGGCACCTACGATGCCAGCGAGGAGAATGCCCGCGCCGCGCGAGACCTCTTGCTCGAATCGGTGCGCCGTCTCAAGCCGCGCAAGGACGAGCTGATCTACGCCGTCATCGGCGCCCCCGCACAGGCCAGCATCAAGAGCAAGAACGCCATTCTGGAGGTGGCGCGCGAGTCGGTGGATTCGGTGATGCTGTGCTCCGAGCCGTTCGCAGTCGCCTACGGCCAGGAGATGCTCGAGGATGTCCTGGTGATCGACATCGGCGCCGGCACGGTCGACCTCTGCCGGATGCACGGGACGATGCCGGAGGAGAGCGATCAGATCACCCTGGAGTGCGCCGGGGATTCGGTGGACAAGGAGCTGACCCGGAGAATCCAGGAGGCGTATCCGGAGGCCCAGTTCACCGTGCAGATGATCAAGGAGATCAAGGAACGCCACTCCACCGTGGCCGAGATCGCGGAACCGATCATCGTCAACTTCCCGGTCAACGGCAAGCCGACTCCGTTCGACCTCACCGAGCACATCAGGGCCGCCTGCATATCCATCGTCGCTCCGATCGTCGACGGGCTCGGCGAGCTGGTGGGGACCTTCGATCCCGAGTTCCAGGATCGGCTGAAGGAGCGGGTGCTGCTGGCCGGCGGCGGTAGCCTGATCAACGCACTGGACACGGCGATCGAGAACGAGATGCGCAAGCGCCTCGGCTCCGGCAGGGTGATCCGCATCGAGGAGCCGATGTACGGCGGCGCCAACGGCGCGCTGAAGATCGCGCACGACATGCCGGAGGAGTACTGGGAGAAGTTGAAGTGAGCCCGGTGCCGGTGTAGTCGAGAAGAGACAGAAAGCGAGAGAGGAGAGCGGTGGGCCGCTCTCCTCTCTCGCTTCTTGCCGGAGGTCGTCTCGGTGGAATCACTCGCCGGCGTAGCCGAGGCTCGACAGCGCGGCGCTCATTTTCGGGTCGTCGATGCCGAGCTTGCCGGCGGTGTCGCCCACGTTCTGGACCAGCTTGTCCCAGCCCTCCTCTTCCTTGAAGGCCTCCTTTCCCGCCGTCACGATGTCGACCGCGTCGAAGACCATCCCGGTGGCGGTCTCCGTGTCCTTCTCGTCCCCGCCAGCCGCCAGCGTCTTCGCCGCGTTGCAGAGATCGACCGCGATCAGACGGTAGTCGCGCGCCTTCACCTCGTTCGACCCCGCGTAGGCGAGGAACTCCTCCTTGACCTTGGCCGGCTCGACCGTGCAGCGGGCCCGGAAGGTCTTCATCGTCGCTTCCTGGAAGCGGGGGTGGGTCGCGTCGATCTGCGACAGGGCCTCCTGGTAGCTCTCCAGCGCGGCGGCGGGGTCCTTGGAGAGGGCCGCATTGCCCTCGTCGATCAGCGTGGCGGGGTCGGAGCTGCCGCAGGAGGCGGCGAGGAGGAGGGAGCTGGCGAGAAGGGTCTGGAGGAGTCGCATGACGGGCTCACCCCTGGGCGGGGCGCTTTTCTGGAGGGTTACGAATAGAGGAGCGGGGACTGTAGCCGATGAGAGATCCGGGCGCCGCTCCGGCACGGCGGATGCCAGCAATACGTCTCGGCACCTTCGGGGTGAGTTCCGGAGCCCCAGACTCCAGTTGAGTCACAATTCGTTGTGTCGCAGTGGCTTACGGCGGCCCCAGCCGCCGAATTCCCACCACCGCCTCAAGAAGGCTCTCATAACACTCCGATAGGAGTACAATAGGAGTGTTATCGGAGTGTCGGCCTCCTCCCGTGCCGACCCCCTCCCCGATCCAACCTATTACCGCAACCGGGCGTTCGTCGTGCGCGAGAGCAAAGTCACCGTCAAGATCCCCCGCCCCCTGTACCGGAAGATCCAGCAGGTGGTCGATGACTCGGGGTTCAACTCACCCACCGACTTCATCGTCTACGTCCTCCGCGACCTGATGGGCGAGGCGGACGGCAATCAGCACAGCGAGTTCGAGCAGGAAGAGCTCGACGACGTGAAGCGCAAGCTCAAGAACCTCGGCTACCTCTAAGCAAACCGGCAGACCGCAGCCTCGAGACAAAACGCATGGGCCTTTTCGACATCTTCAAGAAGAAGCCGGCCGAGCCGGCCAAGCGACCGCCGCTGCGACCCCTGATGCGACCGGGGATGCTGCCGCCGCACCCCGAGCCGAAAGCGCAGAACAACTTCATCGTCATCACCCTCGACTCGCTGCGCTACGACTCGCTGATGGCGGCCGAGCCGAAGATCATCACCAAGCTCTCCGGCGGTGTGGTCGAGAAGCGCTACACCTACGCGTCGTGGACGGCGCCGTCGCACTACAACCTCCTGACCGGCCTCCTGCCGCACGTCTCGCCGTCGCACGTCTACGCTTCGGAGTACTACAAGGAGGACTTCTACAACTACAACGAGCGCCTGGGCGCCGAGGGCATCGAGTTCGCCAAGATGGTGCCGGCGCTGTGGCTGCCCGAGTTCCTGCGCAACGAGCTCGGCTACAAGACCCACGCCCGTGTCTCGCTGCCGGTGCTCAACAACAAGACCGGCATCAATCGCGCGTTCGACAGCTTCCAGCTGATGGACAGCCACAACGACATGGCGGCGATGCTGGCGACGATGGAGTTCACCACCGAGCGGCCGTCCTTCTACATGCTCAACGTCGGGGAGACGCACTACCCCTACGCGAAGCCGAACGAGGACTCCTCGATGTGGCCGCGAATCAGCGGCGTGAACGGTGTCTTCAAGAAGATGAACGACCAGATCGATCCCGATCACCCCGACTTCAAGGAGGACTACCAGTTCTTCGATCAGGAGAAGCTCGACCAGCTACGCGAGCGGCAGATCGATACGGTCCGCTACCTGGACGGCGTCTTCGAGCAGCTCTACGACATGGTCCCGGAGAACACCCACATCATCGTCACCGCCGACCACGGCGAGCTGTTCGGCGAAGAGGGGTACTTCGGGCACGGGCCGATCATGCACGAGAAGTGCTTCGAGGTGCCCTACTTCGAAGGGAAGATCCGCTGAGGCCGGTCCGGTAGAAACCCCACTATCCCCCATATTCAACCCCGATCACGCAATGTCCAACAACGGCTTCACCCTGTGGTTCACCGGTCTCTCCGGTGCGGGCAAGAGCACCCTCGCCTCTCACGTCGCCCCGATCCTCCGCGAGCTGGGGTGCCGCGTCGAGGTCCTCGACGGCGACGAGGTCCGCGAGAACCTGAGCAAGGGCCTGACCTTCTCGAAGGAGGACCGGGACACCAACATCCGGCGCATCGGCTACGTGGCCAACTTGCTCTCGCGCAACGGCTGTGTCTCGATCACCGCGGCCATCTCGCCGTATCGGGCGCTGCGACGGGAGATTCGCAAGGCGACCGACGCGCGCTTCGTCGAGGTCTTCGTACACGCGCCTCTCGAAGTCGTGGAGGGCCGGGACGTCAAGGGGCTCTACAAGCGGGCCCGCGCGGGGGAGATTCCCAACTTCACCGGGATCAGCGACCCGTACGAGGCACCGGAGAACCCCGAAGTGCTGGTCGACACCTCTCGGGAGACGGTCGACGAATCGGTACAGAAGGTCCTCGACTACCTGAAGAACCAGGGGCTGATCTCCTTCTGACTGGATGAAACGGTCTGCAACGCTTCGACCTCGAGCGCCCGTGAGTGAGCGACCGCGGGCGTTTCCGGGGAGAGGTGGATCCCGACTTTGGGCTGGTCTTCGCGCCCACGCCGCCGAGGGCGCTCCGTATACTACCCGCTCCCTTTGTCCTCCAGCCTGGATCGTGGCCCCCCGCCCCATCACCATGACCCGGCCCGCGGACGACAAGAACGACGAAATGACCCCCGGGGCGAGAATGCCGGCCGTTCCCGCCCAGTGACCGGGGACCCCCGTCCCCGCATCCTCTCATGCCGAATCATTCCCGGATCCTCCGCCGCCTGCTCCTGCTGGTGCTCATCCTGGCCGGTCTCTCCCAGCCGGCGCTCGCCTACATCGGTCCCGGCGCCGGCATCGCCGCCGCGGGTTCGGTGCTGGTCCTGGCGGGGACCTTCCTCCTGGCCGTGGGGATCATCCTCATCTGGCCGATCAAGGCGATCATCCGCCTGCTCACGTCGTGGGGCCGGAGCAAGGCGCGGGTCAAGCGCGTGATCGTCGTCGGCCTCGACGGCCTCGACCCCGGCCTGGCGCGGAAGTACATGGACGAGGGGCGGATGCCGAACTTCAAGCGGCTGGCGGAGCAGGGGCACTTCTCCGCGCTGGCGACCTCCTACCCCTCGATCTCCCCGGTGGCCTGGTCGAGCTACGCCACCGGCGTCGACGCTTCCCGCCACAACATCTACGACTTCCTCACCCGCGACCCCTGCAACTACCTGCCCGTGCTCTCGTCGTCGGAGGTCACCACCGCGCCGCGCGACATCAACCTCGGGTTCATGAAGATCCCCTTCGGCTCGAGGGCGGTCTATCGCTTCCTGCAGAAGAGCCAGCCGTTCTGGAAGGTGCTCGGCGCCAACCACGTCTGGTCCTCGATCATCCGCGTTCCGATCACCTTCCCGCCGCAGAAGTTCAAGAACGGCACGCTGCTCTCGGGGATGTGCGTGCCGGACATCCAGGGCACCCAGGGCTCCTTCAGCTTCTACTCGACCAAACCGCGTCCGTCGAGCGCGCACATCGGCGGCCAGCAGTACAGCGTGGTGCGCCGCGGCAACGTCATCACCTCGAACCTCACCGGCCCTCCCGGCAAGGACGGCCACCGGCTGAAGTCGGAGTTCAGCGTCGAGCTCGACGACACGGCCCGGAGAGCGAAGATCACGGTGGGGGACGAGACGGTCGAGGTGGGTTTCCAGGAGTACACTCCCTGGCTGCGCATCCCCTTCACGGGAGTCGGCGGGATCGCTCGCTTCTACATCCAGGACTGGGACGACGAGGGCATCGGCATCTACGTCACGCCGATCAACCTCGACCCCGACAAGCCGGCGATGCCGATCTCGCACCCGTTCGTGTACGCGATCTACCTCGCCAAGCTGCAGGGCTCGTACGCGACGCTGGGCCTCGCCGAGGACACCTGGGCGCTGAACGAGCGGGTCATCGACGAGGACGCCTTCCTCAAACAGGCGTGGCTGATCTACGAGGAGCGGAAGAAGCAGCTCTGGGACGTCGTCGAGAAGACCAAGAAGGGCTTCGTCACCGTGGTCTTCGACACCACCGACCGGATCCAGCACATGTTCTGGCGCTACCTCGACCCGGAACACCCGGCGAACGAGGACAAGGACCGCGAGAAGCACAAGGACGCGATCCCCGAGCTGTACGCCAAGATGGACGGGTTGCTCGCCGAGGTGCAGGCGAAGATCGGCGACGACCCCAACACGGTCTTGATGGTGATCTCCGACCACGGCTTCACCAACTTCCGCCGGGGCGCGAACCTGAACTCGTGGTTGCGCGACGAGGGCTACCTGGTGCTGAAGGAAGGGAGCACCTCTCCCGACTACTTCCAGAACGTCGACTGGAGCAAGACCAAGGCGTTCACCCTGGGGCTGACCGGGATCTTCATCAACCGGCAGGATCGCGAGGCACAGGGGATCGTCACCAAGGACGAGCTCCCCGACCTCTGCGCGGAGATCAAGGAGAAGCTCGAGGCGCTCACCGACCCGCTCGATGGGCAGAAGGTGGTCAAGGAGGCGTTCCTCACCCGCCAGCTGCACAGCGGCCCCTACGCCGACGCGGCGCCCGAGATCCTGATCGGCTACAACCGCGGCTTCCGCCACTCCTGGGACTGCGCCACCGGCTCGGTCTCCGAGGAGATCTTCAGCGACAACACCAAGTCCTGGTCGGGCGACCACTGCTGCGACCCGCGGCTGGTGCCCGGTGTGATCTGGAGCTCGCACAAGTTGGCCAAGGCGAGCCCCGCGCTGGTCGACATGGCGCCGTCGGTGCTCGACCTCTTCGGCGTCGAGATCCCCGGCTACATGCAGGGGGAACCGATCTTCCCGCAGGGGCCGCTCGAGGCTCCGGGGAAGAAACCGGCCGCGGCCCCCGCGGCCGCCGAGCGCAAGGAGGCCGGCTGATGGCTCGTGCGATGATCCCCTTCCTCGGTGTGGCCGCGATCGGCGTGATCGCGGTGGCGATTCCCTACTCTTCGGTGGAGCCCGGCGCCCCCGCTCCGGCTACCACGTCGGTGGTGTCCGAGGACCTCGCGAAGCAGCGCGTGGTCGTGCTCGGGATCGACGGCCTCGACCCCGACATCCTGCTGGAGACGATCGAGCGGTTCCCCGATCGGACGCGCAACTTCCAGGCGCTGATCGAACAGGGCGGCATTCACGACCTGGGGACCTCCTGCCCGCCGCAGAGCCCGGTTGCCTGGTCGAACTTCATCACCGGGCGCAACCCCGGCGGCCACGGGATCTTCGACTTCATCCACCGCGATCCGATGACCCGTGGTGGCGTGACGGGGTCGATCAAGTCCGAGGCAGGAAGCGTCATCAACCTCCCGGGACAGTGGAAGCTACCCATCGGAGGGAGCAGCGAATCGAATCGTTCCGGCGAGGCGTTCTGGGTGACCCTGGCCAAGCACGGGATTCCCGCCGACGTCTGGCGGATGCCGGTGAACTACCCGGCGGAGCCCGCCGAGGGGCTCTCCTTCTCGGGGATGGAGACGCCGACCCTCGACGGGTCCAACGGGACCTACACCATCTACACCACCAAGCCCGACCTTGATGAACCCGGCTCGGGTGGAAGGGTCGAGGCGGTGGCCCTGGACAACGGAGTCATCCGCGACGCTTTCCTCTACGGACCCCCGAACCTCTTCAAGGACGAGGAGGACTTCGAGAGGATCAACTTCCCCATCTACGTCGACTTCGAGTCAAAGGCGGCCGCCATCGAGGTCGGCCACGAGGTCCTCGTCCTGGAGCCGGGGGAGTGGAGCGAGTTCGTCCCGGTGACCTTCTCGTTGCTCCCGTGGAGCATGAGCGACATGACCGGGATCGTGCGTTTCTACCTGCGCTCGATCGAGCCCGAGTTCGAGCTCTACGCCGCTCCGGTCAACATCGATCCCATCAACCCGAGCGGCGCGGTCGCCGAGCCCGCGGTTGCCGCCGTCGACCTGGTCGACGAGATCGGCTACTACTACACCCAGGGTATGGCCGAGGAGGTCAACGCTCTCAAGTGGGATTCGATCACCGACCGGGAGTTCGTCGACCAGACCAGGCTGATCTACGACCAGCGCGTCCGCATGATGGACTACGCGCTCGATCGGTACCTGGAGAAGGACGGCGGCTTCCTGTTCTTCTACTACTCGACGGTCGACCTGAACTGCCACATGCAGTGGCGCTACTACGACGAGGGCCACCCTCAGCACGAGAAGATCGCCGAGCGCGCCGCTCAGGACTCCTCCGACTGGTCCGGGCGGGAGGGCAGCACCTGGAAGGAGATCGTCTACGACTTCTACCTGATGATGGATCCCGTGCTCGGTCGCGTGCGCGAGCGGATCGACGACGACACGCTGCTCGTCGTGATGAGCGATCACGGATTCGAGACCTACCGGCGCAAGTTCGGCCTGAACCGCTGGCTGTACGAGAAGGGCTATCTCGTCCTGAAGGACGGCTTCGAGCCCGAGAAGCCGGGCGAGCGGGGCACGTTCCAGAAGGTCTCCATCGTCGAGGCCACGGACTGGTCGAGGACGCGAGCCTTCGGCATGGGTTTCAACGGCCTGTACCTGAACCTGAAGGACCGCGAACTGGACAACCCGGAGACCCCCGAGGATGAATCGGGGATCGTCCTGCCCGAGGACGCCGACGCGCTCCTGGCCGAGATCAAGGCGCAACTGGAGGCGGAGATCGACGAGGGCAATCGCCCCATCCTGTCGGCCGACATCGCCAAGGACGTCTACAGCGGCGAGCGCCTGGCCGAGGCGCCCGACATCCAGATCGGCTACAACGCCGGCTACGGGAACTCCGACGCGTCGTCGCTCGGGCGGATCACCTCCTACGTCTACGAGGACAACATGGGGGGGACGTTCAACGGCCACCACCTGATGGCGCCGGAGGTCGTGCCCGGGATTCTCCTGACCAACGGAGTCGTTCGCCCCGGTGAGCACTCACTGGTGGACCTCACCGTCGACATCCTCACGCGCTACGGGGTCAAGCCGGGAGCAGGCCAGGACGGTCACCCGGTCATCGAATAAACCAGAGCCCGACGAGGGCTCGAGCAAGAACCAAGAACTCAAGGACACAGAACCATGTTTGGCGGCGGAAACAAGATCAAGTTCGACAAGGACCTCCTCGACCGGGTGAAGCGCGTGGCGGAGGTCGCCGGCTACGCCTCTCACGAGGAATTCATCATTCACATCATCGAGCGGGAGCTCGCCCAGTTCGAGGACGCGGATTCCGACGAGGACATCACCGAGAAGCTGCGCGGCCTCGGCTACATCAGCTAGGTTAGACCGATTCCAGTCCCCGACCTCAGCGCCAGCACCCTTCGATGAACGCGCTCAACAGTATCGTCACCAGTGCCTTCGATCTGCTTCTGGTTCCCCTGGAGTGGATGGGGCAGGAAATCGCGCTGATCGTGATCAGTGGCGTCTTTGGCGTGCTCGCACTCCTGGCGTTCAAGTACATCAGCTACCAGAAGGGAATCCGCGCCGCAAAGGACAAGATCAAGGGCCACATGATCGCGATCCGGATCTACCAGGACGATCTGGTGATCGTGTTCAAGTCGATCCTCAAGGTGCTGGGACGCAACGCTCAGTACCTGGGCCTGAACTTCGGTCCGTTCCTTCCGCTGGCGATTCCCTTCGTGCTCGTGGCGGCGCAGATGGTGGTTCGCTACAGCTTCACTCCGATCCCCGTGATGAGCACCGAGGAGATCGCGAGGTCCTTGCCCGGGGACGGCACGGAGCTACGCGTCGAGTTCTCCCCGGATCAGAAGGCTGCGGCGAGCGGGCTCTCGATACACCTTCCCGAGGGACTGCAGGCGGCTTCGCCGCTCGTCCGGAACGCCACCGAGGGCCTCGCCTTCCAGGAGATAGTCGCCACTCGCCCCGGTGTTTACGACATCGACCTGCGGCTGGCGGATGGTTCCAGCTTCACCAAGCAGATCGTGGCCGGGGACGAGGCCGAACCGTTGATGCAGCCGGAGCGGGTGAAGAGCTTCTTCGCCTCATGGTTGTGGCCGGCGGAGGATCGCTTCGCCGCCGACGATCCGATCGCGCGCGTCTCGTTCGCGTATCCGGAGAGTGATCTGGGGTGGCTGCCGCTCAGCGGGCCCATCGGCGTCCTCGTCGCCTTCGTCGTCGCCTCGATGGCCTTCGCCTTCGCCGCGGTCAAGCCGCTCGGCGTCCAGATCTAGTCGCGGCGTCACGGTGCCCCATTCGGGGCGCGAGACACGCCCGGCAGGGCCGTTCAGGCGGCCCTGCAGCCCGGTGACGTGCCGACCGGTTGCACCGGCCAAGTGGTCCGCATAGAACAGGGAGATGCCCCGAACAACGATCTCGCTGGTTCTGGTCCTTCTCGCCGCGCTTTCCTTCAGCGAGCCCGCCTCCGCGCAGGGCGGCTACAGCAAGAAGAAGTTCCCCGAGCACGGGCTCTCGTTGGAACTCGCGCGCAACTACGACTGGTTGGCGATCCAGCCGAACGAGAGGTGGGTCGTGCTGCAGTGGGTCGAGGAGGAGCGGTCTTCACGCCGGAAGAAGAAGGAGCCGACGTCGCCCTACACCCCGAAGATGCAGATCGTCCGCATCGACTACGTCAGCGACCCGGCACCGATCACCTCCGGCGGGCAGGAGGGTGGCGAGGGCGAGGGCGAGCCCGATGAGAAGAAGTCCGAGGACGGCAAGAAGAAGGCGGAGAAGGAGAAGAAGGCTCCTCTGCCGATCAACTCCTGGGAGCGTTACGCCGAGCGCCGGCTGGGGCTGTGGAAGGCGACCGAGGTCGACACGGGCAAGCCTCGCGACGGCTACGAAGCGACGGAGTACGAGCTGCGCCGCAAGAAGGGCAACAGCAAGCTGCGGGGCTGGGCCTACGTCTGGCACAACCCCCGGGTCCGCACGTACATCGTGCTGGGCTGGTGCGGGGACGTCCACTTCGACAAGCAGTCCAAGATCTGGCGTCACTCCGCGGAGAAGATGCGCTTCACCGAGCCGGTTCCCGATCCGGAAGAGGAGAAGCTGAGGCGCTACTACGAGCGCCGCCCCAAGTTCCGCAATCCCGACTACCGCACCCGCGTTCGCCGGAGCCTCGGAGGCAGCTGGAAGCACGAGGACACCGAAAACTACATCATCATTTACAACACCAAGGACCAGCCCCTGGTGCGGCGGATCGTTCGCGACATGGAGTCGATTCGCAAGGAGTACGTGAAGCTCTTTCCACCGGCGAGGGAGGTCGAGGCCGTCTCCACCGTGCGCATCTGCGCGGACCGCGACGAGTACATGGCCTACGGAGGGCCGCCCGGCTCCGCGGGCTACTGGAACTACGGCACCGAGGAGCTGGTGCTGTACGACGGCACCAAGCGCGAGAAGGGGAAGAAGACCGACAAGCTGGACACCTTCATCGTTCTCTACCACGAGGCCTTCCACCAGTACATCTTCTACTCGGCGGGTCAGCTGGGCCTGCACTACTGGTACAACGAAGGCTTCGGAGACTACTTCTCCGGCGCTCAGATCAAGGGCGGCAAGGTCAAGCGCATCGGTGTCAACCGCTGGAGGATCAACACGATCCAGCGCATGATCACCGAGCAGAAGTTCGTCCCCTGGTGCGAGATGATCGAGTACGAACGCAAGCAGTACTACGGACCCAAGGCCGGGATGAACTACGCCCAGGGCTGGTCGATG
>CAZCAC010000067.1:15221-48320 GCA_964496575.1 uncultured Planctomycetaceae bacterium | reverse complement strand
CGGTGACCCAGTGGTCGGGGAACTGCGGCGGCTGGAAGACGAGATCGCCGTTGTCCCACAGGACCAGCGCGTCGAGGTCGTCATTGTCAGGGTCGGCACTCGAGAAACCGAGGCCCAACGTGGCGGCCGGGGCGTACAGCACCGGGCCGGCGCCCAGAGGACCGGTGTAGAGCACGTCGCCGCCGATGAAGCCGTGGGCGAAGGCGGATCCGCTGTTCGTCGCGCCGCCCATCAGAGGGTGTGGGTCGACGTACAGGGAGTCGAGGGAGAAGAAGAGCCCGTTCCAGTCGGTCGACTCCATCTCCAGCGCGTCGAGGTTGTCCCCCGGGTCGGGTGGGCCTCCCGCCACGTTCGGCTCGAGGAGCCCCAGCCCCGGATAGCGGTAGCCGGAGCCGCTGGCCAGCCCGTCCCCGTCGAGGCGGCCCAGGTGCGTGCCCGCGAAGAGCGGAGGGACTGGATTGGGCAGGGGAATCGTGGATAGGTTCTCGAAGACGTCGGCGCTGCTGTCTCCGGCCGGCGACTCGGAGAACACCTCGGGCAGGAGCGCGCTGCCCAGGACCCCGGCGGCGTACTCGTCGACGGAGAAGACGAGCATGCCGGGGGTGAGAGCGATGTCGGCGCTGATCACCGGATCGACTCCCAGGGAGAAGGCGTCGACCTCGACGAAGCCCATCACCCCGGGTGGGTGGCCCACCGCCGGTGGATAGAAGCCCAGTCCGAGGTGGTGCAGGGTGGGGCCGACGCCACCGGCGTAGACGGTGCCGGGAGGTGGGAGCGGGCCCAGGGCGGGGACGCTGCCGAGGATGTCCCCCTCGGTGATCGGGATCCCATAGGTGAGATCGGGGCTCCCGATCGTCGGGCCGTGGTAGTCGATCGAGAAGAGTGGAAGCTGTGCCGAGGCGAGACCTGTGCTGGAGAGGAGAATCGCGGCCGTCGAGAGGATCACCCGGGGTTGGATGGACGAGTGGCTGGACATGGTTGCCTCCTGTCTGGTGGTGCACCGGTATGGGGCAGCGAGGGCCGATTCACCGGGGAGAGGGCCCGCCCGACTGCCGGGCGGTACGGGCAACTGAGTCCACCTGCGGGGAACGGACATGATTCAGCCGGTTCTTTGCCAGCTCGCGGCGAGGTAATCCCGCGTTTAAACGGAGATCCGGATATCTTTTGGAAACGCCCCCCCCGCACGAAGTTGGCGCACCCCTCACTCCTCCCTCTCAACACGACGAGGCCGGCCGCGGGGCCTCCGCAGTCGGCTCGTCGAGAAACTCGGAAATGACCCGCCAATCACGAATTGACAGGTCCATCCATATCAGGGAAGCCAGGTCACGCTGAGCCCATTCGAGGTGTTGAACTCGCCACCGCAGGGGGAGTTGAGCGGGTTGCGGTACCAGCACTGGTAGTACTTGGTGTCGCCGACCTGGATGTTCCCCGCCTTGACCGAGATTGGCAGGGCGAAGCCGGAGGTGTCGGAAACGCCGGCCCCCGTGGCGAAGACGACACCGAGGCGCTTGAGCTGGCCGCCGGCGCAGCGGAGTCCGTCACCCCAGGCGCTTCCGGGTGAGAGGTCGTTGTTCGCCTGGAAGTAGAGGCCGCTGTTGGATGGCTCCATGCCCGTCGTCTTCAGGACCAGGGTATCCGCGCTCACGCTGGCTTCACCCAGCCAGAACAGCCGCGCCCCGGAGGAGTAGACGCCATTCGCGCAGCCGGAGTAGGGCACGAGGCTGTCGTTGTCATTCCCGCAGGGGCAGGGCGTGCCCGCGCCCGGGTCTCCGGAACAGTACGGGTAGATGTTGGGCGGCTCGTAGACCTCCACGGTGGCGTGGATGATCATGGTGTTGGCTCCTCCCGCGAACATGGCCCTGTCATCCACCGTCGTCGCGGCCAGTCCCCAGCGGGAGAACTGGAGACTTGCGGTCGACCAGACCCCGCTGATGTCGTCGTAGATGTCCACCCTCGAGCTCGGAAGGCCGGTTTTTCCGTCCCATCCTCCCGCGAAGAATGCCTTCGGCCCGAGGACGGTTGCTCCGAGAAACTCCCGCGGTGCAGACAACGTCGTCGTCGACCACGTCCCGGTCGAGTCGTCGTAGATGTCGACGACGTCCTCATCGCCGGTGGTGACGCTCTCGCCCCCCGCGAAGAGGATCTTGGAGCCGACGGTGACGGCGGACAGCCGCCCGCGCCCCTTCGAGAGGGAGGTGGTGGTCCAGGTGGAGGTCGAGCTGTCGTAGATGTCGACCCGGGGAGTCGGTGCCGAGTCGGTCCATCCGCCACCGAAGAGGATCTTCGTGCCGACGGCCGCGGCCGCGAGATCGGTGCGGGCCAGGCTCAGTGAATCGGTCGACCAGGTGCCGGTCGAGCTGTCGTAGATGTCGATCCGGTCGGAGACCCCACTGGCGGCCCAGCCCCCGGCGAAGTAGACCATGTCCCCGAGCGTCGCTCCCGCCAGGCCGGACCTCGCGACCGACAGCTGGGTGTAAGGTTCCCAGGTTCCGGTCGCGCCGTTGTAGATGTCCACACGGTCGGAGGGAACGTTCCCATTGCAGGGCTCCTGACACATGCGCCCCGATTCATGCAACCATCCGCTCATGGCTCAGCAGGGAAACGGCGTGTCGGGCTCGCTCCCTGGTCGGTGTCGATCGCGGCCCCCGTCAAAGCGTTGCATACCTTATGACGCACCCCCTCATCGTGAATGAACGGCATTCGGCCAATGCCGCCACTCCACGCACCTATGTCAGGAGCCCTGCATTGGTTCCCCCGGCGAAGACCGCCTTGTCGCCGACCGTCGCCGCCGCCAGCCAGGCGCGTGCGGACGACAGCGTCTGAAGGGACCACGTGTCCGTGGTCGCGTCGTAGATGTCTACGGCGTACGATCCGATGTTTGGCGCCGCGAACCCTCCGGCGAACATGGCCCTGCCCCCCACCGTGGTGGAACAGAGCTGGTATCGCGCCCCGAACAGGTTTTCCGTGCTCCACTGAGCCCACCCCGGGGCCGCCAGAAGAGCGAGGACGGGAAGGAGCGGGAGGCGAGTGCGTAGTTCCATGATGGACTCCAGGTGGAATTGCGGTGACCGGAGCGCAGCGAGCGCGCAGCGTGGAGAGAACCTCCGCCGGGAACGAGTAGAGGTGTTCTCTCGACCGGTCACGGGGATTCCGGTGGTGGTGCGACCTCGCACGGCCCGACTCGCGAAGTCGCACACTCTCTGGCGCCGCACGACGGGGCCGTCGTGACGCCCCACGGGGACGGCCGTGAAGCCCGCTGAGCCGCGAGCGCGGCCGGGGCAATTGGAGAGACAGCCTGGATCCCTTATCCTGCGAAGGCAGTAGAGGAGGAGGTCATGACCGCATCAGGAGTGTTCCTCTCGTACGCCAGTCCAGACCGGGCACACGCTCGATTGATCGCTCGCGATCTCAGTGTCCGTGGTGTCGACGTGTGGTACGACCGCTGGGACAAGGGGGTTCTGTACACACTGCTGCGAACCGGTCAGTGCTACCTGTTACAGGGCGACTTCACCCACGCCCTCGGAGTCTTCCGGGAGCTTCGAGACGTCCTTCGCTCTTCCCCGGATGGGAACGTCATCGTGGAGGCCGAACGCCTGTTCAGCAAGATCGACGAGACGAGATGCCCCGCGGATACGAGATCGGAGTGGCGCGTGTTGCGAGACCAGATCAGCGAGGCGGTGGAACCGTACCAGCAGGTGAAGGTGCTGTGCCAGTAGCTCGGCGTCGACGACTACAGCACCTGTATCGAAGGGGTATGAGCGTGCTCCCAGGCCGAGAAGACGATTCGGCGGCTCGGTCTTCAGCCGTCGAACCGGGAGGGGCGGAGGATGTCGCCCTCCATCTCCCGAGGTAGCAACCGAACCGAGCCTTCGCGGTCACAGAAGAAGAGGTCCGAGGTGGAGGGCCGCCGGCCGTGGCCGTCCGCCCACAGCGCGTAGAAGCCGGGGTGTGCGTCGACCGGGCGGCGGGCGTAGGTGTGGTTGCGCTCGCTCTCGCCGGTCAGCGTCCGAACCCGGTCCCAGGTCCCGCCGCGATCCTCGCTCCGCCACAGCGCCATCTCGCCGCCGGGGTTGTAGGGCTGAGGGCCGGTCTCGGTGGGTCCGATGATCAGCCAGGAGCCGTCCTGTTCGAGGTACAGCGAGCCCATGTCGTAGTTGTTGTCGGAGGTCATCGCCGCGCGCAGCTCCCAGGCCTCGCCGGTCCAGCGGGCGGTGGTCCAGGTTCGCGGGTCGTTCTCCGGGCCGCTCTCGTAGCCCTTGCTGGTGATGAAGAGAATCACCGGCCGCCCGTCGGCGTCGAAGGTGATGTCCTTGAGGTAGACATTCCAACCCTCCGCGCAGTAGTCGTGAACCAGCGCCTGGTTGTCGGGATCGGTGAGCGGGACGGCGACCTCCTCCCCGGCGGCGGTGCGCCAGCTCTCGCCGAAGTCACGCGTCTCGAGGTAGTAAAGGTTCGTCCGCCAGTTGAGCCCCTCACCCTTCGGATGGTAGTTGAACGCGCTGGCCGCTCGCCGCTCGTCCGCCGCACTGACCTGGTAGTGCCCTTCCTCTATCGCCGCCAGCCGCGTCCACTCCGACCAGGTCACCCCATCCTCGCTGTTCATCGCGCAGATGGTGCGTGCGGCCGGGTACTTGTAGCGGGTGAAGAAGCAGAAGAAGCCACGCCCCGAGACGTGCCACGCCTGCATGTAGGAGAAATTGGTGATCGGCTCGTAACCCGCCTCGGTCCTGCGCCGGGCGTTGACCCGATCGAAGGCGTCGATCTCGTACGGCTCGCGGCTGTGGTGGATGAACGACGGACTGCTGCGACCGTGGGATGTGGAGAAGACCCACACGTAGCCCGCGTCGTCGACAGCGATCACCGGATTGTCGTGGGCGTCTGAGGTCTGCTTGTCGAGCAGGACCGTCGGCTTCGGCACCACGTCCCGCTCATGGTCGTAGTACGAGACCATGTGCAGCAGCTCGGAGTTGCTCCCGTCACTGGTTCCCCCATAGCAGAAGAACGTCTTGTCGACTTCCTCGCGGTAGACTGCGAAGGGCTGGTGCTTGGCACAGTAGGTGCCCAGCCCGCCGCTGTACTTGTAGACGTATTCGTCGTGCGAGGGCTGGTTCATGTACCAGATGCCCCGGTAGCCGCTCGCTTTCTCCAGGGCGGGCAGCGGTTCCAGGGCCCGGTACTCGGGCGCACTCTCCTGACCCGACGAGAGGGCCTGGACCGGAAGCAGACAGAGGAGCGCAAACGCGATCAGTCGACGTGCACCACGTTGTCCGAGTTCATCTTCAGCTTGAACGCCGCCTTGCGGAACTTCTTGCCGAAGAGCACCTCCTGCCCCCGCAGGAAGATCTTGATCGTCGTGCGCGAGAACCAGTCGATGATCGGGATGGTGCGGAATCCGCTGGTCCCGGTCGCCTTGGCCCAGTCCTGGTTCTGCTCGCTGACGAGGTACTCGGTCCATAGCGCGTAGATTACGAGATAGACCGGCTTGAGGAACCCGATCTTGATCAAGAACGGGACCATCGGCATCAGGAAGGGGAAGCGCACCACGAAGGGAAACAGCTTGTGCAGGTTCTCCACCTGCTTCTGGTGACCGTGGTGGACGGCCGTCGTGCGGTTGAACTTCTCCGGGAACTCATCCCACTCGTCGACGGCGATACCGAGATCCTTGGTGATCTCGTTGATGTCGGTCATCGCGTACGGCTGCAACAGGCTGACCCACGGGTGATCCACCTTGCAGTCGATGTTCAGCCGCAGCGTGTCGAGCTCGTCCTGTAGCGTTCCACCAGGCGCGCCCAGGAGCTGCAACGAGGTGAGTCGGATGCCGGCTTCCTTGACGTGCTTGGAGGAGAGCTTGATGTCGTCGAGCGTGACGCTCTTGCGGTAGACGACGTTGCGGATGTGGTCGTTGGCCGCCTCGAACGCGAGGCGAGCGGAGATGCAGCCCACGCGCTTCAGATCCTGCATCTGCTGCGCGGTGGTGAGGTTCGTGCGCAGGATGACGTCGAAGGGCAGGTCGACTTCCTTCGGCCAGCGCTCGCAGAACTCCTGGATCCACTCGTCGTTGATGTTGAAGATGTCGTCGAGGAAGTGGACGAACTTCAGCGGGTACTGCTCGCGGACGTTCTGGATCTCGCCGATCACATGCCCGACGGAGCGCTTGCGGACGTAGCTCTTCTTCGTGGCGCCGTAGACCTTGTCGCGCCAGGCGTGGTGGAAGCAGTACGAGCAGTTGTTGGGGCAACCACGCTGAGTGATGAAGACCTTGCGCTCGATGTCGCGATAGCAGTCGCCGTAGTCGTAGATGACGCTGCGGTCGGGGTAGCCGAGCTCCTCGAGATCCTTGATCAGCGGTCGGACTCCGTTCTTGTGAACGGTGCCGTTCTCCCGGACCCAGAAGTTCTTGACCCCGGTGACGTCTTCGCCGGCCTCGAGCTTGGTGCAGAATTCGGCCATGGCGAGCTCGCCTTCGCCGCGGCAGATCGCGTCGACGCCCTCCTCCTCGATCATCTCGGGGACGAAGGTCGGGTGCGAGTTGCCGAAGATCGAGTAGGCCCCGGTCAGCTCCTTGAGCCGGCGGTTCAGCTCGAGGTAGTAGACGTGGTCGCCCGTCGTCATCGAGTAGGCGAGCACATCGGGGGCGTACTCTCTGATCTTGTCCTCCCAGTTCTTCTCGGGCAGGAACTGGGTGCGCACCTCGTGACCGGATTTCTTCAGCCAGGCCGACAGGTACATGATGCCGATCATCTCGGCCGGCAAATACTTCTGGACGAACAGGACTCTCATCGGACGGGCTCAGCCAACCGGGGCACTAGGGATAGTCGGGGGGGATACCATCTAACGCCATCTCCGGCATTCTCTCGTTATCGAGTGCCAGGGGGGTATCAATCCAGGGAAAACCGGGTTCACGAGCACGGGGGAGACCACTGGGGAAACCGCCGCCCCGGCGGTGTCGCGGAGAGCTTGATCCGGCGCTCCAGCCGCCATAAGCTCGTGTCGGCTGCGGGGGGCTGGCGCGGAGACTCGCCACCCCCTCGCTGCGTTTTCACCGTCGAGGAGGCGAGGCATGCCGACCGAACGCGAAGTCCTGCAGCAGATCACTCAAGACCGACCCGAGGGGGTCCAGGCCCTTTTCGACCGGCACGCGGCGCTCTTCCACGAGGGTCTGCTCCGCTTCTTCGGCTCCGCTGGCGAGGACCAGACGGACCACCTCCGCCAGATGATGCAGGCGATGCGGGACAGCCTGAAGGCGGGCGAGTTCGAGGACCTCGAGGAGACCTTCTACGACTGGGTGGTGCGCAACGCCTGGTGCTCGTTCATGGCCATCCGCGTCCGGGAAGCCGGCGGCGATCACCTCGAGCCCAACGTGATCTACGAGAGCTCCGACCGCCTGAACGAGGCGGCGCTGTCGGATGAGGTGCGGGAGCGGTGTCGTTCGCATCTCGAGGAGTGCGAGCTCTGCCGGGAGCTGCTCGGGCGTTGCCTGGACCTGGCGGTGGAGATCCGCCACGCGGGAGCGCCCTACCCCGCCGAGTTCGACGCGGTGATCGCGAAGGTCGTCGAGACGCCCGGCTAGCGCTCGACCGAGCGAGGTGCCGCCGCGCCATCGGTGCACTGGCTCAGGAAGTCATTGATCGCCGCCGCCGCTGGTTCCGGTTGGTCTTGCAGCACGAGGTGTGGCGCCGGGATCTCGACCACCTCCACGGACCGGCCGAGAGCGGTGATGCTCTCGAGGTTGTGCTTCCTCACGACTCGATCGCGACTCCCCGCGAGGTAGAGGATCGGTACGGGGCAGGCGGTCAGCTCCCGGGCGACGTCCACGCGCAGAACGGCCTTGACGCGATGCGCGAGAACCTCCGGTCGAAGCCCCGAGAGCGCCTCGGCGGTCAGAGCACGAAGGGCCGGTGAGGAGTAGCCGCCGAGGAAGGACCTGGTGGTCTTCAGCGCGGGAAAGAAACGGAACATCCAGGGCCGGACGAGGAGGGCGAGCGGCGCCGGAAGCCACCGCACGGGATTGCCGATGAACGACGCGCAGAGGATCAGAGCCTGGAGCCCCTCGGGATGCGCCGCGGCCACCTTCAGCGCGAGCGGCCCGGAGAAGGATTCGCCGAGCAGGACGAAGGGCGAATCGGCGGGCAGAGCCTGCTCCACGATCGGCACGAGCTCCTCGTAGCCGAGCGGCTGGTCGCGCGGGTAGGAGACGACGACGGTTCGCACGTCCTCGGACAGGAATGGCAGGAGGGGCCTGAACATGACTCCCGTTCCGTCCAGCCCGGGGAGCAGTATCAGCGTTCGTTCGGTCATTCGTCCCACGCGCCTCCGTCAGCGTACCACCCCACGGCCACCACCGATGGCCGGGTCCGGGCAGCAGCCGAGACGAGCCTCTCGATTCCCGGTCAGGGAGAAAGGAACAAATCTCCAGAATCCCGCCACGCCAGCCCGACTCGCGCAGAATGGGCCCGATGAACGACCGGACCCTCGATCGGCTCTTCCGCCGCTTCCGCGACAAGAACGACGGCACCGCCCTCGCCGCGGTGTTCGACTCGACGGCGCGGGAGCTCCTCGACGTCGCCGGCCACCTGATCGGGGAGCCCGCCGCCGCCGAGGATCTCGTCCAGGAGACCTTCCTGGCGGCGATCCGCGGGGCCCGGCGCTACGACTCCTCGCGGCCGGTCAAGGCGTGGCTCTACGGGATCCTCTGGCGCGAGGCGCAGCGGGCGCGGCGCGATGCCGCGCGAGTCGTCGAGCCCGATCGCCTCCCCGAGCGGCGCAACCCCGGGCCGCACGAGCAGCTCCTCGCGCGCGAGGTACCCGAAGCGGTCGAGCGCGCACTCGAGGATCTCCCGCGACGTTACCGCGAGGTGCTCGCGCCGCTGGTCCGCGAGGGGCGAGCGCCCGAGGAGATCGCACGCGAGCTCCAGCGCGCGCCAGGCACGGTGCGCAGCCAGATCCACCGCGGGCTCGAGCGATTGCGGCGCGCCCTGCCGAGGGGCCTCGCCGGAACGCCGGGTTTCCTCTTCCTCCCCGCCGGATCCAGCGTCCGCGGTCTCGAGGTGCTGCGCGGCGAGCTGCTGCGCTCCGCCGGATTCTCTCCGGCCGTCGCCGCCGCGGCACCGGCACTCAGCCTTCAGATCTCGCTGGGAGTGTTGCTCATGTCCAAGACGACGATCCTCGCCGGAGCCGCGCTGCTCGCCGGCGTCTCCTTCTGGTCGCTGCGCGACAGTTTCCGCACGCCGGAGCCGGGAAGGGTGGAGGACGCCGCGCCGGTCGAGTCGAACGAGCGGGCCGAGCGAGGGCCTCTCGCCAACCTGCCGCGCCACGAGTCGGCGACGAACGGCTCCGAGCGGAAGATCGCCGACGGGCAGCCCGCGGTGACGCCGCCCGAGTCGGCGGAGGAGATCGCGGTCGACCCGCTCGCCCACTGGCTGGCGCGCTTCGCCGAGGATCCCGAGAGCTGGCGCCACGGCTGGAATGTCGCCGCGAAGATCGCCGAGCTCCCGCCCGACGAGGCGCTGGCGATCATGACCGGCGTCTGGCCGCACCTCAGCGTCCCGGTCAAGGAGCAGGCGCTCAAGCCGTTCGTCTTCGGCGAGGGGCACGAGCACGCCCTCCCCCTGCTCCACCTCGCCGCGACCGACCCGAGTCTCTCGGTTCAGGGGCGCGCGCTGGGCTACCTGAAGGAGTACGCGTTCCGGGACTTCTCCACCGACTACGACGCCTACCTCGACTGGGCGCGGACCTGGAGCGGCCGGCCGCTGGAGGAGGTGCTGATGAAGAACGCGCAGCGCTTCGCCGGCGAGCTCCGATCGCTCCCGCCCGAGGAGCTGCTCGCACGCCTTCGCTCGGTCGACGGAATCGACCTGGACGCGGGGAATCCGTACGACCTCGACCTCGTCGCGGTGATCCGCGAGGCGGGGGGGCTCGTCGGGTTGTCGACGTGCGTGCAGTACGGCACGCCCGAGGCAGCCCGCGAGGCGCTGGAGTGGTCGAAGACGCTGCAGGCGGACGAGGCGTGGCTGCGCACGTACGCGCTGCCGGCGCTGCAGAGCCCCGGGTCGACCGACCCCGGGGTGCTCGACGCGAGCATCGACGCCCTCGGACGCCCCGACTGCGGGTGGGCGCGCGAGCCGCTGCTCGCCCACCTCCGGTACCTGGCCACGCCTCTACCGGTCGGAGTCGAGAGCGCGGATTCACTTTCGCCCGGCCTCGCTTTCGAGACGGCGAGCGCCCTCGCCGAGATCGGCGATCCCGCCGCGATTCCGGCGATGATCCAGATCCTCGCCAATGACGCCTCGGGACGCCTCGACTACGCCATCGGCCACTTCGGCCTGGCGAAGCTGACCGGAGTGAGCTGGCAGGAGAGCTACGACGCCGAGTGGTGGCTCGACTGGTGGAAGAAGAACAAGTCGCGGCTGCCCGCCGAGATCGGCGGCACCGTGATCAACCGTGACGGCCGCTGAACCCTTCTGGAGCCCTTCGATGATTGAACTCGCCCTGCTGCTGACCGCTCCCCTCGCCTCGCCGACGACTCTCCCCTTCCAGGAGACGGCTTTTCCCTTCCAGGAGGAGGGCGAGGCTCCGCCGGTCATCACCATCGACGACGACGAGCACCAGCGCTACGTCCTGCACGCCCCAAAGGAAGGCACGAAGGCCCCGAAGGACGGATGGAGGCTGCTGGTGGTCATGCCCGGCGGCAACGGCAACGCGGAGTTCGCGCCCTTCGTCGGCCGGATCCGCGAGAATTCGCTCGACGACGAGTGGCTCGTCGCGCAGATCGTCGCACCCGTGTGGGCGGAGGAGCAGGCGGAGAGGCTCGTGTGGCCGACCGAGCGCAACAAGTGGCCGAAGATGAAGTTCTCCTGCGAGGAGCTGTTCGACACCGTCGTCGACCACGTCGCGAAGACCCACGAGATCGACCCTCGCTACCTGTTCACGCTGGCGTGGTCGTCGAGCGGCTCGCTCGCCTACACGCTGGCGCTGGACAAGAAGAGCCGCGTGACGGGCACTTTCATCGCCATGTCGGTCTACAAGCCCGACCTCCTGCCGAGCCTGAAGGCCGCCAAGGGACGCCGCTTCCACATCCTGCACTCCGCCGAGGACTTCATCCCGATCGCGATGGCCGAGAACGCGCGCGACCAGCTCGAGAAGAAGGGCGCCCTGGTGAACTACGTCACCTACGAGGGCGGCCACGGCTGGCACGGGGACGTGTTCGGGAACCTGCGGGCCGGCTTCGAGTGGCTCGAGCGGAAGGCGAAGAAGGCGAAGAAGGTGCCGAAGTGGTCGAAGAAGCGGTCGCGGTGAGGCGATTCTGAGCATCGCCCGGAGCTGGAGACCGGGGGCGCCGGTCGGGCCCGGGACCCTCTGCTCGAATGCCGCTGACCCCGATCGGGGCCACGCGCTCCGCGACCCCCGGGACGGGTGGAATCAAGCCTCGCTCCGATCGGCGAGAGCGGCCGTGGTTACGCGGGATTCCCGCGGGACATGCGCCCCGACGGCGGGGCCACGTACGGATTCGGGAGGTGCTGATCCCGATCAGGGCCTATAATCGATGAGGTCCTGAATCGGGGAAGGAACCTATGCGGAGCCTTGCGCGATCTCGTTCATTCAACTCCCTGCATAGCCCAGCCCGAGTGAAGGGAAGGGTGAAGGGAGAGGACATTCTCGGGGTTTTCTCGCACCAGTCAGGAAGAGGTGCGCCCCGATGAGACGTGGACGAAGCCTCGCCTGGAAGCTGAGCGCCGCGGTGATCGTCATCGTCGCCGGTACGCTCCTCGCGACGGTCGCCGTCGACCAGCAGCTCATCGGTGAGGAGCTGCAGAACCGCGGCCTGTACACGGTCGTCTTCGTCGCCGGCGCCGTGGCCTTGAGCGTGCTGACGATGGTCGTCCTGATCCAGCGGATGCTCCGTCGGCCCATCCAGAGGCTCATCGACGGGACCCAGCGGCTGGCCGAGGGCGAGCGGGACTTCCGGTTTCCCGGGGTGCGCGGTGACGAGTTCGGCGAGCTCGAGTGCGCCTTCAATCGAATGACGGAGAGGATCAACGCCGATGCATCCGAGCTGAGCGAGGCCAAGGACTACCTCGAGGGCGTGATCGAGAACTCGGCGGCGATCATCATCACCGTCAACCTCGATCATCAGATCCAGACCTTCAACACCGGGGCGGAGCAGATCCTGGGGTTCAACCGGAGTGAGGTGATCGGCCAGAAGATGCGCACGCTGTTCGTCCGAGGGGAGGATCGGGACAAAGCGCTGGAAATCCTGGAGAACCAGGACAACGTCCGCAACTTCGAGACCCAGTTCAAGACCAAGAGCGGCGAAGCCCGCGACGTTCTGCTCACCCTCTCCCGGCTACACGATCGCGAAGGCAATCTGATCGGCACCTTCGGAATCAGCAAGGACATCACCAAGGAGAAGGAGCTGCTCCGACAGCTGGTCTACTCCAGGGACTATCTGGAGGGGGTGATAGAGAACTCGGCGGACATCATCATCACCGTGAACCTGGACCACGAGATCCAGACCTTCAACACCGGCGCAGAGCAGGCCCTGGGATTCACCCGAAGGGAAGTGATCGGTCAGAGGATGCGCACGCTGTTCGTCCGGCCGGAGGATCGGGACGAGGCGTTGGCGATGCTGGAGGACGAGAACAGCGTCCGCAACTACGCGACCCAGTTCAAGACCAAGAGCGGCGCGGCTCTCGACGTCCTGCTCACCCTCTCCCGACTGCACGATCGCGAAGGAAACTTGATCGGCACCTTCGGAATCAGCAAGGATATCACCAAGGAGAAGGAACTGCTGCGGCAGCTGATTCAATCGAAGAAGCTGATCGCCATCGGCCAGGCCGTGACCGGAATCAACCACGCTACCAAGAACATCCTCAACGCCCTGACCGGTGGGAGGTACCTGGTGCGAAGTGGCATGAACACGGGCAACGAGGAACGGTTGACCGAGGGCTGGGCGATGGTCGAGGACGGCATCGAGAAGATCAGCGGTCTCTCCAAGAACCTGCTCGCCTACGCCCGTGGGTGGAAGTCGGAGATCGAGGACTGCGACCTGGGCGAGCTCGTCTGGGGCGTGGCCGATTCGCTGGTCAACAAGGCGCGCGGTCAAGGGATCGAGCTCCGCAGCGACCCGACGAATGGGCTCGAACCGATCCGTTGCGATCCGAAGCTGCTCCGCACCACGATCATGGACATCGCCAGCAACGCCATCGATGCTTGCGCGGACAAGGACTACGAGGAAGGGGAGACCCCCTTCGTGTCGCTGAAGGTTCACCCTCCGGATGGAGAAGGCCGCGTCGTGGTCGAGATCAGCGACAACGGCTGCGGGATGGACGAGCTCACGGTCAATCGCGTCTTCGAGCCGTTCTTCAGCACCAAGGCCGAGGGGGGCACCGGCGTCGGGCTCGCCATGGCGTCTCGTATCATCGAAGAACACGGTGGCCGCTGTGATGTGGAGTCGACGCTCGACGAGGGCTCGACCTTTCGAATCATTCTACCTGGTATCAACCCCGAAGACGGTAAGGAGTCTACTCATGGCTAAGACTGTAATGTTGGTTGACGACGACCCCAACACGATCACATTCCTGTCTGCCGTCCTGCAGGACAACGGATATGAGGTCAGGAGCGCCGACAACGGCAGCGACGGTTTGAAGGCATTGAAGGAGGCAGTGCCCGACCTGCTGATCCTCGACGTCATGATGCCCAAGAAGTCGGGGTTCACGCTGTTCAAGCAGATCCGTCGCGATGAGGGGCTCAAGAAACTGCCCGTGCTCATGCTCACCGGAGTCGCTCAGTCCCTGCAGGAAATGGACGAGGAGGCCGACGACACCCTCCAACGTCCCCAGGACAGTCTCCGGGAGGCCCTGCGGAAGCAGATCGAGCAGATGCGCGGCGAGGGGCTGATCAAGCCCGAGATGTTCGTCGACAAGCCGGTCGACCCCGAATCACTGATCAGCCAGGTCGAGGAGCTCATCGGTCGCTGACATGGATCGACCCCGCTCACGCGATTCGCCGCACGTTCGCTAGACCACCACCAGACGACGGATAGCCCTTCGCCCCGTTCTACACGCGCGTGCTCGCTGAGATGGCTCGCCTACCGGCTGCGCCGCGGGCGGAGCGGCTGATGCGTAACACTGCTCTTTGCGATCATGTCTGGAACGGGGTGAAACCTCGTTTATACCTCTTACCCGTCGCTACGAAGGACTTCGTTCACTTCGATGGCGACGGCTCGACGACGAACTGATGAACGCGGTGATCCCTTGACCCGGTAAGGGAAAGCTGGTATCCCAAGGGCGTTGCGAGTGAGGTTCTGAGAAGTGCTGATGCGAGTGCAACAGGAGCTGGAGACGGAGCCGAAGAAGCTGCCCGCCGGTAGTTCTCTCGGCCCTCGCGCTTCGATGATCGAACCTTCACTTTTCCGATGACGGTGAACACCTCGAGCGCCGTGTGTCGGAAGGCCAGGAACCGAATACACGACTGATAACCCGGAGAGTCGGCGTCATGGATGCCAGTGCGAAGCCAGTCCTCGTGATCGGAGGCGGGATCGCGGGAATGACCGCGGCCGCGGAAGCGGCAGAGGTCGGTTGTTCCGTCGTTCTCGTGGAGAAGGAGGCCTTCCTGGGAGGACGAGTGCTACGCATGCACCGTTACTTCCCGAAGATGTGCCCACCAACCTGTGGGCTCGAGATCAACGTCCGCCGCATCCGCCAGAATCCACGGATCACCGTGTACACGCTCGCGGAAGTGGCGGAGATCAGCGGTTCGGCCGGTAACTTCAAGGCGCTCCTGAAGATCCGGCCGAGGTACATGACGGGCGAGGTCTCGGTCGACGACGCCGCGCTGGAGCAGCTGACCTCCGAGCGCGAGGACACGTTCAATCTCGGCATGGGCAAGACCAAGGCCGTCTACCTGCCGGGTGACACGGCCTATCCACCGGTCCACGTGCTGGATCGAGAGGCCCTTTCCGAAGCCGACGCCGCCAAGCTGACCGAGCTCTGTCCACCGGGCGCGGTCGATCTGGACATGGCCGAGCAGGAGCTCGAGCTGGAGTTCGGGGCGATCATCCTGGCCACCGGCTGGAGGCCCTACGACGCGACGCAGCTGGACAACCTCGGTGGCGGGGCCATCCCCAACGTGATCACCAACGTGATGATGGAGCGGCTCGCCGCCCACGAGGGGCCCACGGGTGGGGCTATCACCCGCCCATCCGACGGCGAGCGACCGGAGAACATCGCGTTCGTCCAGTGCGCCGGGTCGCGTGACGAGAACCACCTCCCCTACTGCTCGGCGGTCTGCTGCATGGCGGCCCTCAAGCAGGCCCGCTACCTGCGCGAGCAGAGCGAGACTGCCAAGGTGACCATCTTCTACATCGACATCCGGACCGTCGGTCGCCTCGAGCAGTTCTACCAGGAGCTGCTCGAGGACGAGAACGTGACCTGCATCAAGGGCAAGGTCGCGGAGATCACCGAGGAGGCGGGAAGCGGAAACCTGCTCGTGAAGGTTGAGGACACGATCTCCGGACAGACCCTGAACGAGACGTTCGACCTGGTGGTCCTCTCGACCGGTATCGTGCCCAGCACGGCGGACGAGAAGATCCCGTTCGACCTGCAGTACGACGAGTACGGGTTCATCGACGGATCGACCGACGTGCCAGGGGTGTTCGCCGCGGGGTGTGTCGAGCTCCCGTGCGACGTGTCGCGAGCGACGAAGGGCTCGACGGCGGCAGTCATGAAAGCGGTTCAGTGCCTCAACGGGGGGATCGAGTGATGGAAGACAAGATCGGAGTCTTCATCTGTACCGGCTACGGGATCGGAGAGGCGCTCGACGTCGACGCGCTGATCGAGACGATCACGGACGAGTGTGACGTGGCCCTGGTCAAGGCCGTGGAGACCTGCGAAGGAGCCGGGCTCAGGGCGATCCTCGAGGAGGTCGAGAGCGAGGGCCTGACCAAGGTGTGCATCGGCGGGATCTCCAGCCGGCGGCTGTTGCCGGCGCCGATCCCCGAGGACCTCATCGTCGATCGAGTCGCGCTGCGCGAGCACGTGGTGTGGACGCAGCCACCTGACGAGGAGGACACGCAGATGATGGCGGAGGATTACCTCCGCATGTCGATCGCGCGCCTCGAGAAGACCAAGCCGAAGGAGCCCTTCCAGGCGGAGGAGGCGATCGACAAGGGTCTCCTCGTGGTCGGCGGAGGGGTGACCGGTCTGACCGCGGCGCTCGACGCGGCCCGCGCCGGCTACGAGGTCCAGCTGGTCGAGAAATCCGATCAGCTGGGTGGTTGGCTGGCGCGGCAGCACAAGTCGATCCCCACGAAGCCGCCGTACCGCGAGCTGGAGGATACCGGCATCGACGACCTCGTCGCCGCGGTGCGCGACAATCCCCGCATCCACGTTCACACCTCGTCCAGTACCGCTTCGATCTCCGGCGGCCCCGGGCTCTTCGACGTGACGCTCGCCTCGACGAACGGTGGCGGAGCGGCCGCCGAGGAGTTCCGCGTCGGTGCAGTGGTCCAGGCCACCGGCTGGAAACCGGCCGATCCGCCGGACACGATGCCCTGGGCCGAGCTGGAAGACGTGATCCGCAACGTCGATCTCGAGGAGATCGTCGTGGAGAAGGGCCGGATCGTCCGCCCCTCCGACGGTGCGGAGGTGAAGAGCATCGCCTTCCTCCAGTGCGGTGGAGTGCGCGATGCCGAGAAGCACTCCTTCTGCTCCTCGATCTGCTGCCTGAACTCGCTCAAGCAGGCGCTGTACCTCCGCGAGAGCGACGACGAGGCGAAGGCCTACATCTTCTACGAGTTCATGCGAACGCCCGGGCAGCAGGAGGACTTCTACCGGCGCGTGCAGGAAGACCCCGGCGTGTTCCTGACGCGCGCGGAGGTGACGGACATCTCGGCCGGCGCCGGCGGCAAGCTGACGATCACCGCCGAGAACACGATGCCCGGCGAGAAGATCGAGGTCGAGGTCGACCTGGTCGTGCTCGCGACCGGCATGGTGCCCAACTCCGCGGACGGCGAGGCGATCCGCGCCCTGGAGGACGCCAAGAAGGTCACGGAGACGGGCGAGTCCGACGTCCAGCGCGAGGAAGCCGCCAAGAAGGTCGAGCGGCTCGCCGCCCACGAGGGCACACAGATCCTCAACCTGCAATACCGCCAGGGACCGGACCTGCCCTCGCTCGAGTACGGCTTCCCCGACTCCCACTTCATCTGCTTCCCCTACGAGAGCCGGCGAACCGGGATCTACCCCGCCGGAGCCGTGCGGCAGCCGATGGATGGCCGCAGCAGCCGACAGGACGGCACCGGTGCGGCGCTGAAGGCGATCCAGTGCGTCGAGATGACCTCGCGCGGCGAAGCCGTGCACCCTCGCGCCGGCGACATGTCCTTCCCCGCTTTCTTCATGCAGCGTTGTACCCAGTGCAAGCGCTGCACCGAGGAGTGCCCCTTCGGCGTGCTCAACGAGGACGACAAGGGCGAGCCGCTCCTGCGCGCGACCCGCTGCCGCCGCTGTGGCGTTTGCATGGGGGCCTGCCCCGAACGCATCATCTCCTTCGCCGACTACTCGGTGGAGATGGTGGGCGCGATGATCAAGTCGCTCGAGATCCCCGACGAGGACGAGGAGAAACCCCGCGTCCTCGCCCTCCTCTGCGAGAACGACGCCTACCCGGCGTTCGATCTCGTGGGACAACATCGCCTCTCGTACAGCCCCTTCGTGCGGGTGATTCCGGTCCGATGCCTCGGATCGGTCAACTCGGCGTTCATCACCGAGGCCTTCTCGGCGGGCTACGACGGCGTGATTCTGATCGGCTGCAAGTACGGAGACGACTACCAGTGTCACTTCGTCAAGGGCAGCGAGCTGGCTGCAAAGCGCAGCGAGAACTTCGGTGAGACGCTGGAGAAGATGGCGATGGAGAATGAGCGCGTGCAGCTCTTCCAGCTGGAGATCTCCGAGTACCACCGCATCCCGAAGATCTTCGAGGAGTTCATGGAGGTCATCGACGAATTCGGGATGAACCCCTTCAAGGGGATGTGACGCGCTAGGGGCGCCCCGAGGGGGCGCCCCAGATGGAAAGACCTGACAATCTGTCCGAGAGACCTCGAAGGTGAGGAGGTCACGATGGTGCAGGAGACCCTGCAGGCCGAACCGACGGCGACCCGCGACGGCGGGCCGTTGAAGATCGAATCGGATCTGCAGTTCATCCGGACTCTTCGGCGGCAGGCGGGCGTTTCGTACAAGAGGTGCTTCCAGTGCGGCACCTGTACGGCGACCTGCGCCCTGTCGACCAACGCGATGCCGTTCCCGCGCCGGGAGATGATCTGGGCCGTATGGGGGCTGCGCGATCGCCTCGTGGCCGACCCGGACGTCTGGCTCTGCCACCAGTGCAACGACTGTTCGGAGCGCTGCCCGCGCGGCAGCCGCCCCGGTGAGGTCCTGTCGGCGGTGCGGCGCGAGTGCGTGCTCGAGTACTCCGCCCCACGGTTCCTCGCACGCTGGGTGAACAACCCGGTGTACCTACCGTTCCTGCTGGCCATTCCGGCAGTGCTGCTCAGCTTGCTGCTCACCTTCAAGGCACCGATCGAGGCGGCGCTCGGGATCACCCGCAATACGACGGAACGGATCGTCTACGCCTACACTCCCGAGCTCCCGCACTGGCTCCTGAACACCTTCTTCTTCACCTTCACCATCCTGTCCCTGCTCGGCGCCGCCTTCGGCGTCCAGCGCTTCTGGAAGGCGATGAAGAAGGAAGACGCCGCGGTCGGAAGGGGCACGCCGAGCAAGGGAATGGGTGCCAGCATCTGGACGGTGGTGAAGAGCGTCGCCACCCACGAGAAGTTCGGTGAATGCTCGCGGGCGAGCAGTCGCTACCTCTCGCACCTCCTGGTTCTCTTCGGCTTCATCGCTCTCTGCCTGGTCACCTTCTGGGTGATCACCTCCCGCATCAACCCGCTTCTCCCGGACGGTTTCGTCTACCCGTTCAACTTCTGGAGTCCCTGGAAGGTACTGGCGAACCTGGGCGGCCTGGCGATCGTTGTCGGCTGTGTCCTGATGGCAGTCGACCGGTTGTGGAACAACCAGAAGACGGGACCGGGGACGTACTTCGACTGGTCGTTGCTAGTGATGCTCTTCCTGGTCGTGGTGAGCGGCTTCGCGACCGAAGCCCTGCACTACATCCGCCTCGAGCCCCACCGGCACGCGGTCTACTTCGTCCACCTGATCCTGGTCTTCTACCTGATCGTGTACCTGCCGTACTCGAAGCTCGCCCACGTGATCTACCGGACGGTCGCGCTGGTCTACAACGAGTACACGGGCCGGCACGAGGTCCCCGAGAGTCCGCCGACGGAGGCAGCCTGATGAATGCGAACGACTCTCGATCCCCGCGTGGCAAGCCGTTGCCGGCGGTGATCGCCGTGGTGGTCCTGCTCTGTCCCATCGGCTACAGCGCCGTCGCAGCCCTCTTCGGGGGCGGCGGCGACTCGACGTTCCTGGCCGCCCCGGAGAACGCGGAGCAGGGGTGCATCCGGCCGATCGAGTACATGCGCTTCCGACACATGGACCTTCTCACCGAGATGCGTGACGCCGGCGTGCGCCACGGCGCGAGGCGGGAGGTCACCTTCACCGACTGCACGGTGTGTCACGCCTCGCGGGAGGAGTTCTGCGATCGATGCCACGACGCCGTGAACCTGGTACCCGACTGCTTCGAGTGCCACTTCTACCCCTGATTCGCTCGGGACCCAACGACGGAGGCAGACGTGACTGACCAGCAATCACAAGACGGAGACGGGACCGAGCCGGAACGGAAGTTGAACAAGCGGGACTTCCTCAAGGTCGCGGGCGGGACGATCCTGGCCGGCGGGGCGAGCGCGTACGCGGTCGCCCTCCTGGTCGCGCCGTCACTGGCCCGGGCCGAGACGGCGGGCCCCACGACGCGACGTCGCCAGGGGATGGTGATCGACCTCACCAAGTGCGAGGAAGGCTGCGACGACTGCATGGCCGCCTGCCGCGAGGAGAACAACGTCGCCCTCCACGGCGATCCTCGCTGGGACATCCACTGGATCCACAAGGTCAAGGTCCGGAGCAAGTACTCGACGCACGCCGAGGAGAAGACCGTCATCCTGATGTGCAACCACTGCGAGAACCCGCCGTGCGCACAGGTCTGTCCGGTTCAGGCGACCTTCAAGCGCGACGACGGGATCGTCCTGGTGGACCACCACCGCTGCATCGGGTGCCGCTACTGCGTGATCTCCTGCCCGTACAACGCGCGGTTCTTCAACTTCAAGGAGAACCACGAGTGGCCGAACAAGGCGTATCCCAAGCGGTCACACGGGGTCGCGGAGTCGTGCAACTTCTGCGCGCACCTGCTCGATCGCGGCCAGGAGCCCGCCTGCGTGACGGCCTGCAAACGGAAGGGCGTCAGCGCGCTGACCACCGGTGACATCGACGATCCGGAGAGCGAGGTCTCGCAGCTGATCGTGGCCCGCTCTCCGAAGCGGATCCGGGAGGATCTCGGCACCGAACCCAAGGTCTACTACATCGGCCTGTAGGCCGTCACGGCGAGGGACGACGATGGAAATCAACTTCGCGAGGATCGAGGGCCGGTCGGACTCCTTCCGTCTGGCGACGGTGGTGCTGGCAGTCCTGACCGTGGCGGGTCTCATCGCCACGTACATCCTGATCGAGAAGGGACTCTACCTGTCGGGGATGACCAACCGCATCCCCTGGGGCGTGCAGATCACCATGGCGGTGTTCTACATCGGCATCTCGGCAGGATCGCTGGTGGTGTCGGGGCTCTACGGGGTCTTCGGGATCCGGCAGTACAAGCCCTTCGCCCGACTGGCCGCGTACCTGGCCATGCTGTTCCTGATCGCCGGCCTGCTGTCGATCCTGACCGATCAGGGGCGGATGGACCGCGTCTTCGTGGAGCCGTTCACCCACTTCAACCTGGTGTCGATGTTCTCGATCAACCCCGGGTTGTACATGGGTCACGTGTTCCTCTGCGTCGTCTACCTCTTCGCGCTGCTGCTCGAGATGCCGAGGCTGACCAAGGTCGTGGCGGTGACGGTGGTATTGTGGGCCATCTGCGTACACACCGGCACCGGGATGATCCTGGGCTTCATCCCGCGGGAATTGCACCAGTCCCCATTGCTTCCCCCGAGCTTCGTCGTGGCGGCGATCGCCTCCGGAGCGGCGTTCATGATCATCACCATCGTCACGCTGTTCCGTCTGACCGGGCGGCGCCTCGATGACGGCCTGGTGTTCTGGCTGGCGCGCCTGCTCGCCATATTCCTGATCGTTCTCTTCTACCTGCTCTTCGTCGAGAACGCCTACCGCTACTACCTGGTCGAGTCCCGCGAGGCCGCGCACTTCTACCTCTTCGGCGGCTTCCACAGCCTGCTCTTCTGGTTCGGGCTGATGATCACCGGCATCCTGATCCCGGCGATCATGCTCTTCCGCAAACGTACGGGGAAATCGATCCCCACGGTGGTCTTCGCCTCCGCCCTGGTGGTCTTCGGAGTCCTATGCGAACGCTACGTGATCGTCATCCCCGGCCAGACGAACCCCCCGCACCTCTTCCCGGGCATGGAGATCACCAGCTCCCCCATCGAGGAGGGCTTCGTCCACTACTCGATCAGTATCTACGAGACGATGCAGGCCTTCGGCGTGCTCGGGATCATCGGCTTGATGTTCCTGCTCGGCTTGAAGTACCTGCCGCTGGCGCCGACCGAGGCGCGGATCTTCGAGCAGTCGATCTCCGGGGAGGCGCCTGCGACCGAAGGGGTGGTGGAGACGCAGAGTCGGTGACCAGGGCGGCGAACTCCGGCCTGGGTCTGCGATTCCGTATCTACTCCACCCGCAAGGTCATCTCTCCCGAGCTCGTCGAGTTCCCGGTGAAGTCCTCCGCGGTGGCGGTGACCGTCAGAACGGCATCGCGGAAGGTGTACCCGTCGTCGATTTCGGTGACCCGGGCGCTGTAACGCCAGGACACGGTCTGAATCGTCGGCGCCGTATCGCCTGGACCGAGATCCGGTTCCGACCCGTTCACGGCGCTGTAGGACGGATACTTCATTTCGACCCTGCTCGGATCGGTGATCTTGTGCCAGTGGCTGTAACCCTCGGCGCGAATGGCGACCTCGCGAACGCCACCGGCGTCCGTGGCCGCGGCCATGAAGCGCACTTCGTCGGCCTTGACGATGGAGATCTCGTCGCCGACCGCCAGATCGGTCCAGGGTCCGTCGTTCACCTGGTAGGAGAGGCTGAGCTCGGGCACCATGGTGTCCGACGACGGGATCGAGATGCAGCTCGTGACTGCACCGAGAATGGCCACCAGGCAACAACCGCGGACGATTCCTTTCGTCATGATTCTCTCCTTGCGCGAGATCGCCGAAACGAGTCGGGTTCGGCGGAATGGTTGCGTGCAGCATTCGCGGCCTCGCGGTTCGCGGCCACTCCAGTTTCCTCGGCCCGCGGCCAGGACCCCCGATGCCTGACGCCAATTCTCCACGGGTCGGAACCGGCGAGCCAATGGAAACCCGCGGACTCGCCACCCTCCATGGGGCGAAGCCGCTCAGGGACCGGATCGGTGGCTTCGCTCCCGGTCGTGCATCGTGGGAGGCCGGTCCGAGATCGCCATCCAGCTCGAGAGCGAACCGGCGACGATCAAGAGGCACCCGACCCACAAGGGTGCTCCGGGAGAGATCCCGAGGTATACGCAGCTGACCAGCGTCGCGAGGAGCGGCACGAAGTAGGAGCCGGCCGCCACGAAGACCACGTCTCCCTTGCGCATGGCGACGTCCCAGAGCAGGTAGCCGATGGCGGTCGACGATCCCAGGAACACCGTCTCGATCACCGCCCGGGCATTCCACGCCCCCTCCTCCGGGTGGGCCAGACCGAGGATCAGCAACACGGCCCCGGTCGCGGGGAGGAATACGAGCGCTCCGCTGACCTCCTCCGAACCGGCGAGGCGACGCGTCAGGTTCGAGTAGAGACCCCACGCCACGGCGACCGCGAGCGCCAGACCGTAGGCCAGCGGATTACCGGCGACGTTGGACAGGAGCGAGCTCCAGGGAATCGAGAAGTCCTGCTTCAACACCAGGAAGATCCCCGCCACCACGAGGATCGTCCCCGGGATGACCAGCGGCGACGCCCTCTTCTTCAACACCGGAACGGAGAGCAGCAGCGTCAGGGGACACCACAGATAGTTGGTCAGGGCAATCTCCAGCACCTGCTCTCGATCGTCGGCGAGCCCGATCGCCGAGAAGTAGGCGACCATGTAGAAGACGAAGAGTGACCCGCAGACGAAGAGATACCCTCGCGGCTGGTTCCAGAGCTGGCGCGCCTTCCCCGGCTTCAACAACAGAAAGACGACGCAGCACACCCCGCTGAAGACGTAGACCGAGGCGGCCGCTCGGAACACTCCCAGCTGCTCGGTCAGGCTTCGAGCGAGCGCGACCGTCGCACTCCAGAGCAGGATCGCGCCCACTCCGGCGAGGGTGCCCCGATTGAGGTGTGGCCGGCGATTCTCTCCCACTGATCGGCTTCCTTGGCTACATGACGATGATCCCGCGCACAGCACGCGATGCACGGATCGATCCTAACCTGCCAGCAGATACCGAAAAAGGGGCTCTCGACTCGGGAGCGTCGGCCTCGTCAAGTGTTGAGATGCACCTTGGTTGACAGATCGTGGTGGATCGCTTACTTGTGGAGAGTTGCGGCGCCCTAATTGCTGCACGGAAAGAGGCCAAAGAGTTCGAACGTTCTTCGAAGGAGAAGTCATGAGAACCATTGTCGTCCTTGGAACTGTCCTGTCGTTGCTCGCCAGCGCTTCCGCTCAAACCACCTCGGTGCGCATCGCGGGAGTTACGCAGGCCAGCCCCGAAGCACTGAGTGGACCCTCGAGCTCGGGCCGAGCGGCGTGCCCCTTGCTCTCTGTCTGCAATTCCCCGGAGCCGTTCCCGGGTGGAGTCGGCTGCGAGGGGAACTACATCTGGATGGGGGTCTTCTTCGGATCCTCACTGCTCTGGCAGATCGATCCGGTGACCTGCACCGTCTTGAAGTCCATTCCGGCTCCCGACATTCACATCGGCGGGGTCGCCTGGGATGGCACGGCGGTCTGGTGTTGTCCCGAGCAGACCGGCCAGATCTACCGGCTCGATCCCAACACGGGGGCAATCCTGCACGTCATCCCCGCACCCTCGTTCGGGGAATCCGACCCGAACGCCGCGGGTGTCGGATGGGATGGTGCCGCGCTGTGGCACGCCGACTACGGACACATGACGATCTACAAGCTATCCCCCGTCGACGGGGCGATCCTGCACTCGTTCCCTTACATAGGCTCGGGAGTTCCCTCGGGGGTTTCCTACGAAGGCGGCAGGGTGATCGTCGGTTGCACCGCGAACAAGGTCTTCCAGCTGGATCCCACCACTGGCGCGATCCTGGACGAGTGCGAGACAGGAGGCAGTAGCACCTGGGGTGTCGGCATCGACACGGTCGGAGCAGAGTGGGTCGCCTCGGGGAATACCAACCAGCTCCTCCATTTCGGTGCTTCCTCGGGCGGGGGCTACTGCTTCGGAGACCCCGGCTCGGGGACTCCTTGCCCGTGCAACAACGACAACGACGGGAGTATTCCCGGTTCAGGCTGTGCGAACGGCGTCTTCGCCTCCGGTGCGCATCTGACGTCGAGCGGCACGCCCAGCGTGAGCAATGACACGCTCGTGCTCAGCACGATCAACCTGGAGCCCAACAACAGCGGCCTCTACTTCCAGGCGGAGAACGACCTTTCCCCGGGCATCGTCTGGGGTGATGGTCTGCGCTGCGCGGGAGGCAACCTGAAGCGACTTCAGGTTCGTTTCGCCAGTGCGGCGGGAACGTCAGCCACCACCGTCGGCATCTCCGCCAAGGCGGGCAACGTGAATGCCGGTGATACCAAGTACTACCAGTGCTGGTACAGGACCATCATCAACCCGCCCTGCGGACTGGGGGTGAACGACTTCAACAGCTCCAACGGGCTCGCCGTCGTCTGGCTCCCCTGATATGGATGGACCCGTTCCCAGCTGATTGACGGGTCACCTTCGGTAGCCATTCACGAGCCGGCCGCGGAGACCCCGCGGTCGGCCCCGCTCAACGTATTGACCAGCGCGAAGATCAGGATCGCCGCCAGCTTGGCCGTCTGGTTGTCCGCGTCAAAGCGCGGGCTGACCTCGGCCACGTCGAAGCCGACCACCTTGCCGGTCGACCAGAGTGGGCGCAGGAGCTCCAGCACCGTCTCCGGGGAGAGCCCGAATGGTTGCGGTGAAGAGACGCCCGGAGCGTGCGCCGAGCCGAAGACGTCGGCACAGATCGTCACGTAGAGGTGGTCCACTCCCGCCGCGAACTCGTGCAGCGTCCGCGCGGCCTTCTCGGTCCCCTCACCACCCAGCTCCCGCGCCAGCAGACAGAACGCGCCCAGCTCCTCGGCGGTGCGGAAGAGCCGCGGCGTGTTGGCCGCCAGCTGCGCGCCGACGTTGCCGTAGGAGAAGCGCTTGCCCACCTCGGCGCAGCGCGCGGCGATCTGGGCGAACATGGTGCCCGAGCTGCCGCCACGGGCGAAGGGGCGCAGGTCGAGGTGAGCGTCGAAGTTGACGATGCCGAGGGTCCCGTCGATCGCCGCTTCCAGCCCGAGGTAGTGCCCCAGCGCCAGCTCGTGCCCCCCGCCCAGCACCAGCGGCATTCCCCCGGTGTCGACCACGCGGGTGACCGCCGCGGCCAGCGCCGCTTGCGATGTGGCGAGGTCCTCGCCTGCCGGCCAGACGTCCCCGCCGTCGCAGAGACTCACCGATCCGGGAGCAAGCCACGGCAGGTTGGCGAGCTGACTGCGGATGTGACGCGGCCCCCTGGCCGTACCGGGACGACCGAGATTGCCGGTCACGCCGAGATCGCAGGGGAATCCCAGCAGCACGAAACACCGCTCGCCCGCCGGGAGCGGCGCCGGCTCGCGCAGATCCACCGGCGAGACCACCTGGTGCCAGCGCTGCGCCAGCGGATCGTCGGGATCGTCCACGCGTCCGTGCCAGGAGTCGGGCACCGGCGGTGTGTAGTGCTGCTGCCAGTCGCTCATCCTTCGCTTCCTAGACGAAACCGAAGCCCTCCGGCGGCCGATCACCACTCTCGGATTGCTCCGCGGCGGCCGCCACCTCGAGCAGCTCGCCCGAGCGCACCAGCGCCTCGACGATCGCCAGGTCCTCCCCGAAGACCCGATCCTCGGTCGCGAACTCGACCTCCTCGCGCAGTCGCGCGTGAACGGCCTCGAGGACCCTTCCCGCGCGCAGCGGCCGCCGGAAGTCCAGCGCCTGGGCCCCGCAGAGGAGCTCCACCGCCAGGATCCCCTCGAGGTGCTCGAGCACCTGGTGCAACTTGCGCCCGCCGATCGAGCCCATGCTGACGTGATCCTCCTGCCCCAGCGAGGTGGGGATGCTGTCCGCCGAGGCGGGATAGCAGAGGCTCTTGTTCTCGCTGGCCAGCGCGGCCGAAGTGTACTGCAGGATCATGAACCCCGAGTGCAGCCCGGCCTCGGGCACCAGCAGCGCCGGCACGCCTTCGCGCGAGCCCTCCAGCAGGAGATAGGTGCGCCGATCGGAGATCGTGCCCAGCTCGCTGGCGGCGAGCGTGGCGTAGTCGAGCGGCAGCGCGAGCGGCTGGCCGTGGAAGTTGCCGCCGCTGACCGCCTCGCCACCGGAGAGCAGCACCGGGTTGTCGGTCACCGAGTTGATCTCGACCTCCGCAGCCTCACGCAAGTGTCGCCAGGCCGCGCGCGAGGCGCCGTGGACCTGCGGCATGCAGCGCAGCGAGTAGGGATCCTGCACCCGCTCGCAACCCGCGTGCGAGGCGACCAGCTCCGAGCCGGCGAGCAGGCGGCGCAGGTTCCAGGCAACGTAGCGCGCGCCGGCGTGGGGGCGCAATTCGTGCAGCTCGCGCGCGAATGGGCGCTCCGAGCCGAGCAGCGCCTCCAGGCTGAGAGCGCCGGCGAGGTCGGCCAGCTCCAGGCAGCGCCACATCCGCTCCAGGGCGAGGAGCGCGTGGGCGGCGATGAACTGGGTGCCGTTGATCAGCCCCAGCCCCTCCTTGGGGCCCAGCTCGAGCGGGGAGAGCCCCGCGGTGGCCAGCGCCCCGGCCGCGGGAGTCGCCACCCCGTCGCACCACACCTGCCCTTCCCCCACCAGCGGCAGGAAGCAGTGGGCCAGCGGCGCGAGATCGCCCGAAGCGCCCACCGATCCGCGGCTGGGCACGACGGGGATGACGTCTGCGTCCAGGTGCCAGAGGATCCGCTCCAGCGTCTCCTGCCGCACTCCCGAGTGCCCCAGCGCCAGGGCGTGGAGCTTCAGCACCAGCATCAGCCGGGTGAGCTCGGGAGAGATCGGCGCACCGCTGCCGCTGGCGTGGCTGCGCAGGAGGTTGAGCTGCAGCTGGCGCGTGTCCCGCGCGGAGACGCGGCTGGTGCAGAGGGGGCCGAAGCCGGTGTTGATGCCGTACACCGGGGCGGCACCATTCGCCAGCGTGGTCACCTGGTTGCAGCTGTCCTCGACGCGGGCCAGGGTCTCCGGGTCGAGCCGCCCCCGGCTCTCGCCCCTGGCCAACTCGAGCACCTGGGCGGGGGTCAGCACCCCCGCGCCCAGCAAGATCTCTGTTCTCAGCTTCATGGTGGGAGGGTACGGTGCCAGGAGAGGATTCGCCACGTGGCGATTCATGTCCCGGCACAGTACGGCGAATCGGGCAGCGCGAGGCACGACGCGGAACGCCCCGCCACCTCGATCGCGTGCATCTTCAGGAAGAAGAGCCCGATCCCCGCCGCGCCCTGAGCGAGGCCGGTCTGGGCGAAGACCTGGTCGGGGCGGACGCGGTGCTCGGCCTGGATCCACTTCAGCCCCGGTGCGCCCGGGGTGGCGCGCTCCACGAGATCGTCGACCATCCGCTCGGCCCACTCGAGGTAGCGCGGCTCGCCGGTGAAACGGTGGAGGTCGGCGAAGAAGTCGCCGATCCCCGCGCTCCCGCAACACGCGCTGACGTTCCAGAAGCCGTCCAGGGGCTGATCGAAGAGCCCGCACCCGGTCAGCCACTCCGCGCACTCGCGTTCGCGGTCGAGCCACTCCTCGTCGCCGGTCGCGGAGTAGAGCTCGCGGAAGAGGCGCGCCGTGCCGCCGGGGCCGTGGCACCAGCTGACGTAGTAGAGCTCCTTCCCATCGGGCTCGTGGTGGTACCACGCGATGCCCTCACCGGGACTCTCCTCGTGCGCGGCGAGCCACTCTGCCCCGGCCAGCGCGGCATCGAGAAAACGCTCTTCGCCGGTCGCCCGGTACAGCGCGGCGAGGAAGTAGGCGACCCCCGAGGTGCCGTGCGAGAAGTTCGGGTAGATCCGCGACGCGCTGTCGTTGATCCGCCACTTCCAGCCGCTCTCCTCACGCAGCGCGGCATCGATCAGCTTGTCACCGGCGGCGGCGGCGATGTCGGTGCAAGCCCCGGAGTCGGGCCGCTCCCCCGCTCGCAACAAGAACAGCCCGACCCCGGCGGTCCCCGAGATGATGTCCGTGGAATTGCCCCAGACCGTGCCTTGCTCGCGCTCCTGTATCGTGTGCAGGAGAGACCAGACCACGCGGTTCACTTCCTCACCGAAGCGTTCGTCGTCGAGGACGCGGCGGGCGGCCAGGTAGACCGCACCGACACCCGCGGCTCCCGTGTACAGTCCAGCGTCCGGTTCCTCCCCGGGCTTCGGCAGAGGGCCGCAGCCCTCACCGACCAACCGGTTGTGGGCCACCATCCAGGCGAGCCCACCCTCGGCGAGCTCGCGTGAGGTCTCCGAGCCCGTGAGGGCGTGGTGCTCGAGAAAGAAGAGCACGATCCCGGGCGTGCCGGCGTAGAGCGACAGAGCGCCGTCCCCCGGGGCTTCGGCCCACGGTTTCCAGTGGACTGTCCCGTCACCGTGTATCGCCTGTGCTTCGAGCCACGCAGCGACCTGATCGGCCAGCTCGAGGTAGCGCGAGGTGGTTGGCGCGTCGACGCTCTCCGGCGTCGAGCAGGAGCCGATGAAGAAGACCGCGGCGGGCGCGAGTACGAACGACGGAACCCAGGTGCTCTTCATGAGCGCCCAGGATACGGCGAAACGATGCCCGGGCGAAATCCGCCACCATCCCCGAACGGCGGACCGGATTCCTGGCGACTAGGAGACGCTGCTCACTTCCTGGCTCAGGGTCGCCAGCATGTACCGCACCCGCTCCTGGATGACGTGCCGGGTCAGCACGGCGTGGCGGCCGCGGTCGGCGATCATCCGGGCCTCTCCGGGGTGCTCGAGGTAATGGGTGACCTTCTCGCGCAGCTCCTCCAGCGTACGATAACTCTCGATCTCCGCCCCGATCTCGAACAGCTCCTCCAGCGCGAGCGAGTGCTCGGCCAGGACGAACCCTCCGCAAGCGAGGATGTCGAAGATCCGCATGGTGACGATGTCGTTCTGGTACAGCCGACCGACGTCGAGGTTGATCGTCGAGGTGCTGTAGATGCGCGGGATGTCGGTCTCGTGGAGCGCGGGCCCTCGCCAGGTGACTCCGTGTCCCTCCAGCATCTTCCAGCCGGGGTCACCCCACACCTGCATGCCGACGTCGGCGAATTCGGCGACGTAGTTGAGCCGCTTCTCCGCCGCCGAGACCTCGGCCACCAGCATCACCGGGTCTTGCCGCCCTGTGCCGAGGCAGAACTCGCAGAAGCCCGGAAGGCACGTTGAGAGGATCTCCGGGATGCGGTACGTCGAGAAGTCCTCACGCTGAGCCGCGACCATCTCCGCGAAGAGGACGCGAGCGATCTCCAGGTTCCCCGGCTTCCACGCCTGATGATCCGCAATGAAGGTGCGCCGAAACGCTTCGATCCCCGCGCACAGGCTGGTCCCGACGAATGAGATGGGCGCCGCGTAGCGCTCCCGGGCCTCGTCATCGAGCCTCTTCGGCCGGCGGCGCTCCGGGTCGGCGGCCAGGGGCAGGTATTCGACGGTTTCGAAGCCCGCGTTGCGGAACAGCGGGACGTTCGCCTCGCGGTAGGTGAAGATCCTCGTACGGGTCGTCGCCGCCGCACGCCGGGTCGGCTCGTCAGTCGCCGGATCGATCTCCCAGCAGAGGTAGTCCAGCCCTTCCGCCTGGCAGAACTCCGCCAGTCCGTGGATGTAGTTGATGCCGACCAGGAGCTGCGGGCGGTACTTCTCGACCGTGAGCTTCAGCTCCTCCGCGGCGAGTCGCTTGGTGTCGTACGAGAACACCGAGTAGCCCAGCCTGCGCAGGGCGTCGGCGACCGAATCGACGAACAAGCTGCCGACGCAAATCAAGGCGCGCTGCTCGCGCACTCCCTCCTCGAGGAGGGTTCTCTCGTTGTGGTAGATCCCGGTGAGCAGCGGATGGTCGACGATCGTCCGCGGCTGATCGCTCTCCACCAACTCGATCAGGTCGACGTTCAGGGCGAAGCGCAGCCGTTCCGACCGGATCTCATCCGACCAGTCCCGGCCGATCAGCACCTGGCGGAGCACCCAGGGATCGCGATCCCAGGCGATGATCTCGGCCCCGGGAGCGGCTCGGCAGAGCGCTTCGAGAGACTCGCCGGTGCCCAGGCCGAAGACGAGGTAGGGCCCGTCGTTCCCCCCTTCAGCGAGCGCGCCCGAAATCTGCTCCTGGACGATCTCGGAGCACAGCTCCAGCTCGAAGGTGGAGTGGTTGAGCTGGTAGATCCAGCGACCCCGGCCGTCGCGGTAGAGATGATCCCCTTCCACGGGAAGGTGCACCCGATCGAAGATCGAGGGCTGGGCAACCCGGAGGGCGAGGAGGTTGCGAGTGAGGGGATCGGCGGTGACCGAGGACGGTCTGGGCATGAAGTTCCTGGTGGCGGGGGGTACGGGTCCTTCATCGAGCGGATCCGGCGGGAACTCCAGGGCTGGCGCCTCGGCCGAGATCACGCCTTCCGGGGTGTCCCTCGCGGCGAGGCGTTCCGGGCCCCTACCGTCCCGGAACGAGGAAAACACGCACCCGTGGGCGAGCGAAATCGCTCCTCAGCGGCACTCCGAGACGTCGGCAACGCCGAGCTTTCGGCAGGTGTTCCTGACGTGGGAGCCACGCCAGAAGACGGTGCCGCAGCCGGTGCAGGTGAAGAAGCTCCGATAGGTGGCGAGCACTCCCGGGGGCACGCGCTCGCGAACGGCATCGCGCTCGATCGGCTCCAGGATCCGGTTGCACTTGATGCAGCGGCTGAACATCGCCGAGGTGTCGACGAGACCGGCGTCGAGAAGCTGGTGGATCTGTTCCAGCGGGTCGTCGCTCTCGATCTGTACCTCGTGTCGAGGGAGTGGGTGGTGATGGGCGAGGTGCCGGTTGCGGGTCAGGAAGTAGCGATCCTCGCGATTGGCGAGCTCGATCAACGTCGCTCTCGACGCGCCCGAGTCGGAGTGTGCGTCGGCACCACAGCAGCGCAGATAGCGCGCCAGCTTCTCCAGCATCGAGTCGGTGACGAACCCGCGCATCCCCTCACTCCCGCGCCGCGTCACGCAGACGGTCCTTGAGTGGAGGCGGAAGCTCGTCACAGCGGACGTCGAGAAGGGCGCCTTCGAGCGCGTAGAGGAGATTCAGGGAGACCCGCTGTCCGCTCTCGCGCACGGCACGATAGGCACCGACCGAGCCGGCGCGCTCGAGATCTCCGCGGTTCGCGATACCGACCGCCTTCAACCACTTCGCGCTCTTCGGGCCGATATTGCGCAAGGTAGTGAGACCAGCCGTCTTCTTCCGCGCGCTCTTCTTCTTCTTTTTCGCCTGCGGCTTCGCGCGGGCGATTTCGATCGATCGCCTGGCCCACGCTGCTGCTGCCTTCTGATCCTCCAGTACCTCGACGGGCACCTCGTAGTAGCTCATCGTCTGCGGGCGATTCGCGTACGGCTTGAACGCCGCGCAACCGCGCTCCTCGTAGTCGCCCCGGTTGGAGTCGTCGACCTTGAAGTAGAGCACGTCGCGGGCGATCAGTCCGAAGAACTGGCCGTCGCTGCTGAGCCCGACCCCTCCGAACATCTTTCGAGCCGTGACGTCCCCCAGCCTCTCCAGCTGTCCGAGCACATAGTCGAGGTATTCGTCCATTGAGCTTCCGCGGAGATTATATAGTGTTCCGAGCGCCCTACGGCCCTCGTCCCCGCTCAGCTCCCTGGAGGAACGGATTGGTCTTCTCCCTGACGCAGCTCTTCCCCGAGCTTCCCGATGTCAAGGTGGTCGACATCGGCGCCAGCCCGATCGACGGCGACCCGCCCTACCAGCCGCTCCTTCGCGCCGGCAAGGTCGACCTGGTCGGCTTCGAGCCGGACGAGAAGCAGTTCGCCGCATTGCAGGCGCTCGACCAGCCGCGGGCGACCTTCCTGCCGGACGCGATCGGGGACGGCGCGGAACACGTCCTGCGCGTCTGCAGCCTGCCGGGGATGACCTCGCACCTCGAGCCAGACCTCGAGGTGCTGGAGCATTTCCACGGCTTCGGCGAATGGGCGCGCGTGGTGGAGGAGCGGCCAATGCCCACCCGCCGCCTCGACGAGGTTCCAGAAGCGCACGGCTGCGACTACCTCAAGATAGACGTCCAGGGCGGCGAGCTGGCCGTGCTACAGAACGCGCCGGAGGTGCTCGCCGACTGTCTGGTGGTGCACACCGAGGTACAGTTCGTCCCCTTCTACAAGGACCAACCGCTGTTCGCCGAGCTCGATCAACTGCTGCGCAACGCCGGCTTCTGGCTGCATCAGTTCACGCCGATCCACCGCCGCGTTTTCAAGCCGATGCTGATCAACCAGGACATCTACGCCGGCCTGTCGCAGGACCTGTGGAGCGACGCAGTCTACGTCCGCCGCTTCACCGATTTCGCGACGATGGACCGCGAGTCGCTGGAGAAGATCGCGCTGATCGGGCACGACGCGTACGAGTCGATCGACCTGGCGTCGCTGGCGCTCCTGCGGATCGACGAGAGGGAGGGAGGCAAGCGGCAGGAGCAGTACGTGGCCGCCCTGGCGACGGCGCTCGCGTAATACGGTGTCAGGCACGATTCCACCACCTTCGGGGAGGGGGGCGCGGGGGGGGGGGGGGGCGGGGGG
>CAZCAC010000067.1:0-15211 GCA_964496575.1 uncultured Planctomycetaceae bacterium | reverse complement strand
CCCTCTTTCTTCTCGGCGCTCGGCTTTTGGGGGGGCCCCTTTCTGGAAGGTGGTGGAATCGTGCCTGACACTTTACATCACGGACAGAACGTAACCGAAGCCCCATCCGAGGCGTTGAAGCCCGAGCCCCCCGGCCCCGCCGGGTCGCGGTACCAGTACTGGAAGTTCCAGGTCGAGCCGCCGGAGATCGCTCCGCCACCCGCGTTCGCCGGGGGCTGGGTGAAGTCGACCACGCGCGAGTAGTCGCCGGCGCCGTCGGCCTTCGCCGCCGGGCTCAGGCGGTAGATACCGCCGCCGGCGCAGCGGAAGCCGTCGCCCCAGGGGAGCGAGATCTGGTTGGGGCCGTAGAAGAAGAGGCCGAACTGGTTCGGGATGCCGCCGGTCTCGGTCAAGGTGAAGTCATTGGTGGTGACGCTGAGGCTGCCGAGCACGCCGATCACCGAGCCGGGGCCGGCCGAGTTCGGGGCACTGGTGCAGTAGCTGGTCGCGTCACCCTGGCACTCCTGCTCGATCCGCCAGATCTGACCGCCAGCTGCATCGACGATGTAGAGCTCGCCGAGGCCGTCCTCGCCGAAGGAGGTCGGGTTCTCGCCACCGGGGATGGCCAGGTCACCGGTGTGGTCCTGGAGGTCGCTCTTCACGCTGCCCGCGAAGTCAAAGGACCAGACCGTTCCCGCGCAGTAGTCGGTGAAGAAGTATCGGCCGACGAAGTCGGTCATCTGCTGACCGCGGTAGCGATAGCCTCCGGTGATCGAGCAACCCGCAGCGTGGCCGTACTCGTGCACCGGATCGGTCAACTCGATGTCGTTGCAGGTACAACCGGAGAGCCCCGTGCAGGAAGTACCCTCCATGCAGCGCCAGCCGTAGTTGCGTCCACCCGCGCCGGCGGGCTCGAAGTCGACCTCCTCCCAGGCGTTCTGACCGACGTCGCCGATCCACAAGTCGCCGGTATCGCGATCGAAGCTGAAGCGCCAGGGGTTGCGCAGGCCGAGCGACCAGATCTCGTCCAGCGTGCTCGCATCCCCGACGAAGGGGTTGTCGGCCGGAATGAACGGCGACGCGATGTCGACGTCGAAGCGCAGCATCTTGCCGAGGAGGTTCAGTGGGTTCTGCGACCGGTTGCCCGGATCGTCGGCGCTGCCGCCGTCGCCGAGGCCGAGGTACAGCATGCCGTCGCCACCGAACTGGATGCAGCCGCCGTTGTGGTTGGAGAAGGGCTGGTTGAGCGGGCCGAAGATGTCGGTGAAGGAGCCGGCGTCAGCGATGTCGGGATTGCCGCTGACCGTGTACTCCCGCACCATCGAGCGGTTGCTCGTGTCGGTATAGGAGACGTAGAAGCGACCGTTCTGGTCGTAGTCGGGGTGGAAGGCCATGCCGAGCAGCCCTCGCTCGCCCCCACCGTTGGTCAGCGCGTCGATATCGAGGAAAGGAGCCCCCAGCACGACTCCGTTCTTGATGATCTTGATGATCCCGCGCTGTTCAACGACGAAGAGGCGATTCGCGTCACCATCGGGAGCACAGAGATAGACCGGGGAGGTGAAGCCCGAGGCCACCTCGGTGGCCTGGAGGTTCTGAGCGGAGACTCCCTCCGCCAGGAGGAGTGAGACGAACAGGGAGGGAACAGCGGATAGGAGGGTCTTCTTGAGTTTCATGGGCGCAGCCCGCGAGCAGCGGGGGAGGGACAGGTTCAGCAGTGAATGGCTCGAGCCTCCCTGTCTACGAGCCTCCTGCGCGACCGGGACGGCCACCTCCCCAGTTGCGATTGGCGACATGCGGGTGTGCAGATACCCTGCCCGGCGCGATCGACATAACTCGCTCACCGACACGGGCCAACGAAATCCCATGGACGAAGGAAGACTGCTCGAGCTCCTGTTCGATATTCACGACGAATTGCCGCGCCAGGGGCCGGGCTCCACCGATTCGACCATGAGCGCCCTGCGCTCCGTGCCTCGACCACGGGAACGGCGAGCGGTGCTCGACATCGGCTGCGGTACCGGTCCGCAGACGCTGGTGCTCGCCCGCGAGTTGCCCCAAGCCCGCATCGTCGCGGTGGACGTCTTCCGCGGCTACCTGGACGAGCTCGAGCGACGCGCCCGGGACAGCGGCCTCCACGAGCGCATCGAGGCTCGCCTCGGCGAGATGGAGAGGCTCGACGTCAGACCGGGAAGCCAGGATCTCGTCTGGGCCGAAGGCTCCGTCTTCATCATGGGCTTCGGGGCGGGGCTGCGCACCTGGAAGCCGCTGCTCGCACCCGGGGGCGTCCTCGCGCTCAGCGAGGCGTGCTGGCTCACCGAGGATCGCCCCGCCGAGTGCGTCGAGTACTGGGCGCAGAACTACCCGGCGATGGGCACGGTGGAAGACCTTCGCGCAATCTGCGCCGACGAGGGCTACCGCGTCCTCGACTCCTTCACCCTCCCCGAGCGGGACTGGCTAGAGGAGTTCTACCTGCCCCTCGAAGGGCGGCTGGTGAGGATGCGGGAGAAGTACAAGGGCGACCCCGAAGCCCTCGAGGTCGTCGAATCGAGCCAGACGGAGCTCGACTTCTACAAGAAGTACTCGAACGTCTGGGGTTACCTCTTCCTGGTGCTCGAGCCGGTGGAGGGCGCGTAGTGCCGCGAGTCACGCTGTCAGCACAGAATCGATCGTATCCATCGCGTCGTCGATCTGCTCCGGAGAAGTGAAACCGATCGTCGCGGCGTCGATCAGGTCCCCACCAAAGCTGTAGCGCAACGACGCTTCTCGCGCCTCTGCCGAGGTGATCGCGCCACAGCCGAAGATCTTCATGCCGAGCACTCCCTTGCCATTGGCGCGCGCCAGGCGCAGCGTCGCCGCGGTCTCGTCGACGGTGGCGTCGCCGTCCATCACCTGCTTCTCGGGGTTGATGCGCCCGAGGACGACGTCGACCCACGGGTGTTCCGCCGCGACCTTCAGTGCGGCGTTGGTGTGGCACGAGCAACCCACCGCACGCACGACGCCGCGGGACTTCAGCTCCGAGAGCTCGTCGCGCATCTGTTTCAGCTGTTCCGGCCAGAGCGCATCCTGAGTGCAGTGGATGAGGCAGATGTCGATCACATCGACACCGAGCTCGCCGCGGAAGCGTTCGACCTCCGGCAACGCGGTGGTCGTCGGCGTCATCTCCGGCGCCTCACCGAACCAGATCTTGCTGAGGATCGTGACGTCGTCGCGCTTCACGCTCCCGTCCTCGAGCGCACTCCGGACGAACGAGTGGGAACCGTAGAGGTCCGCCGCGTCGATGAACGCGGCCCCCCGCTCGACGCCGTGAGCCATCAGCTTCGAGAAGTCCTGCTGGCCGAGTCGTGTCTGGTCGGAGGCTCGCTTCCAGCCGTGCGTCCCGGTCCCCATCGCGACTCGGGGCACGAGAACACCGCTCCGCCCGAGTTCCACTCGATCTGCCGCCGAATCACGAACGTCCTCGATCCGATCCGGATCACCACCATTCGAGGAGCAGCCAGCCAGCATGGCGGAAGCGCCCACCGCACTCTTCAGAAACGTCCTGCGAGTGATGTCGTCCATCTCGTTTCCTCGATTCCTTCGGCCTCGGGGCGAGGACATGATACCCGACGATCGGCGGGGAGCGGGTCGACCCCTCCGGGAGGCTCGGGGGTCGACGGCGAGAAAGGCGGGATTCGGCCGCGGTGAGTGGCGCCGGCTGGCGCGTCCCTACCATGATTCCCGGCAAGAACGACAGGCCTTTCTCCCCGAGCCCGTTGCCGTCCGAGGAACCGAAGGAACCCGCAGGCGAGCCCGCCGTCCAGGGGCGGGCGGTGTCGGGCGCGGGGCACCTCCTCGTGATCGACGACGAGGAGTGCGTGCGCGGGTACCTCGCGAACGCCTTGCCCACTCTCGGCTACACCGTGTGGACCTGCGAGAGCGGTCTCGAAGCGATCGACTACTACCGCGACCACCACCAGGAGGTCGACCTGGTGATCCTGGACCTGATCATGCCGGGGATGGGAGGACCGGCGACCTTCGAGGCTCTGCGGAGGATCGACCCGGAGACACCGGTGCTCATCCTCTCCGGACTCGGCGACAGCGAGGCGACCGAGGCGATGCTCGCTCGAGGAGCCCTGGCCGTACTGAACAAGCCGTTCAGGTTGACGATGCTGTCCCGGACCGTCGCGCAGCACTTGCGCCGATCCAGAGAGGGGGACTGAGCCGCGATTCGACAGGCTCAGGACGCGATACGCAGGTCGTGGACCGAGCGGAGGATGTCCTGCTGTGGTGACGAATGCGGAGCATCACTGAACTCGGTGCGAATCCCCTCGAACACGTCGAGACTCTGCTCGAACGCGGAGAAGACCTCGGGATCGAACTGAGTGCCCGCTCCCCGACGCATGATGGTCAGCACCTCCTCCAACGGCAAGGCCTCCCGGTAGGGACGATCCGAAGAGAGAGCGTCGAAGACGTCCGCCACGGAGGTGAGGCGAGCCGATAACGGAATCCGGTCCCCGGCCAGCAGGTCGGGATACCCCTGTCCATCCCAGCGCTCGTGATGGTGTCTTGCGATCTCGGCCGCGGTCTGGATGAGCGGATTGCGCTCGAGCGTGGTGCCGCTGATGTGGAAGAAGTCCAACCGGGAGAGGTGTGGCTCGGCGATCACGTCGGCCTGGAGAATCTGCGCACCGATCGTCGTGTGCTGACGCATCTGCACCCACTCCTCATCGGTCAGCTTTCCGGGCTTCAGCAGGATGCCGTCGGGAACGCCGATCTTCCCGATGTCGTGCAACGGGCTGGTGAGGAAGACCTTGTTGGTGAACTCGAGATCCAGCCCCATCTCTCGGGCCAGGGCGCGCGTGTAGAACCCGACGCGAACGACGTGCTGGCCCGTGTCCGAGTCACGGAACTCCCCCGCCCGGCCCAGGCGCCAGATCATCTCGGCCTGGGCGAGCTCGAGCTGGGCGGTGCGTTCGAGAACGCGTTGCTCGAGCTCTTCCGCGTGGGCTCGGATCCGGTCCTCGTACTCCTTCATGCGCAGCATGCTGCGCACCCGGGCGATCAGGTCTCCGGTCGCCACCGGTTTGTTGAGCAGATCGGTCGCTCCCCGGTCGAGAGCCTCGTGCTTGACCTTCGAGTCGCCCTGCCCGGTCAAGATGGCCACGGGGATCGACTCGAATCGGGCGTCCTCTCGGATCCGCCTCAGGAGGTCGAAGCCGTTGCGACCGGGCATGTCGATGTCGGTCACGACCGCGTCGAACTCCTCCCCTTCCATCGCCTCCAGTGCCGCCGAGACGCTCGAGGCGAAGCACACGTGCCACTCACTCCGATAGGGGCGCAAGCGCCTCCGGATACCGTCGAGCACGTTCGGTTCGTCGTCGACGAAGAGGATCCTCTTCTGCGTCTTATCTGCCATGCCCGGACTCACTCTCCTGGTCCGGAGAGTCTTCGGATACCTGGCCGGGTTCCCTGGAGAGGTAGAACGATCCGGTCGGACGATTGAGATGGCCATCGGTGAGAATCGCTCCGCGGGGGGCGGCCCGACCTGGGTGGAGCCAGGATCGATCGCGTCCGCAGGTGCCCGCTCACCCTGACATTATTAGAGGAATGTGCGGCCCGGGGCCGGCGTGGTGAGTTCGCATGAATCGAGCTCTTTTCTCCAGAATCCGTATTGACGCTTCGCCGGTTCGCCGATACACCACGCACCAAGCATCAAGAGTCCCGGGAGAGCTTTCAGGTCCCGGGCGGCAACCGAGCTCCACGAGGAGCCGCGGTGCCGAAGCCAGCCCCGACGTGGGGAACGATGCGGTTGGGACCGTGAGAGCGGGACTCAGCAAAAAAGCGCAGTGGCGTTCACTGCAGCCCACGTCACTCCGGGCCCCCTTGATGCCGTGACACAGGAGTTACGGCATGACACGCCACCAACCTTTCGATTTCGACACGCTCTGCCCTCGAGCGGGTCAGGGTCGGCGCGACGGGGAGTCCCTGGTAACACCGATCGTCCAGTCGACGACGTTCTGCCGCGATGGCCTGGAGAGCCTCGCGGTCCACAAGTACTCCAGGGAATCCAATCCGACCGTCGCCGTCCTCGAGCGCGCCCTCGGTGAGCTGGAGGGCGCGCCTCCGGCAGTTTGCTACACCACCGGTCTCGCCGCGGAGACGGGGCTCTTCACCACCTTCCTGAGCGCCGGCGACCACGTCGTCTGCTCGCGAGCCCTCTACGGGGGAACGACCCGACTGCTCCAGCAGGTCCTGCCCCGCTTCGACGTCGAGACCGATTTCGTCGACACCTCCGACCTCGCCGCGGTCCACGCCTCGATCCGGCCTGATACGCGGATCGTCTTCGTCGAGACGCCGGCGAACCCCACCCTCGATCTCGCCGACATCGAGGCGATCTCGGCGATCGCGCACCAGGCGGGAGCGCTCGTCGCGGTGGACAACACGTTCCTCACGCCGGTCTTACAGCAGCCGCTCGAGCTCGGCGCGGACTTCTCCGTCTACTCGACCACCAAGTTCATCGACGGGCACTCCGTCGCCCTCGGCGGTGCGATCGTCGGGCGTGACGAGGAGCGGCTCGAGAAGCTGCGCTTCACCAGGAAGTGCCTCGGCAGCATCCAGACGCCGTTCAACGCGTGGTTGACGCTGCAAGGGCTCAAGACCCTCTCGCTGCGCATCCGTCGCCAGTCGGAGACCGCCGCCAGCATCGCGGAGTGGCTCGAGCGGCAGCCCGACACCGAGGTCGTCCACTACCCGACGGCTCGCGGCCACGGTCAAGAGGCGCTCGCGAGCGCGCAGCACCTCGGCCACCACGGTGCGGTCGTCTCCTTCGAGCTGACGGGAGGAGCGGATCGGGCGCGCGAGGTGCTGCGTCGCGTGAAGCTGTGCCGGCTGGTCGAGCACGTCGGCTCGGTCGAGACGCTGCTCACCCACTCGGCATCGATGACCCACGGCAGCGTGCCGAAGGAGCAGCGCGAGTCGGTCGGTGTCAGCGAAGGCCTGCTGCGGATCTCCGTCGGGCTGGAGGATCCCGCTGCGATCATCGCGGACCTGGAGCAGGCGATCGCCGGGACGGAGCACGCCCTGGCCGTCCCCGCCGAGGAGGGAGAGACATGTCAACGCGCGAGCTGATCGTCCTGAAGTTCGGGGGCTCGGTGCTGGCCGACGAGGCGAGCCTGCGCCGCGCGGTTCACGAGGTCTACCGCTGGAAGCGACGGGGCGACTCGGTGGTCGCCGTCGTCTCCGCACTCTCGGGCGCGACGGAAACGCTGCTGGAGAAGAGCCGCACCTTCGGCGACTCTCCCGCTCCGGAAGCGGTGGCGGCCTTCGTCTCCACGGGGGAGCGCTACAGCGCCGCGCTGCTGAATCTGCACCTCGACCGCTGCGGAATCCCCTCGAAGGTGCTGACCCCGGCCGCGGTGAACCTGGTCGCGGAAGGAGATCCGCTGGACGCGAGTCCGACCGGTCTCGACGCGTCGAGGATTCACGCAGCCCTCGATGAGGGACGAGTCGTCGTGATGCCCGGCTTCGTGGCCCACGACCACTCCGGCCACCCGGTCGTGCTCGGGCGCGGCGGATCGGACCTGACCGCCCTCTTCCTGGCCGACCATCTCGCGGCGACGCGGTGTGTGCTGGTGAAGGACGTGGACGGACTGTACGAGAGCGACCCGGCGGCGGGCGGACCGGCGCCGAAGCGCTACGCACGAGCCACCTGGGACGACGCCCTCGCGACCGACGGCTCGATCGTCCAGCACAAGGCGGTTCACTTCGCTCGTGAACACGAGCTCGAGTTCGAGCTGGGGCGATTCAACGGGACGAGACCGACGCGAGTCGGACGCGGGCCGACCCGATTCGAGTCGGGGGGCGAGAGGGTTGCGCCGCTGCGGGTCGCCCTGCTCGGCCTGGGGACGGTGGGCACCGGCGTCTGCGAGCTCCTCCGGCAGCTGCCGGAGCAGTTCGAGCTCGTCTCGACCGCCGTGCGCGAACCGGCGAAGGACAGGGCCGTCGCGCTCCCACCGGAGCTCCTGACAGGGAACGTACTGGAGGCCGCATCTTCCGGCGCGGACGTGGTGGTGGAGTTGATCGGCGGGCTCGAAGAGGCTCGCGAGGCGATCGAGGTCGCGCTCCGGGCAGGCTCGCACGTCGTGACCGCCAACAAGCGGGTGATCGCGAAGTACGGCGAGCCACTCCGGTCGCTGGCTGGACGCGGCGGTCGGACGATCCGCTACTCGGCCGCCGTCGGCGGATCCACGCCGGTGCTCGAGCGTCTCGCGCACAGATCTCCATCGAGCGTCCGATCCCTGCGGGGGATCCTGAACGGAACGACGAACTTCATCCTCGGCCTCCTCGGGCCGGATACGTCGCTGGATGAAGCGATCGGTCAAGCTCGAGCGCGCGGGCTGGCCGAGCTCGATTCCAGCCGGGATCTGCTCGGATTGGACGCCGCCGACAAGCTCCGAGTCATCGCGCGCGAGCTGGACCTGCACCTGCCCGACACGCCGGACATCCCTCGCGATCCCCTCTCCGCTGAGTCCACCAGGCGGTGCCGGAACGGCGCGATCTTCCGTCACGTCGCTTCCCTGTACGCGCGGAATGGGAGCTCGTCGGCCGGGGTTCTCCTGACCGAGCTCGATCCCGCCGATCCCCTGGCACGCGCGTCGGGGGAGCAGAACGTGGTCCAGATCGAGTATCACGACGGCACGAGCGAGATCGTGCGCGGCAAGGGAGCGGGCCGGTGGCCGACCGCTGAAGCGGTCGTGGCCGATCTCCTGGAGCTGTCGCGGTCGCTCTCGGGGCGGGGGGAGGAAGAGCTCGCCCGGCTCGAGATCCGAGAGCACGGCTACCGGTCGAGGCCATGACTCCCGAGACGCATTCCCGCCAAGACCATCGCCAGCACCTCGATCGCCCGCAAGTACTCGGCAATCGAGAGGCGCTCGTCGGGTCGGTGGTCGAGGACGCTGTCACCGGGGCCGTACGCCGCGATCGGGCAGCGCCAGACAGGGCCGAGCACGTTCAGGTCCGAGGTCCCCGTCTTGTGCTTGAAGCGCGGCCGCCCACCGTGCCGGCGGATGGAGCGGGTGAAGCAGCGGGCCAGCTCGCTCGTCCTCGGCGAGCTCCAGGCGAGCTCGGTGCCGCGAAAGGTGATGCGCGCCTCACCGGCGAGCTCGAGCAGGACCCCTTGCAGCACCTCGACGTCGAAGTCGGGCGGCAGGCGGAACTCGATCGTCGCCTCGACCGAATCGGTGAGGCCGTCGGAGTCGGTACCGATCGAGCGCAGGGTGGCGAGCAGCGTAGCGAACAGCCCGGAGCGGTCGTCGTTGTGCTCCGCGACATGACGGCGCACCGCGTCCCAGAGAGTCACCGCCCGCTCCGCCACCGGCGCCTCGGGCCCGGCCCCATGTCCTCCGGGCTGCTCGATCCGGCACTCGGCGACCATCCGCCCCTTGTAGCCGAGGGTCAGCCCGTCCCAGCCGCTGGGTTCACCGATCAGGCAGGCCTCCGGCGCGGATCGTCGGGCGAGGTAGCGCGCACCCCTCGAGGTCGCGCACTCCTCCTCCACGGCGCCGACGACGACGATCCGCGTGTCGGGGGCGGGATCGATCCGCGCTGCGGCCTGGACGAAGGTGGCGAGCGGTCCCTTGGCGTCGACCGTCCCGCGGCCGTGCAGCACGCCGCTCTCGATTCGTACCGGGATCCGGCCGGGAACGGTGTCGAGGTGACCGACCAGGGCGATCTCGCGCGGACGTCGAGCCGAGGTTCTCGGCCCCTCGCGTAGGCCCACTGCGTTGCCCACCTCGTCGACGAACGCTTCGAAGCCCAGTGAGCTCATCGCGCCGACGAGGAACTCGGCGAGCTCTCCTTCCGCTCCGGAGAGGCTCTCGATCTCCACCATCCGCCGCAGCAGCTCGACCGGGTCCATCTCACTCCTCCTCGTTCAAGACCGCTTCAAGGGCCAGCACGCCCTCCTCGAGCTCGGCGCGCGACACGACGAGCGGCGGAAGGAAGCGGATCACCGTTGATCCGGCAGGCAAGGCCATCACACCCCGCTCGAGCAGCGCCCGCAGGAGCGGCGTCGCGCGTTCGCGCAGCTCGACGGCGACCATCAGTCCGAGCCCGCGCACCTCGCGGACGCGCGGCGAATCGATCGCGGAGAGCCGCTCGAGCAGCCACTTTCCCAGGACCCGCGCGCGCTCGACCAGGCCGTCTCGTTCGATCACCTCGAGCACCATCTCCGCCGCCGCGCAGGCGAGCGGGTTGCCCCCGAAGGTCGAACCGTGCGCGCCCGCCGGTAGGCGCCCGACGCGGTCCCCGATGCCGACCGCCCCCATGGGCACGCCGCCGGCGATCGCCTTGCCGAGGCAGATCAGATCGGGGGCGAGGTCGTGGTGCTCGCAGGCGAACCACTCGCCAGTGCGGCCGAATCCGGTCTGTACCTCGTCGATCAGGAGCAGTGCGCCGCGTTCGTCGCACAGGCGTCGCAGGGCCTCGAAGTACTCGCGCGAGCCGGGTCGCACGCCGCCCTCGCCCTGGACGATCTCGACGATCACGCAGGCGGTGTCCTCGCCGATCGCCACTTCCACGGCGTCGATCGAGTCGAACGGCACGTGGTGGAAGTCGGGCACCAGCGGTTCGAACGGTTCGCGGTACTTCCGGCCCCACGTCGCCGAAAGAGCGCCGAACGTGCGGCCGTGGAAGCCGCGCTTGGTGGCGACGACTCCCGTCCGGCCGGTGGCCAGGCGTGCGAGCTTGATCGCCGCTTCGACCGCCTCGGCTCCCGAGTTGCAGAGGAACAGACGCTGCAGTGTGCCCGGGAGCTTCTCGCACAGCCGCTCGACGTAGGTCGCGCGACGGTCGTTGGCGTAGACCGCCGGGCAGGTGACCAGCGTGCGCGCCTGCTCGGCGATCACTCCCGCGAGCCACGGGTGGCCGTGCCCGAGAACCGCCACGCCGTGTCCCGACGTCAAGTCGAGGAAGGCCCGGCCTTCGCCGTCGAAGACGCGCGCGCCTGCGCCGCGCACGATCTCCACCTCGCGTTGCGCGTACAGCCCGCTGGCATGGCGCCGCTCCAGCTCCAGAGCTCTCACGAGATCACCGTCCCTGCGCCGCCGAGCGCCCGCCGGATCGGGTCCGGGCCTCGTGCGTCGCCGATGACCACGCGATCGACGCCGCCGGTGAGCGCTTCCTCCGCACCGAGCAGCTTGATCCGCATCCGCCCACGGGCGTGGTGGCGAGCCTCCTCGACGGAATCGCGAGAGAGGGCCTCGATGAGAGAGGTCTCATCGGAGACTTCGCGCAGCAGGCCGGGCACGTTCGACAGCAAGCAGAGCGTCTGTGCCCCCAACGCTGCCGCCGTTCGGGCGGCCGCGCGGTCGCCGTCGACGTTCATCGCCTCGCCGTCGTGACTCACCGCGGGTGGCGTCAGGACCGGCAAGAGTCCACGCTCCAGCAGAGTGTCGAGCAGGTCGACGTTCACCTGCTCGACGGTCCCGGTCCAGGTGTCGCGAACGATCCGAGTCTTGCCCCCTTCGACGGCGCGAATCGCCTTCTTGCGCGCCCCACGCCAGATCCTGCCATCGAGGCCGGAGAGGCCCACGGCGTCGACGCCACGCTGCTGCAATCGCTCGACCAATCCCTTGTTGGTCGAACCGCAGTACACCATCTCGAAGATCTCGAGCGTGCGCCGGTCGGTGAGTCGGCTGGTGTAGCCCGACGGCGATGTGACGAAGCGCGACGGATGCCCCAGCGCTTCGGCGACGCGGCCCAGCTCTGCGGAGCCACCGTGCACCAGAACGATCGGTACTCCGTCATGAACCAGGAACGCGACGTCATCGCAAACCGCCTCGAGATCGATCCCATCGCTGCCTCCGATCTTGATCACGTGCATCGATCTGCCTCCTAGCAGGGGTGCAAGCCGGGAAAGGAGAGTCCCAGGGTCTCGTCGAAGCCGTACATCAGGTTCATCGCCTGCACGGAACTCCCCGCCGCGCCCTTCATCAGGTTGTCGAGCGCGGAGATAACCACGACGCGATTGGTGCCCGCTTCCCGAGCGAAGCCGACGTCGCAGTGGTTCGATCCGGCGAGGATCTTCGGTTCGGGAAAGCGGTAGAGCCCCTGGCGCTCGCGGACCAGCCGCACGAACGGTTCGGCGGCGTAGTGCTCGCGGTAGAGGCGCCAGAGGTCTCGCTCCTCGAGGTCGTCGCCGTCGAGGAAGACGTGCGCAGTGCACAGGATTCCGCGGACCAGCTCGACGGCGGTCGCCGAGAAGGAGAGCCGCTCCAGCCCCAGCTCCTGCTGCATCTCGGCCTGATGGCGGTGTCCGGTGGGCGCGAAGGAGCGAACGACTCCCGACCGCTCGGCGTGATGCGTCGAGGCATGGACGCGGTTGCCCCCCTCGGAGGAGCCGACCTTGACCTCGACGACGGCAGACTCGATCACGCCGCTGCGCGCGAGTGGCTGGAGCGCCAGGATCACCGACGTCGCGTTGCAGCCGACCCCGCTGACGTACTGCGCTCCGCGGAGCCGCTCCCGGCGCGTTTCCGGTAGACCGTAGACGAACTGCCCGAGCCACTCCGGAGCGAGGTGCTCCTCACCATACCAATGCTGGTATACGCCGGCATCGTCCAGGCGGAAGTCCGCCGAGAGATCGACGATCCGCTCACCGATCGTGACCCAGTGCTCGATCCGCCTGGACGATTCGCCGTGGGGTAGCGCCAGGAAGAGCACGTCGCACGGCGCGACGTCTTCTGGGGTATCGAAGCGCAGGTCGGTGTAGCCGCGCAGGTTGGGGTGCACCTGGTGGACGTAGCGCCCCGCCTTTCGAGACGAGGTCACCTGCGCGACCTCCACTTCGGGGTGTCCGAGCAGCAGGCGGAGCAACTCTCCGCCACCGTAGCCCGAGCCTCCGACGATCGACGCCCGGATCACGACTGCACCTCCTCGCACGCCGGGCGCGGGCCAACCGGAGTGAGCTCCCGCCCCTCGGCCACTTCGAGCAAGTAGTCGACGATTCGCGCGGGGATGTCCACTCCGGTCGGTTCGATCGAGTTGCGGAACTCCATGGTGTAATTCACTTCGTTCACCAGGAGCCCGCGATCGGTCTCGAAGAGATCGACGGCGACGATCCCGCCCCCCACCGCCCGAGCGGCGACCAGCGAGAGCTCGGCCAGCTCGTCGGTCACCGGGACCGCAGCGGCAGTCGCCCCCCGTGCCGTGTTGGTGATCCAGTGATCGGAGCACCGCTCGATGGCGCAGATCACCTGATCGCCGACCACGAAGCTGCGCAGGTCGCGCCCGCCCTTCTCGATGTGCTCCTGCACGAAGAAGACCGAGTGGTGGTAGGTGCCCAGCGTCCCCTTGTGCTCGAGCACCGCTTCGGCGGCGTCACGGTCGTTGACCCGCGCGAACAGCCGCCCCCAGGAGCCGACCGCCGGCTTCAGTACGGCGGGGTACCCGAGCTCCTCGATCGCTTCGAGCGCCGACTCCGGAGTGAAGGCGACGCGGGCGTGCGGAACCGGGACTCCGGCTCGAAGCAGGGCGAGGTTGGTGGTCAGCTTGTCGCCGCACACCTCCCCCACCGACCAGTGATTGACGCAAGGAACCCCCCAGGTGTCGAGGATGCGCAGGGCGGCCATGGCGCGGGAGTGGCTGACGCAGCGTTCGAGCACTGCATCCAGGCGTCCCCACGCTTTGGGCGGTCGCAGGCGCGCCGCGTGGAGGGCTTCCGGCGCGAGCGGGAAGAGCCCCCGCTCGACGTTGATCCGGTGAACCTCGACGTTTCGTCGCTCCAGCTCTTCGAGCAGCAGCTTCTCTTCCCGCCGGATGCGGGCGTGCAGCATTCCGATTCTCATGACGGTCCTCTTCCCCGAACGGAACGGGGTCCGGTGTCGCCCTTCTGGCGGCTCGTGGGACGTTATTCCCCCCAGTCCTCCTCGACCTCGGGGGCGAGCTCGAGCACGTGGGGATCGAGCGCGGTGATCTCCAGCTCGGCACCGCACTCGGGGCAGGGCACGATCTCGCTCTCGACCATCTCCTGGTCGATCGGCACCGGCCCGTCGCACTCGGGACACGGCATGGGGCGTGTTGAAGATGTGGCTTCCATGGTCTGGTTCTCCTGTTCGTCGTTGTCTTCGAGAGGATCCCGGAAAACGAAAAGAGAACCGGCCGCCGGACTGGAGGTCCGGCGGCCGGTTCGTGGGTTCTCTGTTCGTTCTACTCTTCCGCAGTGATCCCAGAACGGCTCTTGCCGGACCTGAGGTCCGGTTTGCCCTTGGTGGATTGGGTGTCGCGGAAGGTGTTCATCGGTGGTTCGCGGCGAACTCTAGGGTCGATCGGGTGTCCGCGCAAGGGGAGTTGTCGAGAAAACGCCTGGCTGCAGAGTCGCAGATCTGCTCGCCGGAGCCGTCTCTCACCATTCGGGATCAGCTGCCGGATCGATCCGCCGTGTATGTCCCCTGCAACATCGGTCCGCCTTACCAGCCCCGAACCGCTGCCCGGTGAAGGGTCGACTACCATCGACTGTCGAACCCACGGAGGTACCCATGAAGAGCAGGAATCGGGGCTGGCAGGTCTTCATCACCTTGCTCGCCCTGGCCATCAGCGCGGTGATCGGCTCGGCTCAAACCACGCAGCTGAGCAAGGGTAGTGGACGCCTCGTCAAGCACCACTACCGAAACTCCGGTGGCGAGAAGGGGCTGACGACCTACCTGTATGATCACAACGGATTGATGCATCGCGCCCGGTGGGAGTTGCTGGACGGCAGTCGGCATTCGGACAACTACCACACCTTCGACGTCGACGGGAATCTGATCCTCAAGTACCGGGAGTTCTCGGAGGGATCGACATCCTCCGTGGTCTACGAGTTCGATGACGATGGGAACCTGGTCAGCGAGACCTTCAGCCGCTCCGATGGCGCCGCCGGCAAGACCACCTACGAGTATGGCGAATCGGGACAGCTCGAGAAGGCGAACTGCAACCTGCTCAACACCTGGTTCACCGGTTCGATCGTCTACGATCACGATGATCAGGGTCGACTCGCCGGGGCCAGCATTCTCCAGGACGACCGACAGATCGGCACCATCGTCTACGGTCACGACGAAGAAGGGAACCTGGTCAAGGAGCACTGGGACTTCGGAGGCGTCTGGGATCAGACGTCGACCTACGAATACGAGAAGGTCGAGCCGAAGCAGCCGCCCTCCTGGGCGTCGACCAATGCAGGGCTCCTGACCTACGCGGAGTCATTCCTGCAACCTCGGGGCCTCGA
>CAZCAC010000066.1:0-48656 GCA_964496575.1 uncultured Planctomycetaceae bacterium | reverse complement strand
CCACCGACTACAGCGTCAAGAACATCGCCTGGAAGAACGGCGAGGGGGACCTGGTCGACGAGGTGGCCCGCGCGTGCCGGCGGCACGGGCTGAAGCTGGGGATGTACATCTACCCCGGCGACGACCAGTGGGGCGCGCACATCGGCTCGGGTGGCCGGACCAAGGACCCGGCCAGGCAGGCGGAGTACGACGAGGTGCTCCGTACGCAGTGGACGGAGGTGCTCAGCCGCCACGCCGACGTCATCATCGAGTTGTGGTTCGACGGGAGCTGCTACGTGCCGCTCGGCGACGTCTTCGAGAAGTACGTCGGTGACCGGGTCGTCTACTTCCAGGGCCCGCACGGCAACCTCCGCTGGGTAGGAACCGAGAGTGGCGTCGCGCCCTATCCGGCGTGGAATACGCTCTCGCGGGAGGACCTGGACACGGGCGTGGCCACGGCCGTGCACGGCGACCCCGACGGCGACGCCTGGGCCGGGCTGGAGTGCGACACGACCCTCTACGACCACAACTGGTTCTGGGCCGCGGCCAACGAGAAGAAGCGCAAGTCGCTGGAGCACCTGGTCCGGCTCTACTACCACTCCGTCGGCCGTGGAGCGACCTTCCTCCTGAACAGCACCCCGAACACGGATGGGCTGATTCCCGATGGGGACGTGGCGAGATACCGCGAGCTGGGCGAGGAGCTGGAGCGGCGCTTCCGCGATCCGCTCGGCGCGACGAGCGGTCGTGGCCTCGTCCACACGATCCACTTCGACGCGCCGACCACGGTCAACCAGTTCATGATCATGGAGGACTATCGCGAGGGGCACCGCATTCGCGAGTTCATCGTCGAGGCCCGCACGGCGAGCGGCGAGTGGGTCGAGGTGAATCGCGGCACGGCGGTCGGTCGCAAGCGGATCGTGATGTTCGAGCCCATCGAGGTCACAGCGCTCTCGCTGCGGGTGACGAAGCACGTCCTCGAGCCGATCGTGCGCGGTTTCAAGGCGTACTTCGTCGAGGGCGACAACCGCTTCCTCTACGAGAGGTCGCCGCGAGGCGAGGCGATCTCGCTGAACGCCGAGGCCACGGCCAGCGACGAGCACAGCGCACCGTACGTCGCCGGCAAGATCTGTGACGGCGACGCGGGAACGTGGTGGGGCGTGAGCGAACGCGTCAGCGCGCCCTACGACTGCTGGGTCGAGCTCGACCTGGGTCGGGAGCACGCCGTCAGCGCGACCGCGGTCGACGACTCGTGGAATCGCACGGAGCGCTTTCAGCTCGAGTACCGTCGCCGGCCGGATGAACCGTGGAGAGTCGCCCTACAGGGCGAGCGAATGGGCGCGGACTACCACGAGGAGTTCGACCCCGTCGTCGGCCGCTACTTCCGCCTGCACCTTCTCGAGTCCAACCACAGCCCGGCGCTCCGGGAGTGGTCGCTGTTCGGTCCCCCCGCGGAAGAAGACCGCTGGCGGATCTGTCATCGGGTGGACGCCGACGCATTCGTGGCGGGTGAAGCGACGATCACGGTCGACCTCTCGGAGTACATCCCGCGACCGGGCCAGTACCTGCTGCGCTTCGACGACCCGAGCCGGAGCGGTGCGATCGTCGAATCGATCGAGGTCCTCTACGACGGACGCCCGGTGCACGAAGCCGTGCTGTCGGTGATCGAGGAGGGCGAGGTCTACCTCCTGAACCGCCACGCCCAGGTCGTGGAGAGCTCGAAGATCGTGTTGAAGGTCGTGCTTCGGGCCGGCAGCGATCGCCCGCCCGAGGTGAAGATGGCCATCCGATCGGCGCTCTAGGCACAGCGGCTCGCCCGGCCAGGTGCGGGGCCAGGAGTCGATCTCGTGCGGCGGGTCGAGGCCGGCCCTGCGAGCGACCGGCCATTCGTCCGACTCCGATGAGTGTCAGTGCCGACGACGTCTGAGCCCACCCGGCCCTCGGGCTGATGCGATCGGTGCCCCCTGCCGTCCCGCAGCATTTCTCTCGGGGTATCACCCGGGGCGATCGACGGGAGATACCCTGAAGCTGCTCCTTTCATCCCAACGGTCCGAAACGGGGCAACGGATACTCCCGGCCGGTCCGCCCCAGGAGGTACTCGTGCGTCACACCATCCTCCCGATCTGGTTCTTGTCGCTGGCCCTGCCCGCGACGGCCGACGTTCACGTGGTCGATCTCGCCGGAGGGGGCGACTTCCTCGACCTCCAACCCGCCATCGATGCGGCGGTGGACGGTGACCTGCTCCTGGTCAAGGCCGGCAGTCTGTACAGCACGGCATTGATCGACGGCAAGGGGCTGACCATCGTCGCCGAGGACGGCGTGTTCGTGTTCGCCGACTGGTTCGAGGTGCGCAACCTGCCCTTGCGAAGCACGGTGATGCTGGCCGGCATGCGCACGACCCCGTCGGTTGGTCAACCCGTCGCTCTGCGCCTGGTGGACAACGAGGGCGCAGTGCGCCTGGTCGACATGGAGCTCTACGCGCCCACGGGAGTCGACGACCTGGGTGCCTACGTCGACGACTGTTCCGACGTGGTCTTCACGCGCTGCAAGATCTCGGGGAGTCCGGGCGACTACGGCATGCACGCCGACGGTGAGGATGGCCATCGAGGGATGGAGATCCTCTTCTCCAGGGTAGCGCTCTACGACACGGAGCTCCGCGGAGGATGGGGAGGTGATGGCGGCTGTGCTCTCTTCGGCAGCTACGACGGAGGGGAAGGTGGCCCCGCCTGCTACCTCGCCGGCGACTCCTTTCTCTTCGCCATGGGCGGACTGATCCAGGGCGGCCGGGGTGGAGACGGGGAGAGCTGCAACGGAAACCCAGCCCATGGGGGTGACGGTGGAGATGGTCTGCAGGTCGCCACGGGCAGCGAAGCCCACCTCGCGGACGTGCTCCTGGCCGGAGGGACGGGGGGCCTCCCGGACAACGGTGGCCAGACCGGCGACGACGGCGTGCCGCTGATCGGCAGCGCGAACATCCTGGCCGAGTACCAGCGCACGCTGTCGATGCCGGCGGTCGTCCGGGAGGGTATCGCGATTCCGGTCGATCTGTCGGGGCAGACCGGCGACGTGATCTACCTGGCGCAATCGCGCGTGCCGGGTTTCCTCTGGCTCCCCGGGGTCTGCGGCGTCTGGGCGCTGCACTTCGCGGCGCCCGTCTGGCACACCCCCGCGGCGACTCTCCCCGCCGGCGGCGCGCTCTCCACCACCTGGCCGGGATTCGGCCTGAAGGCTGGAAAGGAGGGACGTCTGGTGCACCTGCAGATCCTGGCTCACGACTCGACTGGCGAGCAGGTGCTGGGCTCACCCCATCCCGTGGCCGTCATCGATTCGAGCTTCTGAATCGGATCCCGGAGACGGTCCCGGCGGCGTGCGGTCTCCTCGAGCGACGGGGTGTGGGGAGCCGGTGCGGGCTTCCGGTGCCGTTGGCTACAATCACCGGGCGATGCCGAGCCTCCATCTCCTCCTGTCCGTCGTGTCACTCTCCCCGCTGGCACTCGCGTGCCAGTCCACACCCACGAGACCCGAGCGGCCCAACTTCATCATCATCCTCGCCGACGACATGGGGGACGCGGGGCTCAGCTGCACCGGCAACCCGCACTTCGAGACGCCCCACCTCGACTGTCTGGCGAGGGAGGGGATGCGCTTCACCGACTTCCATTCGTCGGGCGCGGTCTGCAGTCCGACGCGCGCCGGCCTGCTGACCGGCCGGTATCAGCAGCGCACCGGCGTCGTCGGGGTCGTCAACGCCGATCCCGAGCACCCCGACCACGGCGACGCGCTGCAGCTCGCGGAGCTGACCTTCGCGGAGGCGCTGAAGGAACGAGGCTACTCCACCGGCATCTTCGGGAAGTGGCACGTCGGCTACGCCCCGGAGTACAGCCCGATCCACCAGGGCTTCGACGAGTTCCGCGGCTTCGTCAGCGGGAACATCGACTACCACTCGCACCGCGACCGGATGGGGACGCCCGATTGGTGGGACGGAACACGGCTGATCGAGGAGGAAGGGTACACGACCCACCTGATCGACCAGCGGGCGATCCGCTTCATCGAGGAGCATCGCGACGTCCCGTTCTGTCTTTACCTCCCCCACGCGGCGATCCACAACCCCAACCAGGGGCCGGACGATCCGCCGATCCGGGGGCCGGCACGGCGCCCGGCCAAGGAGCTCTCCCCTGTCGACGAGGCCGTCGAGCAGATGACGCTCGCACTGGACGAAGGAGTCGGCGCGATCCTCGACAAGCTGGAAGAGCTGGACTTGAGCGAGCGGACCCTCGTCATCTTCCTCTCCGACAACGGCGGCACGAAGCAGAACCGGTCGACCGGGGCACACGTGCGCGGTTTCAAGGGTTCGCTCTGGGAAGGTGGCCATCTCGTTCCCGCCATCTTCCGCTGGCCCGGCAAGATCCCGGCGGGCACCGCCAGCGCGGTGACAGCGATCTCCATCGACCTCATGCCGACGATCCTCTCCTTCGCGGGAGCCGGGTTACCGGAAGGGCACACGCTCGACGGCGTCGACCTCGGTCCGGTGCTGCTGGATGGAGCTTCGCTCCCCGACCGGCCGCTGTTCTGGGAGTTCAAGACCACCGCTGCCATGCGGAGCGGTCCGTGGAAGCTGGTGCGCACGAAGGAGAAGTCGCAGCTCTTCCACCTCGGCGAGGACCCCGGTGAGGAGAACGACTTGAAGGGGGAGCACCCCGAGCGCCTGGCCACGATGGAGGCGGCTCTCGACGCGTGGCAGCGGGACGTCCGCGCCGGCGCGACGAGTCAGCCCGGCCGACAGGAGGGGCAATAGCGCGCCTCTCCGGTCGGCGCGCCATCGCGGGGGGCGGGAGAGGAGTCGCCGAGCCCGGCGCCTTCTGCCCCCGCGGGCGCGGCCGGCGTGGCGCTCGTCCGGTACGCTGGCCTCGAACGAGAATCGAACAGAATCCGCCCCGGGCCACTGCGTAGGCTCCCCCATGAAGAAACACGATCCCCTGTTCCTGCACGAAGAGCTCCTCCTGCTCGCGCTCCGCGACGACGAGGGCACCATCGAGAGCGGCGCCTGGTACAAGACGGCGATGGGCGGCGCGGCGCTGGCCGAGCTCCTGATGGCGGAGCGGATCCGCATCGACGAGTCGACCAAGAACGGGCTGGTCACGCTGGTGAGCCGGAAGAAGCTCGGGGATCCCTTTCTCGACGAGTGCCTGAACAAGGTTCGCACCGCCAGTCGCCGGGCTTCGGCCTCGACCTGGGTGCAACGCTTCGCCAACGCGAAGGACCTCAGGGACCGGATCGCCGACGGACTCTGCAAGCGAGGGGTGCTGCGCAAGGACGAGGGCACCGTCCTCTGGCTCTTCTCGCGCCGGATCTACCCGGAGCTCGATCCGAGCTTCGAGAAGGAGATCGTCGCGCGCCTGCGCCGGGCCATCTTCACCGAGGCGCGCGACCTCGAGCTGCGAACGGTCGTGCTGGTCTCCCTGGCGAACCAGACCGGTCTCCTGAAGACGACCTTCGACAAGAAGAAGCTGAAAGCTCGGGAGAAGCGCATCGAGCGGATCGCCAGCGGGGAGGTAGCCGGCCGGGCGACCAAGGCGGCGGTCCAGGCGGTACAGGCGGCGGTCTTCATGACCACGGTGATCCTCCCGACGGTAATCACTCCGACGGTGACCTCCTGACTCCGTAGCCCTCGCCGGAGACGCTGTAGAGGGTCCTCGGGCCCCATTCATGGCGGCCGAGCTCGGATTCCACGGAATCCCGGGAGCATTCTCGCCCGGTGTCCGTCCTTGCGCCGTTCGCCCATCCCAACCCACGAGGACCACATGATGCGATCTCTTCTGCCCGCCGCCCTGATCCTGCTCGCCGGTGTCGCCACGGCCCAGGACTCGAACTCGACCAGCCGGGCCGAGGCCCATGCCGAGGCCCATTCGGACTCCTCGAAGAGCAGCCACACCAGGCGCGTGGTGGTGGTGAACGGCAAGACCATCGTCGACGAGGAGACGGTCAACGGGAAGCCGGTGAGACGCAAGGCGCCCAGGGCGCGGAAACCCCCCCAGCGCCCGATGGACGCCGAGCGCCTGCTCGAAGAGGTGGAGCGGGACCTGCCCCCCGAAGCCCGCGAGCTCCTGAAGCGAGCCCGCCAGAACCGCAAGAACGGGGCGACCGGGTCCAGCCACACCAGGCGCGTGAAGGTGGTCAACGGCAAGACCGTCATCGACGAGGAGACGATCGACGGAAAGCCGGTGAAACGGAAGGCGCCGAGGGCGCGAAGGCCCCTCCAGGGCCCGACGGACGCCGAGCGTCTGCTCGAGGAGGTGGAGCGGGACCTGCCCCCCGAGGCCCGCGAGCTCCTGGATCGAGGCCTCGAGGATGGAACGACCGGGACCAGCCGCGGCAGGCGCTTGAAGCCCTCGAACGGCAAGCGCCTGATCGACGAGCTGACGATCGACGGCCTGAAGCTCGAGCTGCCCACGCCGGCCTCGCTCGACCCCAGGCAACTACTGCGGGAGCTGGGGCGGGACCTGCCGCCCGAGGCGCGCGCCCGACTGGATCGAGCCATCGAGAACGACAACGCCGGGGCCACCCTGACCAGGCGACTGAAGGTGGTGAACGGCAGGAAGGTGATCGACGAGCAGACGGTCGGCGGCAAGCGGGTCGCGCCCCGCGACCTGCGGATCAACATGCTGAGCGGGCTGGACCCTGCGCAGCTGCTGAGGGAGCTGGGACGGGACCTCCCGCCCGAGGCGCGCGAACGGCTGGATCGAGCCATCGAGCGCAAGATGACCGGTCGCGACCAGACCAGGCGCGGGCTGAAAGTGAACGGTCAGAACGGTAAGAAGGGAGTCGACGAAAAACCGGTCGAGGCGAGACAGCGCTCGAAAGGTGCCCGGCGCCTCCGCCCCGTCGATTCGGAGGGCACGAGGAAGCTGTGGTGACCGCCGTTCCCCTCGGGGGTAGTCCTGAATCGGGCGACCTTTCGGGGTCGCCCGGAACCCTGTCTTGAACGAACTGCAGCCCATCCGACCCGAGCCCGACCACGGCCCCTCCGACGAGGTGTTGCTCCGAGCCCTCGCCGACGGCCGGGGACACGCCTTCGATCTGCTCGTGGCCCGCCACGGCCCCGGCGTGCGCACCTACCTCGGTCACCTGGTACGTGACCGGGCGCTGGCCGAGGATCTGACCCAGGAGGTCTTCCTCAAGGTGTTCACTCGCCTCGAGACGAGGGAGCAGGGGCGCAGCTTCGTCGTGTGGCTCCTGCGCATCGCGCGCAACGAGGCGCTCGACCACCTGCGTCGCCGCGGCATGCACCAGCGCCTGGTCGCCTCGGTGCGGGCCGGTGTGGGGCGCCTGGCGCGAGTCGTGCACCGGCAGCCCGCGCGCCCCGAGGAGGAGCTGGCCCACGGCGAGCTCCTCGTCGCCCTCGACCGAGCCCTGGTCGAGTTGCCCGAATCCCAGCGTTCGGCCTTCCTGCTTCGCGAGCAGGACGGCCTTTCCTACGAAGAGATCGCCGCGGTCATGGACTGCTCCCCCAAGACCGTCTCGACCCGGCTGCACCGGGCACGGCGTGCGTTGCGCGAGATCCTGGCGGAGCACCTGGAGGTGGCGCCGTGAGTGCGAGTACTTGTGAGAAGGTCCAGCGGCTCTTGTCCCCCTACCTCGATCGGCGCCTGGCGGCGAAGACCGCGCGGTCGATGTCCATTCACCTGGCCACCTGCGAGGATTGCCGCCGGGAGCGCGATGCCCTCGAACGCCTCTCGCAGATCGTGGCCGAGCTGCCCCTGGAGCACCCCGCTCCCGGTCTGGCTGCTCGCGTGCGGGGTGGTGAGCGCGCGAACGACGATTGGACCCTGACCATCAGGTACGGCCACGTGGCGGCGGTCTTGCTGATCTCGATCGGCCTGGCGAGCGCTTACGCCCTCGGGCGCTGGCAAGGTCGACTCGCTGCTCCCGCCCCGGCGGAGGGGCCGGTGGAGGAGGAGCTGGCGCAGGTGACCCCCGAGCCGGCGGAGGAAGAACCGGAACCGGAGACGCCCGGGCCGGCCGGGGAGGTGCTGGCGCAGGAGGTACCCGAACCGCGGCCGCCGGAGCCGCAGGCGCTGCGGCCCGTCACCGGGGAGCCGTTGATCCCCGATCGCACCGCCTTGCGGGCGGCGCGGGCGATCTTCGCCGATCTGGAGCTGCTCGACGCCGTACCCGAGCCCTTGCACGAGCCGATGCTGCGGGCGCAGGTCGAGCGCTACGACCTGGCCCGCTGGGCCGAGGTCCAGAGCATCGAGCCGGCCCTGGGCGCCGTGGCGCAGCTGGTCCAGCGCCTCGACCGCGAGATCGACGACGGGCTGCGGCCCGCCGAGCTGGCCGTGCTGCGCGCCGAAGCCGCGCGCCCGGAGCTGTGGGGTCTCGCCTTCGCCGCGGCCGACCCGGTGGAGCCGCCGGCCCGCGACCTCGACGAGCTGCTCGACGTCTACGCGGATCAGTTCAGCCCGGAGACGCGCCGCTCCCTCGGGGAATGGGTGTCCTACAAGGACGAGTGGATCCGGGGGCAGCAGGACCTGGACTCGCTCCTGGGCCTGATCGACCACCTGGGACCGGCGATCGACACGACACAGATCAACGAGTTCATCCTCCCCGACCTGGGGGATCTCTACGAACGCATCGAGTGGAGCGAGGACGGGGACGGCGTGCGCCACGGCAGCCTCGAGATCGAACGGAAATCGGGGAACGGAGGCGCGAGCCTGCGGGTCAAGTTCCGCTCCAGCTCGTCGTGGAGCAGCAGTAGTAGCAGCAGCAGCGAGGATCGCGAAGAAGCTCGCGATCTCTGAATCGAATCGACGCTCCGGGGGAAGACCCCGGCAGCTCTGCCCTCGCGAGGTCTTCCTCCGAGAGCCCGAATCGGTTCGTGCCGCTCCGGCGAAAGCGTGGGCACGTGGCATCTCGTTCTCGCCACAGCCACCTGTCCGCCGGGTCTCCAGGCGATGGCGCCCGGAGTGTTCACTGGAGCGGCGCCCTCCTCGCTACGGGCGCATCATCGTCCCCGAGCTGGAGCGGACCGTCTGTCCCCCGTGCACCACCGAGGCCTGAAGGAGCAGCTGGAAACGTGCCCCAAATGGAACGGGGAGAAGAAACCTGAAGTCGAAGCCGATGCTCCCCGAGGGTCCGATCACTCCCACGGGAATGGCGCGGCGGGGGACCGTCAGCGCGGGTTTGACCAGGCTCGGTGTCGCCGGGAGGATCGGTTTCGTTCCGAGGTAGAGTCGCACGTTGCCACCCACCGCACCGTGGATCTCGACGTGCACCCTGCCGTCGGGCAGGTGGGTTGAGGTGAGCACGGGATCGGGGCTCGACGGCTGCTCCAGGTAGCCGGTGTTCACGACGCTGGAGATCGTCACGCCCGACACCCGCGCCGCCCCCTGGTTGCTCAGTCCTTCTCCGTCATCGCCCAGCTGCACGTTCCAGAAGTCGTACCCTCCGAGGCCACCGGAGATGTCATTGGCAGGCAGCCCGGAGGCGATGAGCTCGGCAGCGGATTCGACCTGGACGCCATCACCTCCATCCCCGGGAGGGCCGCCCCCCCACGCGTGACAGTCGTCTCCACCCCAGCCGCCCTCGATGTCGCACAGGGCGACGTGGACCCGGGCCGTATCCTCGACGATCAGGCCGACTCCTCCGTCACCGGCCGAGTTTCCGTCGCATCCGTACTCGCCGTCCCCGCCGATGAGGAGGCACTCCACTAGCTCCACGCGGGACGCGCCCTGGACGACGACGGCGGGATCGCCAAGCCCCCCCGGACCACTCCCGATGGCGTCGACCTCCACGGCTCGGACGCGAACATCCGCGGCGTCCGTGATCCGGAGCTCCAGGCACTCCATCTCCTCGAGGAAGACGACGCCGGCACAGTCGACGATGGTGACCGTCCAGTACTCACACCAGACCCCCTGCATGGAGAACCAGTGCCCGGCGGCGAGGTCGTGGATGGTGATCGGGTCGCTGATCCCCACGGAGCCGCCCCACTCGACGATCGAGAGGCCCTTGCTGGTGCTGAAGCCGGTGTAGCTGCCGCCTCGAACCAGCAGGGTGTCACCGCTCAGGACTGCGGGCGCGGCCACGGCCTGTGTCAGGTCGAGGAAATCGGTTCCGGGACCTCCGTTCTGGTCCACGATGAAGGTGTCGGCCCGAGCGACGCTCGGAATGGAGAGAAGCAAGAGCGCCAGGAGGAGGTACCGCATCGATCGGGCTCGTCGTCTCGGGTGTGCTCGGAGTGCCGGGATCTGATTCCGGGGCTGCGCCCCCCGTTCCGAGCGGATTTCGATCCGGAGAGGCAGCATGATTGCCGTTTTCTTGGTGGGAACTTCGGGAATTCGTGGGGGTGATCGCGAGTGCGGGTTTCTGGAGAGGGGGGTGAGAGGCGCGGAGGGTTCAGCGTCTCGGTTGCGGCTCCGGGCACATTGGTTGGGGACTCCAGAAAACCACAGAGGCAGAGAGGCAGAGAGGCATGCAACGCTCCCCGACCGACAGCCCCCTTGCCCCCTCCAGTACCCACACGGATTGCCGAAACCCCTCATCGTGAGTACGGTACCAGGATCAAATCCACCACGTCATGGAGGATGCGGTCCCGGCACCGTGCTCAGCCCTTCGCCCGCCGCACCGCCAGCGGGTCGGCGGCGTACCCCTTCGGCTCGCGCACGTAGCCCGAGCGCTCGAACGCCGCCGCGTGCTCGCACTTCAGCGCGTCGACGCCGTCGATCGAGGCCACCACCAGCCAGCGGCGTCCGAGGGCGCGCGGCTCCTCGGCGAGCAGGAGCAGGGCGCGTTCGATCTCCTCCGCGGTTCCGAACGTGGTCAGCTTGCGCCCCCCCGGCGCCGCGTACAGGACGAGCCGACCGTCGGCCAGCACCACGCGCGAGCCGCGCACGCGCCGCAGGGCCTCCGCTTCCAGCCGGCGTTCGGGCCAGGGCAAGAGGCTCCCCCATGGATTGGCCGGGTCCGTGGTGGGAAGAGAGAGCAGCCTCGGCTCGCGCGTCGCGTCGGGATCGAGGCGCTCGGCGCGCAGGCGGTCGGCGGCGCCGGGGGTCGCGAACTGAGCACCCGACAGCCCTTCGACGAAGTATCCGCGCCGGACGCGCCCCGAGTCCTCCATCCCGCGCAGCACACGGTAGAGCGAACCCCAGCCGCCGGGCTGGTCCTCGGCCAGCGCCGCCTCGCGGCTGACCACGCCGTAGCGTTCCAGCAAGGACCGGGCCCGGGCGAGCGAGCGCTCCGTCGGCGAGGTCTCCTCGGCGATCATGCTGGCGACGAGGGACCAGCGCCCGCCCGCGAGCGTCCGCTTCACCGCCGCGCGCCGGCTGCGCGAGCGCGTGGCCCCCAGGGTCCGTAACGGCTGGAAGGTGTCGTTGGTCACCAGTCCCGCCCAGACGAGGTCCCACAGCGCCGGCTCGAGCTCGCGCCGCTCGAAGTCCCCAGACGAGAGCACGGCGTTCTCCAGCTCGGTCAGGAAGGACGCGCCGCGGGTCTCGAGGTGAGCCAGGATCGCGGCGTGCAGGGCGCTCCGCGGCTCGGTCGCCGCCGCCGGTTCGAGGAGCGTCGCGATCCTCTCGCGGCGGTAGAGCGCGACGCGGCCGTCCGAGGTCCCGAGTGCCCCGTGACCGACCCAGACGATCCGCCCCTGTGCGGCGAGCAGGTCGAGCTCGTCCAGGCGGAAGCCGGGAGCTCGCAGCGGCAGTACCGCGCCCGAGAGCTCGCTCCAGCCGATTCGTTGACCTTCGAGCTGGGCGATCACCTCATCGAGACGCTCAGCGCCGCGCCGTTCCCGACCCGACGACGCGACTCCCTGCCAGCTCTGCAGGAAGCGCGCGAAGGTCGCCTCGTCGACCGGCGCCACCTGGTCTCGCAAGCGCGCGAGGGTCTGCCGCTTGATCCGGCGAAGCACCTCCGCGTCGCACCACTCGAGCTCCGTGCCGCCCGGCCTCAGCTCGCCGAGCACGAGCACGCCTTCGGCTTCCAGCGCGCGCAGCACCGGCTCGACCTGGGCCGGCAGCAGGCCGTAGCGCGCCGCCGCATCGCGGGCGTGGAAGGGCCCCCGCCGGCGCGCGTAGCGGCGCATTATCGCCTCCAGCGGGCGCTCGCTCGCCTCGAGGAAGTCGGGCGGCAGGTCGCCGGGCGGGGTGCAGCCGAGGGCGTCCCGGTAGAGCCCCGCCTCGTCGGCGGCGATCCAGCGCTCCTCCTCCGCGACGGTCACGCGCACCGCGCGGCGCTCGGACTCGAGCTCCTCGAACCAGCTCGAGAGCTCGCCCGGCGCCTCGACGCGCTGCGCCGCCTCCTCCACCGACAGGTCCCCGAGCCGCCGCAGGAGGTCGGCCAGCTCGTCGCGATCACGCGCCCGCCGCCCCTCCTCGCGCGCGGAGAGCGACTCTTCGAGCTGCTCGATCACCTCGCCGTCGAGCAGCTCCCGCAGCTCCGCCTGACCGAGCAGCTCGCGCAGCATCTCGCGATCGAGGGTCAGCGCCTGCGCCTTGCGCTCGGCGACCGGCGAGTCGCCGTCGTAGAGGTAGGCGGCCACGTGGGCGAAAACCACCGAGCGCGCAAAGGGCGAGGGGCTGCGCGTCTCGACGTCGTCGACGCACACGGTGCGGTCGCGCACGCCGCCGAGGATCGAGCGCAGCCCGTCGAGATCGAAGACGTCCTTCATCGCCTGGCGGTAGGTCTCGAGCACCACCGGGAAGCTCGGGTAGCGCTGGACCACGGCCAGGAGCCTGCGCGCCTTGCGCCGCTGGGCCCAGAGGGGGCTGCGCTGGTCCGGGCGGCGACGCGTCACCAGCAGCGAGCGCACCGCGTTCTCGCGGAAGAGGGAGGCGAACAGCGAGGTGCTGCCGAGCTGTTCGGTCAGCAGCTCCTCGAGCTCCTCCGGATCGGGGAACAGCTCCGCGGTCGCGGGCAGCTCCTCGGTGTCCGCGAAGCGCATGACGATCCCGTCGTCGCAGGACAGCATCGAGAGCTCGATCCCGGCGCGGTCGGAGAGCCGTCGCTCGAGCGCCATCGCCCACGGCGCGTGCACGCGCGTGCCGAAGGGCGTGAGGATGCAGACGCGCCAGTCGCCCAGCTCGTCGCGGAAGCGCTCGACGGTGACGGCGCGATCGGTCGGCAGGGCACCGCAGTGCTCGCGCTGGGTGACGAGGTAGTCGGCGAGGTTGATCGCGGCGTTCTCGTCGAGCGGCAGGTGAGCGCGGAGTCGCTCCCGGACCTCCTCCTGCGAGCCGACGCCCAGCTCGCGCATGAAGGCCCCGATCGCGAGGCCGAGCTCGAGCGGCCGCCCCGGCCCCTCGCCCTTCCAGAAGGGCAGACGCCCCGGCTCGCCGGGCGCCGGCGAGACGATCACGCGATTGCTGTCGATCGACTCGACGAGCCAGGTCGAGGCGCCGAGCAGGATGCGATCCCCGTTGCGCGTCTCGAAGACCATCTCCTCGTCGAGCTCACCGATGCGCGGCCCATCATCGCCGAGGTGAACGCCGAACGCACCGCGATCGGGAATCGTGCCCGCGTTCATCCGCGAGGTCATCGCCGCGCCGGGGCGAGCCGACAGGAGGTCGGCGGCGCGATCCCAGCGCAGGCGCGGCCGCAGGTCGGCCAGCTCGGTGCTCGGGTAGCGCCCCGAGAGCATCTCGAGCACCTCGTCCAGCGAGCGCTCGGAGAGCTCGCGGTAGGGTCGGGCCCGGCGCACGATGCGGGAAAGCTCCGAGGGAGTGCGTGGCGCCTCGCAGCACATCGCGACGAGCTGCTGGGCGAGCACGTCGAGGCAGTTGTCGGGAACCTGCAGCGCCTCGATCTCTCCCTCGAGCATCCGCTGCAGCACCACCGCGGCCTCGAGCAGGTCGCCCTTGAACTTGGGGAAGATCACGCCGCGACTCGTCTCCCCCACCGCGTGCCCGGCGCGCCCGACGCGTTGGAGTCCGCGCGCCACCGACCCCGGCGACTCGACGAGCAGCACCTGGTCGACCGCGCCCATGTCGATGCCGAGCTCGAGCGAGCTGGTCGCGACGAGGCCCTTGACCCCGCCGCGCTTGAGCGAGTCCTCGATCACCGCGCGCTTCTCGTGGGAGACGCTGCCGTGGTGCGCGAGGACCAGCTCTTCGCCCGCCAGCTCGTTCAGGCGCTGCACCAGCCGCTCGCACAGGCCGCGGCTGTTGACAAAGAGGATCGTCGATCGCGCCGACCGGATCGCCTCGAGCAGCTCGGGGTAGATCGCAGGCCACAGGCCCCGCTCGCGGTCGCCGGAGCCCATGCCGGGGATCGCCGCGGGGGCGGGCTTCCCGGTTGGCGTCTTCTCGTCCGTCGCGCCAGGCGGGGGCGGCACGTGCTCCATGTCCGGCACGGGCACGCGAATGGACACCTCGAAGTTCGGCCGCGCCGAGGTGTCGACGATGGCGACCGGCCGTTCTCCGCCGAGGAACCGCGCGATCTCCTCGAGCGGGCGCACCGTCGCCGACAGGCCGATGCGCTGGGGATCGACGGCCGCCACCTCGGCCAGCCGCTCGAGGGAGAGGGCCAGGTGGACGCCGCGCTTGGTCGCGGCCATCGCGTGGATCTCGTCGACGATGATCGTGGTGACGGTCGCGAGGGTCGCGCCCTGCTTCGAGCCGAGGATCAGAAAGAGCGACTCGGGGGTCGTCACCAGGATCTCGCCGGGGTTTCGCGACTGGCGCTGTCGTTCACGCTGCGGCGTGTCGCCGGTGCGCACGTCGACCCGCACCTCGCGCAGCGAGCTCCCCGCCCGCTCGGCGGCGGCGCGGATTTCGGCGAGGGGCGCGCGGAGGTTGCGCTCGACGTCGGCGACCAGCGCCTTCAGCGGCGAGACGTAGACGACTCGCACTCCCGGCGGCGCGCCCGCGGGCAGGCTCGCGACTCGATCGATCGCCTGCAGGAAGGCGGCCAGGGTCTTGCCCGAACCGGTCGGCGCGACGAGCAGCGCGTGCTCCCCGGCGGCGATCTTCGCCCAGCCACGAGACTGCACCTCCGTCGGGGCGGGGAAGGTCGCTTCGAACCAGGTTCGGGTGTGGGGGCCGAGGTCGTGCATCGGGCGAGCCGACCAGTCTACCCGCCCTCGGTCAGTACCGACTCATCGCTCTCTCTCGCGCAGTTCTTCCCGGGCGAAGTCCAGCTCGAGGTCGAACTCCCAGCCCGGGTGGTGATCCGGGAAGGTCGCCTCGGCGACCTCGAGGTAGGCCGCCGCCTCCTCATACCGAGCGCGAAGCACGAGATCCTCCGGAGCGCGCACCGCCGCGGCCCGCGCGGACCGGTAGTAATCCGCCTGGACGTACTCGGTGAAATCGGACTCCCCGGCCCACGTCGTACACCCTTCCCGGAAGGCATCGCTGGCCTCACGCTGGCGATCGAGGCGCTGAAGCGTTCGCCCCAGCCAGTAGCAGATCTCGACGGCCAGCCCGGGATCCAGCGACGGTTCGGAAGCATCGAGCAGGTCGTACGCCCGACGAAGTGAGACCAGCGCCTTCTCGTTCTCCTTGCTCCGATACGCCTTCATCCCCGCACCGAAGGCCTGCTGCCGCTCGATCGAGCGCCGGACGCGAACACGGAGGCGCTCGTCAGCGGGCGAGAGCCCCGCACTCGGCACCGCGTCGCAGACCGAGGCCGCCTCCTCGGCGAGCCGCCACTCCTCGACCAGCACCAGGGCGAAGCTCAGCCCCTCGAACGCGTCGGTCTCGTCCGCGACGGCCGGCGCGGTCATGAAGACGAGCGCGACGAGGGCGAGGAGCGGGGGGCGGAGGCTCATCGTGGGCGGAGGACTCGGGGGCGAGTCGATCGGCTTCTCGGAGGGAGAGCGGGGGGTCGCTGTGATCCTACCCAACCCATCGACCGAGGTTGCAGAAGCGAGGCGGTCTCACCGATTCCGTCGCTACCGCTGCGAGAATGCCATTGCCGGCGACAATACCTCTCCCTCGAGCTACGGAATCGCGTTCTCCTCCGCCACTACCGAGTTCTCGAGATCACGGTGATGCCCCCCGGATCACGGAACTGGCGGCGGGGAACGCGGTTACTTATCCCACTCAGCCTCGTCCGCATCCTGCCGGGGTAGCCATCTGGCGAGCTCCCTTTTCGCGGCCTCATGGATGGGATCGCCGGCGACGTTGGTCCACTCCATGGGATCGCTGTCGTGATCGTACAGCTCCTCCGTGCCATCGCTGTAGCGGATGTACCGGTACCGCTGACTGCGAACGGCATGGTTCTTGCGCCCGAGCGTGGTGATGGCCGGTGATTCGTGGTCGCTCTTCGGATCTTCCAGCAACGGTCGGAGCGTTTGACCCACGAGGTGCTCGCCAACCGGCAGACCGCACAGGTCGGCCAGCGTGGGATAGATGTCCATGAACGACACCGGGCGTGGGCATCGTCCGTCGGGTTCGGTCACGCCCGGCACGACCATCAGTAATGGTGCCCGATCAGCCTCCTCCCACAGCGAGAACTTCCGCCAGTGCAGCTTTTCGCCGAGATGCCAACCGTGGTCTCCGAAGAAGACGATGATGGTATTGTCGGCGTAGTCGCTCTGGTCGAGGGCTGCAATCAGCCGGCCTACCTGGGCGTCGGCAAAGGCGATACTCGCCAGATAGCCCTGTACTGCCTTGCGGTAGTTACCTGTTTCGATGACCTTGCGGTGATCGACGCTGGGCCGAGCCATCTGGACTCCGATCGGTGGCACGTCGTCCAAATCGTCGTTCTTGACGGTGGGCAGTGTGATCTTGTCGAGTGGGTAAATGTCGAAGTACTTTCGTGGTACGTACCACGGAAGGTGCGGGCGGAATGGGCCGCAGGCCAGAAACAGGGGTTTGTCGTGCTTCTGCTTCAACTTGTCGATGGCCCAGTCGACGACCTGGTGATCGCCCATCTCGTCGTCGCTCGCGTCAACTGGTCCCCAATCGAAGTGGCCCGTGTTGGGGATGCCGTTCACCGGGCGGCGCGGCGGGTTGGGATCGCCCGGCCGGTCGTAGTATTCATGCCAGGACGCGGCGTCATTGCGTCCTCCGTGGAAGATCTTCCCGCATCCGAAAACGGCATAGCCATGATTCATGAAGTGCTTCGGAAGCGTCACGGCATCGGGCATTGCCGGCCGCCACGGTTGCTGGTTCAGATACACACCCGACTGATACGGAGCGATTCCGGTGAGCAAGGCGGCTCGCGAAGGATTGCATGCGGGCGCCGCGCAGTATGCTCGCTCGAAGAGCACGCCACGGGCCGCCAGGGCGTCGATATGTGGAGATCTCGTGTCGGGATGACCGCCCAGGCAGCTGACCCAATCGTTCAGGTCGTCCACCACGATGAACAACACGTTCGGCCGCTCGTCGCCGCCCGCGGCCGAGAACGCGACCGGAGGGCTGACGAAGGGAATGGCCACGGCGATGAGGAAGGTGAAGATCGTGATTCGTGAGAGTCCCTTCGACATGGTCGTTTCCGTGAACGTGTGTGGTGTCTGCCTCGATCAGTCCATGGTCCCTTCGGTCGCCCGAGTGTAGTTCGTGGTCAAAACGGCTGGTAGAAGGGATACCGAACCAGGTTCACATTCACAGAATTGCCCCTCCGGGTGGCGCGGAACGCGGCGTGGGCCTCGTTCGTCGAGCTGCCGGTGATCGAAACGGCAGGCAGGTGAGGGCGTCGTCCCCACCTCAGGGGCAGAGCAGGAAGCGAACCGCGTCGCTCAGATTACTGCCCGTCGGGTCGGCGGGATCGCGCGACCAGTACTGGGCGTAGACCCAATCCCCGGCGGCCAGTCCCTTGGAGAGGGCGTAGGCCCGGTGGAAGTGGAAGGCGAAGCTCCCCGAGCAATCGTCGGGTGGCGGATTGCCGTCGCTGAACTGCACCGGCGTGCGCACGATGGGAGGAGCGACGCACAGCCAGCCGCCCAGGAGCGGCACCTCCCGCGGCCCGCGGCCCCAGAAGAGGAAGCCGAACTGCTGGTTGATGACGTTCGCCACGTTCACGCGAAGCGTGTTGACCTGCATGCTGGGCGAGCCGATGGTGTAGATCGACGGCGTGCAGCCCTGGGAGTTGACCTGCGCCGTGCAGTAGACGGCCGGGTCACAGGGACAAACCGGCGCCCACCGCGCCACGCACATCGAGACCGTGTCGCCGAAGGAGTCGAAGTGCCCTCCCACGAACAGGGCCGGGCCGACCCCGGTGCCGTCGTCGAAGACCTGGAACGCCTCGACCCGGCTGCTCGGAGGAGCCGAGAAGGCGTTCCACGCCGCGCCGTCCCAGCGCGCGAGATAAGCGATCGGCTTGCCGCCGGCGCTGGAGAACCTCCCGCCGGCGATCAGCTCGGGTCCCCGACCCTCGTCGTAGGACCCGATCGCGTCGACGATGCCGCTCAGGCCGGCGGCTCCTTCGGCCACCCCCTCCCAGCTCGACCCGTCGAAGCAGGCGATCTGCTCGGCCCAGATGCCGCCGATGATGTAGAAGCGTCCCCCGGCGTAGAGCTTCGGGCCGCTACCCAGGTCGATCGTCTCGAGCACGTACACGTCCCGGTTGGCGCCGGTCCCGAATGGGACCCACGCGCTCCCGGTCCAGCGCGCGAGGTGATCGGCCAGTACGCCATCGGCGGACTCGAAGTCACCCCCGGCGTAGAGCAGCGGGCCAGTGACCCCGTCGTCGAAGACGGCCAGCCCGCGTACCGTGTCGTTCATCCCGCTGCCGATCGCCGACCACGCGGTCCCGTCCCAGATAGCCACGTTTCCGGCCGCGACGCCGTCGGCGAAATCGAACTTGCCGGCAACGACCAGCCGCGGGCCGGCTCCGAAGTCGTGGACCTCCAGGTCGTCGACCGATCCCGCATAGCCACTGGTGCGGGTGAGGCCTCCGCCCAGCGGCTCCCAGGTCGATCCATTCCAGCACGCGATGCCGTTCAAGGTCACGCCGCCGATGGTGCTCAGGCCTCCGCCCACGTACAGCCGTGAGCCGCCGCCGGCATCGAAGACCTCCAGGGAGCTCACGGTGCCCACCAGGTGCTCACCGATCTGCGTCCAGTCGCTCCCCGTCCAGCGCACCACGGAGTCCCGGGCGATCTGTCCGCCCCCGGAGTTGACGTAGGCCCTGCCCCCCGCCGCGTAGAGCGCCGGCCCGGTCCCGTCGTCGAACACGGTCATCGCCTTCGAGGGACCGACGAACCCTTCGCTCTCGTAGATGCCATCCCAACCGGCTGAGGTCCACTTCGCCACGTGATCGACGCGCTTATCCCCCGCGTGAATGAAGCTGCCGCCGACGAACAGCTCCGGTCCGGAGCCGTCGTCGAAGACCAGCGAGGTGTAGGCGGAGGCGGACAGCCCCAGGCCAAGGTACTCCCAGCTCGAGCCGTTCCAGCGAGCAGCCCGGATCTCCCAGCCCGGAGGCGGGACGGAGTAGCTCTGCCCCACCGCGTACAGCTGCGTTCCGGTCCCGTCGTCGAAGGTGGTCAGCGACCACGGGAAGAGCTGCAGCCCAGCGCCGACTCCTGACCAGCTCAAGCCGTCCCAGCGGGCCACCCCATCGCCTGGGCTGGAGAAGTACCCGCCGGCGTAGAGCTCGGGTCCGCCCCCGGCGTCGTGGACGGACAGGGTCAGGATCTCGCTGTTGAAGACGCCCGGATTGATCGACCAGCTCGAGCCGTCCCAGACCTGCACGTTCTGCAGGCTGGGGTGGTTCCATCCGGCGACGAAGAGCTTCTCGCCGCTGCCGTCGTCGTGGACGGCCATGGCCCTGGCGAGGGATCCGGTGTAGCCGGCCCCGACGGTCGACCAGCCCGATCCCGTGTACTTCGCGATGCTGGCGGCAGGCTGTCCCTCGACCTTGTTGAACGTGCCGACGAAGTAGAGCGCCGGACCGCTGCCGTCGTCCCAGACCTGCATGTCGGTGACGCCGAAGAAGCCGCCGTACTGCGTGCTCACCTCGACGACCCCGGTCCAGGTCGTCCCGTCCCAGCGCGCGATTCCGTTGGGAGGGAGGCCGAGCGATTCCTCGAAGCTGCCGGCGACGTACAGCGCGGGACCGCTTCCGTCGTCGAACACCTCCATCGCCTGGATGCCGAAACCGTGATTGGAGACGACCGACGCCCCGCCCGGCCCCGGAAGGGCCTCCCAGGCCGAGCCGTCGAAGCGCGCGATCGAGCCGACCTGGATCTCGCCGGCCACCTCGAACTCGCCGGCGACGTACAGCGCCGGCCCGTCTCCGTCGTCGTAGACCGCCATGGCGGACACCTTGCCGCCGTTGGCGCTCCAGGCGACGCCGTAGGAGCCGAATCCGGCGGTCGGCTGGTGGCAGTCCTGAGTCGGAATGGTCAGGGCCGCGAGGGTGGTGATGGTAACGAGCATTGGAACACTCCTTGTAGCGAGGGTGGAGGGTGGTTCCTGGTTGACGCGGTGACTCCCGCCATCGGCGTCGAGGTGTCCTTGGAGGATAAGAGACCCAGGCTATTCCGCCAACCGCTGGAGCCGGGGCCGTGAGCCTCTCCCCCCTTGGCAGTGGTCCGAGGCCTCCCGGAGCCGCCCCGCGGTTCTCCGCTTCGGCCGGGATAAGAGGAGCCGACATTCCGGAATTCCGCTCTCCGACACCCGGTCGACATCACCCCGCAACATGCGAGCTCTGGCAGTCGACGGAGGTCGAGCCTCAATCAGGGTCCCCACGTGAGCACGTAACCGTTGGACGTGTTGAAGTCGTGGACTCCCGGCCCGCAAGGCGGGGCAGTCGTGCTGCGATACCACAGCTGGTAGTGCAGCGTGTCGCCAGCGACCGCGCCGCCCGCGGCTCCGATCTCGATCGTCGTTCGGCTGAAGCCGGCACTGTCGGCGAAGCGCACCTGCAGCCGCTTCAGGCCTCCATCGGTGCAGCGCAAGCCATCGCCCCAGGGAATGCCGGGAGACAGGTCTTCCCGGCCTATTCCACCTTCACCGGCACCCGGATCACATCCCCCTCGCGGACCCGCACGTTCAGCGTCGTGTCTCCCGTGTCGGTCATGTGTTGCACGTCGATGGTCAGGGTCAGCGGCTCTCCATCCGTCTCGCGGTACAGTTGAACGCGGCTGAGATCACACTTCTCCCCGATCGGCTTCGCCTGCATCACCGCCTCCCAGAGGGTGAGGTCCCCGTACCAGGCGAACTCGCCCGAGATCTCCACCGCACCTTCGACCGTGAAGTACCGGAGACCCGAGGACGGGTTGCCGCGGCAGGCGGTGAGCAGGGCGACCAGCGAGAGGGCCAGGATCAGGATCCGGTGCTTCATCGGCGATTCGAGCTCCGTTCGGCGCGAGGGACGGGAGAAGGCGGGATAGCAGGAATGGCTGAGCAGGGCAAGAACCCGTCGGCTCCTTCCTTTCTCCCGGCCCTCCCAGCCCCTATCCTCCCCACCGGAGGTCGAAATGAAACTGATCCTGCGCAGCTTCTTCCGTGGACTGCTCTTCGTCGTGCCCGTCGCGGCGACGATCTACCTGCTCTTCTGGGTGTTTACCAAGCTCGACTCGCTCGTCGACGTCGACCGCATCTTCAAGGTGCACCTGCCTGGGCTCGGAATCGCCTTGATGGTGGTGGTGATCACCATCATCGGCGCGGTCGGCTCCAGCTTCCTGGCCCGCTGGCTGGTCAAGCTGATCGACCAGTTCTTCCAGCAGGTCCCCCTGGTCAAGCTGATCTACGGCGCCATCAAGGACCTCCTCGAAGCGTTCGTCGGTGACAAGAAGAAGTTCGACACCCCCGTGCTCGTCTCTCTAGGCGAGCAGGTCGGGGGTGAGGTGCTCGGGTTCATCACCCGGCAGGATCTCGACTGGTTGGGACGAGAAGGCTCCGTCGCCGTCTACTTCCCGCAGTCCTACAACTTCGCCGGCAACGTCGTGCTCTTCCCCCGGACACAACTGACCGCCGTCGAGGCGGACCCCTCCGAGGTGATGCAGTTCATCGTCTCCGGCGGAGTCTCGGGGGGCGGTGCGGAGCCCGAGGAGGAGTGAACAACGGTTGCGCGCGCGCCTCAGGAGACGATGATCTCCGCCAGCGAACGCTTCGGCACGTGGTGCACGCCCTGCGAGTCACGCCAGTACTTGATGTCCCCATCCGCGCCGACCTCGGTCAGCACCACCTCCTCCTTCGGCTTGCCCAGCGCGATCACGAAGAGGATCTCGAGATTCCCCGGCAACCCCAGGATCGGCGCGAGGTCCTTGCGGGCCACCGTGGCGATGATGCAGCCGCCGAGGCCACGCTCGGTCGCTCCGAGCAGGATCGTCTGCGCGGCGATGCCGTGATCCACGCCGAAGTCCTTGTCGACCGAGCGGTCACCGAGCACGACGATGTACGCGGTGGGGCGCTCGCCTTCGATCGGCCCGGGCCACTCCTTCAGGTAGCCCGCCCAGCCGAGGTGCTGGAAGATCGCGGCGTTCTTCCCCGGCTCGCACGACAGGTAGTACTTCAGGGGCTGAGCGTTCTTCCCCGACGCTGACCGGCGCGCGAGGTCGACCAGTTCCCGCAGCGTCGGCTCCTCGATCGGCTCTTCCTGATAGAAACGGCGATAGGAGCGGTTCTTCCGGACCAGCTCGTTCATGTTCATGGCTCTTCCCTTCTCTTCTCGCTGGGTTCGGGGGCAGGTTCTTCTCAGGCGGGCATCACCGTGCGCAGGAAGCGCGCCGACTGGCGCAGCGACTCCTTGCGCAGCTCCAGCGTGCCCTCATAGGCGCGGTCCTCCACCTCGACGCACACCGGGCCGTCGTAACCGACCTCGGACAGGACGCCGAGGAAGCGCCCCCAGTCCAGGTCACCGCGACCGGGGAGCTTGGGCTGGTGATAGCGGCTCGGGAACGCGAGGATGCCGACGTCGTCGAGCTGCCGGCGATCGACGCGGACATCCTTGGCGTGGACGTGGAAGAGGCGATCGGCGAACTCGAAGAGCGGCTGGATCGGATCGATGTGCAGCCACAAGAGGTGGGAAGGGTCGTAGTTCAGGCCGAAGCTCGCGCTCGGGATCTCCTCGAACATCCGCCGCCAGATCTCCGGCGTGGTGGCCAGGTTCTTGCCCCCCGGCCACTCGTCGGGGCCGAAGAGCATCGGGCAGTTCTCGATTCCGATCCGCACGCCGTGATCCTCGGCAAAGGCGACCAACGGCTTCCACACCTCGACGAAGCGCGGCCAGTTCTCGTCGACCGTCTTCTTCGGGTCGCGGCCGATGAAGGTGTTGACCTGGGTCAGGCCGAGCTTCGGGGCGGCCTCGATCACCTTCCGGATGTGGTCGATGTAGACCTGCGCCTCCTGTGCGTCGGCGCAGAGTGGATTGGGGTAGTAGCCCAGGCCGCTGATCTCGACTCCGGCGCCGTCGACCAGCTCCCGCACTCGAGACGCCTCGCCTGCGTCGAATCGTGCCACGTCGAGGTGGGTCACCCCGGCGTAGCGACGCTCGGCCCCGCCGCGGGGCCAGCACATCACCTCCACGCAGCGGAACTCCTCCTCGGCGGCGAAGGAGACCACCTCCTCCAGCGGCTGATCCGGCAGGATCGCGCTCACGAACCCGAGCTTCATGCGTATCGCCTCATCGTATCGTCGATCGTGACTCCTCGGCCGCATGCGCACCCCGCACGGCGCCGAGGCCGTAACCCGCCGGCCAAGGTACCAAAACGGGGTGAATCGATCCTCCCGAGGCATCGGGAGGACAGCGGCGACCAGGAATGAACGAATCCCTCCGGCGGCCCTACACTGTTCTGTTCGGAGTCGGTTTCCGCGCGTTGCGCGCAGGACTCAGGCCGGGGAGGGCATCGAAGCTCTCGAGAATCGTGATCTGAACAGTCGGTTGACCGGTTGGGTTGCGGGCGTCAGCCCGCGCTCCGGAGAGCTCGAAGAGACGACGGACGGAGAGGTGATGATGGTTTCCACCAGTAGACGATTCCTGCCGGGCCTGGTGCTCGGTGTTCTCCTCGGAGGTGTCGTCGCCTGGGGCGTCGCGAACTGGCTCGGCATCTCCGGCGGCGGGCTGGCCGAGCGTTTCGCCTCGATCGAGACTCCCGGCGTTCCGCCCGACGCGGAGGTGGGCTTGATCCACGGGGTGGTCAGCGACCACGAGGGAAACGGCCTGCCCGGCGTCGTCCTGCGGGCCCGCCGGATGTCCCGGTCCTTGCAAGCGGACTCTCCCTCGACGGTCGGGGCCGCCGCCCCCGAGCCGCCGGCCCTGGAGACCGTCGTTCACGAGGCGGTGGTCGAGCACGCCGAGACCCGCGCCGGAATGTACGAGACGCGAACCGACGAAACGGGTGCCTATCGCTTCGACGAGCTCCGCGGCGCCTCCTGGCAGCTCGATGCGTACCAGTCCGGATACGTCCTCGAACCGGTTTCCTCTTCCCGGGTACACCTGAACGAGCGGCTCGACTTCACGGCCTGGGAGGTGATCACAGTTCCCGTGACCATCGATGCACCAGCAGACACCCCGGCCTCGAGCGCGATCCTCCTCTGCCGATCGCTCGACCGGCGAATCGTGACCAGCTATCGCTGGACCCCTGCTGAGCCCTTCGTTCGCCTGGCTCCAGGCTCCTACGAGATCGAGGCACTCAGCGAGGAGGCCCTGGAGGGCTTCGACCGCTTCGGCAGTGCGCTCCAGAGCTCCCCGGCGCAGCGGCTCGTGCTGACCACCGGAGTGACGCCGCGGGCGCTCCACTTCGACCTGAAGGACCGAGCGGGCATTCATGGAATCGTCTATCCCCCGGGCGACGGAGTGGTCCAGAGGTCGCCGAGACTCCACCTGCTCCGACTGGCCCCGGAGGAGGAGCCCGACCTGAACGCGCTGAGCCGCTCGAGACAGACGGAGTTCATCCGGGCGGGAGTGCGGTATTCCTTCCTCGACCTCGAGCCCGGACGCTACGTCCTCGGGGTCGTCAACGAGCAGGGGGGACCGGTCCTCGAGCACGCGGTCGTCGAGGTGGGCGAGGGACTCACTCGGTACGATCTCACGCTTCCTCCGCTCGACTCGACCGGCTGCTTGCAGGTCCACGCCTCCGCCCCCGACGGCGGGGCGGTCGGAGAGCTGTCCTTCATCCTCGAGCACAGGGAGAGCCGTCGCCCGAGTTCTCGCCATATCCAGCCGCTGCGCAACCGGGAGGGCACCTTCTTCCTCGAGCTCCCCGACAAGATCCGGGAGCTCTACTTCTCCGACACTCCGGAGGGGACCTTCTCGCTGAGGGTGCATCACTCGAAGTACGGGACCTTCACGGAGTCCCTGCTGCCCGGACAGCGGGAGCTCACCCTGAACCTCGATCCCCCCGGAATCCTGGAGGTCGGCATCGCCCGCTATCGAGGGAGCGGATACGAAGGGCGGCTCGACATCCTGGTCGAGCGAGTCGAGCCGGACTCCACCGAGCGCTCGCCGGTCAGCGCGCGGGAACCGATCACCGCCGCGGGGGTCAGGCGGTTCAGCAAGCTTCGCCCGGGCCGTTACTGCCTGTCGCTGGAGCTGAAGGGCCCGGGACGGGTGAGACGCTTCGGGCCCGGAACCACGATCGAGGTGAAGGTCGAGGAGGGTCTCAACCTCGCGACCCTCGAGATCCCCGAGCTTCACTCCTTCGACGTCACCTGGCCGGAGGGCGAAGAGGGCACGAGCTTCTACCTCGACCGACTCGACGCTGAACAGCGGCAGGCGAAGTGGATGTACGCGGTCCTCCGCGTCGGAGGCGTGGCGAGCTTCGAGGAGATTCCGGTGGGGAGCTATCTCTTGAGCACGCGGACGGGAGAGAAGAAGCAGATGCGCATCGACGTTCCCTGCGGCGACATCACCTTCGAGCCGCAGGAGATCGATGCGCTGCTGGTGGTGCTCACCACGGAGTCCGGTGACCTGGGGCGGATCGGCCTGCGCGACGGCGACCTGATCGTCGGGGCGAACGACCAGCGGTTCGACGGGGAACCCGAGCGTTCTCTCCTGAGCGGCCTGCACGGCTCGAATACGGCCCGGCTGGCCCTCCTCGTCGAGCGTGACGGCGAACCGCTGCATGTCGAGGTCAGGGGCTCCGACATCGGCGAGTCGTGGGCCCTCGGCGGAAGGCTCGAACCGGTGAGCCGCCGATCGCATTCCCCGGCTATACTCGAAGAAGGACGAGAACACGAGAAGGAGTGAAAGAGATGACCTCCACCAATGGACGGTTCCTGCTCGGCCTGCTGCTCGGCGCAATCCTCGGCGGCGGCGCGGCGTACCTCGTCACCGACCTGGTCAGCGTCTCTGGCACGGGTTCGCCCGCGCCGGCGCTGGAAGGTCCGTCGCTTCCGTCGATCTCGCAACCGGACGCGGGCACCATGCAACCCCGGACACTTCCCGATCTCTCTTCACGGGAGGTGGTGCGGCCGGTCGACGCGGCGATCCATCGGACGCTGGATGTCTCGGAGGAGGAGCTCGGTTCTCTGCTCGCCTCGGTCGACGCGTCGGAGATCCAGCGGGAGAGCGGCGACGGTGCGATCTTCGGATAGGTGACCGACGGGGACGGCGCCGGCGTGGAAGGCGTCGTGCTGCGCGCGCAAAGACGGGGCGACGGAAGCGGGGGCGCATCTCCGGCCGACGTCGGTCGCGAGGCACCCGAGCTGCAGAGCCTCGAGGAGACCGTTCGCAAGGCGGTGAACGACTACTCGCGATCGCGATCGAACCTGTTCGAGACGCGAACCGACGCGACCGGAGCGTACCGCTTCGAGGGTCTCCCCGACGGGACCTGGCGGATACGCGCCTACAAGCGGGATCACGTCATCTCGGCCCAGGCCGATTCCTCGGAGGTGCGTCCGGGAACCCAGCTCGACTTCCGTACCGAACCGGTGATCAGCGTGCCGGTGAGCGTCTACACCCCGAGCGGCAAGCTCGCCCGGACGGCGATCCTCGACTGTGACGCCCACGACGATCGTTCGAACGATCGGTACAAGTGGAACGCCGACGAAGCTGTCCTGCGCCTGGGGCCCGGCTCCTACGAGATCACCGCGCTGTCGGCGGATTCGATCAGCGGAAGGGTGGGATACGACGACGACGCCGAGCAGAAGTCGGAATCGCAACGGATCGTGCTCGAGGCCGGCAAGACCCCGAAGGCGCTGCGGTTCGAACTGGCCGGTCGATTGGGGATCCGCGGGTACGTGACCCTTCCCAACGACGGTGTGGAGGGCGTGAACCCCCGCGTGCTCGTCCTCCCCCTGGCTCCCGGTGAAGCGCCGGATCTGGAGTTGCTCGCCGAGTCCGACCAGTCGACGTGGGTGCGCTCCGGGCGGGAGTACAGCTTCCTCGATCTCGAGGCGGGCCAGCACGCCGTCGGTGTGTCCCGCTCGTGGAGAACGCCGATCGAGGCGCACGAGGTGGTCGAGGTGGCCGATGGGATCGTGCGCTGTGACCTGGAGCTGCCGCCGATCGATCGATCGAAGTTCATTCACGTGTCCGTGCTCGGGCCCGACGGCGCACCGGTCATCGGCGTGGACTTCTCGATGCGTGCCGAGACGGAGCACGGCTCCTGGAGTGGCGGCGTACAGGAGATGCGCGACAGCGACGGCAGCTACCTGCTGGGGCTGAGAGAGGAGTATCGGGACAAGTACTTCGGCGACGCCGGCGGCAACACCTTCACCCTGACCGCCAGCCACGAGACGTACGGGTCCAAGACCGAGGACCTCCAACCGGGTCAACTCGAGGTGACCATCCTCCTCGCTCCCCCCGCCGAGCTGGAGGTCACCATCGCCGGCTATCAGGGCAGCGGCTACGAGGGCCGGCTGGAGGTCTCGGCGGATGCGATCGACGACGACGAGGGATCGACTCACTGGTTCAGGGGAGGCCGCAATCGCCTCAGCGCCTCGGGCGTCAAGAAGTTCGAGGGCCTGGCGCCGGGGCGCTACGCGGTGAGCCTCTGGCTGGAACCGGAGGACGAGCGAGGCTGGGGTCCCGGCCGTCAGATCGACCGGGTCGAGGTGTCGATTTCGGCGGGCCAGAACTTCGCGACGGTGGCCATTCCCGCGCTCTACTCCTTCGAAGTGATCTACCTCGATGGGAAGGAGGGAACGACCTTCGGCCTGAGTCGGATCGCTGGTGACGATGACGACTTCAGGGGCGGCTACCGGGCCGATCTCGACGCGAAGGGGGTGGCGAGGTTCGTGGACATCCCCGCCGGCGACTACACGTTGAGCTCGTGGAGCGGCCGACGCCGGCAGATGGAGATCCGCGTCCCCTGCAAGACCATCGAATTCGTGCCGGTGGTTCTCAACGCCCTCCTGTTCGAGCTCGAGGACGAGACCGGGGACCTCGGTCGCCTCGGGTTCCGCAACGGCGACCTGGTCATCGGCATCGACGGCGAGGAGTTCGACGGAGAGCCCAGCATGAGCCTCTTCGGCCCGCTCTACGCCGCCAAGTCGGCGAAGGTCAGCTTCCTGATCGAGCGCGGCGGCGACCGACTCGAGATCGAGGTGACCGGGGCCGATATCGGCGACTGGCAGTCCCTCGGCGGCAGGTTGAAGCCCACCAGTCGCTGAATCGACCGCACTCGCTGTTGCTTGTTGCTACTCGACGATCGTCACCACGTCGCGGTTCGTGAGCGTGGAGCCGGTGAGCGCCTGCAGGTGGACCTGGTAGCCGAGGTAGGCCTCGTCGATCGGCATGCGCAAGGAGTGCTCCACCACCCCGGACGCCGGGATCACTCCGATCTCCAGACGTTCGGTGTGGATCGGATCGAGTCGCAACGTCCCCACACCGGGGACCTCCGACCAGTAGTCGCCGAGCGAGGCGAGCAGCACGTAGCTCTCGCCGGGCTGCCCCTCCAGGCGGATCGGCACCGTCGAACCGAGGTGACCCGCACGACCGGCGACCAGCTCGATGTCGGCCGCGCCAAGGAACTCGAGGTAGCGGGCGAGGATCTCCTTGCGGGTGTTCGGCCACTCGGTATCGAGCAGGCCGCCGAGCGCGAAGGTGCTGGCGATGGTGCGATAGCGTCCACCCCAGTCCTGCCACACGGCGCGACCGTGCGTGGCGCTGCCGTTGTCGAAGATCGCGGACGCCGGGGCGACGGCACTGATCCGGTCGACGAAGAGGTTCTCGCTGACGTAGATGAGGGAGAGGCCGTCCATCGCCGACCCGCTCGTCCCGTCGATCTTGTTCGGACCGGGCCCCCGCGCGTGGTCGTTCACGCCGAACCAGGGATTCAGCGTCACCCGCTCGGGATCGTAGCACCAGGTGTCGCCGCCCTCGAGGTAGATGCGAGCGCCGCCGCGGAGCGCACCGGTGATGTCGTTCGCCTCGCTGGTGGAGAGCACGTGGTTGTCCGCGAACACGCCGAGGCAGATGAACCAGATCTCGTGCGCACTCCAGTCGGTCGGCCAGCTCTCGTACGCGGTGTACGGCACGCCGAGCTCACCGAGGGACTCGACCAGGAACGGCGCGGTGTACGGGCGCGAGCAGAGGTTCACGACCGCGACCTCGGTCGAATCGTCGACCGGGCAGTAGACGCGGCCGACCTTCGGCAGGTAGCTGGTGTGCGGGGAGGTGGCGTTGTCGGTCGCGCCGATCCGGTAGGTGAGGAGGTCGCCGGCCCCGGCGAGCACGCTCGGCGCGCCGCTGTACCAGTAGCACTGTTCCTCGCGCGGTAGCGTCTCGGGAGCTTGAGGCACCCCGTTCAGCTCGTACTCCAGCCACACCTCCGGCGTCGCCATGTCGTCCTTGGCCAGCGTCCGGATCGTCGGCGGCCAGCAGGCGGCAGCGACCGCTCGCGCCGGCTGTAGCCTGGTGAGCTGCGGCGCTTCCAGGTCCTTGCGCACCTCGAAGTCCATCATCCCATCGGGCGCCACCAGCGGGTAGATCGACGTGCGCCCACCGTCGTCCTGCGCCTCGATGTACAGCGACACGGTCGTGCCCAGCGGCTGCGCGGGGATCACCGCGGCGTAGAGGTCAGGCGTTCCCGTGGGCGTCATCGGCAACATCGTGAACGGCGTGCCTCCCGTGGTGCTCCACTGCACCGCCGGATAGCCCGCCAGCAGCGCGGCGCCCCGGGGGGGAATCACCTCGGCCGTGACCTCGTATCCGAGGAAGGTGTCCTCGGTATCCTGCGGCGGATACGGGTAGATGCGGATCGGATCGCGCCGGTGGAAGTTTCGCGTGCGGCAGTGCAGCGCGTCGTAGTGCAGACAACCCTGACTGTTCACCGCGACGACCTCGTACCCGGGGAATGCCTGCTGGAAGACGCCGATGGCGATGCGGTCGTCGGGCGCGACGCCGTCGACCGGCACGTAGACCTTGCGGTTCGAGACGAGCGAGTTCATGTACGGCCGGAAACCGCCGCTGCCGCCTTTCTTGAACATCGGCAGGCGGAAGATCTCGTACGGCCTCCCCCAGGGGTTCTCGAGGGTCTCGTAGTACGCGACGGCGTCGTTGGCCACCCGGTGCCAGTACGGCTTGTTCTCCGGGTAGTCGACGACGATCATCTTCTCCGGCGTGCACGGCTTCCCGAAGGTGTCGTGGTGCCAGACCGTCTTGGGCGCGACGGTGCGGTACGGGTCGATGCCGTAGAAGGTCTCCATCGCCTCGTCGACCGCGGCCTTGGTGCTCTGTCCGTTCGCCTCGTAGACGTGAGTCGAGGAGATGGCGATGTCGTAGCCGTTGGGCAGGTAGTTCCCGCCGACGTGGTAGAGTCCCGACTCGTAGAAGTCGATCCCGAACATCGTCGCGAAGCGCTCCGGGAAGAGATCGTCTTGATAGCCGTACTCGCAGGTGTAGTTGACGATCCCCAGATCACCGTTCGCGTCCCAGATGAACCACGGACCGTAGTCGCGCGTGTACATCGAGTTCGTCTTGATGTCGAGGAAGGTGATCCCCGTCAGGGGAATCCCGTGGTTGCCCAGCCAGTTGATGTAGCCCGTCTGGTCGGCCGCGCTGTTCACCGGGATGTAGACCCTGGTGTCCTGCAGCAGCTTCCGCACGAGGTCGGCGTTCTTCCAGCGCAGCATCACCCCTTCCGCTTCCTCCCATTCGGCGATGCAGTGCACCGGTCCCGGAGGGGCCGCGCCGGCGGCGAGCGGAGGGCCGGGATGGAAGTGGGCCGGAGGCTGCTTGCCGAAGACCGGCGAGGTCTGCGCGGCGAGTGGGCCGGCCAGCGCCAGCGCGAGGGGGAGAACGGTTGCCGAGGCCAGGATTCGATGCAGGGGTCTCTTCATCGGTCGATTCCCGCGTGATCAGGGGGCTTTGGGGCTTCCACCTCACCGTACCTCGAAGTTGTATCCGATGTTTGTCGTTCCGGGATTCCCCTGTGAATCCGGGGTATGCTCGGTGCATGGCGGCTTCCCGGGCGATGCTCCTCCTGGTCGAGGACGACGAACACCTCCGGCGGTGGGTCGTGGAGTCCCTCCGGGACGTCTCCTTCACGGTCACCGCGCGGAGCACTCTCGAGGGCGCTCGGGATGCGCTCCGCGAGCCGTACGACCTGATCCTGCTCGACCTCGGTCTGCCCGATGGCGATGGACTCGAGCTCTGCACCGAGCTGCGCGCTCGGGGGACCCGCACGCCGATCATCGTGCTCACCGCGCGTGGTGCTCCCGAGGAGCGGGTGCGCGGCCTCGACGCGGGAGCGGACGACTACCTGACCAAGCCGTTTCACCTGCCCGAGCTGGTCGCAAGGATCCAGGCTGTCCTGCGGCGCTCGCAACCGATCGCCGAGGGCGCGACCTTGTCGAGCGGCGAGATCTGGATCGATTCGGAGGCGCGTACGGCCGGCAGGGGCGTGGAGCCCCTGGACCTGAAGCGGCGCGAGTTCGACCTCCTGCACTTCTTCCTGCGCAACCCCGGCCGGGCCTGGACCCGCGCGCAGCTGCTGGATCGAGTCTGGGGATACGACTTCGCCGGCGAGGAGCGCACGGTCGACCTCCACGTCGCGCGATTGCGTGCACGGATCGAGCCGGACCCGTCGCAACCGCGCCACATCAAGACGGTGTGGGGTGTCGGTTACAAACTGGCGGAGGACGCCTCCGGATGAAGACCTCGAAGCAGAGCCGGCCTCGTTGGTGGCGGAGTCTCGGATTTCGCCTGGGTGCGGTGGTCGTGGTCAGCATCGTCATCGGCGACCTGCTCATGTATCCGGTGTACGGCTGGGTCTGGACCGCCTTCCACCCGGAAGAGCTCGCCTGGTCGGAAGGCTGGTCGTTCGGCGAGGCAGCCTCCATGTTCGGTCTGACCGTCGGCTACGCGCTGATCATCGGATCCTTGCTGGCCTGGGCGGTGGTCCGGTTCTCCTTGCGTCGTCTGCGCCACATCGCGTCCGAGGCGTCGTCGACCATCGGTGACGGCGCCGGGCTCCCCGGCCCTTTCGAGGAATCAGGGAAAGACGAGATCACGCAGATGGCCGGCGCGCTCAACTCGATGCGTTCGCGGGTCATCGAGCTGGTGAAGCGCCTCGAGGAGCGCGATTCACGGCGCAGCGAATGGGTGGCCCAGGTCGCTCACGACCTCCGGACTCCCCTCGCCGCGTTGACCACCTGCCTCGACCGCGCGTCCGATCAGCTCGATCGCGGGACCAGCGAAACGGACGAGCTCCGCGAGCTCCTCGGCACTGCGCGCCTCGACGCGAACCGCGTGGGCACGCTGGCCGAGGATCTGCTGGAGATCGCCCGACTGGAGATCGAGGAGGTCGCTTTGACGGAACCGGTGCTGCCCGGCGAGATCGTCCAGGACGTCGTCCGCGGCCTCCAGCCGATCGCCACCGACGCGGGGATTCATTGCGAGGTGGAGATCGCGCCCGACGTCCCCGTGGCGGCGGCGGATGGAAGGCTGATCTGCCGGGCACTCGAGAACCTCGTCGTCAACTCGCTCCAGCACGCGCGGGGCACGATCGCCGTGCGCGCGCACGGAGCCGGCGAGAAGGTCCGCTTCGAGGTCGAGGACGACGGACCGGGCCTGCCCGAACGAGACGGGAGAGTCCTCTTCAGCGAGTTGAAGCAGCAACGCAGCCGCGCCGATTCCGCCGGCCTCGGGTTGATCGTCGCCCAGCGCGTGGCTCAGGCGCACGGCGGGGAGATCGGCGCCCGCAACGTGGCGGAAGGCGGAGCGGTGGTCTGGTTCGAGATCCCTGTTTCGCCGGCGTAAGGCCCCCGGAACCATCGGCGAGGGCGTGTTTCCCGGTCGATGGCCGAAGGTCTATCATCTCCACCTCTCCCCGGCTCCTTCCCCCCCGCGCTTCGAGGATCTCCCGATGAAGACCACCTTCCGTCTGATCACCGCTCTGCTCCTGGCGATCGCCGCCTGCGCCTCCACCTCCGTTCAGGAGAATGCAGAAGAGGAAGGGACGACCGCCGGCGAAGACGAGGAGGAGAAGTCGAAGTTCTCCGCCGGCACCTTTGCCGGCCTGAAGCTGCGCGGAATCGGGCCGGCCTTCATGTCCGGTAGGATCAGCGATATCGCCGTCGACCCGGCAAGACCGAGCACCTGGTACCTCGGCGTCGCCTCCGGCAACGTGTGGAAGACGAACAACGCGGGTACTACCTGGAAGCCGATCTTCGACGACCAGGGATCGTACGCGATCGGCTGTCTCGCGCTCGATCCGCGGAATCCGCAGGTGGTCTGGGTCGGCACCGGGGAGAACAACAGCCAGCGCAGCGTGGGTTACGGGGACGGCATCTACAAGAGCCTCGACGGCGGAAAGAGCTGGAAGAACGTCGGGCTGAAGGAGTCGGAACACATCGGCAAGATCCTGATCCACCCCGAGGACAGCGACACGGTCTACGTGGCGGCACAAGGGCCGTTGTGGGCGCCCGGCGGCGATCGCGGCCTCTACAAGACCACCGACGGCGGCGAGAACTGGGAGCTGGTGCTCGAGATCAGCGAGAACACCGGAGTGACCGACGTCGAGCTGGATCCGCGCGATCCCGACGTCTTGTACGCCACCTCCTACCAGCGCCGCCGCCACGTCGGCATCCTGATCGGCGGCGGGCCCGAGTCGGGGATCCACAAGTCGACCGACGGGGGTGCGACCTGGCGCGAGCTGAAGAAGGGGATCCCCGGGAAGGACAAGGGCCGCATCGAGCTGGCCGTCTCGCCCGTGAATCCCGACGTGATCTACGCGACGGTCGAGGCGACGGGCGAGGGGCGCGGCTTCTACCGCTCGCTCGACTGCGGTGAGAGCTGGAAGAAGGAGAACGACTACTACAACGGCAGCGGCCAGTACTACGGCGAGCTGTTCGCCGACCCGTGGGACGTGGACAAGGTCTACGTGATGGACACGCGGATGCACGTGACCCTCGACGGCGGGAAGAGCTTCGACGTGTGGGAGTCGGACAGCAAACACGTCGACAACCACGCGGTGGCCTTCTTCGAGGACGATCCGGCGCACTTGCTGATCGGCTGCGACGGCGGCCTCTACGAGACGTTCGACAGCTGCGAGACCTTCAAGCACTTCAGCAACCTGCCGCTGACCCAGTTCTACAACGTCGGGATCGACAACGAATCTCCCTTCTACCACGTCTACGGCGGCACGCAGGACAACGCCACGATCGGCGGCCCGATCCGCACCAACAACACGCACGGGATCCGCAACAGCGATTGGTTCATAACGGTGGGCGGGGACGGCTTCCAGACGCGCGTCGACCCGAGCGATCCGAACATCCTCTACTCGCAGTCGCAGCACGCGGGGATCGTCCGCTTCGATCGACGCAGCGGCGAGCGGGTCGAGATCCAGCCGCAGCCGGCGCCGGGTGAGCCGGCGGAGCGCTGGCACTGGAATTCGCCGTTGATCATCAGCCCGCACTCGACCTCGCGCCTCTACTTCGCGAGCCAGCACGTCTTTCGCAGCGACGACCGCGGGGACAGTTGGGAGCCGATCAGCCCCGACCTCTCGCGCGGCATCGACCGCAACCAGCTCGAGGTGATGGGCACGCTCTGGAGCGTCGATGCGGTCAACCGGAACAGCTCGTCCTCGTTCTACGGCACGGTCGTCTCGCTCGACGAGTCGGCGCTGCTCGAGGGGCTGCTCTACGCCGGGACCGACGACGGCCTGATCCAGGTCAGCGGGGATGGCGGCGGAATCTGGCGGCGGATCGAGACCTTCCCCGACGTGCCGCCTCGCGCGTACTCGAGCTGCGTGCTCGCCTCGCTGCACGACGTCGACACGGTCTACGCGACCTTCGAGAACCACAAGCGCGGGGACTTCGCGCCGTACGTGGTGAAGAGCACCGACCGCGGCCTGACCTGGACCTCGATCGCCGGGGACCTGCCCGAGGACGAGTTCGTCTGGTGCATCGTCCAGGATCACGTGAAGGAGGACCTGCTTTTCGCCGCCACCGAGTTCGGCGTCTACTTCACCGTCGACGGCGGCGGGAAGTGGGTCCGTCTGAAGGGCGGGATCCCGACGATCTCGATCCGCGACATGGAGATCCAGCGCCGCGAGAACGACCTGGTGCTCGCTTCCTTCGGACGGGGTTTCTACGTGCTCGACGACTACTCGCCGCTGCGCGAGGTCACCGAGGAGAGCCTCGAGGCGGGACCTGCGCTCTTCCCCGTGCGCGATGCGTGGTGGTACGTCGAGGCGAACCCGCTCGGCGGACGCAAGAGCGGCTCGCAGGGCGATGCCTTCTACCGCGCGCCCAACCCGCCGTTCGGCGCGGTCTTCAGCTACTATCTGAAGGACGGCCTGAAGACGAAGAAGGAGCTTCGCCAGGAGGCCGAGAAGGAGCTGGTCAAGGCCGGCGAGCCGGTGCCCTTCCCGGACTGGGACGACCTCGAGGCGGAGGCTCGCGAGGAGAAGCCGGCGATCCTCTTGACCGTGCGCGACGTCGACGGGAACGTGGTGACGACCCTCGAGGGCCCGAAGGGCGCGGGGCTGCACCGCGTCGACTGGGAGCTGCGCTACCCGGCCTACCTTCCGGCGCAGATCGGGGAACGCACCAGTCGGTGGGGTCCGCCGCCGCGGGGACCGCTCGCGGTTCCGGGCAACTACTCGGTCAGCCTCTCGCAACGAGTGAACGGCGTGGTGACGCCGCTCGCCGGACCGGTGGAGTTCGAGACCAGACCGCTCGGCCTGGCCACCTTGCCGGCGGGGGATCGCGAGCAGGCGCTCGCGTTCCAGCAGAAGTTCGGTCGACTGCAGCGCGCCTCGCAGGGCGCCTCGCGAGCCTTGAACGAGGCGATGGAGGAGCTGAAGCTGGTCCAGCAGGCGATCGTGGATACGCCGGGGATCGACCCGTCGTTCGGTGACCGGGCGCGCGCGATTCGGCGCAAGCTGCAGGACCTGCGCGTCGACCTCTCCGGGGATGCGACCCGTTCGCGCCATGGACACCCCACTCCGCCGTCGATCAGCCGCCGCATCTCCCGCGCCACGCGCAGCTTCTGGACCACCGGCGCGCCGACGGGGACGCAGCAACGCGCCTACGAGATCGCTGCCGCCGGATTCGCGCCGTTCCTCGAAGCACTTCGCGAGACGATCGAGGTCGAGCTGAAGCAGCTGGAGGAGGAGCTGGAAGCCGCGGGCGCTCCCTGGACTCCCGGCCGCGGCGTCCCGCGCTGGGAGCGGGAGAAGTAGGGCGAGATCCGCTGTTCCACAGGAAGTGTGAGAGAGGCCGCGAAACGCCAGGTCCGGAAACCCGGATAAAGTCAAGTACCCGATTCCCCCCGGGAGACAGAAACCCATGCGCCCCGCCGCAATCCTCTTCGTCGTCGCTCTGGTGGTGGGCGGCGCCATCTGGTGGGCCGTTTCCGGCGGCCTCGTGAACGAGACCAGCTCTGGCGAAACGCTCGATGGAATCGATCCGGGCGCGACCCCGGCGGTCGAGGAGCAGGCTCCGGCGGAGCTCCCGCCGACCGCTGCTCGCACGAAGGGCCCGGAAGTGGCGCCGCGCGAGGACCTCGCCCCCCCTACCGAGGCCGTCGCCGAGAACCCGCACCTCTCCGCTTCCACCGCGATTCCCGACGACTCCCTCTGGGTCGAGGGTCGCTTGATTCTCTCCACTCCCCTTCCCCCCGACGAGTCGATCCGAGTCATCGCTCGCGGCAAGCGCTTCGACCTTCCCGGGAAGCGCAAGTCACAGCGCACCTACAGCACCGAGGTCGCTCCCGACGGCACGTTCCGGGTCGCCTTCGCCGAAGGCACGCGCAGCGGTCGAGTCACGCTGGAGGCGCGATACGTCTACCTCGAGTCGAGCCCGCGCATCGACGTGCGCGAGGTGGTGAAGACCGGGCTGCAGCTCGAGCCGAAGGTCGGCGGAGTGATCCGCGTCTCCGTCACGGCTCCGCCGCTGCCGGGCACGCTCCAGGTCGACCTGTCCGGAGTCGAGATCCTGGCGTTCAGTGAGGTCAAGAGAGGCGGATCGGTGGGCAAGGGGCCTCCCGACGCCGACGGGATCTTCGAGGCGCTCGCCCTGGCCCCGGGACCCTACGACCTGCAGGTGGATACCGAGCAGTTCGTCCCCCTACGCAAGAAGGACGTCACCGTTCGGCCGGCCGAGACCACCGAGGTCGAGCTCTCGCTCGCCCGCGGCGTGCGGTTGCGCGGCCGCGTCGTCGATCCGGAAGGGAATGGAATCGCGGAGGCGCGGGTCCGGGTGAAGTCGATCACCGGTGGTGGCTTCGAGGAGGAGTCCACCTACCGCAGCGCGGATACGGCGGAGGACGGTTCCTTCGACCTCGACGGGGTCGGCGCCGGAGTGCTCACGCTGGAGGTCGAAGCGGACGACTTCGTCGACGCGGAGCTGGAGCTCGGCGAGCGCGGCGAGGGCGAGGGGCTCGGTGGCCAGGTGGTCGAGCTGAGCCGGGGGCTGGTGGTCGCGGGGCTCGTGCTGTGGCCCGACGGGAAGCCGGCGGTCGACGCCGAGGTCCGGGTGCGCAAGAGCGCTCAGGCCACTGCTCCCTTCGCCTTCGCCGAGGACGTGGTCACCGGGACGGACTCCGAGGGTCGCTTCGAGGTGACGGGTCTCGACCGCGGCTCGCTGATCGTTCGCGCCAAGGCGCGCCCGAAGGCCGCCGCGGGCGGTGACGAGGGGGAGAAGGGGCGAGCCCGCAAGGCGGCCGACTGGATCGCCGAGCGCAAGAACGTCGAGCCCGGTGACACCGCGCTGCGCCTGGTGCTCGAGTCGGGGGGTCAGCTCCACGGGGTGGTGCTCGACGACACCGGCAAGCCGGTCGAGCGGTTCATGATCAGCGCGCACCCCGATACGGGTTCGCCGCTCGGCAGCTTCGGCCAGGGTGGGGTCAGCCGGAATTTCCGCAGCGAGGACGGCACCTTCCTCCTCGAGGGACTGCGCGATGGCGACTGGGAGGTGTCCGCCTCGGCGCGTGGCCACGCCAGATCGGTGGCGGTGCCGTTGACCAGTCCGTACGGCGGCCCCGAGCTCCAGCTCGTCGTACCGCGCCTCGCCAGGATTACCGGCCGGGTGCAGGACCTCACCGGCGCGCCGGTCCCCGGGGCGGAGGTCACCGCGAAGACGCAGCGAGGCAAGGGGCGGCTCGTCCTGCTGGGCAACTCGGGCAGGGCGAAGGCGGCGACGGACGAGCAGGGCCTCTTTGAGCTGAAGAGGATCGACCCGGGGCCGCTGACGGTGACCGCGAGCGCGGAGGGCTACGGCGCGAGCGAGGTGTTCTCCACCGAGATCCAGCCCGCCGCCGAGCTCCACGACGTGGTCCTCGTCCTGCGAACGCCGGGGCGGATCGTCGGTGAGATCGATGCCGCGACCGGCCCTGTCGCCGGGCGCTGGATCGAGGTGACCCGTCACCAGCCCGAGTACCTGCGGAAACGAGCTCAGAGCGACGCTGCGGGGCAGTTCGCCGTCGAGGGATTGTCGCCGGGCGAGTACACCGTGATCCTCGAGCCTCCCGCCGAGGAGGTGCGTGGAAAGGAAGGCGTCTTGCGCTACGCGGCGCGAATCGAGGAGACGGTCGAGCTGGCGGAGGGCGAGACGGTGCACGTTCACCTCGGCGCCCCGCCGGAGCGACCGATCGCCTTGCGCGGTCGGGTGCTGGCCGCAGGCCGGCCGGTGGCGGACCGCGCGGTCGTCGCACGCCTTCGCGGCGAGGACGGCCACCGGCACAAGCTCGGCGCCCGCACCGATGCCACTGGCTTCTTCGACATGGTCCTCGGCGCGCCGGGACGCTACTCCTTCGAATTCGGCGATGACTGGGGCAACGTCGTCTCCATCGACCGGGAGGTCCCCGACCAGGAGCAGGTCGCGCTCGTCTTCGAGCTGCCGATGGGCCGCATCGGCGGCTCGGTGCGCGCATCCGACGGCGCGCCGGCGCGCGGTTGCCCGGTGCAGCTGGAGGGAAGCTCGAACGACGGTGATCATCGCGGCCCGGAGATGCGCTTCGCGAAGACCGGCGACGACGGTGCCTTCGTCTTCACGCACATGCCGCCGGGGACCTACTCCGTGACCGCCGGTGGCGACGTCGGCTGGATACTCTCCAGCGGCGAGGAGCTCTACGGGCGCCAGCGGATCGGCGGCCTGGAGCTCGCCGAGGGACAGCAGCTCGACGATCTCCGCTTCGACCTGCGCCCCACGGGGGCGGTCGAAGGACACGTGTACGGACCCGATGGCCTGCCCGTCGAGGGGGCGACGATCCAACCGGTCGACGAGGGAGACTCGCCCCCGATCTTCGGCTTCGGAACGGGGAGGACCGACGACGCCGGGCACTTCAGATTCCGGGGCCTGGAGGTGGGTGTGGTACGTCTGATCGCCAGCAAGGGAACCCTCCGCAGCGAGGTCCGCGAGGTGACCGTGCTCGAGGGCGAGACGACGAGTGGGATCGAGCTCCGTCTCGCGCCTCAGTGAGTCGATCGAGAGCAGGTTCTCGCCGAATCACATCACGGGCAGAACGTCGCCCGCAAGGCGTCGGCGAGGTTGCTCCCGGCGGGTCCCCCCGCGGGGTCGCGGAACCACAGCTGGAAGAACCACGTCTCGCCCGCCGAGATCAGGCCCGACGGCTGTGGCGGGTTGGTGAAGTCCATGGTGTGGCTGGGCACTCCCGCCGCACCGGTATTGACCACCCCCAGCCGAAAGAGCGGGCCGGAAACGCACCTGAAGCCGTCGCCGAGCGGCGCATAGGCCTGGCCTGGGCCGTAGAAGAACATCGCGAACTGGCTCGGCGGGCAATCCTGTGCGAAGAGGCGGAAGTCGTTCGAAGCTATCGAGGTCGAGTTCATCCAGCCCATCCGTGCCGGCACTCCCGTCGAGTTGGGCAGCGCCGTGCAGTAATTGTAGACCGTGCCCGAGGGGCAACCGAGGGTGTAGATCGCGACGCTCCCCTCTCCACTGGGCGCTGGGTGGTCAGGGTTGCCGCACAGGAGGTCGGGCCAGCCGTCGCCATCGACGTCACGCCCGCCGTCGATCGAGCGGCCACCGCGGTAGACGATCGGCACGTGCAGGAGCAGGTCCCCGGTCGCACCGGAGTGGACCTCGAGGAACGCGAGCGAGGAGGAGCTGAAGCGGTTGCCCAGGCGGCTGACAACGACATCGGGCACACCATCGAGATCCATGTCCCCCGCCGAAGCGACTGCCCAGCCGTAGTCGGAGTCGATGCCGCCCTCCCATTCGTAGAGGACCGTCCCGTCCTGGCCGGAACGAACCTGCGCGTAGGGTTTGCGAAAGGGGTGCAGCCAGGGAAAGTGCGGCGCACCGTAGGCGTAGTCGTTCCAGCCGTCCCCGTTGACGTCGCCAACGCCGGCCACGCCGCTGCCGACGTTGTCGCCCCAGTCGCCGAATCCGGGGTGGTCGAAGATCACCACCCCGGTCGCGCCGGAGTAGACCGTGGCCCGTCCATCCCACTCGCCGGCGTACCCGGATTCCTGGTGATCGCCTCCGATCAGGTCGTCGCGACCGTCGCCGTCGATATCTCCGACCGCTCCCAGCGCGCGACTGACGTCGGACGCGGTCCACAGGATCGAGCCGTCCGAACCGGAAAAGACCCACAGCCCCACTCCGACGGTGGCCCCGACGGCGAGATCGGGCACGCCGTCCCCGTCGGCGAGGCCGATCCCGCACACCGCCGTGCCGAACTCGCCGCCCGCGCCGGGGGCCAGCGTGAGCAGGATCGCTCCGTTCGCGCCCGAGAAGACGTACGCCGCATCGATCCCCGGCGCGCCGGCGATGACGTCGTCGGTTCCGTCGAGGTCGATATCCCCGGCACCATCGACCGAGGCGCCCAGGCGGGCGCCCACGGCCATTCCGTCCCAGTGGAAGATCTCGCTGCGATCGATGCCGGAGTACACCCGCACGCTTCCGGCTCCGGCGCCTCCATCGTCGTCACCGGGCGCTCCGACGGCGAAGTCCTCCGCACCGTCGTGGTTCAAGTCTCCGATGAAGGCGACCGCCGCACCGAAGTTGTCCTGTGGATCGTCTCCATCGATCACGTCGATCGTCGTCTGAGGGAACGCGCTCCCGGGGAGCAGAACGAGGAACGTGACTATCGATCGGATCATCATGATCGGCTCCCGATCAGGGGCAGAACGTCGAGTTCAACCCGTCGCTGAAGTTGAACCCGCTTCCACCCGGGCCGGCGGGGTCGCGATACCACAGCTGGAAGTTCCAGGTCGACCCGGCGGTGATCTGTCCCGGAGGCGAAGGCGGCGAGGTGATGTCGAGCGCCCACGACGCTTCGCCGCCGGCGCTGCTGAGCTTCACCCCCAGGCGATGGACGCCTCCACCGACGCAGCGGAAGCCGTCACCGAAGGGGATCTGGATCTGGTTGGGGCCGTAGTAGAAGAGCCCGAACTGGGTCGGCGGTAGTCCGACCGTCTGCAGCACCAGGTCGTTCGCGGCCACGCTGGTTGAGCCGATCCACGACATCGTCGCGCCCGCTCCGGCGGAGTTGGGCGCACCGATGCAGTAGCTGGCCGGCGGCGGGCAACCGGGGCCGGTCGGGTCGAAGGGCCAGGCGTTGGAGAGGGACCCGTGGCCCGTGAACGGCGCGCGCACCAGCACGTCGCCCGGCTGCGCTCCCAGGGGCAGCTGCATGGTGATCCGCGTCCCGCCGTGGTTCGAGGTGAGGCCGGTCACCTTGACGCCGGTGAACCACACGTCGTTGCCGGTCGCGCCGAAACCCTGCCCCGTGATCGTCACCAGGCCGCCCCAGTGCGTCACCCCGGCGACGACCGGCTTGGTCGACGCGGCCGCGCCGTACAGCGCCTGGATCCCGGCGATGTCGTCGGCCTCGATCGAGCGCGCGGGCACCCCGCTCCCGGTCATCGCCGGATACATCGTCGAACCGGGCACGCTCGAGTGCCCCATTCCGAGCGCGATCCCGTACAGGTAGGTCGCCACGCCCTGCAGATCGTAGCACCCCGGCGAGATGTTCTCGTCGGGCCCGTCGTCCCAGCAGTACTCGGCGCAGTAGCGAATCCGCCAACCGTCACTGCTCGGCGTCTCGACGTAACCGATCACGCCGCCGCTGCACCCGCTGACCTCGGAGTGGATGTTGTCGTTCGTCCCGCCGACGCCGGTGGCGAGTCCCTGGAAGGAGGCGTCGAAGTTCGCGCCGCCGGAGCCGAGGTCACCCGGCTGGCTGGGATCGCCTTCGCCGGAACCGTGCAGCCGACTCCCCCACTCGACGCTCGCCTTCCAGATCGCCATCACCGCGCCGGTGTGGCCGGGGAACTGGGGATGCGGCGTCGTGTTGTCGTTCGCCTCCGGGTCACTGAAGTTGTTGAAGACGCGGAAGTCGCGAACCGGGATGTCGAGAACGTCGCCGGTGTGGGTGTAGGCGCGCGTCGCGGTCGGCAGGACCAGCGCCGCGGCGCCGGCGAGGGCGACGACGGGAGGAATGAGCTGGAGGATCTTCATGGCCTTGTCGTTCGATGATACGGGACCAGTGAGAATCGTGCTGGTCTGACCCAGGCTCCGTACCCTCGGCTACTCCAGGATCGGGAGAACGCGATCGCCGCGCGTCTGGGCCTCCAGGTCGTGGTAGACGCCGTAGAAGTTGCTGTTCAGGTCGAGCCAGAGCGTGAAGCGGTACAGTTCTTCTGGTGCGAGCTCGACTCCGAAATGATCCTGCTCGAGGATCGGCAGCAGTCTCGAGCCGAGGGCGCCGACCTTGCCCGCCTCGGAATAGCTGGTCTCGTTGCGGGCGAGCCAACCGTTGCCACCGTGCTTCGCCCACGCGAAGGCGCCCAGGGTGTGGTAGGCACGCGACCACCCGTGCGCCGCCGGGTCCCGGGAAAGGGACGGCGCGCTCTCCTCGGTGGCGTGGCAATCGGCGCAGTGCCGGTCGACGACCGGCTGCACCAGCGCGGAGAAGGTCAGCGGCCAGGAGCCCTCGACGTCGCCTTCGAGCTCGCTCGGCGGGCGACGCAGGGCCAGCGGGACCGGCGTCACGCTCCGCGGCGGTGCGCTCGACGCGCCCTCGTGACAGCCGAGGCAGGTCAGCTGCTCGCCGCGGTGCACGTAGGTGAGGGAGCGCATCGTCTGCACGGCGCGGCCGCGCTCGTCGAGCGCCTGGAAGTACACCGGCACGTCGGGCGGCACCTCGAAGTACGCGGAGCCGTCGGCCTCCACCGGCACCGTGCCGAGCACGCCGCGCCCCAGCGACTGGTTGCCCACGCCGACCCGCGGCGCGTCCGCCTTGCGCGTCGTCTTGGGGAAGAGCTGTACGACTCGCAGCGCCTCGATCCGCGTGCCCTCGGGCCACTCGAACGCGGCGTCGTAGACGTTGATCACCGCCATCGTCGAGGGGACCGGCTCGTCGCCGTCGGAACGGTCGGCGAGCGCCTGCGTCGTCTTCACCGGCAGCACCGGCGGCCGCTCGCGCTCTCGCAGCGGGATCGGGTCGAGGCAGGGCACCTGCGGGTCGCGGTAGAGCTCGATCTTGTTGCCGAAGCTGTCGAGCAGGCAGAGCGCGTAGTGCTTCTCGCCGGGGTCGTAGACGCAGAGGTAGAAGTCCTCGGAAAGCGGCCACGGCTGCCCGTAGACCTGGCCTCTCCGATTCCCGCCCTTGTGCGGCGGGCCGGGGATGCCGGGGTAGGTCTCCGACTCGGGGAAGTGCACCTCGGGAGTGATCCGCCGCAGCTGGCTGCAGGCGCCGTCGTCCTCGATCCGCGGATCGATGAGGATCAGCGAGCCGTAGTTCTCGCCGTGGTGCGGCGCGGCGGTGGCGACGTAGCAGGGGGAGTCGGGAATGGCGCGAATGGCCAGTTCCATCCACGGCCGGTGCTCGCGAAACTCGGGGTAGTTGCCGTGAAAGCCGCGCGGATCGCTGCCGTCGGGCCCGCAGATCCACGGGTGGTGCGCGATGTCGCTGTCGCGGTCGACGTAGTCCCAGCGCGTGTAGATGATCCTGCCGTCGTTGGTGACACTGGGATGCCACTCGTGCGTCTCGTGCGCGCTGAGCGGGATGATGTCGCTGCCGTCGGGCATCATCCCGTGCAGGGTAAAGGTCGGGTTGGGGCGCGCGCCGCAGCGCAGGAAGCCGCCGCGCCGCTCGGAGATGAAGACCAGGCGGCCGCTGGGCAGCACGCACGGGTCGAAGTCGTTCCAGGGGCCATCGGTGAGCTGGACGAGCTCTCGGGTCTCGAGGTCGAAGCGGAAGACGTGGTAGCAGGTCTCCTCGCTCCAGTAGTAGTTACGCTTGCGGTCGGCGATCGCCTCGGCCTCGGTCCAGAACTGGCCTTTCCAGGAGGCGCCCTTCGGCACGTCCTTGGCCTGCGTCCAGGCGAACCAGATCTGCTTGGCGTCCCAGTCGAGCTCGAGGGAGATGAAGGAGCCGCCGGTGAGCCGCTGACCCTTCAGGCGACCATTCGCGACGGTCACGCCCAGGAGCAGATCCTCCGGCACGCAGTAGTCGCTGAAGGCGTTGCGCAGGACGAACAGGCCGCCGCCGGGACGCGCGTTGTGGCCCTCGTACTGGTCGACCATGTGCCGCTCGCCGCGCCCTTGCTTGTGGTGCGTGAGGAAGACGACGTCGTCGAAGTCGAGCAGCGGGTTCTTGAAAGCGATGATGCGGCGCGCCGTCACCACTTCGTCGAAGAGCGCTCGGCGGGCGGCGGTCTCTTCAATGGCGAGCTCCCCGGCACGCGCCTCCAGCCACGCCAACCACGGCGCTTCCTCCTCGAAGGTCGGGGCACCGGCCATCGTCCGGAGATGAGTCAGCAGCGCCCGCGTCCGCCGCAGCGCTACGTCGAGCGGATCCCGGTCGCCGGGCCAGATCAGCGCGTCGCGGCGCAGCACCTCCTGCTCCAGCCGCGTCGGAACTTCGTGGAGCCGGTAGAAGTCGATCTCCTGCTCGAGCCGAGAGTACTCGTCCCGCGCGGAACCGATGACGTCGGGGGCAGCTTCACCGCCGAGCCCACAGAGCGCAATCGCGAACAGGACCAGGTGGCGCATACCCCGACGATACCGACCTCGCGCGTTCTTCGCCACCTCGCCCATACCGAGCCTGGCAGCTGGTCAATCGAACCGGATCTCCGCCTTCTCACCGACGCCGAGACCTCCTCGCTCCCGGCCAACCAGGTCGACCACGCTCGCAGGACGTAGTCACCCGGAAGGAGCGGCCCCAGCTCGAATTCGCCATCGTCGTCGGTGTCCGCTCCGAAGCTGAGCAGAGAGCCGACGTTCCAGGCCGAGATCCAGGCATCCTCCGCGGGCGATCCATCTGGTTTGACTACCCGGCCTCTGATGAGATGCCCTCGCTGGACGTGCAGATCGAACTCGATCCGGTCGCTCGGAGAATCGACCATGACGAACTCCGCTACGGCCGGGATCTCTGCGGCCCAATCGCTCTCGACTCGTCCGCCGAGACTTCGGTCGTCGTGCTCCGGGTGCGGACCGATCCAGTATCCTCCCGGCGGCAGGTCCTCGAAGCGGAACCGGCCGTCGGCGTCGGTCCTGCACTCGAGATCACGGTACGGCACCTCGGGAAAGGGCCGCTGCAAGTGCTTCGGAGCGCGTTCCATTGCCCCACCGTCGATCAGCCAGACCGTACAACCGGTCACGAGCCGTTCGTGTTGATCGAGGAGGCGGCCCCCGATGGTCGCTCCATCACCGACCACCCAGTGCAGGAGCCGGTCTTCTCCCACGGAGAGCTCGATCTCCTCTTCGCAGCGCCGGTAGGTCCGTCCGTCGGCGCGTAGCTCCACGGACAGGGGGATCCCGGCGGGAAGGCCACCGAAGCGGCACCGTCCCTCGTCGTCGAAGTACCCCGCCCAGCCGATCGAGGAGGCGTAGTATCCGTCACCGTCCCATTCCGTCGCGCCTGCGCGCAGCTCGAGCTGCTCGATCAGCTCCGTGGGTCCCTGCAGGCTCACGGTGAGCCGCGCGCCACGAGGGAGGACGATCGTCGTGGCTCGTTCGGGACCGTCGTGTCCCTCCTCGATCCCGACGCGCACTGGAACCAGACCGGGCGCGACGGCGAAGAGGCAGTTGTCGACCCACGAGCGCAGGCGGACGTGAAACAGGCCGTCGTCGTCCGATTCGGCGAGCCGGGTGGCATCGGAGTCGAGATCGCTGAGATCGAGGTGGCACCCCATCCCTTCCTCCCACCAGATCTCGGTCCCCGGCACCGGATGTCCATCCTCCGAGACGACGTGTCCCCAGAAGAGGAGGTCGGTCCCAACGGGAACCTCCAGCGTGATCTCGCGGCGCGAGCCCGGAGTCAGGAAGAGGTCCTCCTCCCAGGCATGCCCGGTCTCCAGAGCGGGGCCGTCGTGCCGCTGTACGACCCGATCCTCCGCGTAGGCCACCAGGGGTGTTCGAGCGGGGACCTCCATGGCGGCGAGGCCGGCGGAATTGGTCAGATGCCGGCTGACCGACACCCACTCGGGAGGCATCTCGGCGCTCTCGCAGAGCCCCTCCACCCCCACCTCGATTCCGCGGAGTGGGGCGGCCGTGTCCTTGCGGACGACCTTGACGATCAAGACGGCCCTGTCCCTGGTGTCGGTCTCGTCGAGCGCGACCACGAAAGGCGGCGCGGGTTCCGATTTGGGGGGCTCCACCGCCTCGCGCTCGGACGCCGGTGGTTCTTCCGGAGTGCGCTCTTCGAGCCCATCGGGTGTCAGCATCGTCGCCGGCGAGCCCGTCCTCTCCGGAGCCTCCGGGAACCGCGTATCTCGTCCACCGGAGAGCTGCCAGATCAGGATTACGAGCCCGCTGCCGAGGAGCAATGCGATTCCGATCCGGCCCATCCTGGTCATGCTTGCGCGTACCACCCCCGCTGGCGCGAATTCACCCGAATCTCACCGGACCGGCACCAACCGCACCCACCGGATGTTCACCAGCGCCGTCCGCGCGATCCGCTCGCAGCGCACGGTGACGGGCACGTCGGCGGTCTCGCCCGCGGTGAGCTCGCCGATCGTCTCGATGCGGTAGTCGTGCCAGCCCCCGGTCGGATCGTTGACCCGGTGATCGAGACTCGCGCCGCCGACGTGGACCGAGAGAACCCCGCCCTCGGAACCCGGCTCGCAGCCGAGGTCGACCTCGACGCGGTAGCGCTGCCCCGGGGTGACCCGCACGTTCCAGCTGATCGTGTCCTCGTGCTCGGTCCAGTAGCCGACGTTGGTGCGCGGCTCCTCGACGCCGTCGCGAGTGAGCGTGCCCGTCTCCAGCTGCAGCCGGCCGGTGAGCTCTGCCGTCTCGGCCCGCAAGAGGATCGAGCCGTTGCTCTCGGGGAAGATCCGGTCGACGATCTTCGGCTCGCCGGAGAGCTCCAGCGCGATCACGCTGGCGTGGCGGAAAGGGTGGTAGCCGAGCAGGTCGATCGACGGACGACCGCCGCCGTTCCCCTCGATCGCGAGCGCCCGGCGCTCGGGGTCGTGCAGGAGGTCGGCCTTCTCGATCATCGTCTCGAGGCCGGGCACCTCCAGCGTGTGATCGGCCGGCCAGTCGAAGACGTGCAGGTACAGCGTGTCGCCCCTGGTCGTCGACCGCCCCCACGGCAGGTAGCGGAAGAGCCCCTTGCGCGTCCCGTAGATCGCCTCGCCGTTCACCTCCAGCCACTCGCCGAGCGCCACCAGCCGGTCCTGCTGGATCACCGGGATGCGGCCGTCGGCGGTCGGCCCGAGGTTGAGCAGCATGCCGCCGCCCTTGGCCACCAGGTCGATCAGCATCTGCACCAGCGCGTCGCGAGTGAGGTACGCGTCGTAGTTCTCCAGCCGGTTGAAGGCGAAGCTGTGCCCGATGCCGCGGCACTCCTCGAAGGGTTTCGTCGGATCGGCGACCCCCGAGGAGTTGCCCATGCTCCCGTACTCGGTGGTGTAGTAGTCGCCGACCTGCCCGCGCAGACCTCGCCCCCACCGGTCGTTGACCACCAGCTCCTCGGGGTTCTCGCAGTTCTCGTAGAGCCACTCGAGGATCTCCGTGCTGCGCCAGGCGGTATCTGGAAGGTTCCACTCGCCGTCGGGCCAGAAGACCGCGGGCCGGTAACGCGTGACCAGCTCCTCGATCTGCGGGATCATCATCTCGTCGACGTAGCGCTTCACCGCCTCGGGGTCGTTCTGGACGTAGAGCGGGTTGTCCCACTCCATGAACGAGTAGTAGAAGCCCATCCGCAGCCCCTCGGCTCGCACCGCCTCGGCTAGCTCGCCGCAGAGATCGCGCTTCGGCCCCGTGTCGACGCTGTTCCAGGGGTAGCCGCGCACCTTGCCGGCGTGCTCGTTGGGCCACAGCGCGAAACCGTCGTGGTGCTTCGACACCAGCACCACGTAGCGCGCCCCGGCTCGCTCGAACAGCTGCGCCCACTGCTGTGGATCCCACAGCTCGGCGCGGAACATCGGCGCGAACTCGGGGTAGCCGAACTCCGCCCCGTAGTTCTTCTCGTGGAACTTCCTGACCAGCCCG
>CAZCAC010000065.1:0-48796 GCA_964496575.1 uncultured Planctomycetaceae bacterium | reverse complement strand
CTTTGGAATGTAGGCCCGTCGTACCGGCTTTGCTCGGTACGCTCCTCGGCGGAGGCAGCCAGCCAGATCCTCGAGGTTGTCCTCCAGGTTGGCTGCGTAGTCCGCCCACGTCTGACCGTCGACGCCCGCCGATGCGTCCTTCCTCAGCTTGAAGAAGGTCGCTCGTAAGTTGTCGAGGTTGTAGACGTGGTGCCAGAGCGTGGTGAACTGCAACTCCTTATCACGAGTTGCCACTTCGCGTACTCGGCGGAGGTCATGTCGCAGGGTTCCCCGGTCCTGTGCCCGGCCCCTGGTTCCCTTCGTCGAGCTCCCTTTGGTCGGGTGCCTTCCCTCCACCTCCTCCGCCGGACGGGCCGCAGCCCGTCCTTTGTTCGGAAGCTTCTTCGGTACTACGCGCCCGTCCGACTCCTCCTTTCCGTTCATCGACGCATTGCTCCCTTGGGATTCTCGTCGCGGATCACGCCGGCCATCTCGTGGCGCGATCGGTCAGGAGGCCTCCCGGTTCCCGTGCAAGGTGATTCCGCACATGCGCGGGGTCTCAGACCGCGGAGGGGCGGCATCGGACTCGCCTGTAGCGCCCGGTGCCATGTTGCTTTCCGTACTCCGTACGACGTCAGCCCCCTCGACTGAGTGCTCTTTCGCGGCTCAATACCCGGCCTATGCGTACCCCTGTCAACGCTTCGACCCCAGGGCGGGTGACCCGCCTGCCTACCCTCACGGGTGGGGACGCATGACTCGGGGCCGATGTGGGTGGCTGGCCCTTCATCGTAAGACTCTTTCATTCTCTTCACCTTGCCAGTCTCCCGGCGCACACGGAGTCGCACCCTCTGCCGCACCGTTCCGGCAAGGGAGTGTGCGGCGCTTGCTTGTCGAGAAAGCGCGGCAGGAGGTGCGGCTCCGTATTGGCATTCTCACCCCGGTTTCCAGAGCTCCCACCATTTCCGTCTACTCTGCTCCGGCGATGGGCCGGCATCGGTGCCCTTGATCCGGGAGCGAAGCTCCTGGATCTCGTCTCGAATCGCGGTGGTGAGCTCCGGCGCGTCTTCGACTTCCCCGGTGTCGAGCACCGCCTCGAGCTTCGACGCGGCCAGCTCGAGGTCATCATCCAGCGAGCCGATCGGCCAGACGTAGGTCCGGCCCAGGAAGATGACCATCGACGCTGCCGCGCGAATCTCCTCGTGCCCGTCGAGGGAATCCGCGCTCTCCAGCGTGCGTCGGATGTAGCGGTCCAGCTCGGTTCTCTCGAACATGTCGCCGAACCAGTCCGCCCCACCGTCGTTGTCCCACGGTGCCCATTCCCAGGTTCCCATCTGCTGCCTCCTCCGCTCTACCCGTCCTCTCCGCGACTAACGCATCAGGCCGGCTGTCGTACACCATTCCACATCGCATTGAAACGCCGGTGTGCGGCACCACATGTCCAGAGCCGCGCGGAGGGGCGTGGGATACTCTGTCATCCCCGCCCCGCCGCCCGCCGCCGCGTTCCTAGTCAAACCTGATGGCGACCGCGTCCTTCGCCGGGATCATGACGATCAGTTCAGCGCCGCCGGCGAGGGGCCGGAGCTGGACCGGAGCACCGTGAAGTCGCTCCGACGGGGTGCCCGAGGGAATCCGCCCACCCAGAAGCACCCGCGCCTCCCGCCGCCGCTCGGCGAGGTTCAGCACGACCAGCCAGGCCTCGCCGCCGCGGCCGGTGAGCAGGCAGGCCTGGGTTTCGGGAGTCAGCGCTCGCGCCGCGATCGGGGCACCCATCGAACGGTGGATCCAGAGGGTCGCCTCGAGGCCCGGTGTGAAGCCGAGCCACAGGATCCGGCCCTCGCCGAGCTCTCGTTCGAACCCCACGCAGTAGCGCTCGTCGTGCAGAAGGCCTTGATGCACGGTGAGGGAGTCGGGGCCCTCGGGCGGCCCCGGTCGGGCGAGGATCGGGGTGCCGGGAGGCTCGCTGCCTCCGAAGGCGAAGACCCGCCCGGTCACCGGCAGCTCGTCGCCGTCGCGATCGATCACCAGTGACCGACCTTCGAAGCAGAGATCCGGCAGCGGGATCCCGAGTAGATCGAGCGGCTCGAACCGCTCGTCGAAGCGCGGCCAGCGCCCCGGGAGCACCAGCCGCCCACCCTCCCGTACGAAGCGCAAGAGCCGTTCGTGACCTTCGCGGCCGAGCCAGTCGTGTCCGCTGTAGTAGAGGAGCGGTGACCCGGACTCGCTCTCGCCGGCGAGATCGAGCAGCGAGTAGGGCACGCCGGCCGCGTAGAGGCTCGACCGAGCGGGATCGTCGCGGTAGGCGCCGGGGAACGCGGCCTGCCCCGAATCGTGAAACGCGGCGGTGGACACCTCGCGCTCGAGAGATGGCGGATCCAGCTCGCGGAACGAGCGGGCCAGCTCCTTCAACTCGTCGAAGAGCGGCATGCGCTTCTCCCCCCGCACGTCGATCGGGCTGAAGCGCCAGTTGTCGCGCTCGACCGCCATGTACCAGTTCCACCCCTGGATCCCCGCGGCGAGCGCCGAGAGACACATCAGCCGGTAGTGCCCCGAGCCGAGCTGGCCGGTGTAGCGCTCGTGACCGTGCCAGACTCCCGACTCGAGCTCGGCGATGTAGGGGGTCGCGCCCAGGGTGCTCTGCACCAGGCACTTCTCGACGAAGATGCGGTGTTCGTCCGGTTCGAACCGAAATCCATCCGACGGATACGGATCGATGCCGAAGAGCTGAGCCGACTCGGTCAGCGCCCGCCAGTCGAGCGAGTCCTGTACGGGATAGCTGTTGAGCACGATCGGCACGTCGACTCCCAGCTCGCGGCTGGTCTCGACCATCCAGCGGGCGTGGCGCGTGTTCTCCTCCTGGCGGAAGCGGGTCCAGTCGAGGTGACGAAGGCGGAAGTCGCGTGCGTCGACGCGACTGGACTGGATCGAGCGCGCCTCCTCGAAGCTCGAGAGTCGGGTCCCCCACCGCTCGTTGAGCGTGTCGATGCCGCCGTAGCGTTCCTCCAGCCACCGCTGGAACATCCCCGGCACGTTACCCGCGCCGAGCTCCCGCTCGTAGGCCCACGGCATCACGTCGATCTCGTTGTCCGCCTGCCACAGGACGATCGGGCCGCCACCGGTCGCGAGGTGTGGCTTCACCACCGTGAAGACCTCGCGCAGGTAGACCAGCGCCTCGGCCCGGAACTCCTCTGACATCCGCGAGAGGCGAGCCACCCGGTCGGGGACGCCGAGGTTGCGCCACTCGGCGTAGATATAGGGACCCGGGCGGAGGAACACCTTCAGACCGATCGAGCTCGCCAGGCGCAGGAAGCCGTCGAGATCGCGAGTGGGGTCGCTCTCCCCGGTGAAGTCGAAGCGCCCCGGCGAGAGCTCGTGGTGCTCCCAGCAGACGTAGGTCGAGACGATCGGCAGGCCCATCTCCACCAGCGCCTCGAGCGCGCGACGCCAGTCTTCGGGGCGCACGCGCCAGAAGTGGAGCTCTCCCGAGAGGGGGTGGATGCGGTCTCCACCGACCTCGAGCCTGCCTCCCTCGATCGCGACCCGGCTCATCCCGCCGATGGTACGGAGTAGCGACGCGAGGGGCGGCGCAATTCACAGCGACTCCGTACACTCGCCGCCGTGAACCCTCCCCACACCTCCGCCTGGACCGTGCCGATGGCGCGCGTGGAAGACGTGCTCGCCTCGCGAGAGGTGCGCATCGTCGACCTGCGGAGTCCGGTGGAGTTCACCGAGGACCACCTGCCCGGCGCGAAGAACGTCCCGCTCTTCGACGACCTCGAGCGGGAGCTGGTCGGCACGCTCTACAACCGCGCCTCGCCGGCGGAGGCGTTCGACGAGGGGCGACAGATCACCCTCGGCCGTATTCGCGACCTGGTCGACGAAATCGCCGCGCTGGCCGGCCGCGAGCCCGCGCAGGAAGACCTCGCGTCGCGCGTGCGGGAGATGACCGCCGGCGGCCTCGACGAGGTGAACCGCGCGCTGCAGCCGACCCCGACCGAGCTGCCCGAGAACGCCGTGGTGGTCCTGTGCTGGCGTGGCGGCTTGCGCTCCTCGAGCGTCGTCGCGCTCTTGCGCGGGCTCGGCTGGTCAGAGGTGGTCGGGCTCGACGGCGGCTACCGCGCCTACCGGCGAGCGGTTCGCGCGGAGCTGGAGGTCTGGGAGGCACCGCCCGCGTTCGTCCTGCGCGGCAGCACCGGAGTGGGCAAGACCCTCGTCCTGCGCGAGATCGAGCGGATCCGTCCCGGCTGGACCGTCGACCTGGAAGGCCTCGCCGGACATCGCAGCTCGATCCTGGGGATGTGCGGGCTGGAGCCGTGCAGCCAGAAGACCTTCGACTCGCGCCTCGCCGACCGGCTGCGCCGCGGTCTTCCCGGCCCCGTCGTCTTCGAGGGGGAGAGCCGCAAGGTGGGCGACGCGATCATCCCCCCGGCCGTCTGGGGCGCGCTCGAGGGGGGCACGAACCTCTTTCTGGAGGCGCCCGTCGAGTATCGCATCGACGTTCTGATCGAGGACTACCTGGCGACCGACCGCGGAAGGACGCAGCTGCGCGAGCAGCTCCCGTTCATCGAGCAGCGCCTCGGCCCGAAGAAGTGGAAGGGCGAGCTGGTGCGCCGGCTCGATGGAGGGGAAGAGCGAGAGCTGGTAGCGATCCTCCTCGAGCTGTACTACGACCCCCTGTACCGCAACTCCGAGGCGGGGCGGGAGTACGCGGCGACGCTGGACGCCAGCGACGTCGAACGGGTCGCGCGCGAAGCGGTCGAGTGGATCGAGCGTAGCCTCGCCGCTCCATCGGGGTAGGAGTCACGAACGTCCCGCGCCCTCGTATCGGCGGTGGACCTGTCCCGATGCTTGAACTCCTCCCCCTCCTCTTGCCGGCGATCTCGTACGGCACGGCCGACCTCCAGGGCGAGCTGCAGGCGCTCGTGCGCCTGGAGAAGCCGGCGCAGCGGCGCCGCCGCGCCATCGAGCTCGCGGGGCTCGAGGAGATCGAGCTGGAGGAGTGGCTCACCGCGATGCGCGAGTTCGGACGATTCGAGGAACAGCTCGAGGGCACGAGCGTCGAACGGGTCGCGCTGCGGGTCGGTGACGAGATCGAGCTCACATCGATCCATCTGCATGTTCCGACGGGCTACGAACCCGCCCGACCCGCTCCGCTCCTCCTGGCGTTCCACGGAACCGGGGGCGACGGCAGCTACATGGCCGCGATGTGGAGGGAGCTCGCCGAGGAGCTCGACATGATCGTCGTCGCGCCGAGCGAGGCGGGGAAGAACGAGGGTTATGCCTTCTCCGACCGCGAACGCCAGGCCGCCCTGGCCGCACTGCGCTGGGCGCGGCTGGAGTTCAACGTCGACGAGGATCGCGTGCTGGCCACGGGGATCAGCCGCGGCGGGCACCTCGCGTGGGATCTCGCGCTGCGCTTTCCGGGAACGCTCGCGGCGATCGCGCCGATGATCGGCAGCCCGCGAATCCAGCACCGCAAGGGTCAGAACAACGTGCGCTACCTGGAGAACGTCGTCGACCTCCCGATCCGCGACCTGCAAGGGGATCAGGATCATCCGGGGATGGTCTTCAACGTGAAGATGGTCTTCGAGCGCCTGGAGGAGCTCGGCGCGCGGGATGCGGTCCTGCACCTGCATCGCGGCCTGGGTCACTCGTTCCGGCTGTCGGAGGTCGACTGGGTCGATTTCTTCGGCAACGCGCGTCGCAACCCGATGCCCAACCGCGTGATCCGGACGGTCGCCTCGCCGGACGAGGGGCGCGCGTTCTGGGTCGAGGTGCTCGAGCTCGGCAAGCCAGTGGCGGAGGACTTCGAGATCCCCCTGACCAAGCGCTGGAAGGAGGCGGACGACGAAGGGCAGCGCCTCCTCATCCAGAAGGAGGCTGATGAGCACACCGGGCGGTTGGAGGTTTCCGTGAGCGGCGCGAATCGCTTCGACGCCAAGGTCAGCAAGGGTGTCCGCAGCTTCCGCCTGCTCCTCCCTCGACGCGCCTTCGAGGAGGGCAAGCCGCTGCGGGTGGTGGTGAACGGGAAGAAGATCCAGCGCCGTCCACGTGCGTCGAAACGCGTACTGCTGATCGAGTTCGCCGAGCGCTTCGACCGCCACTTCCTGCCGGTGGCGGAGGTGGAAGTGCCGGAGAAGCGTTGAGCGCACCGTTGCAGCGCTACGCTTCGCCCGATCCCCGGACCGGGATCCGGGAATCGCGGCATAGCATGGCGAGATCGACTCGACCCGACGCGTCTACGGCAACCAGGTCACCTCGTACCCGTTGGTCGTGTTGAAGTCGAATCCGCAGGGACTGTTGAGTGGGTTGCGGTACCAGCACTGGTAGTACTTCGTATCGCCGGGAAAGACGTTGCCGGCCTTGATGGAGATCACCAGCGTGGTCGCGGAGTCGCCGCGGTGGTTGGCCTTCTGCACCTGGAGGCGCTTCAGGTTGCCGCCGCAGCAGCGCAGTCCGTCCCCCCAGGGGACTCCCGGCCAGAGGTTGTTGTCCGCCTGGAAGTAGAGGCCGAAGTTGTTCGGCTCCATGCTGGTGGCGGCCAGGACCAGGGTGTCGTTGGTGAGCCTCGCCTCGCCACTGCCGGTCAGCTGGGCCCCGGAGGTGAACACGCCGTTGGCACAGCCCGAGCCCGGCACGGTGCCGTCGTTGTCGTTGTTGCAGGGGCACGGGGTTCCGCTCATCGGATCACCGAAGCAGTAGCCGTTCCCCGGGAATGGATCCGCCGCCCGTTGGGCGTAAATGTCGCAGTCGGCCACGTTGCGCCAGTCGCACCAGGGAACCAGGCCGATGTTCGGCGCGCCGGGCGCGATCGACGGGGACCACTGGCCTTGCGGATCGGTCACCAGGGGAACGCCATCGACCGTCCACTGGACGAAGCCCGGGGAGCTGATCCGCTGGCCGTAGATGTCGGGGTTGGCGCCGCTGCGGTAGTCGCTCCACGCGAGAATCGCGCCACCGGTACCGTCCCCGGTCAGCACGGCCTCGGCCTGCTGACCCGGCTTGGTGCAGATCGCCGCACCATCCACGGTCCACTGGATCACGCCCAGCGAGTCGAGCTTCTGGGCGTAGACGTTTCCGGAGTCGCTGCGCTGGTCCCACCAGGTGAGAATGGCCCCGCCCGCACCGTCCGCGACGATCTGGGGCATGTCTTGCGTCCCGGCCGCGGTACAGACGGCGACTCCACCCGCGGTCCAGATCATCATGCCGAACCCGCTCACCCGCTGCGCTCGAATGTCCCACCCGCTCCTCGTATCCGCCCAGCCGACGATCGCCCCGCTGGCGCCGTCGGTGGCCACCACGGGGAAGTACTCGTTGCCCGTGCTCGAGCAGACCGCGCGTCCATTGGCTGTCCACGACATCGTGCCGGCCGCACTCACGTGCTGTGCGTAGATGTCGTAGGTCAGCCCGCGTTGGTCCTCCCAGGCGATGATGGCTCCGTTCGCACCGTCGGAGGTCATGTCCGGCAGGGTCTGATCGCCGGTGGAGTTGCAGACGACGGCCCCGTTCGCGGCCCACATGTTCGCACCCAGGGCGGAGACTTTCTGTGCGTAGATGTTCCAGTTGTTCGAACGATCGTCCTGCCAGGCGATGATCACGCTTCCGGTGCTGTCGGCGGTGAGGCACGGGTACTGTTGATCGCCGAGCGCGGTGCACACGGCGACCTCGGTGTTCCACTTCAGCGAGCCGGAAGAGGTGACCCCCTGCGCGTAGATGTCGTAGTCGAGGCCATTGCGCTGGTCCTGCCAGGCGATGGTGGCGCCGCCGGAACCGTCGGCGACGATGGCGGGTTCTTCAGAAGCCCCAACGGAATTGCACAGGGCGACACCATCGACGGTCCACAGCACGACACCGTGGGCGTTCACTCGCTGGACGAAGACGTCGCTGACGCCTCCGGATCGCATGTCCGGCCAGACGACGATCGCGCCGCCGGATCCGTCGGAGACGGACTTGGGCCCCCACTGCATGTTCGTGGCCGCGCAGATGGTGGCACCGTCTCGGACCCATTGGGCCGAGGCGCTCGGGCTCCCGATGACGAGCAGCGCCACGGCGAGGAAGGAAAGGGAAGGCCGACTCTCGAGCCATTGCATGATGATCACTCCTTGTTTCATGACCCGGCTTTCGGGGATCGGTCGCTCGTTCGTGCGCCGATCACGGCATCGTCCACTTGAAAGGCAGGATAGCAGGGGCCCACGAGGTAAGGGCGATGAGCTTCGATCGGGAAACACGGTCTCACCCTCTCCCGACTCACCCCTTTCTGAACGATGGGGCGTAACACCAGGCCGCGGGCGCGATGACGCGATCCCGGCTAGCGGTTCAACCCTCGAGATCCGGCGAGCACTCGCCGGATACGCACTCCCGGATCGCCTCGCCCAGGTGATCGATGTGGATGGGCTTGCTCACGTATCCGTTCATGCCCGCTTCCATGCACCTCTCCCGATCGCCCTCCATCGCGTTCGCCGTCATGGCGATGATCGGAATGTCGTGGTTGCGAACGCTCGAGCTCTGGCAACGAATGCGGTTCGTGGCCTCGTAGCCGTCCATCTGCGGCATCTGGCAGTCCATCAGGACCAGGTCGTAGTCCAGGTGGGTGAGCGCCTCCAGCGCCTCCAGTCCGTTCTGGGCGACATCGGCGCTGAGTCCGAGGTGCTTCTCCAGCATCCGCAAGGCGACCTTCTGGTTCACCTGGTTGTCCTCGACCAGGAGGATGCGCAGCGAATCCGGCGGCGCCTCGGAAGCGGCGGCCTCCGACTCACTCGACGGCTCCGTGCCCTCGACGGGTACCACGTCGCCCTTCGCAATCCGATGCAGGCTATCGAGCAGCAGCGAGCGCTTGACCGGCTTGGCCAGGGTTGCGTGCACGGCGATGGTGGACACGTCCTCGGCTCCGGCCTGGTTGTCGATCGGGGTGAGCAACACGAGCGCCGGAGCGCCGAGGCTCTCGTCGTCTCGAATGCGCTCCCCTAGCTCCTTCGCACCGGAGCTCCAGGGGCCGGCGTCCAGGATCACGATCTGAAAGGGATCGTCGCCCGCGACGGCGGAAGAAAGGGCTCGCGTGGCCGCCTCGACCGTGTCCGCCTCCCGCCCGGAGAAACCGGCCCCGGCAAGTGTCCGCAGCACGATCTCCCGACCAGCAGCGCTGCCGCCCGCCACCAGGACAGGCACCTCGTCGGGCGGTGCTCCAATCGGCGCGGGATCCGGTGCAGCGCGGTCCTCACTCGAGGATCGCGCCAGCGGCACGGTGAAGGAAAAGGCCGAGCCGCGACCGACTTCGCTGTCGACCTCGATCACCCCGTTCATCATCTGGATCAGGCGATTCGAGATCGTCAGGCCCAGGCCGGTTCCCCCGTACTTGCGAGTGGTCGAGCCGTCCGCCTGGGTGAACGATTCGAAGATCGAGCCCAGGCGCTCCTCGGGAATGCCCACGCCGGTGTCCGTGACAACCACCTTGACGACCACCTGATGCTCGGAAGACTCCGGCACCGTCGCCTGAACGCTCACCGACCCGCTGGCCGTGAACTTTACGGCGTTGGAGAGGAGGTTGTTCAGCACCTGTCGGATTCGAGCGGGGTCGCCGTGCAGGTGATCGGGAATCGCTGGGTCCACCCAGCACAGGAGCTCCACACCCTTCGCCTCGGCACCGATCGCGACGGTGTCCACCGCTTCCTCGACGACCCCGCAGAAGTCGATCTCCAGGACCTCCAGGTCCAGCTTCCCTGCTTCGATCTTGGAGAAGTCGAGGATGTCGTTGACCAGGCGGAGCAGCTGGGAGCCGCAGGCACGCACCGTCTCGACGTACGCTGCCGGCTCGGCCGGCAGATTCGAGCCGGACAGCAGGCTCGTCATCCCGATCATGCCGTTCAGGGGCGTGCGAATCTCGTGGCTCATGTTGGCCAGGAACTCGCTCTTGGCTCGGCTCCCCGCCTCGGCCTTCAGCATCGCCTCTCGAAGAGCTTCTTCGATGCGCTTCCGCTCGACGATCTCCTTCCTGAGCTTCACGTTGATCTTGCGGACCTCTTCGGTGCGCTGCACGACCAGCTCTTCGAGTTGATTGCGGTAGCGCTGCAGCTCCGCCTCGTTGATCTTCTGCTTGGTGATGTCGCGGACGAGAGCCTGCACCATCTTGCGCCCATCGATCTCCATGGCGCTGAGGAGCACGTGGGCCGGGAACTCACTGCCATCGAACCGCCGATGCTGCCACTCGAAACCGTGGCTCCCTTCCTGCAGGGCCCTGGTGATGTGCTCCTGCGCCAGCTGTCTGGAATCCTCTCCCCCCGGTTGGGTCGGAGGAGAGAAGTCCGACGGGTGTCGTCCGAGGAACTGCGAAGCGGTCTCGCACCCGAAGACCCGCAACGTCGCGCCGTTCTGGCCCACGAAGCCCGACTCGTCCAGCCACATGACCGCATCACCGGACGATTCGAACAGGGTCCGGAACTTGCGCTCCGACTCGAGCAGGCTCTCCTCCGCGTCCCGACGTCCGATCCGCTCCCGTCCGGCCCGCCGCTCCAGCCGTTCGAGGACCAGGTACACGAGCCAGACCACCAGACATCCGGCGAAGAGGTACCCGGCAGCCGCGCCCCATTCCCACCCGTCCAGCGCGGTACTGACCAGTGCTCCGGTGAGACCGGCCAGACCGACGAGAATCAGGGCCGTGACCCGGGGGGTCGCCCATCTGGATGAGGCGCTCATCCCGATCTCCCCCCTTCCCACGTTTCGGTGCGGAACGCAGGGATGGCACGCCGTGCGGTGGGCAGGCGGATCGAACGGGTGGTGACCGCGCGGGATCGCGATCGATTCATGGGGATCCGGAGGGCGATTGTGAAAGGTGACCGGTGGCTTGGGGGAACGGTCAGATGCCTCCGCTCAGAGGGTCCAGAGCCGCGCGGGGGACGGCGCGGCGTTAGAGGGCGTTATCGTTGGGGCCGACTCCGTACCCTTAACCCAATCTCCGAATCGCTGGAGCGTGTAATCCACACCGGGTCGAAGGAGCTCCTCGAGCCCACCGGGCGGGGACCGGAAGGACACGACTTCCCACTCGCAGGGGCGCGATCGGAGCCTGGCCCGGGAGTGGACCCCAGGCCGTCCCACCGTCCCGACGGTGCACGGTCTGAAACCGATCAGTGCCTTCGAAAGGCCGGAATTGAGGGAATAACCGGCCTTGGCCGGCCCCCGGGGCGGGCTCTCCATCTTCGCCTGGGGAATCCAAGCGCGGCCCCCAATATGCAACATCCTATGCGCTGTGGGATACTATCCGGCCGCCCTGATTCGAGCGGCAGCCGCTGCGGACCAATCCGTTCAAGAACTGGTCCAGTGAGCGCGCTGGCCCCAGAAAACGAGTATAGACTGTCTACCAATTAGAGAGCATGGGCCAGGCCGCATTCATCGCCATTGGCGTCTGTCATCGATCTCGGTGACTGCGGATCGGGCCGGGACCGGCCTCGAAAGGGGCCGCCAGACTGAAGGAGTGATTGAATGAAGCGCACAATGCTTGTGTCTCTGGGACTCTCTGCTCTCCTCTTTACCGGGACGGCGATATCCCAACAAGCATCCCGGGGAGGAGCGACGAGCGGCAACGCGGTCTCGACCGAGGACATCGATCGCAGCAATGTCGATTGTGACGGCGAGGTCGACGTCCGGTTCGAAATGGTCGGATTCGGGCCCACGGCTCTGCCCTGGGACTCTGCCGACGGTGGAACGGACACCCTCTTGCTTCCCAAGGTGGAGCTCGGGCCCGGCGAGACCCTGGTCGGGGCCGTCCTCGAGGGCTGCATGGGGATCCTCGGGTCGTGGGGCGTCGAGAACATGAACCCACAAGCGCCCTGCTTCCAGTGGGTGTACTACGAAGGCCAGGGAGAGATCGCGGTCAAGGATGGCCCGACCATCTTCGGTGACCTGACTCCCTGGATGGCCGGCGCGTGGCCCCTGGCCTGGTTCGACGGCACGGTGGACTACGCCGGCTTGTCCGGATTCACGTTCCACACCCTGCCCCTGGGCAACTGGGACATCGACCTCCAGCTCGTCGGGCCCGGCCCGGCTCTGGACAGCATGGTGGCTCAGTTCCCCGGCGATACCCTCGAGCTTTCTCACCTCGGCAACCCGCTGGCCATCAGCGGTGGCTGCGACTCGACCGAGCAGCTCATGGACTTCGAGGCTTTCCTCTGCCTGAAGGTGGCCTACATCGTCTGCCAGGAGGACGTCTGCTTCGAAGGCGATCCGCTGGTGGTCGACAGCGTGGTGAACTTCTCCGATCTGGACGGAAGCGCCACCGACAACGACGGAGTGGCGAACGGCGTCCTGGAGCTCGACGGGCTGGTGATCGAAGGCTGGGGCAAGATCCTGGTCGACGTGCCGAGCGCCGAGTTCATCGTCTGGGGTGACGTGATGCTGAGTGGCGAGGGCAAGATCCTCAACTACTCCTGGTTCTTGCCGGACACCGGCCCCGACATCACGGTGTGGAGCTGCGGTTCGATCTACATGGACGACCGGTCCGTGATCCGCTCCTACGGCGACCTGCGTGGTGGGAACATCAGGCTGTGCGCCGAGGACGACATCTGCATGGACTTCATCGCCGGCATCGAGTGCGGTGGTTTCGACCTGCCCGAGGGATTCCAGGGTGGTTCGATCACCTGCTCCGCCGGTGACCGCTTCGACATGAAGGGCATCTTGACCTACATCACGGTCGAAGGCGAAGCGGCCGGAAGTGTCGACATCGCCGCCTGCGGGACCGACGACGATGTGATCGACGTCCGCGGACGGATCCTCGCCGACGGCACCGATCCCGACGGCCTCGGTGGCTGGATTTCGCTCGACGCCCGCAACGGCGGAATCTTCCTGCCCGGCGTGGACAAGTGCCTGGCGACTGGTGACGACGCCGATGGTGTGATTCACCTCGCCTACCGCACGGGGATCGGCCCCAACAACCCGCCGATCGTGCACCCCGAGGCGATCGAGGTCTTCGACGGGCCCGACAACGGCCCCTGCACCTGCGACCCGCCCGTGAAGTGAACCGCGAGCCAGGACTCTGATCCTGCGAGCCGCGGCGGATCTCAGCCCGTTCCCACGCGAGCCTTCGGGCGAGCGCGGGACCGGACCGGGGTTCGCCGCGGCTTCTCTTCTGGTGGCCGTGTGTCCGGGGGGCCCTTCCACTACAATCGCTCGCCGGTCCCACTGACAACCCAGGAGGCTCGAACCATGAGAGTCGCTCTCCCCATCGTCGCCGCCGCCACGCTCCTCTGCACGGGCTGCTACCTGCCGTTCGAAGGGGAGGCGCACTTCATCTACGGCTCCAATCTGGATGTCCCTGGCGACAACCTCCTGATCTGGCCGGTGGACGAGTATGGAAACGCCTTTCGCCGAACGACGCAGCTCAGCGAGGGGTTGCGCATGCTGTCGGAAGGGCACGTCTTCACCATGCCCCACACCGGTGACTGGCGGATGGCCGGCAGCGTGGAGCTGGAAGGCGTGGTGGTGATCCTGCCCCCCGATCCGGGGCCCGAGCTGCGCGAGCGCGCCTCCGAGATCAGCGCCGGGGTGAGTCGGGCGTATCCACGGGCCAGCGTTCACCTGGTCAAGACGCGGATCGAGCCGTACGGGCTCGAGTCGGTCGGGCAGCTGGAAGCGAAGCTGCGGGACGCCTGGTACGAGCACATGGGTACCCGGTCGAGATTCATGACTGACGCCATCGCGAGCGAAGTCGGACGGGAGCTGTCGGTGCTGGCGGTGGCCGAGTTCGTCATCCTGCCGCTCGCCGGCGAGGAGATCCGCTACGCCGTGGTCACGCCGTCCCCGGAGGGGCAAGGAAACGGCCTCTCGATCCGCGAGGCGACCTCCGAGACGATCGTGCAGGTGTTGCGCGAGCTCGCCGTCGAGGCTCGGGCGGCTCGAGCCGCTTGGGCGGAATCGGACGACGATGCCGCTTTGTTGTGCGCCGGGATCCGCACCGGTCGAGTCCGCGCCATCCTTCCACTGGGCGCCCCCGACGAGGTGCGCCGCACGCTCGAGGACGTCCTCTTCGAGCTCCAGGAGGCACCACTGCCTCGTGACCCGACGAACCGGCGGTACCAGTATTCCACGAACATGTTCGGTCCGTGGATGGGCGCTGAGGGACTGGAGCTCCGCTACGCCACCTCGGTGCGGTGGGGAGACCCGAAGACGATCGAGGAGGTCGACGAGAACGGGCGCTTCTGGTTGCTGCTCTACTTCAGCCCGTGAGCTCGGGGCGGCGCCAGATTCAGCGCGTGCGCCCGCTCTTCGTCGCCTCTCCCAATCCCTGAATCAGGCCAGGAAACCTCGATGAAGACTACCCTGCGATTCCTGTTCCTGGTCTTGCTCTCGATCGCCGTTCACGGTCAGGAGGGCCAATCCTACTTCCAGAGGTTCGAGCACGGTTCCGCGGACTGGACACTGCGCGGAAACGGCTCGATCGACGAGGTTGACTCGAGTCGCGGCCATGCGATCGGCGTGGAGGGGAATGGGGAGGACTCGAGCGCCTGGTATCACACCGGCTACACGCTGCGGCCGAAGCAGCTGTACCGCCTCAGCTTTCTGCTGCGCGGTGAAGGGAACGGCGGCTGCGCCATCGCCGGGCCGACCACCAACAACCGTGACTTCCAGGCCGGGCCGGAGTGGCGTCAGCACAGTTTCGTCTTTCGCGCACCGGACGACACCCGCGGAGTCGAGCTGCGGCTGGGGCAGTGGCATTGCCGCGGGAAGATCTGGTTCGATGACGTATCGCTGCGGCCTGAAGTTGCCGTCGACCGCAGCGTCGGCCCCCACCGGTTGGGCATCGGCGAACGGATCGAGGGCGGTGTGTATTCCTTCGCGTCGGCGTTCGAGAAAGAAGGCTCGAACTACTCTCCGCGACTGCACGAGGTCCGCTGCGGCTTCAATTCTCATCGTCTGGTCTTCTCGCCGGGGAGCTCGATCACCTACCACTTCGCCTTCCCCGAACACCGGCTGGCGAGTGGACGCATCGGCGTGAACGTCGGCTACCACGTGGGTGGCCGCTGCCTGGTGGAGGTCTCGGTCGACGACCACGAGTGGAGAACGGTCGGCGAGCTCGACCGGGTGGGGAGCGGGAGCTTCACCGTCCCCGCCGATCTCCTGCCGACCGAAGGGCTCTTCGTCCGCTACCGAGCGGAGACGAAGGTGTCGGCAGAAGGACGGCGCATGCCCGCGAGCGCCATCGAACTGCTGCGTGTCGAGTACGTCGAGGTGACCCGACCGACCGACGAGGTCGGCTGCCGCGGCTGGTGGCCGGATCCGCTCCCGCCGCTGCACGAACCGCTCGACCTCGCCGCCGGGCAGAATCAGCCGATCTGGATCCGCGTGCGCGTTCCCGAGAGCGCCTTGCCCGGGCCGCACCTCGGTTATCTGCACATCGAGGCGGATGGGCTCTCGGAATTCGTCCCGCTGGTGGTTCGCGTTTTTGGCTTCTCCATACCGCAGGAGACTCACCTCGCCTCCGCCTTCGGGCTCGACCCGTGGGTGATCCGCCGCTTCCACCGCCTCGAGAACGACGAGCAACTGCGGGTGGTACTCGAGCGCTATTACGAGAACTTCGCCGCGCACCGCATCTCTCCCTACGACCCGATGGCCCTCGACCCACCGAGGGTCGAGGTCGGAGAGAACACCGTCACCATCGACTGGAGCGATTTCGATCGTGCGGCGGAGCGCTACCTCGACGAGCTCGGCTTCATCGGCTTCCGCCTGCGCCTCCTCGGCATGGGTTCGGGCACTTTTCACTCGCGTACTCCGGGCGCGATCGGCTCGCACGAGATCGGCACCGAGGGCTACGAACGCCTCTTCGGTGAATACGTCGGTCAGGTCGAAGCGCACCTCCGCGAGAAGGGCTGGCTGGAGAAGGCCTATCTCTACTGGTTCGACGAGCCCGAGCCGAAGGACTACGACTTCGTCCGAGAGGGGATGGAGGCCGTGCACCGTCACGCGCCCGGCATCCGTCGCATGCTGACCGAGCAGCCCGAATCGGAGCTCTTCGGCGCGGTCGATCTCTGGTGCCCGGTGCTGCACCACTACGATCCGCGGAGCTGCTCCGACCGACAGCGCGAAGGCGAGGAGGTCTGGTGGTACGTCTGCACCGGTCCCAAGGGCGACTACACGACGCTCTTCCTCGACCACCCCGCGGTGAACATGCGGCTGTGGCCGTGGCTGAGCTGGAAGTACGGTGTCGAGGGTCTGCTCGTCTGGACGACGACGCACTGGACGAGTCAGTGCGCCTTCCCGCCGCCCGCGCGGCAGGATCCCTACGTCGACCCGATGGCCTACGTCCACGGCTACAGCCGCCCCGCGGGCTACATCGGTTACTGGGGCAACGGCGACGGCCGCTTCGTCTACCCGCCGGAGGCGTGTCGGAGCCCCGAGGGCGGTCCCGTACTGGACGGCCCGGTCGATTCGATTCGCTGGGAGCTCCTTCGCGAAGGGATCGAGGACTACGAGTACTTCTTCCGCTTGCGGCACCTGGTTCGAGAGGCGCAAGAAGCCGGGCGCCAGGACGACGCTGACGTGAAGCGCGCCGCGGAGTTGCTGGTGATCCCTTCAGGGATCTGCGAGTCGCGCACCGAGTTCACGCGAGATCCACGACCCTTGTACGAGTACCGCCGCAAGCTTGCGAAGGCGATCGGAAAGCTCTCGCGCTAGAGCCGCTCTTCGACGATTCTCTTGATGAACTCCGCCACCAGGCGATTGCCCTCGTGGTTGAAGTGGGGGTCGGTGCGGTGCACCTCCAGCTCGTGCGGATCGCGGCCGGCGAGGGTGGGGGCGAAGTCGAAGCACTCGACCCCCCGTGCCCCGAGCTCCTCGAGGATCAGCTCGTGCACGTCGGCGAAGGTGTAGTCGGAGTAGTCGCGCACACTCCGCGGCTGCCGTAGCTGATCGGGCAACACCACCACCAGGAACGGAATTCCCTGCGCCTCACACGCCTCCTTCATCCCGGCGACCGCATCGAAGGAGAGCAGGTGATCGCCAGCGTCTATCCACGCCTCGACCGCCTTGACCGGCGCTCCCGGCGACGCCCCACGCTTCTCCTTGAACCGCATCAGGTACCGGTACAGGTGGGAGCGCTTGTAGATCGCGAACCTCACCCGCTGGTGCCACGAGCGCACGTCGTCGTGAATGGTCACGCGCCCGTCGTCGCCGACGGTCATCGAACGCCCCGAGGCCTCGAGCCCCTGGAAACGGGTCTGCGTCGGGTTGTCGAAGTCGTTGAGGTTGTAGCCCAGGACGGCGAGGTCGGGGTGGTACTCCTCGATCACCTCGCGCACGATCGGCAGCTGGTTCCGGCTGTTGGTCGCCGACACCGCGCAATTCATCACCTCGCACGCGACATCGGCCTCCCGCAGCAGCGTCTCCAGTTGCTTGGGAAAGCTCGATTCGAGCGCTACGCCGTCCCCCATCGTGTAGCTGTCGCCGAAGACCGCGATCCGCTTCACCCCGGGCTCCGGCTCGGCGGCGAAGAGGCGGTCGCGAAAGCCTCGTCCGTTGACCTTCGTCCACACCTCGGAGACGTACCCCTCCCAGCCGGGGTTCAGCCGCACCGCCCCGTTCGGGTCCTCGTGGTAGAGGTTGATGGCGGTCGGCGCCTGCGGAAAGAAGGGCGGGACCAGGTCGAGCCAGCGGATCACGAGCTCCGCCAGACACAACCCGACGATCGTGGAGAGGAGCAGCAGCATGACCTTGCGGGAGAAGCCTCTTCGACTCATCCCCAGATCCTACTCGAAGCGCCCGCTCACTGCTGTGGGGCACCGTCCACGATCACCTCGCTCCCCTCTTTCACCAGCCGCTTCTTCATCCACGCCCGGCTGTGCCAGCGCCAGAGGAAGATGCCCCCGCCGATGAAGATCTCCGCGCTCCAGGTATACCAGACCAGAGCGACGTCTCCGTCGAGCACGAAGACCACCCACAAGGCGAGCGGGATGGAGAGGAGCCAGGTGCACAGGATCCCGGTCCACATCACCCAGATGTGGTCCCCGGTCGCGCGCAGGCAGAAGCGGAAGGCGATCTGCAGCGAGTCGCCGAGCTGGAACACCGCGCACGCCACCATCACCCCCGCACCGAGGTCGAGGGCGTGCTCGCGCAGCACGGGATCCTCCTCCTTGAGGAACCAGCTCACGAGCCAGCGGCCGAAGAAGAGGTAGACCAGCCCCATGAAGGCCATGAAGGGCACGATGATCTGCAGCGTGCTCCTCAGCGTGCGAGAGACCGCCTTCCAGGAGAGCTCGCCGACGAACTTGCCGATCAGCACCGATCCCGCGTCCGCGACGGCGACCGCCGGCAGCATCGAGACGTGAACCAGCTGGATCCCCGCAGTGTGCACGGCGAGGGCCACCGCGTCGGTCTTGCCGACGATGAAGGTGATCGAGGCGAACGCCAGCGACTCGATGGAGTACTGCACCCCACCGGTCAGGCCGACCTTGACGACTTCTTTCATTCGCGCCCAGCGCAGGCGGAGCATCGCCAGCGTGATCCGCTGTTCTGGCCTGCCGAGGTAGAGGATCACGAGCAGCGCGCACAGGTCCGCCAGCCCGGTCCCCAGCGCCGCGCCGCCCGCGCCCATCGCGGGCAGCCCCAGCTTCCCGAAGATCAGCGCCCAGTTGAACGCGATGTTCAGGGGGTGCGCGACGAGGTCCACGATCATCGGCACGCGCGTATTCCCCACCGACCGCAGGTACTCCGCGACCGCGAAGGTCAGGAGCGTCGGCAGGAGCCACTGCACGCGGATCAGGAAGTAGGTCGAGGACGCCGTGACGCCCGCCTCGCGGAGCTCGGTATCCGCGGCGAAGTACTCGAACGCATCGGTGATCGGCCCGGCGAGGGCCAGGAGCGCGAGACCGCTGAACAGTGCCAGCGCGAAGGCGTGAACGCCGAAGGAGAAGGCGGTCGGGCGCTCCCCCGCTCCGAGGTACTGGCTGACCAGCGGTCGTTGCCCGCGCAGGACTCCCCAGGGGAAGGTCATGGCGAGCCAGGTCGCCACCGTGGCGAAGCCGACCCCGCCGAGGACGTCCGTGCCGAGCTCACCCACCATGAGCATGTCCACGAACCCCTTCAAGGTGAAGGAGAGCATCGAGACACCGATCGGCCACGCCAGACGCATGACCTCCCGGCGGCTGCCCGGGAGGGTGTCGGTCATGAGATCGGGTCGGTGTGGTTCATCGCTTCGGGGGTCGAGCCCCATAGAATAGCGTCGGCTTCGCGGGCATTCCCCCGCCCGCGGCTTCTTTCGCGACCCCGCCCTCGTCTTACGCAGAAATCACCTCATGGCCCGACCTTCCAAAGCCAAGACCGTCCCCGCGTTCTTGAAGACCCTCCCCGACGACCGCCGCGCGGCGATGACCCGGCTGCGCAAGACGATCAAGGACAACCTGCCCACGGGATTCAAGGAAGTACTGGGCCCGTACGACATGCCGTCCTGGGTCGTCCCGCATTCGCGCTATCCCGACGGCTACCACTGCACCCCGGAGCAGCCGCTGCCCTTCATCTCGATCGCCTCGCAGAAGAGCCACGTCGCCGTGTATCACATGGGCATCTACGCTGACGCGAAGCTCCTGGCGTGGTTCGAGAAGGAGTACCCGAGGCACGTGAAGACGAAGCTCGACATGGGCAAGAGCTGCATCCGCTTCGAGAAGGTCGAGACGATCCCCTACGAGCTGATCGGGGAGCTGTGTGGCAAGATGAGCGTCGACGATTGGATCGCGCTGTACGAAAGGAGCATCAATAGATAGGGAAGTGGCGGAGCGGAACGCGGTTCCGTATCTTCCCGGGATGAACAAGAAGACGGTACGTGCAGGTATCGTGGGGGCGGGCTTCTCCGGCCGCTTCCACTACGAAGCGATCCGACGCGTCTACGGGACGAACGTCGAGGTGAAAGGGGTCTACGCGCTCGACACCGAGCAGGCGGCGGAGTACGCCCGGGAGCGAGAAATCCGGGCCTACGACTCGCTCGGGTCGCTCGTCGAGGACGTGGACGTGATCCACTGCTGCGTGCTCGTCGCCGGGCACGAGGAAGTCGCCATCGCGGCGCTCGAGCGCGACAAGTTCGTCATCGTCGAAAAGCCGTTGACCGGCTACCTCGGCGATGGCACCGAGGACTTCCACGGCGATCGGTTTCCCAAGCAGGACGCGCTCGACCACGGCCTCGCGAGCGTCGAGCGGATGCTGGAAGCGGAGCGCAAGAGCAAGGGGAGCATTCTCTACGCCGAGAACTGGGTCTACGCCCCTTCGATCCAGAAGGAACGGGAGGTGATCGAGAAGACGAAGTCGCAGATCCTCTGGATCCACGGGGAGGAGGCGCACTCGGGCTCCCACAACCCGACCTACGCCTACTGGAAGTACTCGGGGGGCGGCGTGCTCATCGGCAAGGGTTGCCATCCCCTCACCGCCGCGCTCTACCTGAAGCGCGTCGAGGGGAGAGCGCGAGATGGAAACCCGATCCGGCCGAAAGGTGTCTCGGCTCGCGCACACGCGCTCACCCGTCTGGAGAACTTCCGCGACGAAGGGCACATCCGGCGCGACTACTACGACATCGACGACTTCTCGATGATGCACGTCGTGTTCGAGGACGACACGATCGCCACCGTGTTCGCCTCCGACATCATCATGGGAGGCATCCACAACTGGCTGGAGGTCGCAGCGAACAACCACCGGACGGTCTGCAACATCAACCCGAACACGGCGATGCAGATCTACAACCCGCTCGACGCCAACTTCGAGGACATCTACACCGTCGAGAAGATTGAGACCAAGCAGGGGTGGACCAACGTACCGCCGGACGAGGACTGGTTCACCGGCTACCCTCAGGAGATCGAGGCTTTCTACCGCACGGTGGCCTACGGCGAGCCGATCGAGAGCGACAGTCACCTGGCCGCGGATACGATCTCGACGATCTACAGCGCCTATCTCTCGGTGGAAAGGAAGGGCGCCGAGGTGCCGATCCGCACCTTCTGATCAACCCTCGATCCCACAGCCGAAGAAACACGATGACCGAAGATCAATGGGAAACCCTGCTGGAGGTGCTCCGGGGCGGGGCCGTCGAGCCACTCCCCGTGGGGTTCATCATCGACAGCCCCTGGCTCCCGCGCTGGGCGGGGATGAGCATCCTCGACTACTACTCGAGCGAGACGCGCTGGTTCGAAGCGAACGTCCAGGCGATCGAACGCTTCCCCTCGGCCCTCTTCTTGCCCGGCTTCTGGTCGGAGTACGGGATGTGCACCGAGCCCGCGAGCTTCGGTGCGCGCTGCGTGTGGCAGGAGAACGAGTTCCCCTTCGCGGAGCAGGTCTCCGGTGACCTCGAGCAGCTCGCCGAGATGCGGGTGCCCGATCCCCGCACCGATGGCCTCACCCCCTTCGTGCTGAAGCGGCTGCTCCACGCCCGGCCGCGGATCGAGGAGGCGGGACACGCGATTCGCTTCGCGGTCGCGCGCGGCCCGCTCAACATCCTCGGCTTCCTCGCGGGCAACACCGAGTTCCTGATGGGACTCAAGCTGCAGCCCGACGTGGTGCACACGATCCTCGACAAGATCACGACCTTCCTCGAGGAGTGGATCCGCTACCAGGCGGAGACGATCCCTACGATCGACGGCGTGCTCATCCTCGACGACCTGGTGGGGTTCCTGGGCGAGGAGGACTTTCTGGCCTTCGCCCAGCCCTATCTGAAGCGCGTCTTCAGCGCCGTCGACACGCAGGTGCGCTTCTTCCACAACGACGCCCAGGGCAAGGTCTGCGCCCCGCACCTCGCTGGGGTCGGCGTGACCCTCTTCAACTTCGGCTTCGAGCACTCGATGGCGGAGATGCAGGAGTGGACGGGCGGCGAGGTGGCGCTCCTGGGCAACATTCCGCCGCGTGACGTCCTGGCGCAGGGAACTCCGGACGACGTTCGCCGCTCGGTACGCGAGATGATCGACGGCCTCCCGGACCGCCGGCGGGTGATCCTCTCGTGTGGCGGCGGGATGCCGCCCGAGGTTCCGACCGAGAACATCGCAGCGTTCCTCGACGCCGCCAGGGGATAGCTCACGGACTAGGGACGACGGACGACCCGGAATCCGCGGTGGATGTAACGGCCCGTCGGGGGGAGGCTCCCCCGATTCGCCAACCGCAAAAGCGGTGGATCAGTGATCCAGCTGCCACCGCGGCACCCTCGGGTCGAGCCCGAGATCGGCCCGGTGGGGTTGTCATTGGGGCTGTTCGAGTAGTAGTCAGAGGCGTACCAATCCCAGCACCATTCATACACGTTGCCCGACGTGTCGTGCAGGCCGTATCCGTTGGCCATATCGTCGCCGGGCGGCGACTGAGTCCCGTCGTAATAGCCTACCGGGCTGGTCCTGGGGTAGGGCGTACCCTCGAAGGGATCGCCGGAGTGCTTGTAGTTCGCCATCGACCCATCGATGGTGTCTCCCCAGGGGTACATGTAGTACGGATTCTGCTCGCCACCTCGCGCCGCGTACTCCCACTCCGCTTCCGTCGGGAGCCGGTAGCCGTCCGCCGCGAAGTCGCAGGCCCAGGTCGTCTCGTCGTAGCAGGGGGTCAGGCCTTCATCACGGCTCCACTGGTTGGCGTAGGCACACGCCCCGTACCAGGAGATCATCAACATCGGATGGTCCTCTTTGCCTGCGGTCACGCCGAATCTATGGACGTGATAGGTGATATGGCTGTAGATCGAGCTCGACGCCGTGTCGAACAGCGCCTCACCGGCTCCCCCCACCTGATGGACGACCCCGGCCAAGACCGTGACTCGGCCCTGTTTGAGGGCCGTAGTCATACGGTCGGCGTACTTCTGGTTGCTCACCTCGTACACGTCCATGTGGAAGGCGTCGAGATACACCGTGTGGATCGGAAGCTCGTCCGGGTCCCCGCTCCCCACGTGCCTCCCCATCTCGAACTCCCCGGCCGGGATCGGGAACATCTCGCCTTCGGGCAGGCAGACCTTGACCCTCAGTCCGTCCGTGAGATTGAACCGCGCACCACCTCCGGCGGGATCGCGATACATCCCCTGGCAGTACCAGGTGTTGCCGGGCAGCCACTGGCCCGGCCCACCACCCACAGGCGGCTGGGTGAAGTCGACCTTCAGCACCGCAAAGCCGAGCATGTCGATCAGGAGTGGGCTGAAACGGAAGACTCCCACGCCTCCCGCACTGGCGCAGAGCCACCCGTTCCCGAAAACCACCTGGGTCTCACCCGCTCCGTAGTAGAACATCAGCAACTGGTCCGGCGGACAGTCGCTGGCCACCAGGAGAAAGTCGTTGGTGGTCAAACTGGGCGTGCCCTGCCAGCTCATCAGTGCTCCTGGACCAGCGGAGTTCGGCGAGGTGAGGCAGTAGTTGACCGGGTCAGGACAACCTCGGGAATCGGAGCCCAAAGCCGGGGCAGCGAGGAGGGTGAGGGCGACGAGAATGCTCATGACTTTCTCCTTCGTGATGGCGGGTATTCGAGATCACCTCACGACCGGTCTTCATTCTGCCCCCTTGCGCCAAAAACGGGAACACCCCTTACGTCCCGCCGCGGGATGTCCCTACCGAGAACATCGAAGCGTTCCTCGACGCCACCAGAGGATGACTCGCGGGCGAGGGGCGGCGCGCGGTAGAGTGTCCCAGCCCGTACGAGTCTCCCTGGATCCCGAGAGTGAAGCATGGCGGACGAATCCGATCCCACCACCAACGTCGAAGCCGAGCGGAAGCTGATCGTCGAGGCACGCCCGAAAGGAAGGCTCGCCGTGCTGGGCGCTTACACGCGCCTCTCGGGTCCCGGCTGGCTCCAGAGCGCCATCACCCTGGGTGGCGGATCCCTGGCGGGAAGCCTGTACCTGGGGGTGCTGGGGGGGACGGCACTCCTCTGGGCGCAGCCCGTGGCGATGATCCTCGGGGTGATCATGCTGAGCGCGATCGGTTACGTCACCCTCTCCACCGGTGAGCGGCCGTTCCAGGCGATCAACCGTCATGTCAATCCGGTGCTGGGCTGGGGCTGGGCGATCGCCACGCTGATGGCGAATCTGGTCTGGGCCCTTCCGCAGTTCAGCCTCGGGGCGGCGGCGCTGCGCCAGAACCTCGTACCCGACCTCCTGGGCTCCGGGGCGATGTCGGACACCGCCGGCAAGCTGGTGGCGTGCGGCGGCATCCTCACCATCTGCATCGTGGTGGTCTGGTTCTACGACAGCGGCAAGAAAGGTATCCGCATCTTCGAGTACCTGCTGAAAGCGATGGTGGGAGTCATCGTCGTCTGCTTCTTCGGCGTCGTGATCAAGATGAGCATCACCGGCGACGGCCTCGAGTGGGGCCGCATCCTCCGGGGCTTCATCCCCGATCTTCGGATGCTGTCGCAGCCGGCGGAGGCCTTCCAGCCGGTGATCGCATCGGTGGCGCCCGCCTTCCAGGAGTTCTGGACGAGCATGATCGTTGGCCAGCAGCGGGACGTGATGATCACCGTGACCGCGACGGCGGTGGGGATCAACATGACCTTCCTGCTGCCCTACTCGATGTTGAAGCGGGGTTGGGACAAGGACTTCCGCGGGCTCGCGATCTTCGACCTCAGCACGGGGCTCTTCGTCCCCTTCATCCTGGCCACGAGCTGCGTCGTCATCGCCTCCGCGTCCCGCTTCCACGCGACGCCTTCTCCCGGCCTGCTCGGCGAGCGGAACGAGGCGGGAGTGGTGATCGAGCCGTCGCCGGCGATCGTCGCGAAGTACGAGAAGATCGCGCTCGCGCGCGTGGGGCAGGAGATCGGCGCGGACCAGGTGAGCCTCCTCAGCGCGGCCGAGAAGAAGGAGCAGATCGACGCCCTGCCCGAAGCGGACCGCCGCATGGCCGCCATGCTGGTCAAGCGCGACGCCTTCGACCTGGCTCAGTCCCTCTCGCCGCTGACCGGGAACATCTTCGCCCAGTACCTCTTCGGGATCGGTGTGGTGGGGATGGCGATCTCGAGCATCATCATCCTGATGCTGATCAACGGTTTCGTGGTCTGCGAGATCCTGGGCTACGCGTCGAGGGGCTGGCCACACCGCATCGGCTCGTTGATGCCGGCGATCGGCGCCCTCGCACCGTTCATCTGGACGGGAGGCAAGGCACAGTTCTGGCTGGCGGTGCCCACCTCGGTCTTCGGCATGACGCTGATCCCGATCGCCTACTGCACCTTCCTCTTGCTGATCAACCAGCGCAAGCTGCTCGGCGACGCGATGCCGAAGGGCGGCAAGCGCGTCGCCTGGAACGTCCTGATGGCGATCGCCATCCTCTGGACCGGTTTCGGCAGCATGTACGCCGTCTGGTCGAAGGTGCACTGGTACGGAATGGGGCTGGTCGGGGCCTTCATCCTCCTGGCCGTGATCGTTCACTTCGCGCGGAGGGCGAGGGCGTCGAGATCCTGAACCCGGTACCATGGCCGGCATGCGCTCGATGGACACCAGTCCCGAGGCTCACGCCGCCCAGCTCGAGGTGTACCGCCGGCTGGGTCCGGAGGGCCGCCTCGAGCTCGCACTGCGGATGTCCGAGGCGGTGCGCCTCACCAGTGCCGCGGGGATCCGCGACCGCCACCCGGAATACTCCGAAGCAGAGGTGCGTTGGGCCCTGTTCCGCCTGATCCACGGAGACGACCTCTTCCGAAAGGCCTGGCCCGACGCGCCCCTCCTGGCACCATGACCGAGCCGGAAGACATCCCGAGCCGGATCATTGCGAGGCTCGACGTCGGGGTCGTAGAGAGGTTCGGCATCTCAAGGGATGGCCTCGAACGACAGTGCGTCCGTGAGTCCGACTCCATGTGACGCGGCGGGATCGCGGCACCAGAACTGCACGTGGATGCGATCGCCGGGCGCGATTCCCTGGCCCGTCATGTACCAGGGTGCGAACTGGAAGTGGTACTCGCCGGAGCAATCGGGGCCTCCGGCGTTGCCGTGCGAGTACATGACGTGCGAGCGGACGATCGGCGGCTTGACGCACAGCGTGCCGCCGAAGAACGGCGCGTTGTTCGCCTCACGACCCCAGAGCAGGATGCCCGCCTGGTTGTTGATCACGTCCCGCGCGGAGACCTCGAAGCCCTGGGAGATCGTGGTGCTGGGCACGCCCTGGTACGAGATCTTCGGGGTGCAGCCCTGACTGTTGACCTTGGCGGTGCAGTAGATGGTGGGCGGCTCGACCCCACCCATGTACACGTACGCCCGGCCCTCGCCGTACGGCGCGTCGTTGGCGCCGATGATCAGGTCGGGTACGCCGTCGAGGTTCAGGTCCCCGGCCGAGCTCACCGAACGTCCCATGTGGTCGCCGGACCCCCCCGTGTAGCTGGCCAGCGTGGAACCATCGATCCCGGAGACGAGCCGCGCCTCACCGGCGTCGGTGATGCCGCCCACATCGAGGTTCGGAGAGCCGATCAGGAAGTCGTCGTATCCGTCGGAGTTCACGTCCCCCGCACCGGCGAGAGACTGGCCGAGCCAGGCGTAGGCGTGCGGCCCGGTGAGGCTGTAGAGCTGCTGCGTCGAGGTTCCCGAGTAGACGAATACAGCGCCGGCGCCGGAGCCGACGAAGAGGACGTCCGCGTCGGGAGCTGCGACCGCGTAGTCGCGCCAACCGTCTCCATTCACGTCTCCGACCCCGGCGACCGAGAGCCCGAAGCCCGAGGCGTTCGTGTAGCCCGCGAGCATCTGCGCCACGTTGCCGTATCCATCGAACAGCTGAACGAGGCCTCGATCGACGCCGGCGCCGTCGAAGCCCGGTGAGCCGACGATGATCCGGCTGGTAGCCTGAGAACCGGTGCGCAGGACGTCGACCGAAGAACCGAGCTTCTCGCCGGGCTCGCTCCCGTACCGGGTGAAGAGGTGCGTGATGCCCGCGCCCGAGTAGACGCTGACCGAGCCTACGTCGGTCTGGCCCAGGTGGTCGCGGTAGGGACTCCCGAAGGCGAAGTCGCCGATGCCGTCGCCGTCGATGTCGCCGAGGCCCCGCACGACGCTGCCGAGCTGCGCGTTCGCCTGGTTGACCATGAAGGTCGCCATGACCTGTCCGGTGCCCCGGATCACGTACACCTTCCCGCCGTTGATCTCGCCTCCCGGGAAGTCGTGGAGCGGCGCGCTGGCGATCACCTCGCTGCGGCCGTCGCCGTCGATATCCCCGATGTTGTCGACCGACCAGCCGAAACGGTCACCTGGGGCCTCTCCCTCGAGCAGCCACGTGTGGACCCCGAACTTCCCCGAGATGACGTGTACCTCCCCCGACTCGGCCCCCCCCCAATCGCCCCCGGGCACCCCGACGAGCAGGTCCGGCCAGGCATCGGTGTCGAAGTGCCCGGCTTCGGAAACGGCGCGGCCGAAGTCGTCGCCACTCGAGGCCCAGACGACGCCGAGCTCGTAGATCAGCTCCTGAGCCGCGGCGGGGCCGGTGCACAGGAGAAAGGGGAACAGGCGGAACAAGAGGGCTCGATGCGTGCACATGGCGGCTTCTCCTCGGAGTGATGGGTGGAACGGGCGACCGCGGGCGTCGCGCTCGACGCCTCTCGTCACCTCCTCCGGCCGTATTGGCGCGCGAGATCCCGCCACCCGAGCCGGGTTTTTCTTCGCCCGAGAGAGAGCGGGGCCCGGCCCGGCGCACCGCCCCGTCAGCGGACGTACCTCTCCGAAAGCGACCCGGTTGACGACCGTCAAGGGCCGCTGTCTCGGCTTCAGGTACGGTTGATCCGGTGTCGACCTCCCCGGCGACCATTCTTCCACCGACCCGCGAGGCAGCTTTCGATGTCCGAGATCACCATCACCGCCGAGATGACCCTGTTCGACGTCACCGAGGCCTACCCCGAGACGATCCCCGTCTTCGTCGAGAACGGCTTCACGCACGTCGGCGACGAGAGCAAGCGCACCAGCCACGGCAAGATGGTGACGCTCGCGCAGGCGATGCAGATGAAAGGGAAGGACTTCACCGCCTTCCGCGAGCTCCTGGTCACAGCGGTCGACGGGCATCGCTCGAGCGCCGACGTGACGCTGAAGGCGCCCGAGGACGACCTGCTCTTCCCGCGCGAAGGCGACCTGCGCGTCGCGGGGCTCCTGCCCTGCCCGGTGCGCATTCCCCTGATCGAGCTCTTCGAACCGGCGCGCGCCGCGGTCGAGGAGAGGCACGGTCTGAAGGTCGGCTACCGCCTCGCCGCCGCCAGTGTCGGCATGGACGCGATCGAGAAGGAGATGGCGCAGATCGAGACGCGCGAGGACCTGCCGCACCTCTTCCTCTCGGCGGGCTTCGAGGCGTTCTTCGATCACAGGAACATGGCGCGCTTCAAGGATCAGGGCGTCTTCACCGACCGCTCGTGGAAGGAGACCAACCCCGCGTTCGGTGACCTCGAGCTGAAGGACCCCGACGGACACTTCTCGATGATCGGCGTGGTGCCGGCGATCTTCCTGGTCGACAAGCGGCAGCTCGCCGAGGGCGAAGAGCCGCCGCGGACCTGGAAGGAGCTGCTCGATCCGCGCTTCGAGAAGCGGGTGGCGATGCCGGTCGGCGACTTCGATCTCTTCAACGGGATCCTGCTGACGCTCTACAAGCACTACGGTGAGGAAGGCGTGCGCGGTGTCGCGCGCAACCTGGTGCAGGCGATGCACCCCAGCCAGGTCGCCGGTCGCTTCGCGGGCCGCCAAGCCTCGCAGCCCGCCGTGTCGGTGATCCCCTACTTCTTCAGCAAGATGGCGGCGATGAATCCCAACGTCGAGATCGTCTGGCCCGAGGACGGCGCGATCATCAGCCCGATCTTCATGCTCGAACAGGCCCAGGCGCCCGCGGGAACGCGGGAGCTCGGCGACTTCTTCCTCTCGCGCGAGGCGGGAGAGGTGCTGGCGCACCGTGGCCTCTTCCCCTCGCTGCACCCCGAAGTGCAGAATCCCCTGCCCGAGGGCGCCGGCTGGATGTGGCTCGGCTGGGACTTCATCCGGGAGAACGACCTCGGCGAGCTGATTCCCAGAGTCCTCAGGATCTTCCGCGAGATCGCGGAGGTGTAAGAGATGCAATTCGTCGCCGTCAGCGGCCCGCCCTCCTCGGGCAAGACCTCGGTCATCCTCAAGACGCTCGAGCACCTGCGCAGCTCGGGCAACCGCGTCGGCGTGGTCAAGTTCGACTGCCTCTCCACCGACGACGACGATATCTACCGCAACGCGGGGATTCCCGTGCGCAAGGGCCTCTCCGGCGCTCTCTGCCCCGATCACTACTTCGTCAGCAACGTGGAGGAGTGCGTGCAGTGGGGCCGCGCCGAGAACTTCGACGTGCTGGTCAGCGAGAGCGCGGGTCTCTGCAACCGCTGCTCCCCCTATATCAAGGACGTGCTCGCGGTCTGCGTCATCGACAACCTCTCCGGCATCGGCACACCGAAGAAGATCGGGCCGATGCTGAAGAGCGCGGACATCGTCATCATCACCAAGGGCGACATCGTCAGCCAGGCCGAGCGCGAGGTGTTCGCCTCGCGCGTCCATCGCGTCAATCCCAGCGCGCGGATCATGCACGTCAACGGCATCACCGGGCAGGGCAGCTTCGAGTTCTCGACACTGTGGGGCGGCCGCGAAGCGGTGGAGACGGTCGAGGGCAAGCGGCTGCGCTTCTCGATGCCCGCGGCGCTGTGCAGCTACTGCCTGGGCGAGACGCGCATCGGCAGCGACTACCAGATGGGCAACGTGCGCAAGATCGACCTGGAGAGCCAGTGCGACCGGCAGCAGGCGAGCCCGTTGACCGACGCCGAGGGAGAAGAGTGATGAGTCGCCTCCAGGAGCTCCAGGCGATCACCGTGGGCGAGTTCCTCACCCGCTGGCCATTTGCCGCCAGCTTCCTCGCCGAGCGCGGCGTCGAGCTGGGCGACGAGACCCATTTGCCGCTCGCCGGCCAGGTGAAGGGTGCCCTGCTGGAGGAGCTCGGCAGCTTTCTCGCCGAGATGGAGTCGTTCCTCTCCGAGGACGAGGAGCCGGTGCGCGAGATCACCGTCTTCGGCGGCAACGACAAGAACGGCGAGCCCGAACCCGTGCGCGAGCTGGTCGCTCGCGTCGGCGAGGTGATCTGCATCGTCGGCCCGACCGGTTCGGGCAAGAGCCGGCTCCTGGCCGACATCGAGTGGGTCGCGCGCCGCGACACCCCCACCGTTCGCGAGGTCTTGATCAACGGCAAGACCCCGGAGGACAAGTGGCGCACCTCCAGCGAGCACAAGCTCGTCGCGCAGCTCAGCCAGAACATGAACTTCGTGATGGACCTCTCGGTGATCGACTTCCTGGCGCTGCACGCCGAGAGTCGCCAGGTCCCGGATCCCGAGGAGAAGATCGCGCACATCATCGAGGACGCCAACGCCCTCGCCGGCGAGCCCTTCGCCGACGACACGCCGATCACCAGCCTCTCCGGCGGCCAGTCGCGCGCGCTGATGATCGCCGACACGGCGGTGCTCTCCCGCTCGCCAGTGGTCCTGATCGACGAGATCGAGAACGCCGGGATCGACCGCCAGCGCGCGCTGGAGATCCTCGTCCGCCAGGACAAGATCGTCCTTATGGCGACGCACGATCCGATCCTCGCCCTGATGGGCGATCGCCGGGTGGTGATCCGCCACGGGGGCATGGTTTCGCTGGTCGAGCCGAGCGAGCAGGAACGGGCGAACCTCGTCGAGCTGCGCCGCCTCGACGAGCGGATGATGCGGCTGCGCCACCGGCTCCGGATGGGCGAGCGGCTCGACGAGGTCTGAGGGCTGGGAGCCACGAATGGCGCCTGGTGAGCGTCAGGACGGGATCCCGCGTGCCAAGTCGATCCCCCCTGGTGGAGAATCCTCGGTCCAGGTATCGTCATCCTCGATGGGAACGTTGCGAAGGACTCACGCCACGCTGGCGGCGTTCGTCGTCCTCGGCGCCTCGGCGATTGCTCAGCTCGAATGCGACTGGGGCGGCAAGACTCCCGAGAAGATGGTCGCGAACGGCGCGAAGATCGGCATCGTCTCCTACGGTCCCTTCCCGATCGGCCGGGTGAACACCGAGGAGTTGCCCGACATGATCCCCGGCAACCCCTGGGTGGTCCTCGAGACCGAACACCTGCGGATCGCCTCGAACCTCGGCCCGGAGTCGCTGAACCGCAAGCAGATGGCCGCGCTCGAGCCGGTCCTCGAGCGGCTGCGCGTCGCCTTCCCCGACCTGCCGAGGAAGATCAAGCGCCTCGATCCCTGGCTGCGGCTGCACGTCATGGCGCTGCGCTGCGAGGACTTCTACGACTACTTCCAGACCATTCTCCGCGTCACCGACGAGGACTTCCCGGAGGAGCGCGCCGACGAGGGGCCGTTCATGGGCCATGGGCGCTACCTCGGGGTGAAGGGCAAGTTCGAGCTGATCTTCCATTCGCGCCGCAAGCAGCACCAGATCTTCACCAAGTCGCTGATGGGCGGGAAGGTGACCGATGCGGTGCGCTGGTACCTGCGCAACCCCTCGCGGCTGATCGCCTCGATCCCGGCCGAGGACAGCGATCTGCGCTCGGACGAGTGGCTCTACCCGCACACCTGCCACCTGCTCTCGCACCTCTTCCTCAGCGCCTACAAGCACTTCTCCTACAACCCGCCGATCTGGCTCGACGAGGGTCTGGCGCACACGCTGGAGCGTGAGATCGAGCCACTCTCGACCACCATGGAGGGGGACGAGGGCACCGGCCCCCACCGCGGAGACCACCAGGACTGGCAGGGCAAGGACGTGCGCATCGCGCGCCGCGGCAAGCACCGGAACCTCGCCCAGCTGATGCGCGTCAAGACCTTCAGCGAGCTCAGCCAGGAGGACAACATCGTCTGCCGCTCGATGGTGAGATTCCTGAAGGACGAGCATCCCGAGAAGCTCGCCACCTTCATCGGCGGCGTGATGGGGCAGCTCGACGAGAACGGCCTCCCCAGCGGGCACGACCTCATGGGACTGCAGCGCAAGCTGATGAAGGAGCTCTGGGGGTGGACCCCGGCGCAGTTCGACGAGGCCTGGAAGGAGTGGGTGCTGAGCCGCTGAGCGGAGGCGTGCTCGGTAACCAATTGCAGCGTCCGGGCTTACGGCAATCCTGCTGATCCGGAAGCGAGGCTCCCCCTTGCGGATCTCGAGTTCTGCCGGTATATGTCGAAGCCCTACATATCGAGCGCCGACACATCACCGATGTCCCATGAGCCAACCCGAGGTCGAGACCCCGAGTCTCACGCGCAGCTGCAACGAAGCGCTGATCCTGGCCACCCTGGCCCGGGGGGCGCGCCACGGCTACCAGATCGCTCTCGACCTCGAGGAGCGCAGCGGGGGCTTCTTCACCTTCAAGCACGGCACGCTCTATCCGATCCTGCACAAGCTGGAGAAGGACGGGCTGATCGAGGGGAACTGGTCGAACGAGGGGCCGCGCGGCAGGCGCAAGAGCTACGCGCTGACCGAGGCCGGACAGACCTTCGCGTCGGCCCAGCGGGAGAGCTGGCGGCAGTTCATCCAGCACTTCCAGAGCGCCGCCCTGGAGGAGCAGCCGTGAGCCGCTTCCGCGACGTGCTCGCCGAGCTGAACGAGCGCCTCGAGGTGCCGCAGCCGGCGCGGGCGCGGATCCTGCTCGAGCTCGCCGCTGACCTGGAGGACATCTACCAGGTCAGCCGGGAGACCGGGCAGTCCGAGGAGGAGGCGCACGAGCGGGCGCTCTCGTTCGTCTCCGCCGACTCCGAGTCGCTCTCCGCGCTGGTCCAGGTACACGGCAGCTTCGTACGACGCGTCCTGGACCGCGTCTCCGAAGGCACGCGGACGAAGATCGAGCGCACGATGCTGGCCCTCTGCGCGTTCACCTTCGCCTGGCTGGGTTTCCAGCTGGCGATGTCGGAGAACATCTTCGGTGACGCCGGCCCCTTCGCCTGGCCGCTCCTCGTCCTCTTCCTGGCCGGCGCGGTGATCGCCGTCGAGCGTTTCTACTCACTGCACCTCAAGCAGGACCACCACCCGCGACGGTTGCGCCGCGGTCTGGGCAGCCTCCTCGCCATCGCCGGCGCGCAGCTCGGGCTCGCGCTGGTGGGTGCTCACCTCGCTCTCGTCGCCAGCTGGAGCTCCGACCGGGACGTCCCGGAGGCCTGGCTCCAGTACCAGCTCGTCTGGCTGCGCGAGAGCTCGGCCCTCTTCGGCCTGGCCACTCTCGGAGCGGTTCTCTGCGCTTTCGCCTGGTACCTCTTCTCGCGGCGAGTCGCCCGTATCGAGGAGCGCGAGATGGCGCTCCTGCTCGAGCTCTGAACCCCCGGGACCGATCCCCCCGATTCCTCATCGAAGACCCCTACCCACGAGAACCATGCTGCTCTTCCTGAAACAATCGGGCCTCGTCGGACTAGTGCTCCTGGCCCTCTCCGTGCTGATCATCGCCCTGGTGATCCGCGCGACGACACTCCTGCGCTCCCGGAACGTCGACTTCGCCCGGACCATCGAACGCAACGTGCACGCGATCCTCTTCTGGGGAGTGATCGCCGCGCTGCTCGGCTTCATGGGGCAGTGCCTCGGCATCTACAGGTCTCTCACCGTGATCCGGGAGGCCGAGGTGATCTCGCCGAGGATGGTGGCGGAGGGGCTCCAGCAGTCCTTCTTCACCTCCTTCTGGGGATTCGGCCTGTTGGTTTTCTCCGGGGTGAGCTGGCTGGTCTTGCGCCAGTGGCTGAAGCGAGGCGCTCGCGGTGCCGTAAGTGGCTAGAAGTCGGGTGACGGGGTACCTCCGCGCGGCATCTCGGGTGTACCCTTCGCGGCCATGCCCGCCGACGCCCCCCTGATCGTCCAGGGTGACTTCACCGTCCTCTTGGAGGTGGCCAGCCCCGCCCACGCCGAGGTGCGGGGACGGCTCCTGGCCTTCGCCGACCTCGTCAAGTCACCCGAGCACGTCCATACGTACCGGATCACTCCCCTCTCGATCTGGAACGCGTGCTCCGCGGGAGTGTCCGTGGAGCGCATCACCGACACCTTGACGGAGTTCGCGCGTTATCCGGTCCCCGACCACGTGCTGCGCGAGATCGCGAGCCTGGGGACTCGATTCGGGCAGCTGGTGCTGCGGCGAGCGGAGGAGGAGGGGCTCCTCCTCGAGGCGGAAAGTGTCGGTCTGGCGAATGAGCTCGCGGCCATGCGGGATCTCACCGATCTGCTGGGCCCCCGCGCGTCGATGCGCTCGTTCCGCATCGCCGACGAGGTGCGCGGCAAGCTGAAGCGCTCCCTCATCAAGCTCGGCCTCCCCGTCCGCGATCGCGCCGGTTTCGCCGAAGGTGAGGCTCTCGCGCTGGCGCTGAACGAGCGGACCCTCGCGGGCGAGGAGTTCTCGCTGCGAGGCTACCAGAGCCAAGCGATGGAGGCCTTTCACGCCGTGGGGTCCGAGCGCGGAGGACAAGGCGTCGTGGTCTTGCCGTGCGGAGCCGGCAAGACGGTGGTGGGCATGGCCTGCATGACCGCGTTGCAGACGTCGACCCTGATCCTGACCACGAGCGTGACCGCGGTGCGCCAGTGGCTCGACGAGCTGCTCGACAAGACCACCCTCGAGGCGGATCAGATCGCCGAGTACAGCGGTCACCGCAAGGAGATCGCGCCGGTCACCGTGGCCACGTATCAGATCCTCACCCACCGCGGGAAGGACGGGCGCATGCGTCACATGGATCTGTTCGGACGACGCAACTGGGGCTTGATCGTGTACGACGAAGTACACCTCCTGCCCGCGCCGGTTTTTCAACGGACCGCGGATCTGCAGGCGCGACGCCGGCTGGGTTTGACCGCGACGCTGGTACGCGAGGACGGCCTCGAGGATGAGGTCTTTGCGCTGATCGGGCCCAAGTGCATCGACGTGCCCTGGAAGGAGCTCGAGAGTCAGGGGTGGATCGCGAGGGCCGTCTGCACGGAGATTCGCCTGCCCCTGCCGCCGGCCGAGCACCGCGAATACATCCAGGCCTCGGAGCGCGCCAAGTTTCGAATCGCCGCCGAGAACTCCCTCAAGGTGGACGTCGTGCGGGAGGTCCTGAGCCAGCATCCCGACGACCAGGCGATCGTGATCGGGATGTACGTCGACCAGGTACGACTCATCGCCGAGGAGCTGGGGGAGCCGGTCCTGACCGGCACGAGCTCGCAGAAGCTGCGCGAAAAGCTCTACCGTGAGTTCCGTGCCGGTACGCGACGCTTGCTCGTCGTGTCGAAGATCGCCAACTTCGCGGTGGATCTGCCCGACGCCTCGCTGGCCATCCAGGTCTCCGGAACCTTCGGTTCGCGTCAAGAAGAGGCGCAACGGCTGGGGCGCATCCTCCGCCCCAAGAAGGGTGTGAACCAGGCACGCTTCTACACCCTCGTCTCGCGCAATACGAAAGAACAGACTTTTGCGCTGCACCGGCAGCTCTTCTTGTGCGAGCAAGGATACGAGTATCGGCTCGTCGACCGCGAGCCCTCCGAGGTCCAGGAGAAAGCGTAGGGTGAAGCTCTACGACATCGATTGGGCGCGGTTCCTCGACTACGCCAAGCACCTGGAGGAGCTCGAGCCAGAGACGCGTGTCATCCTGTGTCAGCTCAAGCCACAGGAGCCGATCGATGATGGGCACTTCGGAGCCGACCTCGAGAAGCTCGTCAAGGTGAAAGTGCTGCAGCCCTTCGCCAAACCGGGCCGCGTACGCCTGCATGAAGAGTTCCGAGAAACGTCCAAGGCCTTGCGGGCCATGGCCCGCTTTCCCCTCTGGCCGGATCCCACGCCGTCCGTCCTGAGGAACCATCTCTCTGCGAACTTCACTCGCGAGGAGCGCGACCTCTTGATCGGCGAGTACGACCGGTACGGCTACGGCAGCGAGTGGCGCATGCTCTCGATGCTGACCTCGGTCGCCCACCTGCGCGGTTTCATGGAAGCGGAGGATCCGACTGGGTGGGAGCGGGACCGGGTGGTGGCAGAACTCCCGTACCGCCAGCAGCAGAGCGACACCGAACCGGTGCTCACCGGCCCCCACACCGCCGCGGACACCGGTACGCTCCTCGCGGCGCTCGCCTCCCAGACTCGGCCGGTGGCGTTCGTCGAGCTGCGGAAGCACCTGGGCCGGAGGGCCAAGGCTCGAATCGGCGCCGCGATCTACGCGGCGGTGCGGTACGCCCTCGCCTTCCCGACCCTCGACCCGGAGACGCTATCTCCGGCGCTGACGCTCTGGCCGCCCGTGGCGGAGCGGTGGAATCGAACGCCAACACCGTGGCCCGAGCCGGTGGATCCCGACTCGGTGGTCAGGACTTTCGACACGCCTTGGGGTCTGGAAGACGTGACGCAACTCCTCGTCGCGGCCTCCGAGCCGTTGCGGCTACGGAGCAACGATCGCGCCTTGTTCGCGAAGGCCCAGCGCGAGGTGGAGGCCTCGCTCCTCGCCCTGCCGGACCTGATGGGCGGATCCGAGGGAGACACCGAGTGGCTCCTGGAGACGCGCGTGAACGATGCGCGGAATCTGGCCCTGGAGCGGGAGCTGCTCACCGAGACGGGCACCTCGGGGAAGTCTCTCCGACTGGAGCTCACCGCGGAAGGCCGGGACTGGCTCGCCCGGCCGCCCCGCGAACGCCTGGAGCTGCTCCTCGAACCGATGCGTGCGCCTCTGGACTCGGACTCCGAGGAGGAGGAGGACGGGAATGATCTCCACTGGGATTTCGACCCGCCCACAAGCACGGAGTTCCTGCCCTATAGTGGCCCGGAGCTCGGCTCTTCGAAGGACGCGGCGCGGGTTGTCGCGGAGTCGATGCGCCTCCTCGATCGCGGTCACGTTCTGCCACGAGCCCACTTCGTGCGCCACATCCTCGAGGGGCATTCGCCCTTTCGGAATCCCCCCGAGGTCGAACCGTTGGCCCGGCGCGGCTACTACGGGGACACACCTACGGAGGAGGAGCTGGAGGAGCGGTGGGCCAGCGCTCTCTCGAGATTCCTCTGGGAGCGCCTGATGCGCTTCGGGGGCGTGCGCACCGGCTGGACCGACGAAGGGCTCTTCACCATCGAGCTCACCGATACCGGTCGCTGGCTCCTGCGACTGACCGACGATCTGCGCTACAGCGGCGAAGCCTCCGACGACCGGCCGGTGCGCATACAGCCGGACTTCGAGATCGTCTTCCTCGCCCCCTCCCCCGCGCTCGAGGCCTCGATCGTCCGCTTCGCCGAACGCCTGGGTAGCGGTGTGGGAACGCTCTTCCGAATCACCGCCGCCTCGATCCACGCGGCCGCCAATGCCGGCCTCGCGCGGGAGGAGGTTCTGTCGACCTTGGCCGACGCCAGCACCACCGGCATCCCGCGCAACGTCGAGCACGAGATCGGTGTCTGGTTCGACGAGTGCCGCCGCCTTTCCCTCGAGCCCGCCCTCGTCGTGCGCTGCCCCGACGAGGACACCGCGGCCCGCATACGCTCCGCCGCGGGCCGCCGCGTCGAGCTCGTCAGCCCCTCTACCCTCCTCCTCGACCCGGCGAAGCGCGCCGAGGTCATTCGCCTCTGCAGGAAGTCCGGCATCTTCCTCGAGGGCGGGGAGCCGGACAAACCCGCGAAGAGGAAGAAGAAGAGGCCTCGGCGGCGACGACGCTACTGGTAGGAGGGGGCGAGTAGATCAGAGCGTGGACCCGTCAATCAAGCGTTGACACTCCAATCAAGAACACGGCATCCATATCAGGGCAGCCAGACGATTTCATAGCCGTTGGAGGCGTTGAAGTCGTTGACGCCGACGCCGCAGGGCTGACCGCCGGAGGTGTCGCGGTACCAGAGCTGGTAGCGCTTGGTGTCTCCCGCGTTGACGTTGCCGGCCTTCACCGAGATCGGCGTGGCCCAGGCGGAGGTATCGGAGGCACCGCTCGCGTCCGAGAAGCGAACACCGAGGCGCTTCAGCTGGCCGCCGGCGCAGCGCAGGCCGTCACCCCAGACGGTGCCGGGGGAGAGGTCGTTGTCGGCCTGGAAGTAGAGGCCGCTGTTGTTGGGATCCAAACCGGTGGCGGACAGGACTAGCGTGTCGGCACTGACGCTCGCGACGCCGCTACCGGTGAGCAGGGCACCTGAAGCAAAGACTCCGTTGGCGCAGCCCGAGCCCGGGACACTGCCATCGTTGTCGTTGAAGCAGGGGCAGGGGGTGCCGCTGCCCGGATCGCCGAAGCAATAGCCGACGCCGGGGGGGCCAATCTCGAAGACGTAGGCCGCCCCAGCATCTGAAGCGCCATCGTCGCTCTGATTCCCGTTCACGCCCCCGGCGGAACTGTCCTCACAGGCTGCCCCGCCCACCAGAGTCTCGCCCGACAGTGCCCCGGAGTCCCCGAAGCAGTCCCACGCGTCAGCGTTGGAGGCCTTGAGGTACGCCTGCTGCGCGATCGGATCGATCGTCACCGGATAGCACGCACCGCGATCATCGATCGTGAGGCGCAACCGGTCACCGACGGGCGCGAAGCTTGCCTGCAGCTCTCGCCCCTTTGCATCTACCACGCTGAGACCCGTGTACGTGAGAACTTCCGCCCCGGCTTGTCCCGAGAAGCGAACACCACGCCCATCGGCATCCACTACGGGACGCAGCCCACCGCGTACGGCCAGCGTGAAGGTCAGCGGACTCGTTCCGTCCAGGCCGTCCGCAGCAGGGCGCTGGTGGACGATGTAGCCATGCTCGAGGCCGCGTGTGTCGTTCTTGTACCACTCCTCGAGAGTCGCGTCCCACTCGTAGGCCATCCGCTGTCCCTCGGCGCTCAGGCTTCTCGGTTTGGTCACGACCCGCAGGTTGCCGGAAAAACCGTAGCTCACGAGCTCCAGCCCCCACGTCCACGCTCCCGCGTCAGGTTCCGTCCGGAAACCGCGGCCATCGAAGTGCGTCAGCCACTGCTGCCCCGGATTGCGGGCCTGGAAGCCACCCTCTGTCGCATGGACGACGTGACACTCCACCTCGTGCACATCCCGAATGCTGGCCCAGTCATTGGCGGAGAGCCCGTCGGGCACGCCGTCCTCGACAGCGGGCGTGACGGAGCGCGCCTCGGTCGCGTGATCGAGATCCTCATGGCAATCGACATCTGCCTCGACGTCGGGCCCCCAGGTCGTATCGAAGAATCCGATAGAGGGGAGAAGGACGAGCAGTGCGAGCGAACGGTAGGAGCCCATTACAACCACCTCCATGGCGGCGAAGTTTCGGACCGGTTCTTCGACAGCTTCCAAGTATGCCCGTTCTCGCCAACCTGGGTAGTGATTCAGGCGCTCTCGCCAACTGCCGGGCTGCGGTCGTGACGCCCTGCCGCCTCGCGGGAGCACCTCTGGAGCTGCCTGGAGCGCGTCTAGTGTCCCTTTCCACTCCGGGCGCGTCGGGTTGACCCCTTGAACCGCCACCCGCCTGGCACACGGCCCACACCTCTTCCCCACCGCGCCCTCCGCAGACTTCTCCCCCACCGAACCTCGAACCGTGCCCCGCATCGGATAGATTGGGGGCTTGCCCCTCCCTCGACAGGCTCCGGAGAAGCGGTTCCGGGGCCGGATTCAGCTTCCATGTGCGGATTCATCGGTACCTACGGACCCGACGGCGTCGACGTCGCCGGCGAGATCTACGAAGGCCTCCTGGCGGTGCAGCACCGCGGGCAGGACGCCACCGGCATGATCACCTTCACCGACGCGTTCCACGTCAAGAAGGGGCTCGGGCTGGTGCTCGAGGTCTTCGACGAGCGGAACATGGGCCGGCTGAAGGGAAGTCTCGGGGTCGGGCACGTGCGCTACCCCACCATCGGCGGCAACCGCGGTGACGATGCGCAGCCCTTCCACCTGACCTACCCGGTGGGCATTGCCATGGCCCACAACGGGAACATCAGCAACTACGCCGAGGTGGTCGAGGGGTTCTTCAAGCAGAACCAGACGCGGCTCAACTCCTCCTGCGACCTCGAGGTGATCTTGTTCGTCTTCGCCAAGGCGCTCGACGAACGCCTGCGTGAGCGCGAGGCCAAGAAGATCTTGCCCCCGGACATCTTTCACGCGGTCAGCGCGGTGTTCGAGCAGCTCAAGGGCGCCTTCTCGGTGGTCGCGATCCTGCCCGATGTCGGCATGGTCGCCTTCCGCGATCCGTACGGAATCAAGCCGATCACCTTCGGTGAGAAGGAGACCGAGGAGGGGCACTGGTTCGCCTGCGCCAGCGAGAGCGTGGTGCTCGACATCAACGGCTACAACAAGACACTCGACATCGGCCCCGGGGAGGCGATCTTCGTCGATCACGAGCGGCGCCTGCACACGAAGAAGCTGGCCGACAAGCCTCACCACCCCTGCATCTTCGAGTGGGTGTACTTCGCGCGCCCCGACTCGATGCTCGATGACGTCTCGGTCTACAAGACCCGCCGACGCTTCGGCCATGCCCTGGCCGAGCAATGGAAGGAGCAAGGCGCGCCGATGCCCGACACCGTCGTGCCGATCCCCGACTCCGCCCGCGACGCGGCGATGACCATGGCTCTCGGCCTGGAGGTCCCCTACCGCGAAGGACTGGTGAAGAACCGTTACATCGGCCGGACCTTCATCATGCCCAACCAGTCCTGCCGCCGCTCCTCGGTGCGGCGCAAGCTCAACACCATCCGCATCGTCTTCGAGGGCAAGGACGTGCTGCTGGTCGACGACTCGATCGTGCGCGGCAACACCTCGCGACGTATCGTGCAGATGGTGCGGGCCGCGGGCGCGCGAAAGGTCTACCTCGCTTCCACCTCGCCGCCGCTGGTCGCTCCCTGCCCCTACGGCATCGACATGGCGACCAAGACGGAATTCATCGCCTCCGGCAAAACCAACGAGGAGATCGCCGAGTCGCTGGGTGTCGATCACCTCTTGTACCTCGACCGCGAACGGATGAACGAAGCGGCGCGAAGGGGCAACCGGCGCCTGTGTGACTTCTGCAACGCTTGCTTCACCGGCGTGTACCCCACGTCCGACATCACCGACGATCGTCTCGACGCCATCGCCGGCGACCGCACGCTGAACCGCGGCGAGCGCCAGGGAGTCGATCCCGCCTGTACCGCCTGAGGAGGATCGAGTCCTTCATGCGCGTCCTGATCACCGCTCCCGTATTCCCCCCCGACCTCGGAGGGCCCGCGATCTACGTGCCCAGCCTCGGGCGCTTCCTTGTCGATCGCGGCCACGAGGTGAAGGTCGTCGCCTTCTGCTCGCAGGAGAACCCCAGCGGTTATCCGTTCCTCGTGCGGGCCGTTCCGCGTGGGCCGCTGCCGGTTCGCTACCTGAAGGCGTTCTTCGCGGTGCTCGCCGAAGCGAAGGACGTCGACATCGTCTACGTGCAGGAACACCTCGCCCTCTTGCACGTGCTCGCCGCCAAGCTGCGGCGCAAACCGGTCGTCATCCGCATCATGGTCGACGGCTCCTGGGAGATCGCGCACCGCAAGGGTTGGTGCGGTGACGACGACATCGTCACCTTCCAGGGGAAGAGCTACGGCTGGCAGGTGAAGCTGACGCGCTTTCTGCAGCGCACCTGGTGGCGCTGGTGTACACACATCATCGCGTGTTCGGAGTTCCTCCGGCAGATCCTGATCCAGCACCACGGCGTGCCCGCGGACAAGGTGCAGCGGATCTTCAACGCCTACCACGGCCCCGATCCCGACGAGCTCGCGCAAGACCGCGGAGAGGCGTGCGTCGAGCTGAAGCTCGATCCCTCCAAGCGCTACGCCCTGACCATCTGTCGGCTGATGATCTGGAAGGGAGTGGACGGGATCCTGCGCGCCCTCACCGAGCTTCCCGCCGATGTCCACCTGCTCGTCGCCGGCGATGGAGCCATGGAGGTGGCGTGGAAGGCGCTCGCGGTCGAGCTCGGCCTCGAGGGGCGCGTCACCTTCCTCGGCAACGTCCCCCACGCACAGATCCCGCTCTACATCCGCGCCGCCGATGTCTTCGTGCTGAACAGCCGCTACGAAGGGCTCAGCCACACCTTGCTCGAGGTCCTGCACCTGGAGACCCCGATGATCGCGAGCTCCGTCTGCGGCAACCCGGAGGTGGTCGAGGACGAGGTCAACGGACTCCTGATCGACCCTCACGACCCCTCCGCGCTCGCCCGGGCGATCACCCGCGTGCTGGAGGACCCGCTGCTCGGCGCGAGGTTCAACGCCAACTGCCGGGAGCGGCGCCCTCGTTTCAGCCGGGAGGCGACCTTCGCCGAGGTCGAGGCCGCCCTGCTGGGTGCTGCCGGCCTGCCGGGTGCCGCCGGAAAGTAACGCGGGACACGAAAAAGGGCCCGCGGAGGGCCCCTGGCGCCCCCCGGGAGGGGGGTGGCGCGCCCGACAGGATTCGAACCTGTGGCCTTTGGCTTCGGAGGCCAACGCTCTATCCAGCTGAGCTACGGGCGCGGAAGGGCGGACATCCTACGGAGCGGCCCGCCGGGATGGAATGGGGCTCTCATTTCGGAGTCCGTTGATCCTAAAATATTCGGGTTTTACCCACCCCCTGGGCGATCTGCGGTAGCCTTGACGGACGATGGGGGGTAACCCTATCATCACATTCTCCTAGGCTGGTAAGTCTCTCTCTCTCTCCTGCCTGGGTCATCCTGCCCATATGAGTGTAAATCCGTCGAACAGGCGCGCCCCCAGCCGCCGGTGGATTCAGTTGTCACGACTCTGGTCCTCCGCCGCGTTGCCCCTGGCGTCCCTGGCGGCCCTGGGTCTCCTGGCCGTCAGTTTCTCGAGTAACACCCGTGCCGTCTCCGGCGGGGTGGTGCATGCGAGCAAGAGGGTCTTCACCGATCCCGATGGCGACGGTCTGAGCGATGCTCAGGAGAAGGTCCTGGGCACCTCGTCGCTTCACGCCGATACCGACGGCGACGGCTTCAGCGACCTGGAAGAGGTCGCCCGGCACAGTGACCCGACCTCGTCGGTCTTCACGCCCCTTCCTACCGAGGTCGACCTGGGCATGACCGCGCGCGGCGAAGCGGGAGAGAATCGGGTGTTGATCGCCGTCTATCTCGCCGACGGAGACCCGCTGAACAAGGAGATCCAGGTCGGGGTCGCCGTCGCGGGACGCCTGATCCCCCTGCCTCCCGAAGACTATGCCCCCGGAACGACGTACCGGCTGATTCCGGCCAGGACCGTGGGCGAGGCGATCCTCGTCCTCGACCTGCCCATCGACATGTCACTGGTTCACGTCTTCGGCAGCATGTCGGTTTTCGCCTCGCTGCATCTCCCCGGAGAGTCGCAGGCCAGCGCGGCCGACGCCGTCGATCTGGCGGGGACCGATGGGGTGCCCAGCCTCGCCTGGGGGGCCACCGAGAGGCTTCGAGCGCTGCCGTTGCTGCTGGGCCACACCGGCAACGGATCGATCTACACGCCGATCCCCCCGGATGGCGAAGGGACGATTCCGCACACCTGGGCTGCCGGAGAGATCTGCTACCAGACCTCCATGGTGGTCGGGTCCCATCCCGGCGGCATCATCGTCCACGAGGTCATCGATGCCGCCTGTATCTCGGACTGGGACGGCTATTGTCGGAGCGACTGCGAATCTTCCACGGGCACGACTTTCGAGACCTTCGATCCCCTGGGGCTGGTCGGAGGCTAGGGGTCCGGCCGAAGAGGCCGGCTGCTCTCCGGACGATCGCCTGGAGTCCGGATGTGTTTCCCGAAATAGGGTGAAGCCACCCTCTCTCCCCTGGCGAGGTTTCCAGAATCACCCCGGAAAGGATTCTGCAAATCGCCGTTTCTGCCAAAGGTTCCCTTCTGCAGGGAACCCGAGGGTCATTTGAGCCGTCCTTTTCGTGAGAGTGTCAGATGAAAGCGGATCCTGATCGAGAGATGGTACGGACGTGCCAGGCCACCGAACCCTGCGGGCTCGAGGGGGCGTTTCGTGCCCTGTACGAGCAGTACCGGGACCGGGTCTACAACGTCTGCTACCGGATCACCGGCAACTCCTCCGACGCCCTCGACGCCGCCCAGGAGACCTTCGGGATCCTGTTCCGGAAGGTCGGCGAGTTCCGTTTCGAGTCAAAGTTTTCCAGCTGGGTCTACCGGATCGCGGTCAACGCCAGCATCGATCTCAAGCGCCGAGCCAGCAGCCGCTGGGTGGCTTCCCTGGACGCCATCCGCGAGGGCGACGGAGCGGACGGGGACGTCGGCGGCCACCTCGACCTGAGCGACGAGCTCGGCAACGGCCCGATGGTGGCGGCCTCGAAGCGAGAGCTCGAGGGCGAGGTCCAGCGGGCGATTCTGAGACTGTCACCCAAAATGAGGGTGATCACGATTCTCCGATACGTGGAAGACCTCTCTTACGAGGAGATCGCCGAAACGCTTCAAATCTCGCTCGGAACGGTCAAATCCCGCCTGGCCAGGGCTCATCAGGCTCTCGACCGGGAACTTACTCCAGTCTTGGACAAACACTACCTCGCTTGATTCCAGCCCTGTCGAAGTAGGAAGTAGATCAACCAATAAGGCGCTCCTGAAGACCCATGACCTCCTCCTGTGACCGAATCCACGAGCTGCTGGTGGCGGAAGCCGCCGGGGCGGAGTCGTGGTCGGAGCCCGTGGAGACCCATCTCCAGGGGTGCGAGGTCTGTGCGTCGACGGCGCGTCGGCTCCGGCTGCACGCCCGGGCGCTCTCCGAGCTGCAGCCCGTCCCCGCCCCCGAGGGCCTCGACGCTCTGGTCCGCCGCGGATTCGGTCAGGAGCACCGCGTCCAGCGAGCCGTGGCCAGCCTCATGGCCCTGCGCCATCTGGAGGCACCGGAGACCCTCGATGGCAAGGTGGTCGCCTCCGCCAACGGCGGACATCGCCAGGATCGCGCCGTCGAGAAGCTATCGGTGCTCGACTCGCGGCGGGCTCCCCAGGAGCTGGACCGGCGGCTCGAGTCGATCTTCTCGACGCTGCGGGAAGACGGCGTCCTGCCCCAGCCCACCGCCCCGCAGGAGCTGGAGGAGCGAGTCGATCACGACCTGCGCGACCTCCCCGCCACGATGACCCGGCGCTTCATGGGCAAGCTGGGGCGGCTCACCGCTCCCCCGATCCTCTCCAGGCGCGTCGATGACGAGCTGCGCCGGGAGACCCCCGGGAAGATCCTGCCCTTCCGCCGCTGGTCGATCGCCGCCGCAGCCGCCGCCGCCGCCGGGCTGGCGCTGTGGATCGGTTTCCAGAGCCCCGACGGTCCGGGCTCGACGGACCCGCTCCCGTTCCCGGACGGTTTGGTCGAGATCGTCTTCCTCGACGATCCGGGCGCCCTGAGCGCCACCGCCCAGTCGTTCGCCGACCACGTGACCGGCGGCGCCCACGGGACCCTCGCTTCGTTCACGCCGGAGATGCTCGAAGCGGCGATAGCCGCCAGCGCCGGCGGAGCGAGCACTTCGCGCCCCGGCGGGACCCCCGCCGCGCCGCCCGCATCGAGGGGCGGCAGCAACGCGTCGACCTCCGCGCCCTCCACGAACACCACCACCCCGACCGGGTCGAGAGGCTCCGCCGACAGCCTGATCGGCTCGACCACCGGCCCCACCTTCCTCGACAAGATAACTGACGCCCCCTTCGTCACGGCCTACCGCGGGATGCGCCACACCCTCGATCGCCTGAGCGCGGAGGGGGGTCAGGTGCTCGAGTTCGAGGTCCTCGAACAGGTCGCCTCCGACGGGCAGGGGAACTTCACCGTCCAGGTGGAGGACGTCCTGGCGCCCCCGATGCCCCAGGTCCTGGAGGATCAGCACGCCCTGCTGCAGAGCTTCCGCGTGGGATTCACCTACCGCTACCGCGATTTCCGCATCCGCGACCAGCAGCGCTTCTGGCAGAACTACCTGGTGATCGACCAGGGCGTGCTGCGGAAGATCGCCGGGCTGGATTGCGCCGTGCTCGAGGTCAGGCGACACGACGGGCGAGGAAACGTGCACACCATCGCCGTCGAGTCGAGCAGCGGGTTGATCCTGCGGGAAGAGGAACACACCCCGAACGGACTGCTGGTGCGCAAGTTCTGGTACGAGAGCTTCCAGTTCGACGCAGACCTTTCCGATCTCCAGCTGACCGGAGGCCCCAGCCAGTGGGCGGAGTTCGACCTCAACCAGCCCGGCGCCGTCGGCTTCGGACTGCTCCCGCCGAGCGCGCCGCCCAGCGGATTCCTCTTCGAGGCCGTCGGCACGCGCACCGGCGCGGACCCCTCGGGGGCGACCTGGGTGCGCTTCGTCTATGGCGACGGAGCGGAGCAGGTCTTCTTCATGCACTCCGACGAGTCCCTCAAGCCGGGTGATCCGGCGGTCATCGGCATCACCAGCGACCGGGTCCGGGTCGCCCAGTACGGCGCCTGGACCGTCGCGGAAGGGAAGATCCGGGGCCTGCACACGATCGCGATCGGCAAGGTCGACGTGAACGAGCTCCTGTTGATGCTGCAGTCGGCGATCGAGTAGATCCCCGGGTCCACCCCCGGAAACCTTTTCCGCCCCCTCCCTCCAGAGCCCCCAGATGGGGCTTTGTTTCGTACAGGGGTGAAGGGCCTGCCCCTGATCCGGAAACTCGGGGTAGGTTTGGATTGATGCGCGACCGCTCCCGTTCCATAGGCAAGCCGACCGCGAAAGACTTTCCTCATGACTGATCACGAAAACGACGAGTCCTTTTCCGAAGCCGACCTGAACTCCGTCGAGTACCGGGAGCGACTGACCCGCAAGCTCAACTGCCTCATCGCCCTCTTGGAGGTGGCCATGGCGCGGGTTCGCCGCTCGCTCGCCGGCCCCGAGCCGGACGTCGAGCGCCTGACCAAGATCCGGGCCAACCTGCAGAGCACCCTCGACGTCTGCATCCGCGCCCGGACCGCCCTGGAGAAGCACGAGCCCCTTCCCGCCGACCTTCCGCAGTCGCTCTCGTCGGTGGCCCGGCCCGACACGAAGAAGGCGAAGGACAAGGTCGTGCGACCTCCCGGCAAGGGCCTTCCCGCCGGCTCCCAGCACGAGCTCAGCTCGATCGCCGAGACGCGCAAGTTCGAGGAGATGGGCAAGATCACCCAGGATGAGCTCTCCGACGTCGACCTCGACGAGCTCTCTCGCAAACTGCAGGGTCTCTAGGCACAAGATCACCCCATCTCCTTCCCCCGGACGCGTCCGGTCGACCTCGGTCGGCCGGGCGCGGCTTCTTTGGAAAGCCGTCGCCTCCGCTCAATGCCCCCAGGACCGCAGGTAGCGGAAGTCGTGATTGATGGTCCGCGCGGAGAGCTTGGCGATGATCGGGGGAAGGCGCTTGTACTGGCTGGAGGCGATTCGACTCACGACCATCAATACGAAGTCGCGATCGAATCCCGCTTCCACCAGCTGGTCGACGCCGTAGCGCTCGTCGACCAGGAGATAGAGCAGGCGGTCCGCCTCGGCGTAGCTGAAGCCGAGCTCCTGCTCATCGGTCTGGCCGCTGAACAGGTCGGCGGACGGCGCTTTCTCGATCACCTCGCGGGGAAGCCCGAGGTGGCGGGCCAGCTGGTACACCTGGTGCTTGTACAGGTCGCCCAGGGGATTGAGGGCACTGGCGTTGTCGCCGAACTGCGTCGTGTAGCCGAGCAGCGCCTCGGTCTTGTTGCTGGTCCCGATCACCAGCCCGTTCCATTCGACCGAGAGGTCGTAGAGCACGATCATCCGGCAGCGCGCCATGACGTTGCCGCGGCGCAGTCGATCGGCGCTGTCGTTGCCCTCCAGGTAGCCGTCCGCCATGTCGCTGATGTCGACCTTGCGGCTCTCGATGCCGAGGGTCTCGACCACCATCCGGGCATCGGCTTCGCTGGCGGGGTTCGACGTGCGGTAGGGCATCATCACCCCGAGGCAGTTCTCCGGGCCGTAGGCGCGCGCGGCGAGCGCGGCCGCCACGGCGGAATCCACTCCCCCCGAGAGGCCCAGCACGCCGCGGGAGAAGCCGAACTTGCCGGCCTCGGTGCGCAGGAATCGAACCAGGATCTCCTCGACCAGCCCGACCTGGATGTCGAGTTGCCCGGTGCTCATAGATCGACCTCGTCCATCTTCTGCAACTCGCGTAGGACGATCCACGGCTTCTCGTCCCTCCGCAGCGGGGTCTGGAGGCGTGCGCGCTCGTTGCTGTGCAGGTCGATGGCGTAGCGCAGCTCGCCCGAGGTGAGCCCTTCGAGACAGGCGACCTCGTGGCCGAAGGGGTCGAAGACCCGGCTGCCTCCACCGAAGGTGATGCCATCCTCGCAGCCGGTCCGGTTGACGTAGACCGACCAGGTCTGGAAGAGCATCGCCGCCCCGCTCAGCAGGGCCTGCCAGGTGTTCATCGAGCCCAGCCCCTCGTAGCTCGCCGAGACACCCCGTGCCGGGCCGGCGCTGGGGACGAGCAGCACGTCGACCCCTTGCAGGAAGTAGAGCCACGCCGAGGTGACGTGCCAGAGGTCCTCGCAGAGCAGCACGCCGAGACGGCCGTGCTTGCTCTCGGCCACGACGAAACGCTCGCCGGCGGCGAAGTCACGGCTCTCCTCGAAGATGCCGTAAGCGACGAGGTGCACCTTGCGGTGGACGTGCAGGAGCTTCCCGTCCTCGAAGATCGCGTACGCGTTGTAGAGCCGCCCGTCGGGCGCTCGCTCGACGAAGCCGACGCCGATCGAGATGCGCGAGGAGTGTTTTCGCAAGGTGACCAGTGGGCCCGCGTCCGCGGCGAGGGCGGTCTCGGAGGTCTGGTCCTTGAGGAAGTACCCCGTGAGCGAGAGCTCGGGGAACAAGATGAGATCCGCCCCGGCCGAAGCGGCGATCTCGAGCTGCGCGAGGTGGAGCTCGAGGTTCGCTTCCAGGTTGCCGAGTGTCGGTTCGATCTGGGCGAGGTGGACGGTGAAGGGCATGAAGGACACTCCTGGGGGGACAGAATATCAACTGTCGCGCATCGGCCCCGCGATCCCACCGTCCGAGATGGGGAGGACCCCCCCACCCCCCGGGGGGGGGGGGGCCCCCGGGGGGGGGGGGGGGCCGGGGGGGGGGGGGGGGG